>JBGUKZ010000034.1:0-2281 GCA_045114795.1 Anaerovoracaceae bacterium
TCGTAGGAATCATTGCGGCGGAATGTGTCGCAGCTGTTCACAAGCGCAAATTCCATGCCGATGAAGTCGTCGTATGTCCACTCGATAGGCTCGTTGTTCGACTCAACTTCGTTGCCCTTCATGACCTCGTTGATCATGTCCTTAAGCTCCTTAGGGTCGCGGAGACCGAGAGTGTAAACGATGTAGTCGTTGAGCTGGTTAGGGTCACGGAGCACCAGCAGAAGCTCGTCGTATTTCTCAGGCCACTTGCCTGCGACGACTTCGAACTGTGACTGCAGCAGCTCCTGGTTATCCATCATCTGGAAGAAGACGTCCATGTTTGCGTACGAGACCATGGAAGTCTGTATGCTGTTCATGTAGGTCTGCATGATGGAACCCGGGCTCACGCGCAAAGGTCCGTACTTGAGATCAGTTGAATAGATAGTCGGTGAGATCCCGTAACCGTACTCAAAGGCGTTGAACAACGGACCGACGGTATCGATGTTTGAATCGACATGCTTCTTGAAAGCTGCGAGATCATTCGAACCTATGCTGGCGAGCATGTCAGTCATGATCTGCTGCTCGCGAAGCTTGTTCTCGGTGCGGTTCTCCTCCAGCTCTGCCTCGGCAGCCATGAACGAGGTGATCATGGATGTCATGTCAGCCGTCTCGGACTGTATGGAGAGAGGGTAGGACGAAAGCGTGTCCTCCTCGAGTTTGTCTATGTATGCCTGGAATCCGCTCGATACCGAGAGTATGAGCGCGATACCTATGATGCCGATGCTGCCCGCAAAAGCAGTAAGCAATGTACGGGCTTTCTTGGTCATCAGGTTGTTGAGCGAGAGATGGAGCGCGGTGCCAAGCGACATCGACTTGTTGCGGCGCCCTGCAGCTCTTCCGCTTGCTTTCTGCCTGTGGGATATCGTAGCCTGATCTGCTGCTGCACCGCCGATCTGCTTGCCTATGGTTTTCCCGACCTGACCGCCGATGACTGCGCCTGCCGGTCCTGCTGCCATCTGTCCGGCAGTTGTACCGAGCGCCTTGCCTGCATGTTTGCCGGCGAACTTACCGACCGCTTCATTGCGTGGGTCAGCTTCGATGGACAGGCCTTCGCTTATCATATAGCTTCCCGGATCGAACGGATCACTGTCACTTATTACCTGCCCGTCTGACAGCCTTACTATTCTGGTCGAATAAGCTTCGGCAAGCTCCGGGTTGTGGGTTACCATGATGACCAGCCTGTCAGCAGATATCCTCTTGAGTATGGCCATTACCTGTGTGCTGGTCTCGGTATCGAGAGCACCTGTAGGCTCATCAGCGAGGATAATACTCGGGTCGTTTATGAGAGCACGGGCTATCGCCACACGCTGAACCTGACCGCCCGACATCTCTGCTGGTCTCTTGTTGATCTGATCTCCCAGTCCGACCTGCTCGAGAGCTTCGATCGCGCGGGCTTTTCTCTCCGCAGCAGATACACCTGACAGGGTCAGTGCCAGCTCCACGTTTGAAAGCACAGTCTGGTGGGAAATAAGGTTGTAGCTCTGGAAGACGAATCCGATGGTGTCGTTTCTGTATGCGTCCCAGTCAGCATCCTTGTATTCCTTGGTCCTGATGCCATCGATGAGAAGGTCGCCGTCTGTGTACTGATCGAGTCCTCCGAGTATGTTGAGCATGGTGGTTTTGCCGCAGCCCGAAGGTCCGAGTATCGAAACAAACTCGCTCTCTCTGAAAGCGAGGTCGATGCCCCTGAGCGCATGAACGGTCTCAGCGCCGGTCCTGTATTCTTTTGTGATTCCTTTTAATTCGAGCATTGGACGTATTTCTCCATGATATATCAGTTTACAATGCAGAATTCTACATCTTTTACAGTTTATCTTCAATCAATGTATGAACAACTTACAAGAATTTCACAATAGCTACACAAAAGCACCCGTTATACTCGCATAAGTACCAGAAGAATGATAAAATATAAAAGTTCGAGCCGAGATAATGGCTCACAAAACTAAACCGAAAGGCAAAATCAAAATGACTAATAACTGGACTATCAATGAAAACGGAAACATCGTATTCCCTGTACCGGATACAGTAAAGATACCCTGGGACAAAAGCAGGGGAGATCTTCCGCTTACGATCGAATACTTCAACGGCACCATGTACGAGAAGATAGAGGAGACCGCGAAGAAGCATCCTCTCAACATAGCTCTTGATTTCATGGGCAAGCACATAACTTATAAATACATGATCGATCAGATCAATCTCTGTGCCAAGTCGCTCAGGATCCTCGGTATACGTGAGAATGACA
>JBGUKZ010000035.1:0-3345 GCA_045114795.1 Anaerovoracaceae bacterium
ATGACCGTGCGAAATTCGAGGAGAAGAAAAAGGCTATTGCAGCCTGCGTGGACTTCATCAACGGCAAATACGGAGAAGGCACGGCAGTGCTCACCCTCAAGGACCAGTACTACAACATGCGCGAGCAGGTCGAGCCGCACTACCACATCATCACCAAGGCCGTCAAGGCAATGGAGATGGCCGGAGTGAAGGCAAAGATACAGCCTATCCGAGGCGGTACCGACGGCGCCAACCTCAGTTTCAAAGGCCTGCCTTGCCCCAATATCTTCGCAGGCGGACTGAACTTCCACGGAAAGATGGAATACGTCCCTTACGAGTCAATGGAGAAGGCTTCCGAAGTCATACTGAATATAATCAGTCTGTTTGTAGGATAGTCTAGATGACTCCAAGCTCCTTACCCACCTTGACAAATGCGGCAATCGCTTTGTCGAGGTGTTCTTTTTTATGGGCGGCGGAGAGCTGTACCCTGATCCTGGCCTGTCCCTTAGGCACTACCGGATAATAGAAGCCTGTCACAAAGATGCCTTCTGCGGCCATCTTTGCAGCGAACTTCTGGCTGAGCGGAGCATCGTAAAGCATCACTGCGCAGATTGCGGACTGGGTAGGCTTGATATCGAAGCCTGCGGCAATCATCTTGTCGCGGAAATAGGCGACATTCTCCTGCTGACGGTCATGCAGCTCGTCGCTTTCAGAAAGAATCTTGAAAGTCTCGATTGCTGCAGCTGCGATCATAGGAGGGATGGAGTTCGAGAAAAGATAAGGGCGTGAACGCTGGCGGAGCATGTCTATGATCTCCTTGCGTCCTGTTGTGAAGCCGCCCACGGCGCCGCCAAAGGCCTTGCCGAGGGTTCCGGTAAAGATATCGATGCGTCCGTAGCAGTCAAACTGCTCGGCTACTCCACGTCCGGTCTTGCCGACCACGCCTGCAGAGTGGCTCTCGTCCACCATCACCAGTGCGTCGTACTTCTCCGCGAGATCGCAGATCTTGTCCATCGGCGCGACGTTACCGTCCATAGAGAACACGCCGTCGGTGCAGATGATCCTGAACCTCTGGGCCTGGGCCTCCTTGAGGCAGCGCTCGAGATCGGCCATGTCGGCATTGGCGTAACGATACCTGACTGCCTTGCAGAGGCGCACTCCGTCGATTATGGACGCATGGTTCAGTGAATCTGAAATTATGGCGTCATCGGCTGTCAGCAGCGGTTCAAATACACCGCCGTTGGCGTCGAAGCATGATGCATAGAGAATGGTATCCTCTGTATGGAAAAAGTCAGAGACGGCTTTCTCGAGCTGCTAGTGCAGGTCCTGCGTGCCGCAGATGAACCTTACTGAAGACATTCCGTAGCCACGGGAGTCCATGGCCTTCTTGGCTGCCGCGATCAGTCTTGGCGAGTCAGCCAGGCCCAGGTAGTTGTTGGCGCAGAAGTTAAGGGCGACTGAGCCGTCCTCGAGAGTAATCTCGGCGGACTGGGCAGAGGCGATATTACGTTCGTTCTTGTAAAGGCCGGCTTCCTTTATGGAAGCGAGCTCATCCTGAAGGTGTTGCTGAAATTTTCCGTACATCGGTTATTGAGTTTATGGGATTACAAATTTATGTCTTTCCATTCGAAAATCAATATTTTTATTACGAAATGATACTTTATCCGAAAAAAGACTAAATTTGTACCACCAAATTTGACAAACCACACGCACGGATGAAGAATGTACTAATAATCGGCTCCACAGGACAGATTGGATCCGAGCTCACTATGAAGATCAGGGGCTTATACCCTGAAGGAAATGTTGTCGCAGGATATATTCCCGGCGCTGAACCAAAAGGAATTCTGCTTGAAAGCGGACCATCAGCAGTCGCTGACGTGAGAGACGGAGCCTCAATCGCAAAAATCGTTTCCGAGTACAAGATCGACACGATATACAACCTCGCAGCCCTGCTGTCTGCAGTTGCCGAGAAAAAACCTCTGCTCGCATGGGACATCCAGATGAACGGATTGCTGAACATCCTGGAGGTAGCCCGCGAAAACGGATGTGCAGTCTTCACCCCAAGTTCCATCGGTTCTTTCGGCCCTGAGACTCCCCATACAAACACCCCGCAGGACACGATCCAGCGTCCGCGCTCTATGTACGGAGTGACGAAAGTGGCAACCGAACTTCTCAGCGATTATTATTTCCATAAATACGGCGTCGATACCCGCTCGGTAAGATTTCCGGGACTGATTTCCAACGTCACCCTGCCTGGCGGCGGCACCACCGACTACGCGGTCGAAATCTACTATGCAGCTGTCAAGGGAGAGGAATTCAAATGCCCTATCGCTTCCGGAACATTCATGGACATGATGTACATGCCGGATGCCCTCAAGGCTGCAGTCGACATAATGAACGCCGACCCGGACAAGCTCATCCACAGGAATTCGTTCAACATCGCATCCATGAGCTTCGACCCTGAGATACTATACAATAAAATCAGGGAGCATATCCCTGATTTCAAGATGAAGTATGAAGTCGATCCGGTACGTCAGGCTATCGCTGACTCATGGCCGGACAGGATGGACGATTCATGCGCCCGCGAAGAATGGGGCTGGAAACCGTCATTCGACCTCGACAGCATGACCGTCGACATGCTCGCCGCTCTCCGCAGGAAGTTTGGTATCGTCGGTTAAAGCAGCCTTTTCTTCCTTTTTCTTCTTACGGGCTTCTTCGCGAGCTTTGCGCTTCTCGTAGACAGCCTTGTATTTCTCTATCTTGGCGCGGTCTTTCTCCTGCTGACGGAGGATGGCCTTCAGTTCCTTACGTTTCTTTTCACGCAGCTTCGCCGCCTTCTTCTCAGCCTTTATCTTGGCCTTGACTGCATCCAGACTGTCGAGACGAGCCCACTTGGCTTCCCTCTCCGCTATCTTGGCGGCGCGGGCTTCCTCGCGACGCTTTCTGGCGGCTTCCTTAGGGCTGAGGACAGGTGTGGCCACGGTATCCTTCACGGCAACGCTGTCCTTTGAAACGGAAAGCGAATCCGATACGGATGTCTTCAGGCTGTCGGCGACGGCAAGGCTGTCAGAAACAGACAGGCTGTCCTTGGCGGCAACTCCGAGACTGTCGGAAATGGCTGCAGTCTGGGCTGCGGCGAGGCTGTCTGCGGCAGCCTTCTCCTGCTCGCGGCGTTTCCTTGCGGCCTCATGCTCGGCAATTTCCTTGTAGATGCCATCCATGTATCCCGGATAATAGATATCCGTCTGGGCGTACTTGGCTCTCGGACGTCGCTCATATCTGAGTCTCTGGCCGTCACGGAGAGTAAAGGCGGTGACGTCAGCAGGGCTCTCAGGACGCTTGTCCGGAAGCCAGCTGAATCCCTTC
>JBGUKZ010000036.1:0-59418 GCA_045114795.1 Anaerovoracaceae bacterium
ACTTATAGCCGAACAGCTCATCGGATATCTCTCCGGTAAGGATGACACGTATGTCAGTCTGTTCATGGATGGCCTTACAGACAAGATGCATCCCTATCGACGCCCTTATCGTAGTGATGTCATAGGTGCCGAGCAGATATACCACTTCTTCAAGCGCATCAAGAACATCCTGCCTGTTTATGATGACCTCGGTATGATCGCTTCCGATATGATCGGCGACCTTTTTTGCGTATTTGAGGTCAATGGCATCCTTGTCCATGCCTATGGCAAAGGTCTTTATAGGAGTATCGGTCTCCGCTGCGGCGATCGAACACACCAGCGAAGAGTCGAGACCGCCTGAGAGCAGGAATCCGACTTTGGCATCAGCCACCAGACGCTTCCTGACCCCTTCTGTCAGCAGCGTCTTTATGTTTCCGCAGATCTCATCAAGATCCCCGCTTACATACTCACCGGTCTCTGTCAGATCACAGTATTTTGTGAACTCCCCTTTGCGCCAGTAGTGTCCCGGTGGGAAAGGCATCACTTTTTCGCAAATACCGAGCAAGCTCTTGGGTTCACTCGCGAAAGCAATGCAGCCTTCCATGTCATAGCCGTAGTAAAGCGGTCTGATACCGATCGGATCTCTTGCCGCTATGAATTCATCTGTCCTGCCATCATAGATAACACAGGCAAATTCGGCGTCTAACTCTTTGAACATTTCCGTACCGTACTCAAAATAGAGAGGCAGCAGAAGCTCGCAGTCAGAGCCGGATCTGAATGAATATCCTTTCAGTTCAAGCTCCTTTTTCGCTTTTTCAAAACCGTACAGTTCTCCGTTGCATACAACAGCGCATCCCTTACGGATGAACGGCTGCATGCCTTCCGGAGTGAGCCCCATGATGGACAGACGGTGGAATCCCATGATTCCCTTTCTGCACGGAGGAGTTATCTCTATCTCACTGAATCTGCCGGATATCTCCGTCATCCGCTCGATATCGATTATTCTTGTATCATCAGGGCCTCTGTATTTTGTAAGTGAAAAAGCTTTCTCAAATTCGTATACGGAGGCTGCGCCTCCGGTAGTCGTCATTATCGTACACATTTTTTCTACCTCCTTACTTCTCTCCGAACAGCAAGAGCCCGTAGTTCGGAAGCGGCCAGTAAGTCTTGGATGTCGATGCCTCCGCGATATCGCTGTCATGTCTCAGCTGTTCCATCGCAGGCAGGAGTCTGTCTCTGATGATCTTTGAATCAGAGCAGTGGTCAGTTCCGCTCAGATCATCGAGCACTTCCTGCATCGCGGCTACGTCATCATATATTCTGTCAGTCTGACGGGACAGCAGTCCCGCAGTCTTTTCTTCGAAGGTGCAGCTGAGATCGGGAAACACTTTCCGCTTGTCTGCCGTATTCCGCGCAAGCTCAGCAGTGTACCTCTCTATTGCCGGGGCGATCCTCTTAACAGCCATGGATCTCATGGTCCTCGCCTCTATGCATATAGTCTTGCAGTATGTTTCAAGCATTATCTCGTATCTCGACTCCAGCTCTGTTTTTGAAAAGACCTCCTGATGCAGGAGCATCTCCACATTCTTTTCATCCAGAAGGTGCGGCACACAATCCGCGGTGGTCCTGTAATTCGACAGTCCGCGCTTCTCCGCTTCCTTTACCCACTCTTCCTTGTAGCCGTCTCCGTTGAACACGATCCTTCCATGTTCTTTCATCGTCTCTCTAACCAGTGAATAAATATCGCGGCTGAGATCGTCAGAACCTTCAAGCCTGTCTGCGAAATATTCAAGCGAGTCGGCGACCGAACTGTTTATTATGACATTCGGGAAAGCGATGCTGCTCATCGAGCCCGGCATCCTGAATTCAAACTTGTTGCCTGTAAAGGCGAACGGCGATGTCCTGTTTCTGTCAGTGTTGTCCCTGCTGAACCCCGGGAGCACTACCGTCCCGAGCTTCATCAGCACGTCTCCGCTCTTCTCATAAGGTGCATCCTCTTCAATGGACCTGAGGACCTCTGTGAGCTCATCGCCAAGGAAAATCGAGATCACGGCAGGCGGGGCTTCATTTGCTCCGAGCCTGTGATCGTTGCTTGCCGATGCAACGGATATCCTGAGCAGATCCTGAAACATATCCACAGCCCTTATGACCGAACACAGGAACAGCAGGAACTGCGCGTTGTCATGAGGCGTATCCCCCGGTGACATCAGATTGACGCCCAAATCAGTCGAAAGCGACCAGTTATTGTGCTTGCCGCTGCCATTGACACCTTCAAAAGGCTTCTCATGAAGGAGCGCGACGAACCCATGCCTCTCCGCGACCTTTTTTATCATTTCCATGACCAACTGGTTCTGGTCTGTGGTCACGTTGACCTTGGTATATATGCAGGCGAGTTCGTGCTGCGAAGGCGCGACCTCGTTATGCTCTGTCTTGGCATATACCCCGAGTTTCCACAGTTCCTCATTCAATTCTTCCATGAACCTCGATATTTCCGGCTTGATAGGGCCGAAATAGTGATCATCGAGTTCCTGTCCTTTCGGCGGCATGATCCCGAACAAGGTCCTGCCTGTGAATCTCAGATCCGGTCTCTGCTCGTAAAGCTCATGCGGTACAAGGAAGTATTCCTGCTCAACTCCTACGACAGCATGGACTCTCCTGACAGTATCGTTGCCCAGGATACGAAGTATCCTGATCGCCTGTCTGTTGAGCGCGTCCATCGATCTCAGCAAAGACGTCTTTTCATCCATCGCTTCCCCGCTGTACGAGCAGAATGCCGTAGGGATGCATAGCGTCCTGCCTTTAATGAAAGCGAAGGAGGTCGGATCCCACGCAGTATAGCCTCTTGCCTCAAATGTCGCTCTGAGACCGCCTGACGGGAAGGATGATGCGTCAGGCTCACCCTTTATGAGCTCCTTCCCTGAGAAGTCCATGATCACTCCTCCGTCAGGAGATGCCTGGATAAAGCTGTCATGCTTTTCTGCAGTGACACCATTGAGAGGCTGGAACCAGTGTGTATAGTGCGTGGCTCCTTTGGAAACAGCCCAGTTTTTCATGGCCTGGGCAACAGCGTTTGCTGCATCCGGATTCAGAGGGTTGCCCTGGTTTATCGTTCTGCGAAGTGAACGGTAGATATCAGCTGACAGCATTGATCTCATGATCTTATCGTCGAATACCATTGAACCGAAATAGTCAGATACAGTATTCATGATCGACCCTCCTTTCTTTCTCCGGATCTCCTGAAGCGCGTCCTTTTTACAGAATGAAATAATTACTCTAAAAATAACCCCGCTGTTTTTCAAACTGAAATATATATATTGTTTGAGTTATCATATTTTTTGCGTATGAAAAAGGATCCGGATATCCGGATCCTTTCATGCATAAGCATATCTCACTAACTTTATCGACTCTCGGCCACACTTGCCTTTACAAAGTCTATGAACCTCTCCTCGATGGCAGGAAGCGGATGGCCTTTGCGCCATACAAAGAGATATTCCATCTTTTTATCCTCACCCGCGATCTCTTTGAACACAAGAGAATCATTCGGGATATACGCTGTCCGGGGATATATGCTTATCCCGACCTGTCTGCCCGCGAGAGCGGCGGCATCAAGATAACTGTCCATCTCGCATACTATCTGCGGCTCGGCATTTATCTCCCGGAACCATCTGTAGATAGTCTCTATAAGGGCTTTTCTGCTGGGGACTATCAGGTTTTCACCGACAAGGTCAGCGACCCGCACTTTACGTCCGTTATCCTGAGCCAGCGGATGCTGCCTGTTCATCAGCGCTGCCATCTTCTCCTCCCCGACATGGAAACTGTGAAGGAGCGAATTGTCACACGGTGATGTGATCACCGCCAGACTTATGAGACCCGTTCTGAGCTTCTCGAGCAGGTCATCGGTGCTTCCGTCCAGTATCCTGAACCTGACATTCGGATGGATGGCCCTGAATCCGGCAAACCATTCCGCAGCGATATCCGGAGCCATGCCCTCCACCAGTCCGATGGCTATGGTTCCGCGCATGCCCTCACCCAGCGAAAGGATCTCAGACTTCGTCTTGTCCGTGAGTTTGATGATCTCTTTGGCCCGCCTGTACAGAAGCTGCCCCGATTCGGTTAGTTTAAGGCGTCTCTTGCCCCTGATGAACAGCACGGTGTCGAGTTCTGTCTCAAGACTCTTTATCTGGGCGCTCAAAGGCGGCTGGCTCATGTGAAGTTTTTCAGCAGCCCGCGTTATATTTAATTCCTCCGCAACAGTAACGAAATACTGCAGAGTTCTCAAGTCCATCTTTTACCCTTCTTTTGTTCCCCGGCCCAATTATTGATGATGTCACTCGAATTCTATAGTCGATACAGGCTTATCCGAGAAGTCCCACATGACTCTGTTGACTCCAGGCACTGTCGCGATTATGCGGTCGCGCATTGTCTTGAGCATCTCCCAAGGGATCTTGACAGCCTCGGCTGTTACGGCGTCGACCGTGTTGATGGCTCTGATGATGACAGGCCAACCCATGTATCTCTTGCCGTCCTTGATGCCCGTAGACTTCATGTCAGGAATGACCGCGAAGTACTGCCAAGGCACGTTCTCCATCTTGCCGATCTCTTCTCTCACGATGGCATCGGCTTCTCTGAGAGCTTCAAGTCTGTCTCTTGTGATGGCGCCTGTGCATCTGACTCCGAGTCCCGGTCCCGGGAACGGCTGTCTGTATACCATGCTGTCAGGAAGTCCAAGAGCTGAGCCAACGACTCTGACCTCGTCCTTGTAAAGCAGTTTTACAGGCTCAACGAGCTCAAACTGAAGATCTTCAGGGAGTCCGCCTACATTGTGGTGAGCCTTTACTCCATCGGATTCGAGGATGTCAGGATAGATGGTGCCCTGTCCCAGGAATTCGATACCCTCGAGTTTCGAAGCTTCCTCTGCGAATACATCGATGAATTCCTTGCCGATTATCTTACGCTTTGTTTCAGGATCATCAACGCCTGCCAGCTTGTCAAGGAATCTGTCAACAGCGTCAACATAAATGAGATTTGCGCCGAGCTGCTCCTTGAACACCTTGATGACCATCTCAGGCTCGCCCTTGCGCAGCAGACCGTGATTTACATGGACGCATGTCAGGTTGTCGCCTATGGCCCTGATCAGCAATGCAGCTACTACACTCGAGTCAACGCCGCCGGACAGAGCAAGAAGCACCTTCTTGTCCCCTACCTGCGCCTTGATCTCAGCGAGCTGCTCCTCGATGAACTTGTCAGCGAGTGCACGTGTTGTGATACGTTCCATTGTTTCCGGTCTCTTGTCACCCATTTCTATACCTCCATGAAACTCAGATGAGTGTTATTGGTTTGATCGTTTATGTCTAGCGTCCGCCGCCGGATGTGCGGCCGGACACTTCTTTCAGTATTACGTCGTGAGCGCCGCCCTCAACTATGCTGACGGCCGACACGAGCGTGAGTTTTGCGTTCTTGTGGAAATCCGCGATATTGAGGGCTCCGCAGTTGCACATGGTCGATTTGACCTTTCCGAGCGACATCTGGACATTGTCATGCAGGGATCCCGCGTAAGGAACATAGGAATCGACTCCCTCTTCGAACTTGAGTCCGGCGTCTCCTCCGAGGTCATATCTCTGCCAGTTGCGGGCCCTTGCCGAACCTTCACCCCAGTATTCCTTGACGTAGCTGCCGTTCAGCATGAGTTTTGCCGAAGGCGATTCGTCGAATCTGGCGAAGTATCTGCCCAGCATGATGAAGTCCGCGCCCATGGCCAGCGCGAGCGTCATATGGTAGTCGTACACGATCCCGCCGTCCGAGCAGATCGGCACATAGACGCCTGTCTTCTTGTAGTACTCATCTCTGGCCTGCGCGACCTCGATGACTGCCGAAGCCTGGCCGCGTCCTATACCCTTCTGCTCTCTTGTGATGCATATGGAACCGCCGCCGATGCCGACTTTCACGAAGTCCGCGCCGCAGTCCGCGAGGAAGTTGAATCCGTCCGCGTCCACGACATTGCCCGCGCCGACCTTTACCGAGTCTCCGTAGTTGTCTCTGATCCACTTCAGAGTCACAGCCTGCCACTCGGAGTATCCCTCGGACGAGTCGATAGTAAGGATATCCACGCCGGCATCCAGAAGTGCCGGGACCCTTTCCTTGTAATCTCTGGTGTTGATGCCTGCGCCGACAATGTATCTCTTGTCTGCATCCAGCAACTCGTCCGGGAATTCTTTGTGCGAATCGTAGTCCTTACGGAAAACAAACGCCACGAGTCTCTGGTTGTCATCTATGATAGGCAGCTGGTTGACCTTGTTGTCCCAGATGATGTCGTTGGCCTCGGAAAGAGTGATGCCCTCGTGACCGTATACCATTTTGTCGAACGGCGTCATGAAATCGGATACCGGGGTATCAAGGCTCATACGCGAAATGCGGTAGTCTTTGCTGGTGACTATTCCGAGCAGTTTACCTTCCGCGG
Organism: Anaerovoracaceae bacterium; assembly: GCA_045114795.1. Lineage (GTDB taxonomy): Bacteria > Bacillota > Clostridia > Peptostreptococcales > Anaerovoracaceae > Crickella. Next base: position 6,437 of record JBGUKZ010000036.1, read on the forward strand.
TGCCGTCCTCAGTGATCGCGATCGTGGAATGTCCCTTGGCGGCCTTCAGATCAAGCATTTCCTGCAGCGTGGCGTCAGGTCTGAGATTGGAGTCGCTTGGCACGAATCCGGCTTTGTACGACTTTGCCTTTCTGACCATCTCTGCCTGGCTCGCTATGGACTGTGATCCGAAAATAAACGATATGCCGCCCTCCTTTGCGAGCGCGACCGCCATGTTGTTGTCTGAGACGGCCTGCATCACCGCGGAAGTCAGCGGTATGTTCATGGACAGAGCAGGCTCCTCGCCTTTCTTGAATTTTACTACCGGCGTTCTCAGAGAAACATTCTCCGGACGGGCATCCATCCCGGAGTAACCCGGTATGAGAAGATATTCATTGAAGGTCCTTGATGGTTCCTTGAGGACTGTTGCCATTTTGCACCTCTTTCTGCTGTCAAAAGTGAGCGATTTGCGGTTAACAATTAGTTAAATACGCTTAACTTTTGCCCATTTTTCGCTGTTTTTCTTAATATATCATTAAAAAGAGGCTATTTAAAGCGTTTTTGAGATGTTAGAAGCCTCTAATATTCTGCGTTCAGTCCACCTTGTTCTGCCCTCCCCTCTGATGTACAATAGGCTTTGTCTGAAAAGAGGTATCAATGGAAGAAACCAAGTCTGAAAAGAGAATAGACCTACTGAACGGAAACATCGCCAAAGCTCTGTTCTGGCTTTCCCTGCCTATCATGGGGACCCAGTTCACGGAGATGGCATATAATCTGTTCGATACCGTATGGGTAGGCCGGATAGGCAGCCAGGCCATGACTGCGGTCGGCGCTGCCGGTATTTTCATGTGGATCGGTTCGGGGATCGCCATGATACCCCAGATAGGCGGTCAGGTCATGACCGGACAGTCCATAGGCGAAGGCGACATGGACAAAGCCCGCCGTTATGCCAGAGAATCCATTCAGCTGATGATCGCCATAATGTTCATCTACGGAGCTCTGTGCGTCATCTTCAGGCACCCTTTCATATCGTTCTACCGCCTGCATGATGCAGATACAGCAGCAGCCTCAGCGACCTATCTTGCGATAGTCTCCGCGGCCGACGTGGTAATGGGACTCAATCTGGTCATGACAGGCCTTCTGACTGCCGCGGGAGACAGCAAGACGCCTTTCAAGTACAACGCCTCAGGCGCGATCCTGAACATATTCCTGGATCCGCTCCTGATCTTCGGGATAGGTCCTTTCCCAGAAATGGGAGTCAACGGCGCGGCTGTCGCAACGGTGCTCTCCGAATGCGCAGTAGCTTTCATGTTTGCGAGGTTCATCCACAAGGATGACTACCTCTTTGAGGGATTCGACCTGCTTGAGGGATTCAGGAGCAAGGAAATGCTCCGCATTTTCAAGCTTGGCGCGCCCCCGGCTGTTTTCAACATAGGCTACGCCTTCATCTCAATGGTCATCTCAAGGATCATCGTGACATTCGGTGACGCAGCGATAGCGGTACAGAGGATAGGCGCGCAGATAGAATCGGTCTCATGGATGACCGCCGACGGTTTCGCGTATTCGATGACCGCGTTCACATCACAGAACTACGGCGCAGAAAACTACGGGCGCGTGGGCAAAGGCTTCAGGACAGGAACAGCCATGATCTCCGCGTACGGCATAGCTGTCACTGCCCTTCTGGTGCTCTGCGCGGCTCCCATAGTCAGCATTTTCATTCGTGAGCCTGACGTCATCGCGGGCGGAGCGGATTATCTGAGGATAGTAGGATTGTCGCAGCTCTTCATGTGCTATGAGCTTTCGACGACCGGCGCATTCAACGGCATCGGCCAGACAAAGATGCCTGCAGCCGTAGGGCTTGTCCTGACAGTCGCCAGGATCCCTGCATGCTATCTGCTTATGCCGTACTTTGGCATAAACGGAGTTTGGTGGGCGGTATCCATTTCAAGCATATTGAAAGGAATCATCCTGAATATTATCTTCATTCACAAGTTGAAAAAACTATAATAGAAAAGACACTTGCATAAGCATAAGCAAGTGTCTTTTTTATGTCATTTTTAAATCGCGAAGTATTTTCGTTCATGACGAGGATGCAAGCTGCCGAGGAGCGGAGCGTACTTTACTTGTACGTGAGCACCGAGGCAGTGCAGCAGACAAAGTCATGGGCGAAAAGACGAGCCGATTACATCATGCCCATTCCGCCGCCGCCCTGCGGCATAGCCGGTTCTGGCTCCTTGATCTGCGTGATGCCCGCCTCTGTCGTCAGCAGCATAGCTGCTACGGAAGCGGCGTTCTGCAGCGCGGATCTTGTGACCTTTACAGGGTCTACGATGCCGGCTTCGATCATGTCTTCATACTTCTCGTTAGCGGCATTGAATCCGAAGCTGCCTTCTGCCTTTTTGACTTCCGCAACTACTACGGATCCGTCGAATCCGGCGTTCTCGGCGATCTGCCTTACAGGCTCCTCGAGAGCTCTCTCTACGATCCTGGCGCCCGTCTTGACGTCGCCTTCCTGCTTGTCGGCATAAGCCTTGACAGCGTTGATGGCTCTGATCAGCGATACTCCGCCGCCTGCTACGATGCCCTCTTCTACGGCAGCCTTAGTGGCGTTGAGCGCGTCCTCGAGTCTCAGCTTCTTTTCCTTGAGCTCTGTCTCGGAAGCGGCTCCGGCGTTGATGACGGCAACTCCGCCGCTCAGCTTGGCAAGTCTCTCCTGCAGCTTCTCTCTGTCGAAGTCGGATGTCGTATCTTCGATCGAAGCCTTGATCTGCGCGATCCTGGCCGCGAGATCTTCCTTGCTGCCCGCTCCGCCTACGATGACGGTGGCGTCCTTGTTGACCTTGACTGTCTCGGCCTGTCCGAGCATGTCTGCCGTGGCTTCCTTCAGCTCATATCCGAGCTCCTCGGAAATGACCACGCCGCCTGTCAGGATGGCGATGTCTTCCATCATTGCCTTGCGTCTGTCACCGAATCCCGGCGCCTTGACCGCTACTACGTCGAGCGTTCCTCTGAGCTTGTTGAGAACGAGAGTCGCGAGAGCTTCTCCGTCCACGTCCTCAGCTACGATCAGCAGGCTTCTGCCGGCCTTCATGATAGACTCGAGAAGCGGGATGAGCTCCTGGATGTTGCTGATCTTCTTGTCCGTGAGCAGGATGAACGGCTTGTTCATCACAGCTTCCATCTTTTCATTGTTTGCCATGTACGGCGAGAGATATCCTCTGTCGAACTGCAGGCCCTCTACTACGTCGAGTGTCGTTCCGAGAGTCTTGGACTCTTCGACTGTGATGACGCCGTCCTTACCGACCTTCTCCATGGCCTCGGCGATGAGTTCGCCTATCTCAGCGTCGTTCGCGGAGACTGCCGCGACCTGAGCGATCGAAGCCCTGTCGTCTACCGGCTTGGCTGCTGCCTTGAGGTTCTCCACAGCTGCCTCTACAGCCTCAGCGATGCCCTTCTTGAGGATCATAGGATTGGCTCCTGCTGTTACGTTCTTGAAGCCCTCTCTTATGATGCTCTGAGCCAGCAGAGTGGCTGTCGTTGTACCGTCGCCCGCTACGTCATTCGTCTTTGTGGCGACTTCCTTGACGAGCTGAGCTCCCATGTTCTCTACCTGGTCCTCGAGCTCGATCTCTCTTGCGATCGTTACGCCGTCATTTGTGATCAGCGGCGATCCGTATGTTCTCTCGATCAGCACGTTCCTGCCCTTAGGGCCGAGCGTGATCTTTACTGTGTCCGCGAGTTTGTCGACTCCGGCGAGCAGTTTCCTTCTGGAATCCTCGCCGTAAAAAAGTTCTTTAGCCATTGTGATTCCTCCTGATTATTCTGACCCGCCGCTATTCTTCGATCGTGGCGAGGATGTCTTTCTGATTGATTATTGTATACTCGGTGCCTTTGTACTTAAGTTCGCTGCCGCCGTATCTGCTGAAGATCACGATGTCGCCTACCTTGAGCTGCATAGGCTCTTCTTCCGTTCCCGGACCCACGGCCAGGACTTCAGCCCTCTGAGGCTTCTCCTTGGCGCTGCCGCTGAGCAGCAGGCCTGCCTCTGTCTTTTCTTCGGCTTCCATTTTCTTGATCACTACTCTTGCTCCGAGCGGTTTGATTCCGATACTCATTTTTTGCCTCCTGATTTGTCCTATTCGTTAGCACTCTCGGTGTTAGAGTGCCAGTCACCAAAACCTATTGTACTCACGTGCAGCGTGAGTGTCAACACTTCGATGTGAAGAAATCCACATCTTTTGCGTTTTATACGGATGCCTCTTTCCGCGGGTCATCCGCGCGTTCTGTCCCTGTAATAATAGAACAGATACTGCTGGGCATATCCGGCAAGATCCCCGAACTTTTCGCGAGCGAACCGCTGCATCCCTTTCGTGTCGTTCATCCCGAAACCGTACATGTCGTTCATGATCTGCTTGACCCAGGTATCCACCGGGAACGCCGCCGTGTCCCTCAGGCCGAACAGCATTATGCAGTTCGCGACCTTGGGGCCGATGCCGTAATAATCAAGCAGTTCTTCGCGGCACCGCGGGCATCCGCATCCCAGATACTTCTTTGCGGCCGCGATGATGTACGGGCCTCTGTATCCCAGCTTCATGGCGGCGAGATCCGCCTCATCAGCCTCAGCGAGGGCCTCAGGCGACGGGAACGCGTGTCTGACGCTTCCTTCGATTGGCCCGCCGTATCTGTCGCACAGCGACTCGACGTTTTTGCGTATGCGCGGTATGTTGTTGTTCTGCGAAATGATGAACGAAATAATCATCTCAAACGGATCCTGGTTCAGTATGCGTATGCCGTAGCCATACTCCGTCGCCGGCTTTATCTTAGGCTCCGATTCCGCGAGCTGTCTCTTGATGAGCCCGTAGTCGGTATCCAGGTCGAAGTAGCGTCTCCAGAATTCCTCGTCTCCGCCGCTTGCTTCTATGACCAGGTCGCTCTCCTGCACGCTTGCCCGCGCCGCAAAAGAGCCCGCGGCTCCGGAATAAGATCCATCACCGTCAGGCACCCATCTGAAGCACTGGCCGCACTCGAATATGTGAGTGAGATCCAGGTCCTTTATATCCCTGAAAACGATCCTCCTGTCACCCATGTCAGTGGAGTTTCCTCGAGAGCATCTCCTCTCTGTCTTTCACTATGTCCCTTATCCTTACGTTCACGCTCTCGATCGTGAAAGCGGTCATGGTTGCCAGCGTGTCGTATACGTCGCGCTGAAGCTCGATGCATTTGTCGACGGACGCCGGGTCCCTGATGGCCATCACGTCGATCGTGACCGACATGTTGGTCTGCTTGCCGTTGTTCATGCGGTCGACTACGACCAGATGCGTGTCGTATTTCTCGGCCGCTATCCTGACGATGTCCCTTATGACCTGCTCGCTTATGGAGAAACTACCGAAGTAGCTGAACGTCGGCCTCACTACAGTACGGTCGTCGCCGCCGTCTTCTTCCTCGTCTTCCTCCTCTTCCACCGCGTTTCCGCGGGCCTTGTCGATGAACTTCTTGATCGGGTCCATGAAATAGCCTGCAAAGTCGCGCCTCAGCTGCCCTACCGGAGCCGGTATGACGTGTTCGCCCTCATCGTTCCTGTAGTGGTAGGCTATCTCCCTTTCCTCTTCAGTCGTGACATCCTCGATATATATTCGCTCCTCAGGGGCATGAAGGCCGAGTTGGGAGGCGACGATGTCGGTCATCCTGTCGGATGTGCCGATTATCAGGAGAGCTTCGGGCGCGTACCTCTCAATAGCCTCTTTCACCTCGTCGCGGTGATCAGCGTAGTTGAAGAGAGCCGTCCTCATGGCGGCAGCCTTGGAGGCGCACTTCTTGGCCGATCTTCCCGCCACGATCTGCCCTTTATAGATGAGCAGTCCGTCGTCGATTATGGCATCGAAACCGCGCCTCTGCGCGAGCGCAGTGGCCTGGAAACTTTTGCCCGTACCGCTTTTCCCGGTGAATGATACGACCCTCATCCGGCCTTCTCCTTTGACGTCTTATTCTCTGTAACCCTTGTATTCACTAATTCCCACCGATTTGGTAGGATTGTATTGTTTTGTTTTTTTGTTATTTACAAGCCATTGATCTGGTGTTATACTCAAGCCGTAGATATTATTTCTTGCAAGAAGGAGGAAACACTATGGCTTTCAAGATCACTGACGAGTGCATCGCTTGTGGACTTTGTGCATCCAACTGCCCTGTAGAAGCTATCACAGAAGGCACACCATTCGTCATCGACGAAGATGCTTGCATCGATTGCGGTGCTTGCGCTGCTAACTGCCCTGTAGGAGCTCCTGTAGAGGCTTAGTAATCACAGAAGTAAAGCATCAAAATCCCGTAGCTGAGGCTACGGGATTTTATTTTGCTCCGGTATTTTCCGTCAGTCCCTGTCCTCCCCACTCATGTTCTTGATCATGAATGAAAGCGCGTGCAGGCTGTCTGAGAGATGCACCGACTCAAGCGCTACATTCTCAGGTATGTTCAGATCGATAGGCGCGAAGTTCCAGATCCCCTTGACGCCGCCCGAAACCAGCGCGTCTGCAACCTTCTGCGCGTTCTCTCTGTTGACGCAGATGATACCAATATCGATCTTCTCTCTTTTGACGTATTCCTCCAGATCAGCGCTGTCCATGACCTCAACGTCATTGATGACATTGCCCACGATCTTCGGGTTCGCGTCAAAGAGTCCTATGATATTGAATCCGATTTTGTAATAGTAAGTATAGTTAGTGATCGCCTGACCGAGATTGCCGCAGCCTACGACTACTGTCTTGTACTCTCTGTCGAGTCCGAGGATCCTGTTGATCTCTCTGTATAGTCTGTCGACCTCGTAGCCGTATCCCTGCTGACCGAACTCACCGAAGGTGTTGAGGTCCTGTCTGATCTGAGACGCGGTGTAGCCTATCATCTCACTGAGTTCGTTCGAGGATATCTTTTTGATCCCTTTCGTCTGAAGGTAACCGAGGTATCTTCTGTAGCGGGGGAGACGGCGTATTATCGCATTGGAAACTTTCGTCTTGCCCATGACCCACCTCGAAGACTACTTGTTTGCCTCAACGTATTTAACGATGTCTCCTACCTTTGTGAAGTTCTCCGCGATGTCATCAGGGATCTCGATCCCGTACTCTTCCTCTACTCCGAGGATGATCTCGACAGCGTCGAGCGAGTCCGCTTCAAGGTCTTTCATGAAATCTGTGTCCATCGTAACGAGCGACGCATCTACATCGAGCTGCTCCATGATGAGTTTCTGAATTGTATCGAATACCATGTCTTTTCTCCTTTGTTACCAATACTTTAATGATTAATTATAAAATATGAAAGTCGTTCTAATCAATGAATTTCGTAGTATTTTTAACAAAATTGTGAAAGTTTTTCACAAACTGCACAATTACTGCAATTCCATCCATTCGTCGTAGAGCTCAGAGACCTCAGCTTCCAGCTTTGCGAGAAGTTCAGACTTTTCGCGCATCCAGGAAATATCCGTCGAATTTTCCGGCAGTGACATCTCATCCTGGATGTCCGCTATCTCGCCTTCTATCTCGTGTATCCTGTTCTCGCAGGCCTCTGCCCTGCGCTCTTTCCTTCTCTGCTCGGCTTCCTGCTGCTTGCCTGCCTTGCGGCGCGCCTCGGAATCCGTAACCAGTTTCCGCGTGAGCTCGAGCTCTTCATCGGCAGTCCTGCCCTTCCTCGCGCCTGCACCGGCATCCTCAGTCTCCGCTGAGACCGTTCTGCCGCTCTTCTCGAGATAATAATCGAACTTCCCCTTGTATTCGACCATACCGTGCTCTGTGAGCTCCAGGATGCGGTCCGGTATGAGGTTCAGCAGATACCTGTCGTGCGATACTATCAGCATGGTGCCTTCGAACTCCATCAGCGCTTCTTCGACCACATCTTTCGATTCGATGTCCAGGTGGTTCGTCGGCTCGTCCAGAACGAGCGTATTGGCGCCTGACAGCATCAGCTTGAGCAGCGAGAGCTTTGCCTTCTCTCCGCCTGACAGGTCCTTCACCTGCTTGAAAACGTCGTCTCCGAAGAACAGGAAGCGTCCCAGCAGGGATCTCATCTCCGTGTCCGTGTAAAGATGGTATGCGTTCTTCATCTCGCCCAGCACAGTCTCGTTGTCGTCCAGGAGCAGCTGCCCCTGGTCGTAGTAGCCGAATTCGACGTTGTAGCCTATCCTCAGATAGCCGTCATCGGGCTTTTCGAGTCCCATCAGTATCTTGAGCAGCGTGGTCTTTCCAATGCCGTTGTCGCCGATTATACAGACCTTCTCGCCTTTTCTCAGCATGAGGCCGGTGTGATCGAAGAGCTTTCTGTCTCCGAAGCTCTTTGAAAGGTCCTCCGCCTCCAGCACTTCGCCGCCGCTCTTGAAGTCAGCTTCGAAGTTGAGCTTCATTTTGCTTTGCTTCAGCTTTGGCTTTTCCTTTATCTCCAGCATCGCAAGGCGCTTCTCGCGGGACGCGGCGCGCTTTGCCAGATGCTCGGTGCCGTGCTGCCTGAAGCGGCGTATCATATCCTCCTGCCTGGCTATCTCGGCCTGCTGCTTCTCATATTCGCGTCGCATGGCCTCGAGGCGCTCCTCTCTCTTCACGAGGAACTCCGAATAATTGCCCGTGTAGGCTTCGAGCGTGCCGCTTCCGAGATCGAAGATGCGGTTAGCGATCTTATCTAGGAAGTATCTGTCGTGCGATACGACCATTAGCGTGCCCTTATAGCCATCGAGGTACGACTCCAGCCATTCGAGCATGCGAAGGTCGAGGTGGTTGGTCGGCTCGTCCAGTATCAGCACGTCAGGCTTGCTGAGGAGCAGGCAGCTGAGCGCCAGCCTTGTGCGCTCCCCTCCGGAGAGTTTGCTCAGTTCCTTGCTCTGAGCCTCTTCATCGAAGCCCATGTGCATCAGCATCGCTCCGAGCTCGCTTCTGTATGTATATCCGCCCTTCTGCTCATACTCTTCCATTAGGCGGGTGTATTCTTCGAGGTCTTTGTCGAAGCTGCCGCTCTCGTGATCCGCGATCGCGAGCTGTAGCCTCTCCAGTTTCTTCTCCATTTCGAACATGTGCCTGAGACTCTTTTCCGCTTCCTCGCGCACCGTGCCTCTGCCTTCGAAATGGTTCTGTTGACGGAGATATCCGATGTTTACGTCGCTTCTGATGTACAGATCTCCCGATGTCGACTCTATATCTCCCGCGATTATCCCGAGCAGGGTCGACTTGCCGGTGCCGTTGGCTCCGACTATGCCGATGCGGTCGCCTTTTTCAACGCCAAAACAGACATCCTCAAAAATGATGTCTGTCCCGTATGCCTTGCTTATGTCCTTGCCCGATATGATTATCATCTAAAACTCCAGACCCGGCACCGCGTCAAGCTCGAGTGTCGGCTCCTCTCCGTTCTTATACGCGTAATACGCGGCGGATGCTATCATGGCTCCGTTGTCCGTGCAGAGCACAGGGCTCGGCTTGAGCACCGCTATGCCCTTAGCGCCCGCCTTCTCTTCGATCAGCGCCCTGAGTCTTGTGTTGGACGCGACTCCGCCTGCCATGACTATCCGCTTCTGTCCGTATCTTTCCGCGGCCATGACTGCCTTGTCGGCTATGACCTCCACCACGGCTTCCTGGAAGCTCGCGGCAACATCGTTCACTCTGATCTCGCGGCCCGCCTGTCTCTCCTGATTGAGGTAATTGAGAGCCTGCGTCTTGAGACCCGAGAAACTGAAGTCGAGGCTGCCCGGCTCAAGATACACGCGCTTGAAAGCTATGCTCTCAGGATCGCCTTCCCTTGCCGCCCTGTCTATCTTAGGTCCGCCCGGATATCCGAGTCCGATGACCCTGGCGATCTTGTCGAAGGCCTCGCCGGCAGCGTCATCCCTTGTTCCGCCGAGTTTCTCGCATTTATTGTATGCCGGCACGTTCACTATCTCCGTATGGCCGCCCGAAACTATGAGCGCCATGAAAGGCGGCTCGAGTTCGTGATGCTCGAGATAGTTCGCGGCGATATGCCCGTGCATGTGGTTCACTCCGACGAGCGGAATATCGCAGGCGTAAGCCATCGCCTTCGCGGCCGCCACTCCTATAAGGAGCGCGCCGACCAGTCCCGGCCCGTAGGTCACGCCGATCAGATCTATGTCCTTTGTCGTCACGCCGGCGTCTGACAGCGCCCTGCCTATGACGTCGTTGACGCGCTCAAGATGCTTCCTTGAGGCTATCTCAGGCACGACCCCGCCGTATTCCGTGTGGATGTCTATCTGGGAGCTTATGACATTGCTCATGACAAAGCGGCCGTCGGCGACCACCGAGGCTGCTGTCTCATCGCAGCTTGTCTCTATTCCGAGTGTCAGAAATCTCCCGTCTTTCATTTGCTGTTATATCTCCACTTCCACCTCGACTTTTCCGAGGTCGAGGTCCATCAAGACGGCATCCTCGCCGCCCTTCGCGTAATATCCCCTGCGTCTTCCGACTTCGCGGAATCCCAGTTTTTTATAGAGCTCCATCGCCGGAGCATTGCCGCCCCTGACCTCGAGGGTCACGAGTTTGCAGCCATCCGCGTCGGCTTTGTCTATGAGGTGGCGGAGCAGCGCTTCGCCTATTCCCTCACGCCTGAATTCCGGCGCTATGGCGATGTTATAGATCTGGCCCTCGCCGGCGACCATCCTGATCTCGGCGTAGCCTGCTCTTTCTTCATCCGCCAGGGCTACGGCGACATACACATTGCCGCCTGCCGTGACGTCCTTCGTGATCTCGTCAACGCTCCACGGAGCTTCGAACGAGTCCCGCTCTATGCGCGCCATGGCCGGCACGTCGAAAAGCTTTGCCTGTCTTATCTCTATTATCATATCTGCACCGGCTTTCTGATCCTGTCGCTCAGGGTGCCTGCCTTGAGACGCTGCTCGGCCTCGGCGAGTCTCATGTATTCAGGCATCAGCTCGTTGTATCCGAGCACCCTGCCCGCCTTTGCCTTTTTCAGCGCTATCCTCGCGACGCTCTCCGCGTGCTGATACCTCAGTTCTTCGTCCGCGAACGCATATACACCATCAGGCAGCGAACTCTCTATTATCTCCTTATACGCGTCGATGCCGTCACCGGTAAAATAGATCGCGTTGCCTGGCATATCTTTTAAGGACTGCACTCTTCCGCTTGCCTCAGCTTCAAGTTCCGCGATCTTAGCAGACAGAGCCGCGAGCAGATCTTCTATCATGTACTGCTTCTCTTCCATCACAGGACTGAGCGCCTTCTGCTCATAGTCGGAGGTGAACTCTGCCTCCCATACGCCGGCATAGGTCTGATGCCTTCTGGCATTGATGACCGGCACGACGTAGAGCGCGCCCTTTTCGACCGCGTCGTCGAGCACCCTCTCAGCCATCGCCTCGAGCGATGACACGGCAACGCAAGGAAGATCAAGCATCTGGGCCATCACCCTCGCGGTAACGACGCCTATCCTGATGCCTGTGAACGATCCCGGGCCAATGGAAGCGGCGATATGCGTCAGCCCGCTCTTATCGATGCCGGCTTCGCGTATCGCTTCGTCGATCAGCAGCATCATGCCCTTGAGGTGGTTCATCTCTTCAGTCGATATGGCGCTGAAGACCTCGCCCTTCTCGTTTATGACCGATGCCGATCCGTATTTGCCTGTTGTCTCGATCGCAAGTATATTCACTCCAGTATCTCCGCTATCCTTTCACCTTCGTTTTCGCCGTACTCGAGGCGCACCGCAAAGGCGTCGTCAGGCAGCACGTCAGCCACGATATCCGCCCACTCTATGACGCATACCCCGTCTCCTTCAAGCATCTCCTCAGCTCCAATATCCAGGAGTTCCTCGCCGCTTCCGAGCCTGTACACGTCAAAATGATACAGAGGCAGTCTGCCGTTTCTGTATTCCTTGACGATGGTGAAGGTCGGGCTGTTAATCTCTCCGGTGATCCCCAGTCCCTCGGCGATGTACTTTGTCAGCGCTGTCTTGCCCGTTCCGAGATCGCCTATAAGAGCCACGACATCGCCGGGCTCAAGAGCTTCCGCTATCTCAAGACCCAGCGCGCGCGTATCATCTTCATTATTGAGTTTTCTTGTTCCGGATATCAGATTTCTCACTTTTACACCCGTTATACGGTTTATTCCTTCATTAATGAATTCGTTATTTACCGGGGAATTCGTTGTTCACCGAGGAATACGTTTTTCACTTAGGAATTTGCTTATTCTTCATTTAGGAGTTTTTTGAGGAATGATACAAATCAGGTGAAATAATGATGTCTCATGCATCATTTTCATCGTCGCTCACCGGCTGACAGTTTATAAACGGCTGTTTGAGTTGACCATAAACCGGCGATCCGGCTTTATCGTAAACTTATTTTACTGTATGTCCGGTGCTGCTCTGTAAAAATGATGCATAGAGATGCCTTTTTTTGCCTCTTTTGTATCATTTGCGCAAAAAGTCCTTTTGCCCGGTCGGCTGCACGCCGGAGCATGTGCTCTGGAGGACGATGCAGCCCTTTTCCTTTTTCGCGATCTTGATCCTGTTTCTTTATTTGTGAAGGAACGGACTGATCCTCTTGTATAAAAGGAACGTGACCAGGCTGTTCAGTCCTGCCTTGACAAAGTTGAAAAGAATGATCCAAGGCATGAACGGCATAAGTCCTTCAAGCGGCATGCCCATGAATTTAGGGGTGATGAACATGTTCGCCGGGATCATTACAAGCGTCATGGCGAGAGTGCCGCATACGAGCGCGATCACAGCGCGTTTTTTTGTCTTTTCTTTTGCGTATATGATGCCTGCTACCAGTACCAGCGCCGAAGTTGCGATGATATGCATAATGATACCGTAGACTCCGGACTGGGCAGATACTGTCACTCCCTGCAGTATGGCTGTCACTATGGTGAGCAGAATGCCCGCTACAGGCCCAAAGGCAAATGTTCCGATGAGGATCGGGATGTCCGCCGGATCATACTCCAGGAAAGGCACCATCGGGAATATCGGGAAGTGTATCAGATACACCAGTACGATAGATAACGCGATCAGCATTCCCAGTTTTGCCAGCTTGGCAGTTGTCATTTTGTTTTCGTTCATAACACATTCCTCCTTTGAACGATGCGTCGCCGTCCCTTCAGGAACGGCATGCGTTTTGGTGGAATCTGTCAGGCATTAATAATGGCCCTGATGCGAGTCAAGGCCATTCATCACAATTACAGTTTGCAATGTTTCTTTCATCCGGACTATACCGTCGGTACCGGATTCTCACCGGTTCGGCCGTGAGGCTCGCGGACTTACGCAGGCTGGCTGCGATCACCGCCGGTGTGGACTTTCACCACGCCCTGAAACAGATTATTTGAGATTGCCGCAAAGCGGCGCTTAATCGAAGCAGAAGGCTTTGATAGCTCTTGCGTAGACCCTTGCCATCTTCATGAACGAGTCTATGCTGAACTTCTCGTCCGCCTGGTGCATCGTGTTCGGATCATGCGGAAACGCTGCTCCGAACGCAAGTATATTGTTGAACATCTTTGCGTATGTTCCGCCGCCGATGATCATGGCGTCTGTTTCCATGTCACCCGTCTCATCCCTGTATGCCTTCATGTATGTCTGGCATATAGGATCATCGCGGTGGCAGTAGATAGGTTTCTGGACAGCTCTTGTGATGAGTCCGATGCGCGTGCCTTCAAGCACGGATTCGACGCCGCTCAGGACCTCTTCATCCGTCGATTTTATCGGATAGCGGATATTTATCGACAGGGTCGCGATGTCCTCGTTAATATTAGCCATTCCGACATTAAAAATCAATGGTCCTGACGGTTTGTCCTCAAAATTGCAGCCGATGCGTTCTCCGTGAAGGTCAAAACCGATGTGCTCGTTGTAGAAGTCTATGAATTCGTTGACTTCCTCACCGGCAAAGCTTATGCGGCCGAGGAAGTCCATCAGTATGCTCACCGCGTTCAGACCGAGATCAGGATGAGCGCCGTGCGCGGCCTGTCCGAACGCCTCTATCACCAGAGACGACCCCTGCCTTTTTGTACTCAGCTTGTATCCGGTCTCTTCCGAATACATTACGGCTCTGCTTCTTATGAGATCATAGTTCTCCTTGCTTCCGGTCACCACGGCCTTGGCGTAGGCCGGAACAGCGTTCGGGGCGACGCCTCCCTCAAGCTTTGTGAGGCGCATCTCATCCTTGCCCGGCTTTGATGTGAACTTCTGCGCGAGCTCAAATATAAGTATGCCCAGTTCGCCGTTGACCAGCGGGAAATCCGCGTCGGGAGTAAATCCGAGCGAAGGATGTCCGCAGTGCTCGGTATAGTGTTCGGAACTTATGTGGCCGGTCTCTTCATCGAGTCCCAGGACCAGACGGATATTCATCTTTGGTTCGAGGCCCTCTTCTTTCAGGGCCTTGAGAGCGTAAAGGCATGCTACCACCGGGCCCTTATCGTCCGACGTTCCTCTGCCGTATACAAAGCCGTCGCCCTTGTCCACCATGGTGAACGGATCTGTCGTCCAGTCTGTGCCCACAGGCACCACGTCGAGATGCCCGACGATGCCGAAATAGTCCTTGCCGCCTTCTTCAGCCTTCCACTGGATGTGACCGGCGTAATTCTCGTCATTGTAGACATCGAAGCCTTCTTCCCTGCCGATCCTCAGCATGCATTCGAGAGCCTCCTGCACGCCCTTTCCGAACGGATATACCTCGCCGTCCTCAGTCTTTACCGGATCCGCATTCACGCTCGGCTTCGATACGATCTCAGCCAGCGTCTTCAGCATGTCGTCTTTATATGTATCAAGCCTTTCAAGATAGCCCATCATGTTCTCCTTGTCAGTTGTTGTTTTCGCCCTCTTCTTCCTCAAGGGTCTCGATGTCCTCGAGCACTTTGGCCTTTGCCTCGATCTTAGTGACATACTCCGTCACAGGCTTGCCGTCCTTGATGGTCGACAGCGTGATCGCTCTTCTGACGTTTCCGTTATCATCGAAGCGGAAGACGCCGGTCGCGCACTTTAGGTCTTCGAGGTCCATGAGCGCCTGCCTGATGGCCGGGCCCTCGGTGGATTTCGCGTTGTGGAACGCGTTGATGAGGATCAGATATGAATCGTATCCGAGCGCGGCGTTGCTGCTCGGTATGTCGTCCGATCCGTATCTGTTCGCGTACTCTATCTGGAATCTCTGCGCCTCCTCGGTATAAGTATCCGAAGTGTCGTCGTTCTTGGTCAGAACGGATTCGTACGGGAATACCGCCTTTATGGTTTTATGCTTGTCCATCATCGAAATGAAGGCTTCGTCTCCCCAGCTTCTTGTGCCCAGGTAAGTGATCCCGTCAAGGCCCATGTCCTCGGCAAGAGTGAAGAACGTATCCATCTCCTCCGCGCCCATGGACACGAAGCACACGTCCGCGCCTGTGTACTGCAGCTTCAGCAGAGCCTGTTTCATCTCCTCTTCATTCGGGAGTATCTCTTCAGTCATGACGACCGCCCTGTTTCGTTTGCCGGCGATCTTCTTGATCCTGTCGTCGAAACCGTCGAGCAGCGCCGAAGTGGATGTGTCGTTCCTGACGCTGACGACCGCGATCGACCTGGAGCCGAGCTCCTCAGCAGCATACTCGGCAAGGCCTTCTCCCATCTGGGATTCAGTAAGGCTGGCTCTGAAGTAGTACCTGCTTCTCTGAGTGATCAGCGGGTTGGATGCCGAAGGCGTGATGGCAGGTATGGTCGCTTCATCTACATAGTCGCTTATCGCGAGCGATGACGCCTCTCCCGCCGCGCCTATGATGGCGACAGGTTTCATCTCTACGAGCGCCTGTATAGCGGCCTCCGTGCCGGCTACCGTCGACTGCGTGTCGACTTTGACCAGCCTGACATCGTATCCGTCCACGTTGTTGTAGATGCTGTTGGCGAGCTCTATGCCCTTGATCTCGTCCTTGCCCTTGCCCGCGTATCTTCCGCTCTGAGGTTCGATGACACCGATGGTTATGGTCGGCGTATTTTCAGTCTCAGGCTTTGTGATGAATGTCTGTCTGAAACTGTCCCATGTGGAACACGCGGACAAAACAAATACTGCCACTAAAAGCACAGCTGTCAGCAGCAGTTTCTTTATTGATCTGTTTTTGTTTCTTCTAGCAGCCAATCCTTATGACTTCCTTCATATCTTCAAGGCTCGCGGTCTCATTTGCCCTGCGCCTCATGGAGGCGGCTCCGCGCATGCCCTTTGTATAGCGCATTATGAATTTTCTGAACTCCCTGACGCCGGTGTCCTCGCCCTTCAGGTCGCACAGCATCTCGAGATGCCTTATCATCATTGCTATGCGTTCCTCATCGCTTGGGCGCGGAGGTATCTCCTCTCCCCTGAACGCGGCATCGAGTTCCCTGAATATCCACGGATTCCCGAGCGCGCCGCGGCCTATCATCACCATGTCGCAGCCGGTCTCCGCCAGCATGCTCATGCCTGAAGCGGCGTCCGTGACGTCTCCGCTCGCGATAACCGGTATCCTGAGATCGTCTTTCACATCCTTTATGATGCCCCTGTCGGCCAGACCGCTGTAGTACTGGCTGCGGGTCCTTCCGTGTACGCACACGGCGGACGCTCCGCCTTCCTGAGCCGCCAGAGCGACTTCCACGGCGTTCGGGCTGCTGTTCTCAAAGCCCTTGCGGATCTTGACCGTGACCGGTTTTGCCGTCGCCGCCGTGACAGCCTTCACTATGTCGTGGACCAGACCGGGGTCCTTCATGAGCGCCGATCCGTCTCCGTTTCTGACGACTTTGGGGACCGGACATCCCATGTTTATGTCGAGAATTACATTCGGAAGGTCCTCGAGTTCACGCGCCGCGTAAGCCATGATCTCCGGCTCGCTGCCGAATATCTGTATGGCCGTCGGCCCCGCGCCTTCCGGGATATATGTAAGATCGTCCGTCTTGCTGCCGCCGTAGTAGAGACCCTTGGCGCTCACCATTTCCGTGTAAGTCAGCGCGGCGCCCTGCTCTTCGCAGAGGCTGCGCATGGCCGCGTCCGTAAAGCCGGCCAGCGGAGCAAGAAGCCACGGCGAAGCGATCTCTAAGTTCCCTATCCTTATGCTCATCAATCCTGCAGGACCCTCTTTTTATTCAGGCCCTTATTCTTCTCGTGCAGCATCTGAAGCCCGTCCAGAGTGAGCCTCCTGTCGATCACGTCGATGCAGTCGACACCGCTCTCTACCATTTTGGCCATACCGCCGGTAGCGATGACCTTTATGTCTTCAGGCTTGCAGCCGAGCTCTTCGCTCATCTCCTTCTTCATGCCTTTTATCATGTGCTCCGTGAAGCCCTGATGTCCGTAGATAAGGCCGGACTGCATGCCCTCGGATGTATTCTTGGCGATGAATTTTCCCGGGATCTCGAGGTCTACGTTAGGCAGCTTTGCCGTATGTTCGAACAGAGCCGCTGCCTGGGTCTTCATTCCCGGAGCTATCGCTCCGCCCAGGAACGTCCCGTCTGCGGATACGCAGTCGAAAGTCGTCGCTGTGCCGAAGTCCACGACGATGAGATTCCCGCCGTATCTGATGTGGGCCGCGACTGAATTCACGAGACGGTCGGCGCCAAGAGCGCGCGGATTCTCGTATTTGACCTTGATGCCGGTCTTGATGCCCTGCTCCACGACGATAGGGTTCTTGTCGTAGAACTTGAGACACATGTGCTCCAGCGTGAACAGCAGAGACGGCACGACGGACGCGATGATGATGTCGTCGATGTCCTTTTCCGTGATCTCGATGCGTCTGAACATCGATCCGATTATGGTGCCGTACTCGTCCGCGGAACGCCTGTTGTCCGTAGCGAGTCTCCAGCTCTCGACCAGAGTCGAGCCCTCAAAGACTCCGAGCACGATGTTTGTGTTGCCGACGTCTATTGCAAGCAGCATGTCAATCCTCCTCCAGTCTCTTGAGAGCGAGAGCCAGCGTGAGTCCGGGGATGACGCGGTTCGCTGTCATCTCGGCTCCCAGTATCTCATTGGCCTTCTTGAGCCTGTACTGTACGGTGTTGTTATGTATGTCCATGAACTCGGCCGTCCTGCCCGAATTCATGCCCGCGTCGAGCACGAATGTCGAGAGGGTCTCTATGAGCATCTTTCCCTTGTTGACCGAGACCTCGCGTTCGAAAGGCTCAAGCAGGTCGAGATACATCTTGCGCTGCATCTGCGATCCGCTCTGCATGTATACGCAGTCGCTCACCATGGAGATCTCGTACTTCGAGAATACTCTCTTGAACGGGAACACCTTCGCCATGTATTTGGCGGTCTTGTTGATCATCTTGAATCCGTCGACGCAGCTCTCGAGCCTCTCGAGGCCGGTCACGTGGAATATCCTCTCGTCCTTCTTTATTGACTTGAGGCGGTCGAACATCTCGAGGCACGCGTTCTTGACCTGTATGCCTCTCTCCTGTCCGCCTTCCGTGTATACGATGCCGTAGATCTCGCCTGACTCTGAGGTCGTGAGCAGGCCGAAGCCCGCTTTCTTCTTGTATTCCGATATGATCTCAAGGAAGGTCTCGGCGTATTCTCCGGCATTCTTTATATAGAACGCGCAGGTGAACTGCATGCCGCGCAGGCCCGCCTCGTCGAGCAGAGTGTGGCAGAACGCGATGTCTCCGCGCACGGCGGACTTGATGAATTCAGCCCTCGAATCCCTGTCAGGCGTATACTTCCACATGCCGATCGCTATCTCGATGGATCTGGCGAGCTTGGTCATCTCGGCAGCCGAGTACTCGTCCTCGTTGTCGACGATCACGAGTATGTATCTGTTGTCCTTTATGCTGATGTAGCCCCAGTAAGTGACCACGCCTTCGATGTCCACGCGCGTGAAGCCCGTCATCGAGAAGGCATCCAGCTTGCGCGCCGCGTGAACGGCGTCCTCTATCTTGACGAGGTGTCTTGTCTCGACGGTGAGTATCGTGTTGAACTCCTCCGTCATCAGCACCACCTGATACTTGTTCTGCATGGCCGCCTCTCTGAGCGCGTCAGGGAAGCTGCTGTGTTTCTCGAAGTTGAGCAGGTGATACATCGTATTGTTGAGGATGTTTTCGGAGTAGTTCTCGCCGTAGAGGATCTTGTCCATGACCTGCTCAATGAGCATGCTGTATGTGATGCTGCCGTTGTCCTCTATCGTTATGATAGGCAGCCTGACCTCCTCCGCAGCCCTTACGACTTCTTCCGCGACGTTTGTGAGACCGCTCTCGTTCAGGTAAATGACGAGCGCGCTGATCCCTCTTTTGCCCAGACCGGCAACGGCCCTTTTCTGAGCCTCGATGTCATCCCTGCATGACCACATGTGGGTTATGACCATCTGGTCCTCTACGCCGTTTCTTTCGACGCCCATGTCGATGTCATGCTCATCAAGCACCGAGACCGATTTCACGCGTCTGTCCAGTTCGTCAGCGCATGCTACTACGCGGCTGAGTCTGAACGCGTCCAGTTTGAGGCAATCATTTAAACATATCTTCATATCGATCTATCTCCGTGTCATTCCGCGGTCAGTTCTGATCCTTGTCATCGTTATCGAAGCTTACGACTTCGCGGTCATGCTTTTCATCTGCTGCAGCCTTTAGCTTTTCGAGCTCTTCCTGCATCTTTCTTCTCTGTTCTTCCTGCTCAGCCTGAGCGATGCGCCTGGCCTCTTCGGCTTCTTCCTTGTTGCGGCGCTCGATGTCCCTGAGCTCGTGGTCGAACTCATCCTTGATCATCTCAGGAGTAGCTTCGCCCGTGAACAGCCTCTCGAACTGCTCTCCGTCAAGAGTCTCCACCAGCAGCAGAGCCTGAGCGACTCTCTCGAATGCCGCGTCGTTCGCCTTAAGCATCTCTCTTGTCTCGTCGTAGCACTGGCTTAGCAGGCTCCTGATCTCATGGTCGACTTCGGACGCGACTTCCTCAGAGTAGTTCTGGCGCGTCGAGAAGTCCCTTCCGAGGAATACCTCGTCGTTCGAGCTGAACGACACAGGGCCGAGCTTCTCGCTGAATCCGTACTTGGTGATCATCTGCCTTGCGATCTCCGTCGCGCGCTCGAGGTCGTTGCTCGCGCCCGTCGAGATGTCGTCGAGCTTGAGTTCCTCTGCGACACGTCCGCCGAGCAGGTGCTTGATGGTGTTGATCATGTGGCCCCTGGTCTCGAAGAACCTGTCCTCTTCAGGCAGCCACATCGTGAAGCCTCCGGCTGTTCCCCTCGGTATGATCGTGATCTGGTGTACAGGGTCCGATCCCGGAGTCGCCCTCATGACGATGGCGTGGCCCGCCTCATGATACGCGGTGAGCCTGCGCTCCTCTTCGGAGATGACCCTCGACTTCTTCTGAGGTCCGGCCATGACCTTCGTGGTGGCTTCTTCGATCTCATCCATCCTGATCTTTGTGCCGTTGCGTCTCGCTGTCAGGAGAGCCGCCTCGTTGATGAGGTTCTCTATGTCGGCAGGCGAGAATCCCGGAGTCCTCTTGGCGAGGATCTCAGGCGAAACGTCGTCGTCGAGCGGTTTGTTCTTTGTATAGAGTCTGAAGATCTCTTCCCTTGCCTTGACGTCAGGCATTCCGATAACGATCTGTCTGTCGAACCTGCCCGGTCTCAGCAGGGCCGGGTCGAGCACGTCAGGCCTGTTGGTCGCGGCCAGGATGATGATGCCAAGGTTGCTGTCGAAACCGTCCATTTCAACGAGCAGCTGGTTGAGCGTCTGCTCTCTTTCGTCGTTGCCGCCGCCGAGGCCCGCGCCCCTGCGCCTTCCGACAGCGTCGATCTCGTCGATGAACACGATGCACGGAGCGTTCTTCTTGGCCTCGTTAAAGAGGTCTCTTACTCTTGAAGCTCCGACGCCGACAAACATCTCAACGAAGTCAGAACCGGAGATCGTGAAGAACGGCACGCCCGCCTCGCCGGCGCACGCGCGCGAGATGTATGTCTTTCCTGTACCCGGATGGCCTACCAGCAGAACGCCCTTAGGTATGCGCGCTCCGAGTTTGGTGTATTTGCCCGGATTTTTCAGGAAGTCCACTATTTCCGAAAGTTCTACCTTTTCTTCTTCGAGTCCGGCAACGTCCTTGAACGTTATGGACTTGGAGTCGCTCTTATATAGGCGCGCGCGGTTCTTTCCGAACTGGAACGCCTGCTTGTTGCCTCCCTGGCTCAGCATGAAATAGAACAGGAAGCCCATCGCGGCGATCATGAGGATCGTCGGCAGTATGCTGAGCAGCGTGTACTCGCTCTTCGGCGGGTCGCTGTCGAGTTCGATCTTGCCCTCATCCAGCATCGGGTTGATCACCTTCTCTTCGAGATAGCTGATCTCCACCAGAGACGGCGAGTATGTCACTTCCTTCGTTCCATCTTTCTTAGTGCCCGTCAGCCTTCTGTCGGTGATGTTGATGCTCTCGAATTCGCCCTTCTCAAGATGGGTGGCGAACTGTGAGAACTTCACCTCCTGAACTTCGCTGTTGCTGGACATTCCGCGTATCAGCATGGACAGGCTGAGCACTACCACAAAGATTATCAGGTATGTACCTATGCTTTTCCCAATGTTCTTCAATTCTTATTTTCCTTTCTCTATCTAAAAAGCGGCACTAAAAAAGCCTCTTCTTTTGTGTCCCGAGCACAAATTTTATCATATTGTCTCGTCCAGTTCAATCAAAAGGACACGCTTAGTTGTGTCGCTAATATGAAATTTCGGTGAAAACCTTCCCTTTGTCTTCTCGCGTTCTCCGCTGAAGTGTTCGCTGGGCAGGACCCACAGAACTTCGCTGCCGATGCATACCATCAGTATGCTGTCTCTAGCGGCCTTCCTCACCTTGGAGTCCACCAGCAGATCCTGTATCTTCTTGCTGCCGTTCTTCATAGGCAGATAGTCGCCTTCGCGTCTTGTGCGTAGCACGATGTCTCCCAGCCTGCCCGGATACTCTTTGTTGAATTCATCGAAGTCAAAGGCGGCATACGGCTCGCTCTCGTCAGGAGCGAACTCCTTTGCCATCACCACCTGCGGGTAGATGTCTATGCTGTCGTCAGGCGCGATCACCTCTTCCGACGCGGAGAATACTATCTTGTCGTATTCGCGGCGCGCCCTGATCCCGTACGGGAGATCGATCCCTGCCGACGGATGCTCGCTGTAGATGAGGTTGAGGACCGCGGTCACGTTCTCGTATGTCGCGCAGGCCTCCAGCCTCAGCAGCCTGAACACCATGCTGACCACGCGGCTGTTGATCGAAGGCGGATTGTCCTTCAGTCTCGAGATGTCCATCACGGCCTCTTCCTTCTCGCCGCTGATCTCGACGCAGTCGATGTAATCGGTCAGCGCGATGTCCCTCAGCAGCGTGTCGTCCATGTACGCAAGACCCGCGTACCGTCTCAGATTGTCCTTGATCTTCGGATTGAAATGCTTCTCGAGATAAGGGATAAGCTCGTTTCTTATCTTGTTTCTCGTGTAGGTGTTCTCGTCGTTGGTTTTGTCGATGTTGGGCTTCAGCCTGTTT
Source organism: Anaerovoracaceae bacterium (assembly GCA_045114795.1). GTDB lineage: Bacteria > Bacillota > Clostridia > Peptostreptococcales > Anaerovoracaceae > Crickella. Next base: position 28,821 of record JBGUKZ010000036.1, read on the forward strand.
TCCTTTATGTATTCCTCGATGTCCTTCCGCTCTACGTTGAGGAGCGGGCGCACGATAAGATATCCGGCTTCGGACATCCTGACCGCAGGAATACCCGCGAGACCGTGAGGCCCTGTGCCGCGGATCAGTCTGAACAGCACTGTCTCGGCCTGGTCGTCGGCGTTGTGCGCGACGGTGATGACGATCTTGTCCGCCGGTACTCCGCTGTCTTCGAGTTCTGCCGCGACCTCGTCAAAGATCTGATATCTGATCTCGCGTCCGGCTTCCTCAGTCGATACGCCCAGTTCCTTTGCGAGTTCGCCGCAGGAGGCTTCGTAAATGCGAAGCTCCAGATCAAGGCGCTCGCATATGTCGGCCAGATGGTCAGCCTCGTCATACGCTTCCGGCCTCAGCATGTGGTTCACATGCACCGGGACCAGAAGAAGGTCGTACATGTCGGCGATGCTGGCGAGCGCGTGCAGAAGGCACAGCGAATCAGGCCCGCCGGATACGCCGATGATGACGGCGGAGCCGGGAGGGATGAGCCCGTTATCTATGATCGTGTCGATGATGTGATTCCGTTTCATATCTATTCTGTCAGATCCCAAAGAATCTTTTTCCGTTTTCGGTCAGTATGCGCGCGGCCTCTTCATATTCGATGCCCTTCAGCACCGCCATGCGGCGCACTATGTGCTCGATGTATTCGGATCTGTTTGGACGGCCGCGCAGAGGCTCCGGCGCCATGTACGGCGCGTCGGTCTCGGACAGCAGGTATTCTATAGGCACCTGCCTGACCACTTCAGCCGCCTTTTTGCCGTTTTTGAATGTGACCGGGCCGCCGAGCGAGATAGTCGCTCCTAGTTTCACGTATTCGAGAGCGAGCTCGGGCGAGCCTGAGAAGCAGTGCATCTGGACGCGCGCGTCGGGCTCGCTGCCGCCGTCCGCGGCGGGACGGCCCGGGAACCACGACTTGCGTTCGTCAGTGAATGCCCCCTCCTCCTTGAGGATGTCCATGGTCAGCTGATGCGCGTCGCGTGAGTGTATCATGATAGGCATCCTGAGCTCGTTGGCCAGCCTTACCTGGCTGCGGAAAAGCGCCTGCTGCTCTTCCCTGTCGTCCTTGCCGTAATAGAAATCGAGCCCGATCTCCCCTATGGCAACGGCTTTGGGATCAGCAGCCAGCTTTCTTATCTCGTCAAGATCCGCCTCAAGTCTTTCCTCTGCCTCGTGGCGCTTGTCCGGATCGTCTCCGGCTATGCCCTCATAGTCAGACGCGTGGTCGGGATGGATCCCAACGGCCGCGTAGCACCACGGATAGTCATTAGAATCCGTAAGCGCCTGCCTTGCCGAATCCACGCAATCCGCCACGTCAACGATGAAGGCGACCTCCGACGCCTCTATTCCGGCCGCCAGAGATCGCCGCTCTTCATCAGTATATTTTTCGAAATTCAGATGTGTATGTGCGTCAAACAGCATTACTTCGCTCCGAGCGCGTACAGTTCTTCGAGCTCCTTGTCGATGTCGAGCCTCGGGAAGAGCATCTGGCCCTTCTCGACTTTGCAGCCGTCCATCTTGTAGAACTCGAACGCGTCTTCCCATACGACCGGCACGTCCGCGAGTCCCAGCTGGGCTCTCATGCGGTCAGTCGTCGTGTGCATGTATGGCTCGATCAGTATCGAGACTATCCTGAGGGTCTCGGCGAGGTTCCTCATGACCGTGTCGAGCTCCGCCTTTTTCGTCTCGTCCTTCGCGAGGATCCAAGGCGTCTTCTCGTCGATGTATTTGTTTGCGCGTCTGATGAGGATCCAGATCTCCTCGAGCGCCATGTTGAACTGGAACTCGTCCATCTTTGCGGCAACCCTGTCAGCGACCGATGTAGCCAGCTCGATGAGTTCGTCATCTATCGCGTCTCTCGTAGTCGCTGCCGGCACTTCGCCTCCGCAGTACTTGGCTATCATGGAGACAGTCCTTGAGAGCAGATTTCCGAGGTCGTTCGCGAGGTCGAAATTCATCCTTCTGAGCATGACCTCGTTCGTGAAGTTTCCGTCCTGTCCGAATGTGTACTCTCTGAGCAGGAAGTACTTGAGCGCGTCGATGCCGTAGCGGTCGATCAGGACAACAGGGTCGATGACGTCGGTGCCCTTGGCAGCCTTGGACTTGCTTACCTTCTCTCCGCCAAGCAGCAGCCATCCGTGGCCCCTTACCTGCTTCGGCAGAGGCAGGTCCGCGCTCATCAGCATAGCCGGCCAGATAATTGAGTGGAATCTTACGATCTCCTTGCCCACCAGATGTACGTCCGCAGGCCAGTACTTGTCATACTTTGCCGGATCGTCAGGCCAGCCCAGCGCGGTTATATAGTTGGAGAGCGCGTCTACCCATACGTACATGACGTGCTTAGGATCGTTCGGTACCGGGATGCCCCAGTCGAAGGTGCATCTCGAAACGCAGAGGTCCTCGAGTCCCTGCTCGATAAAGCTCCTCATCTCGTTCCTTCTGGTCTCTGGCTCAAGGAATTCCGGATGCTCGTCGTAGAGCCTCAGGATCTTGTCAGCGTAGTTCGAAAGCTTGAAGAAATACGCCTCCTCGCTCGCTTTCTCTACAGGCCTGCCGCAGTCAGGGCAGCAGCCGTTCACCAGCTGCGATTCGGTCCAGAACGCCTCGCACTCCTTGCAGTAAAGGCCCTCGTAGGCTCCGAGATATATGTCGCCCTTATCGTACATTCTCTTCCAGATCTCCTGGACCCTCTTCATGTGCCTTTCCTCAGTAGTCCTGATGAAATCATCATAAGAGATCTCCATGGTCGCCCACAGATCCTTTATGCCGGCGACGATCTCATCGACGTATTCCTGAGGAGTGACGCCTTTTTCTATCGCCTTTGTCTGGATCTTCTGTCCGTGCTCGTCAGTACCCGTGAGGAACATGACGTCGTAGCCCTGCAGCCTCTTGAAGCGCGCCATGGCGTCCGCCATGACCGTGCAGTAAGTGTGTCCGATGTGCAGGTTCGAACTCGGATAATAGATCGGTGTTGAGATGTAGTAAGTGCCTTTGTTCTCCATTGTCTTCCTTCTTTCCGCTCGAATGAGAGCTTCTAGTTTGCTGCGTATTCCTTCTCGTCGATGCTCCAGTCACCGCTCTCCGGCTCTCCTTCGGTCACGAAGGAATTCACCAGTCTCGATGTAGCGATCGCGAGCGCCCAAATGGCAGCGCTTATGACCAGCGCCCCGAATACGGATATTTCGATTTTCTGATTGTATTTCATGTTATTCTCCTTTTGCAGTCCCACCCTGCAAGTCAATATTAAGATTATACCAAACCAAGCAGGCTCTGTCATCGGGTATTGTGAGCGCTCTGCCAAATAATACGGCGAAATCCTTTACCCTGACGTGCGCCGCTGTGCTATCATTAAGGCATGAAGAAGCCTGACGGGAAAAAACTGAAAAAAGGCGCGTACACGGCGGCGCAGTGGAGCTGGGGACTGCCTCAGACTCTCATTGGCGCGGCGCTTTATCTTGCTCACAGAAAAGATGAGCATTTTGACTATAAAGGCGCCACCGCTACCTCCTGGAACAAGGAAGGCGCCGTTTCGCTCGGCAAGTTCATTTTTGTGCCGCGCCGCGCCGGAGGACAGCCCGGCAGGTTCCTTCTTGAGCACGAATACGGCCACACGCTTCAGTCCCTCATCCTGGGGCCTTTCTATCTGCTGTTCGTAGGCGCTCCATCCATTCTCTGGAACCGCCTGCCTTTCTTTCAGCGCAAAAGAAAACGGACCGGAAAGTCATACTACTCCGCTCCGTTCGAAAGCACCGCTAACAAGCTCGCCGCAAGGGCCTCAAAGAAGTCCCGCTAGCCTTTTATTTCCACTCAGTACCGCCGCCGCACGCGACAGCCTTGTCGTAGATCATTTTTGCCGCGACGAGATCCTGTGACGCGACTCCGACCGATTCGAAGACGATTATCTCATCGTCATTCTCGCGTCCCTTGATTCGTCCGTCCAGCACGTCGCCCAGACTTCCCTGTATGTCGCTGTCCTTTATCGTCCCGTCAGCCAGGGGGATCAGCAGGTCTCCGGATTCCGAAAGCACCGCGTCCTTATAGTCGCAGATTATCTTCGAAGCCCTCGGCAGCACCGCGGGGTCGAGCTCGTGTTTCTCAGGCTCGTAAGTGCCCACGCAGCTGATGGTGCAGCCCGGCTTTATTTTTGTGCCGTCAAACACAGGCACGAATGAAGTCGTGACAGTGATCACGAGATCGGCGTCCGAGACCGCCGCGTCAGCGCTTTCCGCCGGCAGTATCTCCGCGCCGTAGTGCCCGAGTTCTTCCTGCATCTTTTCACAGAATGCCTCCAGTCTCTCCTTGTTGCGCGAGTATACCCATACCTTGTCCAGCTTTCTCACGCAGAGCATCGCTTCGAGCTGCTCAGGGGCCTGGCCGCCCGTTCCGATGAGAGCGCCCACCTTGCACTCCTTCTTCGCCAGCACGTCGAATGCCGCACCGGACGCAGCGCCTGTCCTCATGCGGGTGACTGTCGATCCATCGAGCATGGCTACTATGTACCCTGTCTTCCCGTCAATAAGCAGCACCTGTGCCGGACATGCCTCAAGTCCCATCTCAGGATTATGAGGGAAAACGCTGATTATTTTCACAGCCGCGGCATCTTCACCAGCCGCATACGAAGGCATGAACAGGAATGTCCCCTCATGCGCCGGCGCCTTGATGCCCGTCCTCAGAGGCACCTCGACGTCCCCGTTCGCGATCATGCGGAACGCGGTCTTGTCGGCTTCGACCATGTCTCTCATGGTCACCACGCTTTTTATTTCTTTCTCGTTAAGCAGAAGCATTGTCTTTCCTCCCCGATCCAAGATGGTCTCATTATATCATCAATAAGCCTGTAGCACTCATAAAACAAGAATCACCGGGAGCCGCCTGGTTCCCGGTGATTTTTTTTGTCTGAAATGCTACTCAGCTTTCTGCTTGCGGCCGATCTCAAGACCCATCCTGAACGCTTCAACGTTAGGAGCGATCAGTTTTTCCTTGGCAGCAAACTTGTGAGCGATGCCCTTTTCGATGACTTCAGCCGGGACGGCGTCAGTCGCTCCGACATAAACGCCCAGCATGATGACGTTGAGCGCCCTTGGGTTGCCGATATCGATGGACATCTGTGTTACCGGCGCCTCGATGACGTTGATGTCGTCTCTGTCGATCGGGTCAGTAACGATAGTGCTGTTCACAAACAGGTTCCCGCCCGGCTTGAGGTTGCCGATGAACTTGTGCAGCGACGGGCCGTTCATGACCACGAGGTCCTCGAGGCTGTAGCTTACAGGCGCGCCGATCGGCTCGTCCGAGATAACTACGTAGCAGTTGGCCGTGCCGCCTCTCATGGCAGCTCCGTACGAAGGGAAGAACGTTACATTCAGGTCTGTTGCCTGCGATGTAGCCTCAGCGAGGAGCTTGCCCATCGTCATGACTCCCTGTCCGCCGAATCCGGCGATCATAAGATTTCTTTCCATGGTCTGCCTCCTTTACTGCTTCTTCTCTCCGCCGTCACGGAACACTCCGAGCGGATACTCTGCGAACATCTTCTCCCTGAGGAAGTCGAGCGACTTGAGCGGATCGAGTCCCCAGTTTGTCGGGCAGGATGTCACTATCTCGACCAGCGAGTAGCCCTTGCCTTCCATCTGGTATTTGAACGCTTTCTTGATGGCGTTCCTTGCCTTGATGACGTTCTGCGGTGTGTCGCAGCTGACTCTCTCGATATAGTAAGGAGCTGTCAGCTGGTTGATGATCTCGCTCATGTGCATCGGATAGCCATGCTCTTCCGGATTACGGCCGCCCGGTGTCGTGGTCGACTTCATGCCTACGAGAGTCGTAGGAGCCATCTGGCCTCCTGTCATGCCGTAGATGCCGTTGTTGACGAATACTACTGTGAAGTTCTCTCCTCTGTTGGCAGCGGACATCGTCTCAGCGAGTCCGATAGCCGCGAGGTCGCCGTCGCCCTGGTATGTGTATACCAGTGAATCCGGCGAAGATCTCTTGATGCCTGTCGCGACGGCGCCCGCTCTTCCGTGAGCAGCGATGGTCGCGTCATGGGATACGTAGAACTGTCCGAGTCCGCAGCAGCCGACGCCCTCTACTCTTACGAGCTTGTCGAGCATGCCGAGTTCTTCCGCGGCCTCTCCTATGATCTTGTGGATCGTGCTGTGCATGCATCCCGGGCAGAATCCGGATACTGTATCAGGCAGTATGCCTTTTGTCCTTGTATAGACTTTCTTTTCCTCAGCCATTACAGCACCTCCTTAATGAATTCTTCCGCGCCCTTCAGCACCTGATCGTTTGTCAGCAGCTGACCGCCTGATCTGAGCACCTCGTGGATCGGGCATTTGCCCTGCACGGCATAGTCGATGTCCCATCTCATCTGAGCCGGGATCGACATTTCTACGTCTATGATCCCCTTGACTCTGTTGAAGTCGAGGTTTTTGAACGAATCATACGGGAACGGTGAAATGGTGATCGGTCTGATCATTCCTGCCTTGACGCCCTGCTTGCGCAGCTCTCTGATGACCGCTCTGCAGATACGCGCGCTGATGCCGTAAGCGGCGAACACGATCTCCGCGTCGTCCATCATATACTCTTCCACTCTGACGTCCTTGTCCCATGTCTCATACATGGCCGCGGCTTCGATATTGACCTTTTCCTGTCCGTCTCCAACCGAGCCCGGTCTGCAGAACGCAGCCTGTCCCAGTGGATGTCCGATGATGGCTCTCGGCAGGAACTTTGCCCTGCACGCTGCGAGCTCTTCATCCGTCTTCATAGGCGGCAGCACTACAGGCTCCATCATGGTGCCCATAACGCCGTCTGTGAGGACGAGAACAGGGTTCTGGTCTCTCTCCGCGAGGTCATATGCCTCGTAGACCATGTCGACGCACTCCTGCACCGAATCCGGCGCGAGCACGATCATTCTGAATCCGCCATTGCCCGATGCCTTTGTCGCCTGCAGATAGTCCTGCTGAGCAGGCTGGATGGCTCCGATTCCCGGGCCGCCTCTCTGCACGTTTACATAGACCATTGGGATACGCGCTGACGCGCAATAGCTGACTCCCTCGCTGTAAAGCGAGATGCCGCACGAACTTGACGAGCTCATGGCTCTGATGCCCGTGGACGCAGCGCCGTACAGCATGTTGACGGAAGCGACCTCGCTCTCGCCCTGTACGAATGTGCCGCCTACCTCAGGCAGCCTTCTTGCCATGTACTCCGGGATCTCGTTCTGCGGAGTGATAGGATAGCCTGCAAAGAAGCGGCAGCCTGCTCTTACGGCAGCTTCTGCGATCGCTTCTGTACCCTTCATAAATACTCTTTCTGCCATGTCACTCTCCTTTCCTATCTCCACACTTCGATCGCGGACTCAGGGCAGATCTGTGCGCACATAGCGCACCCGATGCAGTCCTCAGGCCTTGCGGAAGTCGCGTAGAGATATCCCTTGGAGTTGACCTTCTCGCCTATCTCGAGGCACTTTTTAGGACACGAGATGACGCAGTAGGAGCATGATTTGCAGGCTTCAGTCGTGATTTCGATCCTTGCCATTAAGTTATTCCTCCTTCTCCAGCAATATCTTGTTTATTCTAATCAACCCATGAGTACGTCAGGAAGAGATCAAGAGGCACCAGGGCCTTGTCTGTCATTGCCTGCGCCTCTTCGAAGATGTCTCTTCTGACGCACGCGCTGTTCACCGCGGTGTATCCGTCGAACAGCCTGTCGATCTTTTCCAGACCTTCCATGAATTCATTAACGGTAGTCGCGTATCCGAGATTCGGATTGCCGAGTATGTATATGTGATCGAGCCTCATCGACCCGAGTATGTGCTGCATGGTGCCGTCTATGGCATCGACGCTTTTTGTCCACGGGCGGTATGGATTGACTATGTAGACCGGGACCGCGTCGTCTTTGCCAAGAAGGTCGCTGTACGCCCCCGCGAACTTGGCCGCCTGGTGTCCGCCGCCTATGTCAAGCAGCGTATAATGATCCGAAACAAGCGAAACTCTGACGCCTCCAACCATGACCGGCGCATCGAGGTACTGGTCCTGATAGATGATGTTGACGCCGCGCTTCGCGAAATCTTCCTGCATGTCGCGGGACCTGTAGAGAGGCTTGGTCTGATCGAGGTCGAACAGGTCGACCTGTCTGCCCGTCTTCTCCGCCAGCTTGTTCGCGATGTTCAGCACGATCTCGCTCTTGCCCGATCCCGCCTCGCCGATGAAGACGAAGTTCTTCTTCTCGTCCATCAGCTGCTCAAATGTCTTGTCCGCTTCGTAAAATAATCCCATTTGTTATAAAAAATAGTCGTCCCCTTACTACCGGAGCCGACTTCATTCTATATTACCCATTATTATAACTGTTGCGCCGGCTTTCCAGTTTGCCCTTCTTCCAGCATAGTTATTGTACCTTTTTTAGAGTCTTTAATTCAAGTGAATTATTTGTGAATAATCCCCCTTTGCTCACGTCTGAACAAATGAAATGCTTTCTGATCAGAGTTCCATGATTTATTGTCAATTCTGTTCAGAAAAAGTCATCACGCTTCCTATAGATCATGGCACAAAAACGAATCTCTCCGGAATCACGCATAAACAGCCAAATCGGGCTGCGTGCGTGACTTTCCCCTTCCGGGTGTCACGCATAAACAGCCAAATCGGACTGTGTGCGTGACTTTCTCCTTCCGGGTGTCACGCATAAACAGCCAATTCGGGCGGCGTGCGTGACTTTCCCCTTCCAGGAGTCACGCATAGACAGCCAATTCGGGCGGCGTGCGTGACTTTCTCCTTCCAAGTGTCACGCATAAACAGCCAATTCAGGCGGCGTGCGTGACTTTCCTCCCCATTATGAGTAACTTCGATTTGTGTTTAATAATGAAAGTGTTTTTGCATAGCACGCAGGTATAAAAAATGCACTAAACCGCCCTTCCTAAATTGCTTTGTTTATCACAGAAGGCGCGTAAGTGGCTTTGTCCGGCTCGCCATGCCATAACATTGCCAGACGGTGCAAAGACTGATAATATACAGGCATGAAGATCTTGAGCATCACAGCGCAAAAGCCGCATTCGACCGGAAGCGGCACATATCTGACGGAACTGGTCCGCGCTTTTGACCGCATGGGACATAAACAGGCCGTCGTCTGCGGGATCTACCCTGATGACGAAGTCAGCTTCCCTGATGGAGTCGGCTGCTATCCTGTCTTCTTTACGGAGAAGCGGGAGGCGGACCTGCTTGCCGCGCCTTGCAAGGCCGCAGGCCCGCGTTTTGATGCGCTTCCCTTCCCTATAGTCGGGATGTCGGACATCATGCCGTATGAGTCGACCAGATACCGTGATCTCACGCCTGAGATGGTATCGCAGTTTGAGGAAGCGTTCATAGGCTCAGCCGGAAAAACGGGCGCGGTCCGCCGCGCGATCGAAGATCTCGACCCGGATCTTATCATCTGCCATCACCTCTTTCTTCTGACCGCTCTTGTCAGGAAACACTTCCCCTGCAGACGCGTCATAGGCATTTCGCACGGGACGGACTTGAGACAGATGGTGAACTGCGACAACCTGCGCGAGCTTGTGCGGCCGCACATTGCGAAGCTTGATATGGCACTGGCCCTTCACGAGGCACAGCGTTCTCAGATAATGGAACTGTTCGGATTTGACGAGTCGAAAGTCGCGGTCATAGGCAGCGGCTACAACAGCAGGCTTTTCAATACTGAAGGCCGCGCGGAAAGAGCTCCGGGAGAGCCTGTAAGGATAGCCTATGCCGGCAAAATCAGCAGGCCTAAAGGCGTGCCCGAGATGCTGAAAGCGCTTTCGATGCTTGCGGATGACAGCGAGGTACCGCCATTCGAACTCACGATGGCGGGCGGCTGTCAGGATGACGCTCTGAAAGGCGCGCTGGAGGAACTGCCGGACTACGCGACATGGCTCGGGCAGATCCCGCAGCCCGCTCTGGCGGAGCTGCTGCGCCGGACGGACCTCTTTGTCCTTCCGTCGTACTTCGAAGGCCTGCCCCTCGTTCTCATAGAAGCCATGGCGTCCGGCGCGGTGCCTGCCGGCACCGATCTGCCCGGTGTGAGGCCGTGGATCGATGCCAATGTCGGCCATCCGAACGTCATCTATGTAGAGATGCCTGAGATGAAAAGCATCGACGAGCCGACTGAAGCCGGCCGCGATGCTTTCACGATTGATCTGGCCGCCGCCCTCAAAGAAGCCATACTCGGCTTTGAGTCCGGCGCCCTGCCGGGTGTCCTGCCGGACACCTCGGCCATTACCTGGGACGGCCTTGCCCGGCGTCTGCTCGATCAAGCCGCGTCCCTCTAAAAAAACAGACCCCGCGGGGTCTGATATACATTCAAAGGAGAAAACAATGTCTACTAAACTCACATTTTATCCTCAGGGCGTCTGCTCGATGATGATCGAGATCGAGCTCGAGGGAGAGACAATAAAGGAAGTCATCTTCACCGGCGGCTGCAACGGCAACCTGAACGGCATCTCCAAGCTCATCAAAGGGATGAACGCCCGCGAAGTCATTGAGAAACTCGAGGGCACCAGGTGCGGAGTGAACGAGACCTCCTGCCCTGACCAGCTCAGCAAAGCCCTCAGGCAGGCACTCGATCAGGCCGGTCTATAAACTCTCTTTATTGTTTTTGTATTCACCGTAAGTGAAGAAAATCAGGCCGATCCAGATGATAGCGAAGGTAATCAGCTGCATACTGTCGATCGGCTCTTTGTATGCGAAAATTCCGAGCAGCAGTGTGATCGTCGGACTGATGTACTGCGCCAGTCCGATCATGAACAGCGACACTTTTTTGGCTGCGTTTCCGAACAGAGCGATCGGGATAAGCGTGATAAGTCCGCTCAGATACATCAGGGCGTACCTGCCCGGCACTCCCATACTGAGTCCTCCGATCCCCCTCGTCTCTATCACGATTATCGCGATCACAGCGAGCACCGCGAAGAACATCGTCTCATAGACCAGTTCGATGAGCGGTGGCTTCCCTGTCTTCTTTTTCAGCGCGGAGTAAGTCGCCCATGTGAGAGCCAGTCCGAAAGCGACTCCCGGCAGCTGTCCGTAATGCACCAGCATGACTATGAGCGAAACAGCCGCGAGAGCCATGGCAGTCGCGTTGTACTTCGTGAACTTCTCCCTGAAAAACACCACGCCAAAGAGACATATGACGATAGGCTCTATGTAATAGCCAATCGCCGCCTGCACCATGTGTCCCGTGGTCATCGCCCAGATATATGTGCTCCAGTTGACTGTAAGGATAAGTCCGTTGAGCATGTATCTCCCGGCCGTGCCCCTCTCTTTAAGCGGTCCCCATATCTCCTCTTTCGTATGCTTCATCCTTGCCGCTATATACGAAAAGACAAACATGGTCGTCATGCGGTAAAGAATGATGATCCACGAAGGGATAGGCACAAGCGCCTGCCAGTATACCGGGCAGAAGCCCCAGAAGATCTGACAGGCCAGCACGCAGATGACGCCGGTCCTGTAATCGCTGTTATTCTGTTTTATCTCAATACTCTTTTCCTGCATCCTGTGTGCGGGCCTGTTTCCGGGCTTGCTTCCGGCCTTTCGCCGCCCCTTTACAGGCTTTCGCCTTCCCTACAGTCCCAGTTCTTCCTCGACCAGCCTCGTCGCTATCCTTATGCATTCATCACATGATGTGAATGCCTTTCCGCCATTGCCCGTCTTTATGTCTTTGCAGATCAGAGCCTTAGCCTGCTCGACGAACTTCTTCTGCATTATCCCTGCTATCCGCGTGGTCTTTGCCTTCGACTGGCCGGCCATCTCTGTATTGCCGTCGCTGTGCACGAGTCCCGCGAGCATCGCGGCTCCGCTTATGGCGCCGCATACTCCCTGAGTCGTTCCCATGCCGGCGCCGAAGCCCTCTCCCATTTTGTAGAGAAGCGATTCGTCGATGCCGACTTCATCAGCAAACGCGCAGGCCACCGCCTGGCAGCAGTTATATCCGTTTCTGTGCTTCGCTGAAGCAAGATCCGCTTTATCCATTCCGTTGCCTCCTTCCGGGCAGATTTGTGCCCGATGCCATTTGTCCTGATATTTGTACGATAGAAATAATACCACAAATTCTTGCAACACTTCGCCCTTTTTGGGCTACTATATATATGAGAGCTCTCAAACAGCAGTACTGACTGATCTCATGTGAGAAAAATCAGAGGAAAACCAATGAATGAAAAACTTGTGAACGAAGCAATATCCGGCAGTAAAGAAGCGTTCTGCGCGCTTTACGGCCAATATAAGGACAAGCTGTATCGCTACGCGCTGTATAAGCTCAGGGACCCGGACGACGCCGAGGATGCCGTGAGCGAGTGCGTTCTCGCGGCATGGAAGAGCATCGGCAGTCTGAGAAGCGCCGACGCTTTCGGATCGTGGATCTTCAGGATACTCTCGGCCTGCTGCGCGTCACGCATAAAAGCCCTGATCGCGGCGCGCGACAATCTGGAGCGCGTGTATAACGAGGGGCCGGGCAGCGCGGGCGGCATCTCAGCCCCGGCTTCCCTTTCTGTCGAACTGACAGAAGCGCTGTCGCGGCTCAAAGACGACGAGCGGGACGTGGTGCTGCTGAGCATCATAGGCGGACTGAACAGCAATGAAGTCTCGGAGCTCACCGGTCTGAGTCCGGGAGGCGTCCGGTCCAAACTGTCAAGAAGCCTCGCGAAGATGCGTGAGTTCTTATCTTAAGGAGAAAAGAAATGAGTAAAGATCGTGATTATATAAAAGAACTGTTCGACAGCGACGGCATCGTTGCTCCGGAGAGCCTCTCTGAAGAAAACATGCTGGCGATGCTCGAAAAGGCGGAGGCGACTGAAGCGGCCGAAACGGCTAAAACCGCTCAGACCCAGACTGAGGCTCCGGTGAAGGCAGCCGCGCCTGAAACCGGGAAGGTCTTCGAAAAGAAGCGCGCGTCGTGGCGTCCGTACGCAGCGAGATGGGCGGCCCTCGCCGCGGCAGCTGTGATCGCCCTCTTCGGGATCAGCGGGCTCTTCGATATCATCGGGCCGGCTCCCGACACCTCGCTCGTGGGTGACGAGCTCTACACCTTCAAGAGCGAGCGCGAGATCAACAAGGTCCTCAAGAGCATGGACGGAAGCAGCGGTTTCGGACGCATGAATTACGGCGGGGAACCCGTCACGGAGGACTACGACGCGGGCAATGAGCTGGTCGAATACGAAAGCGCCCCTTCGGAAAGCCTCAAGAGCAATGACGTGTCCGGGTCCGAGCCATCGACCACAACGGGTATTTCCGACTACTCATCGACCTACATCCAGGTGGAGGAGGTCGACGAGGCCGACATCGTCAAGACTGACGGCAAGTACATCTACTACGTCAACTCCAACAGAGAAGTCGTGATCATCGAGGCCAAAGACGGCAAGACCAAAAGGCTGGCCACCATCGGAAGCAGCGGTCTGGAGAACTACATCCACGACATCTATCTGAAGGGCGACAGGCTGATCACCGTCGGAACATTCTACAGGGACGACAGTGAGGAAGGATCATCCGGCATCGTCGTATACGACATAAGCGACAGGTCCGACCCTGAGGTCCTCTACGACTTCAGCCAGACCGGCAGCATCCTCTCGAGCCGCATGGTGGGCGACTATGTCTACCTCGTGACGAACGACTGGGTATACAAAGGAAAGCGCAATGTGCCGATGTGCGGATCATCCGAAGATTTCGGCAGAATGAAGGCAGACGACATCTGCTGCATGCCTGAGCCTAACACGACATCGTACATGGTGCTGAGCGCCGTAGACGTTTCGTCCGGCAAGCAGGGAAAAAGCAGGACAAAGGCCGTTCTCGGAGCCAGCGAGGAGATTTACTGCAACGACCACAACCTCTACGTCATATCATCGGAATACGAAAGAGATTCATACGCGGAATACACCAGGATCGTGAGAGCGTCGCTCGACGGCGTCAACATCAGATTCAGCGGGACCGCCAGAGTGCGCGGATACGCCATCAACCAGTTCGCCATGGATGAGCGCGACGGATACTTCCGTATCGCCACGACTTCCGAGCGCGACGGCATGGACGTGAACAACCTCTACGTGCTCGACTCCGATCTCAAGGAAGCCGGCAAAGTCACGGGCTTTGCCCGCAATGAGAGCATCAAGGCTGTCCGCTACTTCGGCGACAAGGCATACGTCATCACCTACGAGGCGATCGACCCGCTCTTCGTGATCGACCTTTCCGATCCGACCGACCCTGAGATAGAAGGCGAAGTCATGATAGACGGCTTCTCCACCATGCTCGTCCCTGCGGGTGAAGGCAGGCTTCTGGGCATCGGCCACGCGACCGGTGACAACGGCTACGGCGGCGAGTTTGACAGCGGACTCAAGATCGTCCTCTTCGACATCTCCGATCCGTCCGAGCCTAAGGTGCTCGACAGCAAGGAGTTCGAGGACATGACGAGCTTCGCTCAGAGCGACCACCACGCGCTGACCATCAACACAAAGGACGGCTGGTACGCTATCCCGTACGAGGTCTACCGCTACGAGGAGCTGATTGACGGCGATGACATGGTCATCCTCGACGACGACGCGGAAGAACCTTTCGACGTGGAAACCGACGATATCGAGATCGAGCCGGAAGAACCGGCCGTGGTCGAGACGCACGATTCAGGCATACTGATCTTCACGGCGGGCGACAAGTTCGGTAAGATCGATCAGCACAAGCTGGACGCGGAGCAGCTCTTCAGGAGCGTTTATATCGGAGACTGGATCTACGCGCTCGACGCGAACGGCGATGTCTACAGCTTCAAGCCGGCGCTCTAGATCCAAACTGAAGCGTCGATCCATGAATAACCGTAAACAACAGACGCGGGGTCCCAAAAGGCCCCGCTTTTGTCTGCGCCGGCACGCATCCATTTGCATTACCGCGCGTCTGTCGGTAGAATAATTGGAGTATGGCTTACGACGGAATCATCACATATGCAGAAGCAAAGGAATTGAGAGAACGCATCGTGCCCGGAAAGATAGAGAAAGTCTATCAGCCGGGTCCCGAGGATCTTTTGGTGCACATACACACCCAGCGCGGGAACGTGCGCCTTTTCATTTCCTGCAACAGCCAGTCGGCGCGCGTCTGCCTGACTGAAGGCTCCTACACTAATCCGGATCAGCCGCCGGCATTCTGCATGCTGCTCAGAAAGCACCTGCATGGCGGACGCATAACGGACGTGAGGCAAAAGGACGCCGAACGCATCATCGAAATAGACATAGAAGCCCAGAACGAAATGGGTTTCTCGGTATGCCGCAGGCTGATAGCCGAGATAATGTCGAAGCACAGCAACATAGTGCTTGTCGACCTCGAGACCGGAAAGATAGTCGATTCCATAAAGCGCATCTCGATAGACGTGAACCGATACCGCCAGCTGCTCCCGGGAGTCGTATATAAGTATCCGCCGGCGCAGGACAAGCTGCCGTTCGGCGAAGTCACCGCGGAGAGCGAGCTGCCGCATGACGGGCGCGCCCTCATGGCGCAGGTCGCCGGCATATCCCCTGCCCTCAGCCGCGAAATAGAAGACGATCCGGCGCGCAGGCTCTCAGAGATAGTGGCTTCGGTCGATGACGGAAGCGCCCGTCCGAGAGCGTATATCGATGACGGCGGAACGCCGAGGGAATTCCACATAACGAGCCTTTCCGAGTACGACGGTCTGGAATGCAGATTCTTTGACAGCCTCTCGGAGTGCGTGGACTTCTATTATTCGAACCGCCAGCAGTCCAATCTGGTACGCCAGAAGTCACAGCCGCTTCTCAAATCCGTGCAGGCGGCGCTCAGCAAGGCCCTGCTCAAGAAGAAAAAACTCTCAGAGGATCTTCTGGCAGCCGAGAACTCGGACAGATACAGGCTGTACGGCGAGCTGCTGACCGCGAACCTCCACCTGATAAGGCCAGGCGACCGCAAGGTCAGGGTCGTCAACTATTACGACGGCAGCGAGATCGAGATCCCTCTCGACGAGAAGATCTCGGGTCCGGCCAACGCCCAGAAGTACTTCAAGAAGTATTCCAAGGCCAGGACCGCCATACACGAAAAGCAGACCCAGCTCGAGGACAACGAGAGAGACATCGAATACCTCGAGTCGGTCATACAGAACATAGAGGCAGCGGACAGCGTTCCCCTGCTGGATTCCATACGCGATGAGCTGGAGCAGACCGGCTATGTGAGAAGGCGCCAGAAGGCGGCGCAGAGAAAGAAAAAGGCGTCGAAGCCCGAGCCTTTAAGATATACGCTCAGCGACGGCACTCCGGTGCTTGTGGGCCGCAACAACATTGAGAACGACTGGCTCACCATGAAGTTCGCCTCGAAGACTGACGTGTGGATGCACACCAAGGACATACCGGGATCGCACGTTATAGTAAGGCTGGAGAACGGCCGCAGCGTGAACGATCTGCCGGCGGAGCTCATTTATGAGGCCGCGTCCATAGCCGCTTATCACAGCAAGGCGGGAAGCGGCGACAACGTGCCTGTCGACTATGTTCCTGTCAGATACGTCAAGAAGCCGAACGGCGCGAAGCCGGGAATGGTGATATTCACGCACAATCAGACAGTCTACGTAAAGCCGGGACTCCCCGCTTCCCCGCATGGGTCACGGCCGTGATGTCGAAAGTCCGCGTCACCCTCAGTCATCAGTTTTTTGTTTTTTACTCTATTATTTTTAATATAAAAGCGTTACAATAGTCGTGCGCGGAAATCGCGCGGACTATAGACGGTCTGTTAGCTCAGCTGGGAGAGCGCATGGGTCACAACCATGATGTCGAGGGTTCGAGCCCCCCACAGACCACCACCGAAATTGCCGGTACCTCCGCGATCGGAAGTACCGGCTTCTTTTATAAGCACCGTAAGGCTGAACGCAGAAGTGAAAAAAAGCATCTACCTGCTGATCGGGGCGTTTGTGATAGCCCTGGATCAGATAACCAAATACCTGGTGAGAGCAAACATGCAGCCCGGCGACCGCATCCCGGTCATCGGCAACTGGATGAGCATTTACTATGTGCAGAACACAGGCACAGCATTCAGCATGTTCGCGGGCAACCGTTTCGTCACGATATTCCTTACCTCAGCGCTGATCATCCTCTGCATCGCGTTCGTGATCAGGGAGTCCTCCAGCGGCGTGAGCCTTATACCCGTGCTGTTCACCTTCGTTGCAGCAGGCGGCATCTCCAACATGATAGACCGCCTTACTCTCGGATATGTGACCGACATGATAAGCTGCGGCAAATTCGCCGTCTTCAACGTAGCGGACATAGGTGTCACCTGCGGATGCATCCTTACCATGATAGCTCTCATCGTTATGTACAAAGATGAGGACGGAAACGGAGAGGCCGATGAGTGAGCAGATACTTACCGTAACGGCAGCTCCTGAGGACGCAGGCAGCAGGCTCGACGCTTTCATCAGCTATAATACGGACGAGCTTTCAAGGAGCTACGCAGTCAGGCTGATCGAAAAGGGTCTGGTGAGTGTGAACGGCTCCCCTGTCACATCGAAGAAGCGCGCGATAGCCGAAGGCGACATCGTGACCATCGAGATGCCCGAGCCTGAGCCGCTTGAGATAAAGGCTGAGAACATCCCTCTGGAAATAGTCTACGAGGACGATGACGTCGCGGTCATCAACAAGCCGCGCGGCATGGTGGTGCATCCGGGTCCGGGAAACGCGAACGGCACCCTGGTCAACGCAATAATGTATCACATGGGCGATTCGCTCTCATCCATCAACGGCGTGATAAGGCCGGGCATAGTCCACCGTATAGACAAGGACACCAGCGGCCTCCTGATGATAGCCAAGAACGATAAGGCGCACGAGTCGCTGGCAGCCCAGCTGAAAGAACACAGCGTCACCAGGGAATACACCGCTCTGGCATACGACAACATTAAAGAGGACGAGCTGACCATCGACGAGCCCATAGGCCGCGATGAAAGAAACCGCATGAGGAACGCGGTGAACGGCGCAGCCGCGAGGAACGCGGTCACGCACATAAAGGTGCTGGAGAGGTTCAGCCGCTACACGCTGGTGAAAGCGGTGCTCGAGACCGGCAGGACCCACCAGATAAGGGTCCACATGGCATACATCCGCCATCCTCTTGTCGGCGACGAGCTCTACGGACCGCGCAGGCAGTCCTCAAAGATCGAAGGCGTCGCGGTCAGCGGACAGCTGCTCCACGCGGGAACGCTCGGCTTCGTCCACCCCTCGACCGGAGAGTACATGGAGTTCCACTCAGACCTGCCTGAAGTCTTTGAGCAGGTGCTCGCAAAGCTGCGCAAATAAAAGCCGGCAACCGGACATCCTGAGATGACCGTCTGCCGGTTTTGTTTTGCCATATTCAGTTACGGTCGGTCTTATTCAGGACCTATTCCATCAGATCGTCCTGATGGAAGTCGAATTCCACGCTGGATTCTCCTGCCTCTTCTGCCGGAGCAGCGCTTGGAGGAGCCTGATTGAAGGCTTCCGGCGGCGGGTTGTCCATCACGTCGAAATCGACTGTCCTTGCCTGACGGGCCTCGCCCGTGCGGGTGTCTCCCGAGCCGAAAGGTCCGTAGTATGAGTACTGGCCGAATCCGGTGATGCAGTAGAAGATCGGTCCGAGGAAGGTGTATCCCCACGCCCATGTCTCAGGCTGACCGTAAGCCTTCGCCGTAGCCTTTCCGATCTGATAAGCGAAATAGAAGTACATGATCCATCCGACGAAAGGTATGATGACTATGAAGAGTCTGAGCCAGTACCAAGGGTTGCCCATGACCTTTTCGCAGAGCTTGTACTGGTTATAAAGCGGAATGATGCCTACCCAGCCCGGCTCTCCTGCCTTCTCCATCATCTTCCAGAGGCCGATGGCCATCAGGATGTACGAGATGCCTGACATTCCGGATCCGGAACTCGAGTTTTCCTGTGCGTATGCCAAAAATTGTTCCATTTCTTTTCTCCTTTTCTTTTGATTGTCTCTTATGTAAAGTTATTCGATCTCATTTTCCATTATGCGCCTGACTTCTTCCCTGTCTGCCTCGCGCTGCGCCTCGAGCTTTTCGTAGTCGCTTACCTGCTTGTCCAGCAGGGCCTCTCCGAGAGCCTTTGCGCCGCTGATGAGGAGCGCGCCTCCCGCAACGCCATATGCGACTATCTTGAGAAGCGAGCCTACGAGACCGCTTCCGCCGCTGCCGTTGCTCATGTTGTCGATGCCTGTTTTATTGCTTGCCATTTCCGTCCCTCCTTTGAGACCTAATTATAGCATAAATCAGCGCAGTTCATAAACATCTGTCCTGCGCGCCGAAAGAAGCGGCAGTTTCTGTCTTACTTCATCTATGTAATCAAGGTCGATCTCGGTGACTGTATAGCCTTCATTTTCGTCCATCTGCATGACAACCTTTCCCCACGGATCGGTGATTATCGAATGCCCGTACGCCCTGTATGAGGCTTCAGGGTCCTGAGCGCAGGCAGTGCCCACCATGTATACCTGGTTTTCCACCGCTCTCTGCCGGAAAGCGAGCTCCCAGTGGGCCGGGCCCGTCGTCATGTTGAACGAGGCCGGATTGAATATGACCCTTGCGCCTGCAAGCGCCGGTATGCGGCTGCTCTCCGGGAACCTTATGTCAAAGCATATGTTGACTGCCATCTTGCACCACTCGGTGTCGAAGGTATCGAAGCTGCCGCCGCCTGTGAGCGTATCCGACTCCTTGAACACCTGCTCTCCGCGGGCAAATATGTCAAAGAGGTGCACCTTGCGGTGCTTGCCTATCTGTCTGCCTTCCCTGTCGAAAACATAGCAGGTGTTGTAGACCCTGCCGTCCTCTCCCAGTTCAGGTATGGAGCCGCCCACGATGTACTTGCCGTTCTTTCTGGCCAGTGTAGAGAGCGCAATCCAGCTGTCGCCCTGCTCCGGTTCCGCGTACAGGGGAAAATTCTCCGTCTGATACGGACAGTTCCACATCTCGCCCAGGCTGATGATGTCCGCCCCGTCAGCGGCGCCGGAAGCTATGAGTTCCGCCAGATTCTCTATATTATCGTATTTGTCTTCACGCACCTTCAGCTGAAGGCTCGCGATCCTTATCTTTGCCATCGTCCCCTCCTCTTTCGTCAGACTACAGCGAGATCATGGCTGTGCCTGCCAGCATCAGCGCCATTCCAGCGATCTTTGCCGCCGTGACAGGTTTTTTCTCTATCCCCATGAACCCCACGGCATCTATCACAAGGCCCGAAGCCATCATTCCGAAAAGATTCATTATAGTTACCGCGCCTGTGCCCAGAACCGGGCCCGTAAACGCGTTGCCGCCTACCACCGTGAGAGCCGCAAGGCCTCCGGTAAGAAAGAAAAGCCTGAACTTTACATGACCTTCAGGCGGTGTTTCATCATCGTACAGAGCAGTCCTGCCTTTCACGGCCCTGATCAGCGATATGATGACCGCTGTAGTGATGAGAGCTCCCGTCATGGATACGAAAGTCGACCTGAGCGCGCTCCCGGCTGCCACTGTCATGGTGCCGTTTATCGCTACCTGCATTGCTCCGGCAGCTCCCGCCATCACATCGAGGATGATGAACGGCAGGACGCGGCCGCCCTTCTTTGCGGCTGCCGGTCCTCCTTTCCCCATGGAAATCAGGACGACGCCCGCTATCTCAAGCAGCGCTCCGATAAATCTAACGGGAGTCATTTTGCTGACCGGCGCGCTGAACAGCCCGAAGTGATCTATCACGAGTCCGGTCATGATCTGTCCGAAGCACATCAGCATCATGCTGTTCGCGCTTCCCAGCACCGGCAGACAGTAAATGCCCGCCATGACTATCACGACGCCGCACATGCCTCCCGTCCAGATCCACGGCGGGTATTTCGTTATCTCCGAAAGCGGAAGAGCAAGGCTCCCCTCTGTAATAAGCCGCGCAGCTAGCATGATGCCGAACGCCGTAACAAAATTGACCGCCGCTGTGGTGAACGGCGATCTGAGGCTGCGGCGTATCCCGTTATTGAAACTTACCTGTGATGTTGCCGCAATGCCGGATACTATAGCGATCAGATATGCTATGGCGGTCATGCTTTCCTATTTTCTTATCCAGCTCTCGTCGGAAGGATCGTCCCTGAAAGCCTTGAGCCTGGCTATGTCGCCGGCGCTGATGTAGTCCATTTCAGCAGCGACCTCGACGACCGTGTCGAAGTTGGTCAGCGAGACCCACTCGATACCGGCCTCCGCCATGCGGTCTATGCCCTTTTTCATGCCGTATGTCATGATCGATATGACGCCAAGCACCTCCGCGCCCGCGTCTCTGAGCACGTTGACCGTCTCTATGCAGCTTCCGCCTGTCGAGATCAGATCCTCGACGACCACGACCTTCTGTCCCGCTTCCAGCTTTCCTTCGATCTGATTGCCTCTGCCGTGATCTTTTGCGCCGGACCTGACGTATCCCATCGGGAGTCCCATCAGATGGGCTGTTATCGCCGCGTGGGCGATGCCCGCGGTGGCTGTTCCCATCAGGACCTCGGCCTCAGGGAATCTCTCTTTGATCGTCGCGGCCAGTGATTCCTCTACATCCGTTCTGACGTCAGGCGCGGTGAGCGTCAGCCTGTTGTCGCAGTAGATAGGGCTCTTTATGCCGCTTGCCCATGTAAAAGGATCCTCCGGTCTGAGGAACACGGCCCCTATCCTGAGAAGATCCTCTGCTATAAGTCTTTTGATTTCTTTTTCCTTGCTCATGTCTTTATCCCTGCAGAAACTCTTCCTTGCATCTTGTGTAAGCGTCGAACGGTCTCTCCGCGGCGGTTATCGGTCTGCCGACGACTATGTAATCGGATCCCGCTTCCCTTGCCTTTGACGGAGTCATGACCCTCTTCTGGTCGTCAGCGGCGCTGTCCTCGAATCTGATTCCCGGCGTGACCGTAAGGAAATCATCTCCGCACGCAGCGTGTATGTCCGCCGCCTCGAACGCCGAGCAGACGACTCCGTCAAGCCCCGCCGCCTTCGCGTTGAGGGCGTACTGCCTCACGACTTCAGCCATAGGCTTGTCTATGAGGAGCTCATCACGAAGCGTGGCCTGGTCTGTCGATGTCAGCTGAGTGACCGCGATCAGTTTCGGCTTGTCGGCATACCTCGCGGCGCCGAGCATCAGCCCTTCCTTCGCGGCCTTCATCATCTCGATGCCGCCGCCGGCGTGCACATTCACCATGTCCACTCCGTATTCGCCCAGCACCTGCATGGTCTTTTTGACCGTGTTCGGTATATCGTGCAGCTTAAGATCCAGGAACACCTTGTGTCCCCTCTCCTTGAGTTTTCTGATGAGATCAGGGCCGGCGGCATAGAAAGCCTCCATGCCTATCTTCACGTAAGGCCGGCCTGCTCCGATGCTTATGTCATCGCAGCTGACTACCTCATTTCTGATCCTTGTCAGTCTGTCAAGGAATTTTATCGTCTCGTCAGCGCTCTTGAAGTCGCATGCTATTATTACGTCTTTAGCCATGGCATTCACCTCTCTCAGCGTTTGAACGTTTCCGTCTTTTCTCTGTCCTTTTATTATATGTTCTTTGCGATCCTTATTCCATCGCATTTATCAATGTGCCCTGTTTTATTTCAGCCTGCTTATCCCGTATTTTTCCATCACCGCAGGAAGATCCCTGACTATGTTGCGGCACGCGTACGGATCCACGAGATTGGCCGCGCCGACTTCGACAGCGACGGCTCCCGCCATCATCATCTCCAGCACGTCCTCGGCGGAGCTGACTCCCCCGCATCCTATGACAGGTATGTTCACGGCCTTCGCCGTCTGATGCACCATGCGAAGAGCTACAGGGAACACCGCAGGTCCCGAGAGCCCTCCCGTCACGTTCGCCAGCACAGGCCGGCGCGTTTTGAGGTCGATCCGCATGCCCATCAGAGTGTTTATGAGGCACACCGCGTCGGCCCCCTCGGTCTCGCAGGCTTTGGCGATCTCAGTGACATCCGTCACGTTAGGCGAGAGCTTGATGATTATCGGTTTGTCGGTCATCCAGCGCACCGCCCTGACGACCTCCGCCGCTGATTCCGGGTCCGTGCCGAAACTCATGCCTCCGCCGTGTACGTTCGGGCAGCTGACGTTGATCTCATACCATCCGATCATGCCGGATACCGGCGATCTGTCGAATTTCTTCACTACCTGAGCGTATTCGTCAGGCGAGAAGCCGCTCACATTTGCCATCACCGGCTTGCTGAACAGACCGGCGAGTTTAGGCAGCTCAAACTGTATGACATCGTCGACTCCCGGATTCTGAAGTCCGACGGAGTTGAGCATGCCTGAAGCGCATTCCGCTATGCGCGGGGTCTCGTTGCCGAATCTCGGCTCGAGCGTCGTGCCCTTGAAGGAGAAAGTCCCGAGACAGTTTATATCATAAAGTTCCGCAAACTCGAAGCCGTATCCGAACGTGCCCGAAGCAGCAATCACGGGATTGTCCAGCGTGATGCCGCAGAGTTCGACTCTTGTATCTACCATGGCAGTTCCTCCGTTCTGAGCACCGGCCCGTCCTTGCATATCCTCTTGTATCCGTCTTTTGTCCTGATGCTGCATCCCATGCAGGCGCCGAAGCCGCAGCCCATGCGCTCCTCGAAGCTCATCTGGCCGCTGATCCCCGCCTCTTTATATACCTTCTCGTACACCGCCTTCAGCATCGGCTCAGGGCCACAGGTGTAGAAGTGCGTGAAGGTCTCTCCCTGCGAGATGAGTTCTTCGAAGGCGTCGGTCACGAAGCCCTTGATCCCGTAGCTTCCGTCAGCTGTCGCGACTACGACATGCAGGCCAAGCGCTCTGAATTCATCCGTGAGGAACATCTCTTCCGCGCTGTTGTATCCGAGTATCACGGTCGGTTTCGAACCGAGCAGACGCGCAGTCAGATAGAGCGGCGGTATGCCGACCCCTCCGCCTATGAGAAGCGGTTTTTCGCCGGCGTCGCTCCTGCTGTACCCGTTGCCGAGGCCGGTCAGGACGTCAAGCTGCTCCCCGCAGGCCAGGCGCGTCATCTCTTCCGTGCCGTGCCCCAGGACCTTATAAATGATCGTGATGCCGTCGCGGCTCAGGTCGCATATGCTGATAGGCCGGCGCAGATAGTGTCCGTCCAGCCTGATGTTGATGAACTGCCCCGGCGCGGTGATGCCTCTCACCTCACCCTCCAGCTTCATCCGCCATGTCGTCGGCGTGAGTCTCGTGTTCTCTTTGATCGTATAGATTCCCTGATTCATTTCTCTTCTCTCTTTTACCACGCGGCGCTGTATGCTATCTCTCCGCCGCAGACTGTCAGATAATTGCGTCCCATGACGCGCCAGCCCTCGAAAGGCGTCGCCCTGCCCATCGATATGAGTTCTTCTTTTTCTATGGTCCACTCCTCGGTCAGATCCCAGACCGAATAGTCGTTCCCGAGAGGGATGCCGAAGCGCCTGCGCGGGTTGTATACCAGCAGCTGCTCCAGCCTGTCCATCGTGATGATGCCCGGCATCACCAGATATGTGTAAACCAGAGGGAACGCCGTCTCTATCCCGACTATTCCGAACGCCGACTTCTCAAGCCCGCGGGATTTCTCTTCAGCGGAATGAGGCGCGTGGTCGGTCGCGATGCAGTCGATCGTGCCGTCGATTATCCCCTCAAGAAGCGCTTCCCTGTCGGACGCGTCGCGTAGCGGCGGATTCATCTTCCACCTGCCGTCCTCTTCAAGCATGCTGTCGTCCAGCAGCAGATAATGCGGTCCCGTCTCGCAGGTCACGTCTACCCCGCTCTTTTTGGCGTCTCTTATGATGTTGACGCTCTCCTTTGTCGAGATATGGCATACATGGTAAGCGCAGCCTGTCTCATCGGCGAGCTTGAGGTCGCGCTCTATCTGGCGCCACTCGGACTCGGAACATATGCCCCTGTGCCCGTGAGCCGCCGCGTACTTTCCGTCATGTATGTAGCCGCCCTTCAGCAGGCTGTTGACCTCGCAGTGAGCGGTGATGATCTTTCCGAGCGACTTCGCGGTCAGCATGGCCTCTCTCATCATGTCGTCCGACTGCACGCCGTGCCCGTCATCCGAGAAAGCGATGCAGCCGCCCGCCATTCCGGCCAGATCAGCCAGTTCTTCGCCCTTCTGTCCGACGGTGATCGCCGCGTACGGATAGACGTGTATGCATGCGTCCCTGTCTATGATATCCTGCTGCGTCTTCAGATGCTCGACTGAATCGGATACCGGATCAAGGTTAGGCATGGTGCAGACAGCCGTGTAGCCGCCGTGCGCGGCAGCCTTTGAGCCGCTCGCTATGGTCTCCTTGTATGAAAAACCCGGCTCTCTGAAGTGCACGTGCACATCACAAAAACCGGGCATTATCGTATATGTGGATGAAAAACCGATGCCTGCTTCTCTCAGCGTTTTTGTATCGATCGTTGGGCTGAATGCCATTTCCGACGCGCCTGTTCTGTCCATGAGCCGCCTCCTTCATAACTGTTTAAGTTTATCATGAAACTGAAGGCGTTATCAACGAAAGCAGGGCTTCGCGGCTTTTTTATGCCTCGTGGACCAGCTTGCCGTTCATGTCCTCGATGTCGATCGCGATCACGAGAGTCCTCGGCGCGTCCTTGCTGATCTCAGTCTCTATGTATTCCTGAGTGCACGGGAACTTGTCGCAGAGCAGCCTGCTGATCCTGATGACCTCGTCCTGATCCTCGATGAGCTCCGCCTTGCCGAAGACGATGACGCTCTTGACGTACTTGGCCCAGTCGCCCTCCACCTGATACTCCGCTCCGTAGACGCAGTACGAGACCTTTGGGTCCCTCTTCACCGCGTCGACTCTGTGGCCGAAGTTGGCTCCGTGGAAGTACAGTTTATTGGCTTCTTCATCATAGTAATGGTTGATCGGAAAGCCGTACGGATAACCGTCGTCCCCCTGCACGGACATGACGCCTCTGGTCTCCGTATTCAGCAGATCGATCATCTCCTCATGGCTCAGAGCCTGCGGGCTCCTTCTCATTGTTCTGAACATTGTGTCCTCCTATCTTGAAGCTAATATTTCTTCGAGCTCAGCCGTGCTGAACCTGTAAGCGGAATTGCAGAAGTAGCATTTTACTTCTATCTCTTCGCCGTCGCTTATCATCTCTTTCAGGTCTTCGGTGCTGATGGTTGCGAGCGCCCCGGCGACCTTCTCCTTGGAGCATCCGCAGTAATATCTGACCGGGAGTTTCTCAGTGATGATCAGGTCGAGGTCCCCCAGATAATACTCAAGGATCTCCTCAGGGCTCATTCCCTTGTCCATCATGGTCGTAACAGGTTCGGCGCCCGCGACCTTCGCCTCAAGAGCCTCGATGGTCTCCTCCGCGGCATTAGGCATCAGCTGAATAATGAATCCGCCCGCGTGCTTCACGGAACTGTCGGTGTCGACCATGACTCCCAGACCCACTGCCGACGGCGTCTGCTCCGATACCGTGTAGTAATACGCGAGGTCGTCTCCTATCTCGCCTGTCTGTATCTCTGCCTGACCGTTATACGGCTCCTTGAGTCCCAGATCCATTATTACGGTAAGCACTCCCCTGCCTACAGCTCCGCCCACGTCAAGCTTCCCGGCCCGCTTCAGCGGTATGTCCACCGCGGGGTTCGCGGCATAGCCCTTCACGTTGCCGTGGCTGTCGGTGGTGACGGTCATCTGGGCTATCGGCCCGTCGCCTTTTACCTGAAGAGTGAGTTTATCGTTTTCGCCCTTCATCATGGAGCCCATCATTGCTCCGGCGCTCAGTAGCCTGCCGAGCGCGGCTGTTACAACGGGAAATGTGTGATGTATCTCTCGCGCTTCCGCCGTCAGTTCCGTGGATCTTATGGCGAAGGCCCTTACGGTCTCGCCCGCGGCAGTCGCCCTTATAATGTAATCGCTCATTATGTCTGTCCTTATCAGTCTGTTATGTGTTGAATATTGATACAATCAACCGGTTGCACCTTAGAATTAAAAAGGCGCATCGGAAAACGGTAACATAATCAATTGATGCTACTACTACATTTCTTTATATTATAATATATCAGATATGAGTTCCCTCTCAATAATGAAAAGCGCCCATCTTTTTGGGCGCTTAACTCATTCCTGCTATTCGCAGTCTTCCTCATCTTCATACTTATCTGCTTTCCTATTACCAGGCTAAATCGATATGTACATATAAGAAGTATTCTCCCGTATAATGCTTATTGTATCTGTCTTTGAAGATTCCACGTTTCTTGTTATTAGAATACCCCTGGATTTTATCGCAGCGCAATACATGCCTTTTAAAGCCATCCTTTTCAAGCAGCACGTCTACTTTCTTAAGTACTCTTTTCTCAACCATATCTTGATCTAAATAAAGAGTATCGTTTGAATTGTAGCAATTGCAATTAGTATCCATGAAGACTATTTTGAAATCAAAAGGATTCCCCTCACCAACAGGGCAGCCAAGCTCTGTTTTTTCTTCCTCTTTTATGCCTGTCAAATGATCACTATTTAAATAACCTGATACTGAGTTGTGGCCAAATTGAGCTGCATTTTGTGCAGCATGCCTGATTCTGGAATGCAGCAGTTCCACATAAGCTTCGCAAGTGGCAGCGATTCTCTCGTTATCACCTGGTTGTTTTAATGTATCTACAAATGCCATAACGCTTTCTCCATAACTCTATATCTTCAGCTTTCTGTTTTTTATTATACCACAATCAGAAAGCATCAAAGTCTGCCCGCGCAGTTCTTTTCTTCTCAGACTTATTACCTTCCTCAAAGTGTAAAAGCAACCGAAGACCGGCTGCTTTAAGGCCCTGTTTTTTTGGGTTTTGAACGATTTGAGCTAAATTCGCATTGTATCGATATTACTTGCCTTTAGTCTGTTATGTCTATATCCGGCACTATAAAGAGTTTGTATTCAGGATACTTCTCCTTTACCTCTTCGCAAATCGTCTTTACGCCCTCGGACGGCGCGATGTCGAAACTCATCACCACGTCGAACCTTATGGTTTTCTTCGTTTCGTCTATGTAGAAACCGTGCATCTGCAGCGCCCATTCGTGCGCCATGACCATGGCCTCTATGTCGCGTCTTATCTTCTCCGCCTTCGAGTCGGTATTGCGTGAATATACTCCGATACTTGTAAGGATCACTCCCGTCTCCCGGTACACCTTTTCGGTAAGTTTGCGCGTAAGCACGTCCACCTTGTCGACCGTCATGCTGTCCGGCAGTTCCACATGGACCGAAGCGTAGGCACGGTCCGGACCGTAATCGTGGATGAACAGGTCGTATGCCCCGAGCACGTCCGGATCCTCAGTTACGAGTTCCTTGATCTTCGCGGACAGTTCGACATTGGCTCTTCTGCCCAGAATATCAGACACGGTATCGCTTATCATCTCGATGCCCGCCTTGATGATGAAACCGGAGATCACGACGCCTACATAGGCTTCGAGAGAGATGTGGGCAAAGGTGTACAGCAACGCGGTGACCAGCACGGCGAAAGAAAGAGCCGCATCGGAAAGAGCATCGGTGCCTGACGCGGTCAGAGCGCCCGAATGCGTCTTCTGCCCCATCGATTTTACATACCTTCCGAGCAGCACCTTGGCAAGAACGGCAACGGCTATTATGATCAGCGATACTGTTGAATAGTCAGGCAGCTGCGGATCTATTATCTTTTTGACCGATTCGACGAGCGAAGTTATGCCGGCGTACATGACCAGCCCCGCGACGATCAGCGCCGACATGTATTCTATGCGTCCGTGCCCGAGCGGATGGTCTTTGCTTGGCTTTCTGCCCGCGAGTTTTGCCCCTATGATGGTGATTATCGATGAAAGCGCGTCCGTCAGGTTGTTGACGGCGTCCAGGACTACGGCGATCGAGTTCGACAGAAGTCCTACCGCGGCCTTGAATGCCGCCAGCAGTATGTTGACCGCTATCCCGATCACGCTGGTCCTTACTATGATTTGTTCTCTGTCCTTCGTTTCTTTCATGAAAAATACTTCCTTTTATATTTCCTTATCGCAGGAATTCTACTTTAAACCGGTCATTTTGGCAATGACGTCATGTGGGAATAATGCTTCCGTTCTGTTACAATAGGGTCATGGAAAAGAAACAGACTATTTGCTTAGTGAACGATTCGTTCCCGCCTATCATAGACGGGGTCTCGAACGCCGTACTCAATTACGCGCGTATCATCGAACAAAAACACGGACACTCTCTGGTCCTGACGCCTCATATGCCGGGAGCCGATGACAGCTCATACGATTTCTCAGTCGTAAGATATCCGAGCATCGACACCCGCAAGCTTTTCGGCTATGTGACCGGATACCCGTTTTCACCTGAAGCCGCGCATGAAGTGTCAGCCCGCAAAGTATCGCTTCTCCATACCCATTGCCCTGTGACATCATGCCTGCTTGCAAGGCAACTTGCGGAATCGTACGGTCTGCCGCTGGTACTGACCTGGCATACCAAATACGACATTGACATCGCTAACGCTGTAAAGAGCAAGGCTCTTCAGGAAGGAGCCCTGCAGGCGCTTCTCCGCAATGTGAATGCCTGTGATGAGATATGGACAGTCAGCAGGGGCGCCGGCGAGAACCTCAGATCCATAGGATACGAGGGCGAGTACATAGTGATGCCTAACGGAGTCGACCTGCCGCGCGAAAAAGTCTCTGACGGACTCATCGCTGAAGTGACGGCCGGCTATGATCTGCCGGCGGACGTGCCGTGCTTCCTTTTCATCGGAAGGCTGATGTGGTACAAGGGACTGCGCATCATCCTTGATGCCCTGAAACAGCTCGACCGCGAAGGAAAAGACTTCCGCATGGTCTTCGTAGGCGGAGGCGGCGACGAGCGTGAAGTTCGCAGCTATACGGAAGAGCTCGGCCTTGCCGGAAAGGTCATCTTCACCGGAGTGCTGTCTGACAGAGAAGCTCTTCGCGCGTGGTACAGCCGTACTGACCTCTTCCTCTTCCCTTCGACCTTTGACACGAACGGGCTTGTAGTAAGAGAGGCGGCCGCGTCGGACACCGCGTCAGTCATAGTTGCCGGAAGCTGCGCTTCCGAGGGAGTAACTGACGGCCGCAACGGTTTTCTCATCGAAGAAAACGCGGAGTCGCTCGCCGCAAAACTGCGGGAGCTCTGCAGCCGTCCTGAGCTGATGAAAGAAGTCGGCAAGGGAGCCGGCGACGAGCTGTACATCTCGTGGGAGGACGCGGTAGCAAATGCTTATGAGCGCTACCTGGTCGTGATCGATAATTACAGAAGCGGCGTCTACGGAAGACACGATCCTATCCGCGGCTCGTGGATGCAGTCTCAGGGCGAGCTCATGCAGATCCTCGGAGATATAGGCGCCGCGGGCAAAGCTCTTAGCAGCGACGTCCGCGAGACCCGCGAAGAGATAGAGTCTTCCCTCCGTTCACGGCGCAACAAGGCCATCGTCGATGTCATCTCGACCGGCTACGAAGTCAAGGAGAATCTCCGCACGATCAGGGATGAGATAAAAGAGCAAATCAAAGACACCGGCGAGGAACTCTGGGAAAAGCTCGACCGGTATCTGTAAACAAAAGCAAAGGAAAAAGGGGCTGTCGCATTTGAAAAAATGTGGCAGCCTCTTAACTTGCCCGCCTACCGGCGGGCTGTTTTTGTGCAAGGCGCTTGCAG
>JBGUKZ010000037.1:0-4574 GCA_045114795.1 Anaerovoracaceae bacterium
AATAATATTCGCAGGATAAAGGCCCGGGCATAGCGCCCGGGTCTTTTTGTTATCTTTTATTGACAACCTCTTTTTGTACGCGTACAATTTGAAGTGGAAGACTCTCTGCCTATGAGAGATCCGTGAGAATTATGAACAGGAAAGGAGAAAAAGACATGAAGAAAACCATTGCCGCGGTCCTGACTGCTCTGGCCATGGTCGTCGCTCTCGTCCTGCCGATGACGGCGTTTGCCGATGACAAGGCTCCGACTCCGAAGAAGACCTACGAGGAAGAGTACTCTGCCACCCGCAACGAGCCCGATTACGACGTAGTCGTCGATGAATTCGACGAAGAGGACGTGGTCGTCGACGAGGAAGATGCAGACACGGAAGCCGCGGTCGTCGTGGATGCCGACACGGACGACGTCGATCTGACGCTCGACGCCCCCTCGCTCATCGCGGTGAAGGGCCTCGATATCGACCTTCCGGATGGCAACTATGACATCGATTACGACCTCTCCGGCACCGGCATCATGAAACTGGTCGAACCGGCCACGCTGACCGTCAAAGACGGCAAAGCCTATGCGAGACTGGCCTGGAACTTCCCGGAGGTCGACAAACTGTACCTGAACGGTGAGACCCTCCTGCCGGTGGACTACACGAAGAGCCACAACATTACGGGCAAGCTCCCGGTGTTCCTGCTCCCGCTGTCCCGGTTCGGCAAGGACATCGACTTTGACGTCCACACAAGAGGCGTCAACCTCGAACTCGATCAGTACAAACTGAACATGAAAGAATACGACCCGAACTTCGACGCCACCGAACTGAAGGCGAAGGTCGCAGAGAGCATCCGCGGCGCGCAGCCCAGCGAGTTCTATAAGTGGCACACCGGCATGAAGAGCAGCATCTGGGGACCGTTCGCGTTCCTGGCAGCGGAAGCGCTGGCCCTCTTCGGCTGGAACAAATACTGGAGAAAGAAAGACGAATAATATAGGAGGAAACATCTATGGGATTCTTACAGACTCTTATGGACTTCTGTCATTTCGGCGAATTCGGCCTCGATGCCAGAGTCTTCATCTTCGCCCCGATCGCCGGTCTCGGCTGGCTGTTCGCGTACATCGACCTCATCCGTCTCGGCTTCAAACAGAAGACCTACGGTATGCCCATCGCCGCCCTGGCGCTGAACATCGTCTGGGAAGGCCTCTATGCGTACATGTATTGGGCCCATGACGGCATGTTCTACGGCGGCTACATGATGGCCTGCGTCAACACCGCATGGTTCATCGCCGACTGTCTCATCCTTTACACGCACATCAAGTGGGGCAAGAAAGACTTTGTCAAGGTGGCCGATGAGCGCCTCTTCTGGCCCTGGTTCGCCGTTGTTATGATCATGGCGGTCATCGTCGAGATCACCTGGCTGCAGGCCTACGGCGTCCGTGCCAACGGCTGCACCGCCATCGTCCAGAACCTGCCGATGTCCATGCTGTTCATCTTCCTGCTCTATCTCAGAAAGGGCACCGAAGGCCAGTCCATGATGATCGCGATCGGCAAAATGCTCGGCACCATCGGCGCATGGCTTGCCATCGCCGTCTATCCGTCCCTGCAGGATCCGCTGAACATCTGGTGTGGTGTCTGCTGCACGATGTTCGACCTCATCTACTGTGTCCTGCTCTACAAAGCGTTCAAAGCCGAAGGCAAGAACCCCTGGAAGCCGCTCGCTCCGGCAGACCCTGCCAAGAGAGACCTCACCAAGTCTCCCGTCTTCAACCCGAAGACCGATACCATCGTCGACGACAAGATCGTGTCCCGCATCGAGGGCAGCTGATCTGGAATAACGAAGAGCCCGCTCTGCTCACTGGCAGGGCGGGTTTTCCTTTTGGCCTGTGGCGATTTATTGTATAATAATCCCAGAAATGAGGAGGTGTTCCGAATGAGTGAGCGTCAGTTCCGGCTCGGCATCTGTCAGCTGATGTCCGGCGTCGACAAAGAAGAAAACATGAAAAAGGCAGAGGCCATGGTGCGCGAGGCGGCGGCCGGCGGCGCATCCGTCGTCATGCTCCCGGAAGTGTTCCAGTGCCCCTTCGGCCATGAGTACTTCGGGCCGTATTCGGAGCCCCGCGGAGGGGAGAGCATGGAGCGGATGGCTGCCTGGGCAAGGGAGCTTGGAATCGTGCTCATCGGCGGCAGTGTGACGGAGCGGGCGGGAGACCGGCTCTATAACACGTCCTATGTGTTCGACCGGGACGGCAGCCTCCTTGCGGACTACCGGAAGATCCACCTCTTCGACGTGGACATCCCCGGCAAGATGACGTTTAAGGAGTCCGACTCCTTCGCGTCCGGCTCGGACATCTGTATCTTCGACACCGACGTCTGCCGCATCGGCCTTGCCATCTGCTATGACCTGCGGTTCCCGGAACTCTTCCGGGCGATGGCGAAGAGGGGCGCGGAACTGATCGTGCTTCCCGCGAAGTTCACGACGCCCACCGGAGAAGCCCACTGGGAGCTCCTGACCCGGACCCGCGCCCTCGACAACGAACTGTTCTTCGCCGCCTGCTGTGGCGCCCGCGCCCCGGACGGCAACCCTTACGGACACTCGATGGTCATCGGCCCCTACGGAGACGTCAAAAGCTCCTGCGGGGAAGAGGAGACCGTCCTCTTCTGCGACATCGACCTGTCCGAAGTGGATGCGGTCCGGGCGCAGATCCCTGCGTTCACGGGACTGAGAGGTGACATTTACAGAGTGGCAGAGTGAGTTGCTCCATCTATGTCCTCTGTACTAAGACAAACAAAAACCACAGCCAACGGCTGTGGTCAGACCGTAGACAAATCGGATTTTGGGAAACGCCAAAATCCGATTTTGTCTTTGTTTGGAAGATATATATCAAAAACATAGTGGCTAGCCCTCTCAGGCCGCCACTACTCGCGTTTTCCTTGTGTTCTTTATTGGAGTTATTCCAAGGTGCTTTAGAGTTCGCACCAATTTCTTTAAATTCATGCATGCAAAGGTTAGCCCCACTTTCATTTCCATGCGAGGCTTTCCAACTAATTGTGTATATCTCATACCGTGGAACTCTTTTGCGGTTCCAAAGTTTCTCTCAATGGTTTCTTTTCGCAGCTGGTACAATTCCCTCATCCCCTTCGTATGGCGGATATCTTCACATATTTCCATGTAAGGTTCCCAAATATGCCGGGTTACCGTTTTAACATGGTCTTTGTTTTCCGTGCACTTATGAAGATTGGGGCAATTGGCACAGTGCCATGGTCTGCTTTTGTATTCTTTGTACCCTTCCCGGTTTGTCGTTTTGTAGTCTAATATTTTATTTTCAGGGCATATGTAGCAGTCATTAAACTCATCATAAACGTATTCGTATTTCGGAAAAAACTCTGCTTTCGTCATAGGTCTTTTGTAAGGAAAGACCGGGATAACGCCATCATCTAATAGAAGCTTTGCAATTGCAGGCACTTTGTAACCTGCATCCGCAATAATTCTTTCGGGTCCGAATTTTATCAGTTTGTCATAAAGACCTTTAAAAGTTCTGCTATCGTGCTCGTTCCCAGGAGACACGGTGTAACCAAGTACCCATCCGTTTTTGTCGCAAGCTGTTTCAACAGAATATGCGAACACTTGCTTGTGTTCTCCTTTGTGAAACCAGCCACTGTCAGGATCGTTAGTGCTGGTTTTTCTTGTCTCCACATTGCCGGGACCATCGTCATCGTCGTCTGAGTTATCCTTTTCTTTCAATGGCTTTTTCCCGTGTTTCTCTCGGTCTTTGTCAATTTCTTCCCTCAGTTGTTTCTCGTAAAATAGAGCTTCTTTTTCAAAGGGCTTGTCCTCAAACTTGTTTCTGTTTGCTCGTGCTTTAACATGGGTGGCATCCACAAAGATGTTGGTTGTGTCAACCAAGCCGTATCGGTTGCATTCCTCCAGAATATGCATGAAAATTTGCTCAAATAGATCAGTGCCCTCAAAACGTCTCACATAATTCTTCCCGAAAGTGGAGAAGTGTGGAACCGGATCCTGAAACGTCAGCCCCAAAAACCAGCGGTACGCGACATTGACCTCTATCTCTTGTATGGTCTTTCTCATACTGGGAATGCCATACATATACTGAATCAGGGGAATCTTTATTAAAGTGACAGGATCGATACTGGGGCGCCCTTTCTCGAGAGAATACCGCTCCTTGACTAAATCATAAATAAAGCTCCAATCGATTGCGTTTTCGATCTGTCTCAGAAGATGATCCTCAGGCACAAGGTCATCCATGCACAGAAACTCGATTTGCTTCCTGTTTTTTTCGGGACTTTGAGTCATCATAGTGAGCACCTCATTTAAGATTTGTCACTATCATTATACCACAAAAGCGCCAAAAAACCGCGTAGATTAGCCGTTTTTTGTTATTTTTTATCCGCAAAACAAAACCCCAACGTGGAAAACACGCTGGGGTTTTGTCTACAGTCTGAGCCTCCAGAAGTATCTGGAGGCTAATTGTTTGTCTATCGGCATAACGATGTCCGTCACTAGTTACAATCGTACCGGAGCGTTCGCCGGGAGGCGATAGAATCCTACCTCTCGCGAGGAACGGACCTTGTAACGA
>JBGUKZ010000038.1:0-1902 GCA_045114795.1 Anaerovoracaceae bacterium
TGAGGATGAGCGATCAACAGTTTCTGCGTACCGGGAATAGAAACTATTTTGGCGTCGGCATCCCTAAACGTTCCGTCTGAGAGCGTCACAAAGCTATCATCGCACTTATATACCAGTTTTTCAACGACCGGACGTATCGTCACTGCGCGGCCGAGCATCAGTATCTCTTCTGCGCTCAGCGCCATGCCGTCTTCCATGGCCTGCTCCAGGAAACGCTTCGTCCTACGCTGCTGTTCGGACAATGCCTTTTTGTTTTCGATCAGGCCGAGGATATACTCGTCCTTCTTCAGGCGCGACGGCACTGACTTCAGCGCCTTGCCGTCTTTTTCACAGACAAGTTCGATATCTCCTTTTTCAGAACAGCCGAGGTACGCCCTGATGTCATCGACATCATGGGGCTCGAATAACGGCCGGCTGTCTTCAGACAGATAGCCCTCCATACGCAGCGTAAGACGCGTCACGTCTTCATAGCCTGATGCAACAGCCAGGTTTATCAGGGCAGTCTCCCCCGCCTGGCGTTCGCTGGCGCTGCGCTGCTGGCCGAAAGCGCGGCTCTCCTTGATGAACTTATTGATGAAAAGATAACGCCTGAGTATCTCGTCCTCATTCTGGGGAGGAATGGCGGCATACGCAAGCAGCAGGTCCTTATTGCGTTTGAGCGTTATGGCCGATTCAGTCTCGTTTATGTCCAGCATGCCGAGCGCCGCGTCAGCGTATCTGCGGGCGCGCATATGCTTTGAACCGTCGGATATGTACCGCGCGGCCTTGTAGAGACGCTTGAACTGTGCTTCCCCAAGCTCCGCATAAGCGCTTCTGAACCAGTTCACATCGAAAACGCCCGCGTCGAGTTCCTCAGAAGTCAATGGAGTGTACCTTGCTATGACAGCCATCAGGGCGGGATCTATCCGTTCATGCATATGCGCGATAAAGTAGTACACCGCGCTTCGGAAGCCCTTGATGCCCAATGCGTCGCCGATAAGCTCGATCCACGCCGGATTGTACATCGCGACATCGATGAGGCGGTCTTCGCTGACCCCTGCGCCTTTCATGAGATGTTTGAAGCTTTCGACGCTGTCTCCCGGCGCCGGAACACAGACTCCCAGTAAATGGCACAGGTTCACGCGTCTCGATTCATAAGCCTTATATCTATACAGCGTACCGCGTTCAAGCGCTTCATTTCCCAATGCTGTCAGGATTCGCGCAAGCGTATCTGCTCCATTCACATATTCGATCGACGTTATGGCCTTCGAATACTTAGCGGGCGCTTCGCCGCGCTTAAGCTCGTTGTCAAGGATCACCGGCAAAATGGCATCATAAACACGGCATGCCAGCTGCACAAGTTCTTCAGCAGCTTCGGAGCCGGGCTCAAGATCTCTGATCAGGTCATTTAGAGTGCTCCTTGCGTCACTGCTTGTCCACGGCAAATGATAAGACCGGTTTATGACGTCATGTTTCTGCTGTCTCGCGCCCAGAGCAATGTATGATAGCTTTTCAATATACCCGCACTGATTGTTTGGGTCAAACTCCATCCGATAAAACATCCGTTCACTGATGTCTCCTCTGTGCAAGGCGCGAAGATAGTCATATACCCCGGGAATATAGTGTTCAAAGTGAAACACGAATCGTATGTGGCTATCCAGAAAGTACTCTGGCAAATACATTTCTTGATTCTGGCGGAACCATGGCCGCCCTTCGGCGAGCAATGGCATGACTGCCGCCCTGACGCGTTGGTAAAGCGCTTCACGCGCAAGGAAGCATTCTGTCTCCATGCCGGCTGAAGGAACTGCCAGGAATCCAAGTATGAGCGAGACTTCTCCCAGCACAGTTATGCATTGGAAACTGTTATCTGGGCCTTTCCACATGAATTCGTCATCCTTAAGCTCCATGATTTTCCTGGCAAGG
>JBGUKZ010000039.1:0-4237 GCA_045114795.1 Anaerovoracaceae bacterium
TCTGGGACTGAAGTGCCAGGTCCGCATCAAGAGGTACCGCTCATACAAGGGCGAGATAGGAAAAGTCGCTCCTAACCTGATCGACAGAAACTTCCATGCTGATGCGCCAAACCAGAAATGGACGACAGACATAACAGAATTCTCGTTGTTTGGAAAGAAACTGTATCTGTCTCCGATCCTGGATATGTATAACGGCGAGATCATAAGTTACAACATAAGCGAGCGGCCTCATCTTGGGCAAGTCATGGACATGCTCGACAAGGCATTTGAGAAGATCCCGAATAACACTGACCTGATCTTCCATTCGGATCAGGGTTGGCAATACCAGCACAAAAGATACCAACATCGTTTAAAAGAGAAAGGCATACGTCAAAGCATGTCGAGGAAAGGCAATTGCTTGGACAATGCTGTTATGGAGAACTTCTTCGGCTTGCTGAAGTCGGAGCTGCTGTATCTTAGAGAATTCGAAAATATAGAAGAATTCCGAGAGGAACTTGAGAAATATATCTATTATTACAATCATCAACGGATCAAGGGCAAGCTAAAAGGACTGAGCCCTGTTCAGTACAGAATTCAGTCCTTGTTAGTAGCCTAGTGTCCTGCCAAAATGTGTCTAACATTTTGGGGTCAGTTCATTTTCACGGGCAGGCGGATATAGCAGCTAATTCAAGGGCGACGTTTTTATCGATGTCGCCTCTTTTTATGTCTCTGTCAGCATTATACAAATCGATCAGTATCTTTCGTATCCGCGATCTGCTGTATCTTCCGGCAGCCGCAAAAGCCTTCTTGAATCTGTATTCGTTTATCCCTGTCTTTTTGGCCATCTGAGAGATGCTGTATCCCTGACCTGACAGTTCCAACGCGTCGTACATTATCTCGAACTGTTTTGTGAGCAGGGCCAGGACCGCCATCGATCCGTCGTCCTCCCTAATTATGGACTCGGCTATTTCCAGGGCTTTGCCCCTGTTTCCGGCCACGAGAGCGTCTATGAGGTTGAATACGAATCTGTCGCTGTCGCCGATTAGGATCTCTTCGATGAGGGCTTCGCTTATATCGTCCCCTTCACAGGCCCCCACAATCTTCGATATGTCGCTGTCGAACTGCGTCAGGTCGTAGCCGCTGTCCCTGTTGTAATAGCCGGAGACGTCGATCATGAACTCCAGTCCGCGGCGGGAGATCATCTTGCCCGCGTTATGGACGCGTTTTGTGATGAACGCCTTGAGGTCAGCCCTCTCGAGTCTCGAGAAATCATAGGCGGAACATGCCTTCGCCATTTTCTTCCCGTAAGCAGAAAGATTGGCTGAATTGCGGCTCTCCACTATGAATATCACTATCGACTGCTCCTGCGGGGCGGCAGCGAAAGCCAGAAGTTCATCCCCGTGCACGTCTGCGCTGCTTCTGTACAGAGGCAGATAATTCCGGACTACGACCACCCTTTTTTCAGAGAACATGGAATATGCCCTTGCCTCGGCCATTATCGCGGCAGCTGTCACGTCATCGCCTTCAAGGCGCACGACATCCAGAAATCTTGAATCCTCATCGACGTATTCAGAGACAAGGCTTTCCGCAGCCCAGTCCATAAGATAATCCTCTGCTCCGTAAAAGAACAGCACGTCTTTGAGTATCCCCTTTTTCTTATCGTTTACGAAATCCTTGTATGCCATGTCAGTATTCTACCATTTTTTTGCCGCGCCGTATATCTGTGTCCGTTGCCCCGTTTTATATCCATGCTTTGATAACCACAGGTTTCACGAAAATGATGCGAAGAAATATC
Source organism: Anaerovoracaceae bacterium (assembly GCA_045114795.1). Taxonomy (GTDB): domain Bacteria; phylum Bacillota; class Clostridia; order Peptostreptococcales; family Anaerovoracaceae; genus Crickella. Next base: position 1,775 of record JBGUKZ010000039.1, read on the forward strand.
AAATTAATGTACACTTATATATAGTTTGAATAGCGAACTAAACTACAGGACATATGTGCCATAAAGCATGGCAAAAGCGCATAGAGAAAAGCGAGAGAAATAAGGATCAATGGACATTGAAAAGAATAAATTTATAGCCGGTTTAATAAAAGTTGATGAGCCCGACAGAGAGCCGGGATCGATCGTTCGGCGCACGGATTTCAATTACTTAGGCGGGCACGGCACTTTTTATCTATTCGATAAAGAGCACTTCCCGGACGATCTCCTGGACGCAAAGACAGGAGATCAGATAAGCCTGGTCCTCCATAATCTTCATACCGGCAATCTCGATGAGGTCGTTTTTGAAATCATAAGCAAATTCAAAGTCGGTGAAAAGAATGTCTGGTTTCGCGGACATATACTGGGCAGCGAAGATTACTATGCGATCAAGATCGAATATTTCCTTAACCGTCCTTTGGACAGCTATATTCTGGTTTACGCCAGTGGTGCACCTTTATTTTGACATAAACCTGTAGTGCCCTATATCTTAGTATCATGAAAAAGATCGGCCTTTATTTGTCCGCGCCTTATATCCAGTCCTACCGCCCCGTTCATGTCTGTCCTGAAGACCTTTATACCCCGCTTTTCCAGCCGTTCAAGCGTCTGCTGATGCGGATGCCCATAAAAATTGTCGCGTCCGACCTGTATGACAGCTATCGACGGCGATGCGGCTTCAAGAAACGCTTCGCTTGAACTTGACTTGCTCCCGTGGTGCGCCACCTTGAGCACATCGCACTTCAGTGTGTCCGTGCCCTCATAGTATTCGACCATATCAAGTTCGTTCTCTTCCAGCAGATCTCCCGTGACCATGACTTTTATGCCTTTGTAATGGACCATGTACACTGTATTATGCTCGTTCGCGTCGTCAGCCGCGACCGGCTCGTCAGATACGGTGACCGGCCATATGGGTTCGATGTATATGTCTCCGGCGATATCTATCCTTGTGTCCGGCATTATGTATACGGTTCCTTTCGCGTCAAATGATATCCCGGATCCTGCCTCCATGCTTTCCTTATAGTCCGCGGGTATCCCGACCGCTCCGACGGGATAAATATCGGACAGTTCGGCGATGCCCTTGCAGTGGTCCATATGCAGATGTGTCAGCAGCGCAATGTCCATCCTGCGCGCTCCTTCATGCAGCAGATACGGCATCAGTATATTCTCTCCTGTGTTGTATATGTCGCTTCCTCCGCCGTCTATGAGCATGTCATGCCCGGCCGCCTTTATGTGGACGCAGTCCCCCTGTCCGACAGCAACGAATACTATCTCATCATCTGCGAATGGATCGAACATGCACGAACCAAGCAACAGCACTGGCAAAAGCAGCAGCAGGCCGCTCTTCAGCACACGTGCCTTCTCTTCTCTGAGAAAGCGCACTCTGGTCCATTCGGACGCAATTCCGAGCATCATGATATATGCCGCTATGACCGCAGCCCCGCTGAGGCCCGCGGCTTTCAGGGAAAAGTCTCCGCTGAAGTTCAGCATGTGATTGAGCCTTATCACCGCGTATGAGATGAGGCTTATGAAGCTTGCCGCGGCGTGCGGGAATGTTCCAAATAGAGTCTGCAGAATGAGCATCACTATGCAGAGCGGCACCAGTACGGAAGCCAGCAGTATCACAGGCACGTTGATAAGCACTGCCAGCGGATTGAAGCGGCAGAAAGTGTATGCTGTCACAGGCAGGGTCCCCGCCTGAACTGAGAACATGACTCCAAGAGCCTCTCCGGTTAGAGATGATATGGGTTTCTTCAGAAAAGCGATCCCGCACATTGCCAGAAATGACATCTGAAAGCCTGAATTGAACAGCTGATACGGTTCTTTTGCGAGTATGAGCAGCGCTGCTAGGCTGACGGAGGTAAGCAGATCGAAGGGTCTCCTGAAATGCAATGAAAGAAGACTTATGCCCATCACGATGCAGGCTCTTGACGTTGCGGGGCTCCACATCGTCATTCCGCCGTACATGATGACCGCTGCTATTATCAGGGCTGAAGCCCATCTGTTCCTTTTTCGTCCGGTCATCGCCCGCAGGAGCCCGTACAAGAAACCTATGTGCAGTCCGCTCACCGCGAGAATGTGTCCTGTCGAATTCTCATTGAATTCCCTGACAGTGTCATCGTCTATCTCAGATCTGTCCCCGAATATGACGCCGCGTATGAAGGCGGCGGTCCCGGCATCGAACCTGCTGAGAAAAGATTCCCTGGACCGGTACAGGAATCTTTTGTACCTGAACCTGATTTGCGCGCCGGTGTCTGTCGTTTCAAAACTATAAGCCTTGAATGATACCGCCACGCCTCTGCTTCTCATGTACCTGCGGTAGTCTAAGCAGCCCGGATCGTCCGCAGGCATCATCTCTTTATATTCACCTGCCGCTTCTATGACAGATCCGATGTGTCTGCAGATCTCTTCAGTATACGTGTCTTCAGT
>JBGUKZ010000040.1:0-16478 GCA_045114795.1 Anaerovoracaceae bacterium
ATGGTAGCATTGGAGGTATTCTTCTTGAAGCTAAAGCTTTTAATTCACACCGGCATAGCCGGTGGTATATTCACGCTGAAGCTACAAACAAAAGAGCTCCGGAAATCTTTCCGGAGCCCTTTATCCGATATTAGCTACTTCGTCTTTTTCGTCATGACCTTGCTGTTCGCTGATTCCATTCTGGTCTTCACGCCGTTCTGCTTGATGTTCTTATACACATAAGCCCTGACGTAATACTTTTTGCCCTTCTTGAGACCCTTGACAAGCTTTTTGCCTTTCTTGATCTGGCTCTTGGACACCTTGACCTTCTTGACTCCGTTTAGGAAATGCTTGTCGGTCGAAAACTCGATGATCATCATGTCGATGTTCTTGAGTTCCGACTTCTTGTATTTCTTCCACTTCACCAGAAGTTTCTTCTTGCCCGCGTTGACCCTGGTCAGGACAGGTTTCTTAGGGCCGATCCCGTAGTAGCCTGTGATGGACGCAGGATATTTGGCAGTATCCTTGAACTTGATGGTCACTGTGTACCATCCGAGCTTCTTGGCCGCGGCCTTGCTGACAGTATACTCCTTGGCAGGGATGACCTTGTTTTCGGAATCGTAGACCTTGAACTTAGGCTGTATCACCTTGCCTGTATAACTGTATATCGGATAGTTCGTAAACGCGCCGAGCTTTTCAGCCTTGACCGTCACCGTGAACGGGACAGTGAATGTTTCATCGAGCTCACTGACATATTCGGAGTACTTGAACTCCACTTCATGAGTGCCCTTGCTGAGATTGACGTCCTTGCCTTCATCGAGGATGAACGGGGACTCGTTCACGTCTCCTTTTCTGAAGAAGCCCTCTACAGTGTCTCCGTTATAGTTCTTACCCTTGGCATATTCATAATACCAAGGATAGGTCCCGTATTCGTCAGCATCGACTCCCATGTATCCCTCGTAGGTGACCTTGAATGTGTTCCCTTCGCCGTAGAACATCTCCTCTGTCAGATAGTCCTTTCCGATGCGGCATGTAGGAACAAAGCCGTCCGCCGGTATGAACTCCACCTCGAGCGGTTTATTGTCGTAGAAGCAGAACGCATCCGCGTCGATCGTGAAGATCTCATGGTCTATCACTTCATCGTCTGTTCCCTCGCCGGAAACGACATACGGAACAACTATGCTCAGTTTCACGGTGTTATCGCCCAGCTGGAACGCCGCCTGCTCCTCTTCCTCATGGAAAACGCCGATAGAGGCTAAGGTGTCATCCCAGACTTCATCGTCCTGGGCATCCATTGTTTCATCGATGAAGAGGCCCATGGTTATCACATCGATATCATCGGCAAAATCTCTTTCTCTATAGATAAATCTCCTGTCCGGTCCGTTGCTGTAGTGAACTGTCACAGAGGATACATCGGGCGTAAAGTCCCCCAGCTCGGTCGTGCCCACGACACCGTGGAGATCCGGGCCTCCCCATTCCGCGCCGGACGGCACATTTGGCGTCTCGTCGGCAAATGCCGTAAAAGGCATAAATGTGAACATCATTGCCGCGGACAGCAGTATCGCAAATAATCTTTTTTTAGTTTTCATAGCGTACCTCTTTTCCTAAACTGTCCTTTGGCAATCAGTTGAATATCCTTCTGGCCGCGACGATATAGTATTTGTATTTACCCTCAGAATCTGTAAGCTTGGCAAGGGTAGAACTGCAGACAGAACCCTTTACCGGGTCAGCATGGATGATGCCGCCAAGGCCGGTATAAATGGCCATATGTGTCGGTGTTCCATCCTTGGTTTTTGAGAAGAATACCAGGTCGCCGCGCGTAAGGTTGACATAATCGTTCGGATTATTCGGGTTTATCTTTCCCGGGCTGCCTATCTTTTTCAGCTTCGAATCCCTGATCTTAGGAATGCAGTTATACGGTCTCGTCGACGGGCTGACAGGCCACAGATCGACTCCCGCTCCGTAGCAGGCCTGCATCACCAGACCGGATTCATCTATGCCCTTGCTCGCCGCGCCGGATCCGCCCTGGCGATAATAAGCGCCTTTATACTTATTTGCCGTTTTTATGAGCGCGTTGATATGGTCGGCCTTGGTGCTGGTGCTGCCGACAAGCACCGGCGATACATAGTAGCTGTAGCCGTGCTTGCTTATGCTGTTGCTGATCTGCACGTAGCTGCTCGGATTCTGGTACTTTCTCTGAGCGGTGATCGTCAGAGTCCCGGTAGTATATGCAGAAGCCGTATGGTTCTTAGGGATCACCAGTCTCCACTGAGTCTTGCCATTCCACCAGTCTTTCGGGAATGTAATGGTGCATTTCGAAGTGCCCGTTCCCTTAGGCAGCGTAATGGTCTTCTTAGTCGTCCATTTTTTGCCGTTCTTCATCTGCAGGCTTGCCTTCCTGCTCTCAGGCGCAGTCACCTTGACAGTGATCTTTATCGTATTGCCCGCCTTGGCAGACTTGGCTGTTGGCCAGCTTGCGACCTTTGTCGGCCTGAGCTTCTCTACCGCTTTCTGATATACCACATTCGAATTCTTGCTGATAGCGGTATATGGTCCGTTGGTGTTGCGGGCCTCGACATAGAACGTGTATCTGTGTCCCTTTATGAGTCCCGTGACTTTCTTGGACGTTCCTTTTACGGTATATGTTTTATCCCAGTGAAGCCCGTCATTGGACTGATGCAGTATGTAGTTCTTGGCGTATTTGGATTTGCTCCATACGAGCGTGATGCTGCTCGAGTCCGCGACGTCGACCTTGAGTGTCGGAGCCGCAGGCTTGAACGCGCCTACTACTGTGACCTTGCAGGTCGCTTCATTGCCGCTCGAGAGCCTGCAGCGGATGGTCGTCGTTCCCGGACCTTTCGCCGTTATCTTGCCCTTGCTGACCGTGGCTACCTTGGTATTGTCGGAATACCAGCGGAAGCTCTTGCTGTTGTATGTCTTCTTAGGCTTGGCGTATTTCGCTTTGAGCTTTACCGTCCCGCCATACTGCAGCTTGGCGGTCTTCTTGCTTATGGTCGCCTTGTTTACCGTCTTGAGCTTGCTGGCAGTGGTCTGTCCGGCAGCCCAGTCAGAGCAGTGAGTAATATATGTGTTGCCGTCTTTTACGCAGTAAACGACCGCAATGTAGTTGTATGGAGTGTTTTTCTTTTTTGCCGTCTTGTCTTTAAACTGACGCGCCTTGCCGGCAGCCTCGTTCTTGATCTTGACTCTGCCGACTTCCTTGTATATTTTTTCCTTCCCGGTCTTCCTCAGGATGATGACGCCCTCGGCGTTCGTCATGGTCTTAGGGTTTTTCCAATAGACCGTCATGAAATTCTTTCCGGCTTTTAGCCATACGTGATCGACCTTCGCGTTCTTGCCGTTCATCTCCGGAAGGATAGGCATTGCCACGCTCTTCTTGAACTGGAGAGTCTTGCTGTCGAGCGAAAGCTTCGTGTAGGTCTTGTACGGCACGATCTCAGTCTTAGTGCTGCCGCAGCCGTTCAGGCAGGTGCGCGTCCTCACGCCGGCCTTGCTCGATGTAGGCTGAGGGTCCACAAAACCCGTATCCCAGGCATGCGCCTTAGGGTCTATTGGCAGCACCCAGCTGTTTTCAGCTATCTGAGCGGTGCCGGCCGCGTCAGAGTAATAATTGCCGCAGTCCGGGCAATACCAGTAAGCCCTGTTGCCGGCCTCCATGCATGTCGCCGCCTTCGCGTCATGCGGCACCATGTTCGCGTGATCGCAGTCTGTATCCTGCTGCACAACAGCCGGCGCTTCATAAGGATCTTCGTTCGCGGCTTCCTGCGTGACATACTCCTCAGGTTCTGCCGCGGGTGCCGCTGCAGGGGTCTCGTCGCCGGATGCCTGAGGCTCTGTAAGATCTTCCTGCTGCATCTCGTTGACCGGCTGATCGTTGTCCTGCCCTCCGTTTTCCGGAACGCTCTCGGCGAATACGCCGAAAGGTATGAGCGTCATGCTCAGCAGCATTGCCAGGAATGCGGAGGCGATTCTGTTTTTCTTCTTATGCATCTTCGTATCCTCTTCCTTTTCTATAGTTATCTGCGTCGGACTTAGAGATTGTCCGCGCCGTATTTGTTGAGCAGATCGTGCTTGAGATTCCACAGCGGCTTGCTGAGGTCGACATAGTATGTCTGCGGGTTCTCGAATCTGAGAGACTCGCCCCAGAGCTTGTCCACCTGCTCCGCGCATGTCGCCTTTATCTCTTCGATCGTCGGCTCCTTGTAGACCAGTTCGCCCTTCTCGAAGATAGGTACGAGCAGTTCGACTGCCGTGTAATCGTAAAGCACCTTGCGCTTCCAAACGGCGTTAGGGTCGAAGATCTCGAACGGCTTGCCGTCAGGCAGCGGCTCGTCTCTCAGCATGATCACGTCGGCCAGCGCCTTGCCGTGATCGTTGCCGTAGAATCTTACGACTTTCTTGAAGCCCGGGTTGGTGATCTTCTCGACGTTCTCGGAGATCTTCATCTTAGGGATCATCTCGCCGCCCTTCCAGATGCCGGACAGCTTGTAGACGCCGCCGAACACCGGCTCGGATCTCGCGGTGATGAGTCTCTCGCCTACGCCGAAGGAGTCGACTTTGGCGCCTTCAAGGATGACGTCTCTGATGATGTACTCGTCCAGCGAGTTGCTTATGACGATCTTGCAGTCCGTGAGGCCCTCTTCATCGAGCACCTTGCGGCACTCCCTGGTCAGGTAGGTGATGTCTCCGGAGTCTATGCGGACGCCCATCCTTTCAGGCTTGAGTTCCTTGAAGACCTTTATGGCGTTCGGGAGTCCCGACTTGAGAACGTTGTATGTGTCGATCAGCAGAGTCGCGTTCTGCGGATAGATCTCGGTGTATTTGCGGAACGCCTCGTATTCGCTGTCGAAGCTCTGGACCCAGCTGTGAGCCATGGTGCCGAGAGCCGGAACGAAGTGGTTTCTGTCTGCGATGGTGCAAGCAGTTCCTACGCAGCCCGCTATGTATGAAGCTCTCGCGCCGTAGACCGCCGCGTCGGCTCCGTGAGCTCTTCTTGTTCCGAACTCCATGACCGGTCTGCCCTGAGCCGCTCTTACGATCCTGTTGGACTTTGTCGCGATCAGGCTCTGGTGGTTGAACTGCATGAGTATGAATGTCTCGACGAACTGCGCCTGGATCAGCGGTCCCTTGACTATCATTACAGGCTCATGCGGGAAGATCGGATAGCCTTCAGGCACCGACCACACGTCGCACTTGAACTTGAAGTCCCTGAGGAAATCGAGGAACTCCTCGCTGAAGCAGTTCTTGCTTCTCAGGTAGTCCGTGTCTTCTTCCGTGAAGCTGAGGCGCTTCATGTAAGCGATTATCTGCTCGAGGCCCGCCATGATGGCGAAGCCGCCGCCGTCAGGAACACGCCTGAAAAAAACATCAAAGCACGCCTCGGCGTCCCTGATGTCCGAATTGAAATAACCGTTTGCCATCGTGATCTCATAGAAATCCGTCAGCATGGTGAGATTATAATCGTTAAGCATTTTGCTCTCCTTTGCCGCCATTGGGGCTGGACCCGCAGGCTTTTGGCCTGCATGTGATGTGGTTCGCGGGCTTTCAGTCCGCGCATATTTATACATATTAAGTATACTGTCAGAACAGCGTATTTGCAATGTATCAATCTTGAGGAAGAAGCCTTCCCGTGATAGAATTACAAGGATTGTAAGGCGCTTCATGGCGCTTCGGCGCGGGGAGGACCATGCGGGAGATCATCATCACGGCAAACGATTCGGGGCGCAGGCTCGACCGCTTTCTGAGGAAGTACCTGCCCGGGGCATCCCTGAGCGAGGTGTACAAGGCTATCCGAAAGGATGTGAAGGTAGACGGGAAGCGCAGGAACGAATCTTACATATTGAATGAAGGCGAAGTCCTGGCTCTGTACCTGACAGATGAGGAGCTTGAGCGCTTCGGCGCGGCGGCTGGCAATGGCGCCGCGCGGGCGGGCGGAGGCCCGCCGGCCCGCCACGGCAAGTCGAATGGACGGGCGAAGCGCACCTTCGGCATCGTCCACGAAGACGACAGCGTGCTGATAGTGAGCAAGCCATTCGGCCTGCTTACCCACGGCGACTCGCAGGAGAAGAAGGACCATCTGGCCAATCAGGTAAAAGACTATCTGATAGAGACCGGCGCCTTCGACCCCCGCAGTGAAAAGGTCTTTGTTCCGGCGCCGGTCAACAGGCTCGACCGCAACACCACGGGCATAGTCCTGTTCGGCAAGACTTCGGAAGCCATGCGCGAGCTCAACCGTATGATACGCGAGGACGATATCCGCAAGTTCTACCTGACCATCGCCTGCGGCGTGATCGAAAAAGACCTGCACCTGGGCGGCTCCCTCGTGAAGGACGAGGCGGCCAACAAGGTGAAGATCACTGACGGCGAAGACGGCAAGGACGTTGAGACCATCGTCAGGCCGCTCGAGGTCCTCACTTTCGGCGGCGGCTTAAAAGCCACCCTTTGCGAGGTCGAACTCGTGACCGGAAGGTCCCATCAGATAAGGGCGCACCTCGCGAGCACGGGCCACCCTCTCATCGGCGACAGCAAGTACGCCACTAAGGGCGCGGCCGCGGTCAACAACTACATCAGAGCACACTCCGGGCTGACGACCCAGCTCCTGCACGCGGACAGGATAGAGTTCCTCGACTCCGCCGCGGAGTCTGGAAGCCTCGGCTATCTGGCCGGCAGAGCTTTCGATGCGCCGGTCCCGAAACGATTCCGCGAGATATTCACCGGACTCGGCGGAAAATACATCTATTGATAAGGAAAGAACATGAGATCAGACAGATACAAAACAAGTGACCAGAAATCCACGATGAAGGAAGAAGACCGCAAGGACTTCTGGAGCGGCGCGAACGTTGACGAGACCGCCTCGGACAAAAAGACATCTGAGAGCGCCGGCAGTTTCCTGCGCAGCCTGCTCATCGACGTAGTGATAGCGGTGCTTCTCGCGGCCGCGGTGCTCTACTTCATCAGACCGACCATCGTAAAGCAGACTTCGATGGAAGACACCCTCCACGAAAACGACTACATGATCATGTACCGCCAGGCATATAAAAACCACGATCCTGAGCGCGGCGACATCATCATCTTCCAGAGCTCGCTGACCGACGAGGACTCCGGCAAGGACAAACTGCTCATCAAGCGCGTTATAGGCCTGCCGGGCGACGAGATAATGATCAGCGACAACCAGCTGTACATCAACGGCGAGGCGTACATCGAGGACTACCTCAGGGACGGCTACACCCCGGCGTTCGAAAGGCCGGCCGAAGGCGAGACCTACACCGTGCCTGAAGGTTTTTACTTCTGCATGGGCGACAACCGCGCGGGAAGCGTAGATTCGAGGCGCTTCGAAGTAGGCGACGTCCCGTTTGAAGCGATCAAGGGAAAGGTCATACTGAGGCTGTTCCCGTTCAACCAGATAAAGAGATTCTGATAAAGACATTTCGACAAAGGCATTCTAATGGCAAAACGTCAGCGCAAAGTCATCGCGAATAACAAGAAGGCGTTCCACGATTATCACATCGAGGAGCGCTTTGAGGCGGGCATCGTGCTGACCGGCACGGAGATCAAGTCGATCCGCAGGGGCTCATGCAGCATCAAGGAGAGCTATGCAAAGATCACGAGCAAGGGCGAACTGATCCTGACCGGCATGCACATCGCTCCGTACGAGCAGGGCAACCGCTTCAACGTCGACCCGCTGAGGCCGCGCACTCTTCTGATGCACAGAAGAGAGATCAACAAGCTGTACGGCACGGTCAAGACGCAGCAGGGCCTCACCCTGATACCGCTGTCCGTATATCTGGACGAGAACGGCAGGTGCAAGGTGGAGCTGGGGCTCGCGCGCGGCAAGAAGAACTACGACAAGCGCGAGGCCGCGGCCAAGCGCGACGCCGAGCGCAAGATGGACAAGGCCATCAAGGCGTCAAGAAACCGTTAATTATACAGGGGGCACTGCGCCCCCTGTTTTGATAGAAAAGGAGGTACCCGTCAAAATGCTTAACAAATTCTGTAAGAAACCGCTCTATGAAGTGACGCTCACTATGGCGAATGTCGCCATGGGCGTTAAGAAGGCCGACACGGTCATCAAAAACGCGAAGCTGGTCAACGTCTGCACCTGCGAGATCCAGGAAGGCATCGATGTCGCCATAGCCGAGGGCCGCATCGCTCTGGTCGGCGACGCGTCGCACTGCATAGGCGATGAAACCAAGGTGATCGACGCTTCCGGACAGTACATCGCTCCGGGCTTCATGGACGCTCACATCCACGTCGAGTCGGCTATGATCAGCGTCGGCGAGTACGCGAGGGCCGTAGTTCCGCACGGCACCACAGGCATCTTCATGGATCCGCACGAGATCTGCAATGTCTGCGGGCCTGAAGGCGTAGAAGCCATGATAGAAGACGGCAGACGCGTGCCTCTCAAGGCTATGTCCAACGTGCCTTCGTGCGTGCCGGCTGTAGCAGGCTTCGAGGACACGGGCTCGCACATCGGACCTGAGGAGGTCCGCGAAATGATGACCTGGGACGGCATCATGGGCCTGGGCGAGATGATGAACTTCCCGGGCGTTATCTACGGAGATCCTAACGTTCACGGCGAGCTGGCCGAGACTCTCAAGGCAGACCAGGTGGTGACCGGCCATTATTCGGTGCCTGAGACCGGCCCTGGACTGAACGCTTTCATCGCTTCAGGCGTAAGGTGCTGTCACGAGTCGACACGCGCCGAGGACGTGCTAGAGAAGATGCGTCACGGCATGTACGCTCTGATGCGTTACGGCAGCGCGTGGCACGACATGCCTGTTATCATACGCGCGATACTCGACAACAATGTTGAGGACCGCTTCGCATGTCTCATTTCCGACGACACTCATCCGGACACGCTGATCAGCGAGGGGCATCTGGACTACATCGTACGTCTCGCCGTCAAGGAGGGGCTCGATCCTATCAAGGCGATCCAGTACGTGACCATCAACCCGGCTACATGCTTCCGCATGGATCATGAGATGGGAAGCATCACGCCGGGCAAGTGCGCCGACATCGTCTTCTTCGACGACCTGAACGACATCCGGATCACCCGCACCATGATCGACGGAGACGTCGTGGCGGAGAACGGCAAGATGACCGTTGATATCGGCAAGTCCGCGTTCCCTGCTTCGGTCTACGACACGATGCACGTGGGAGAGGCCATCACTCCTGAAAGCTTTAAGATCGCGGCTCCGGAAGGCGCAGGCGGCAGCGTGAAGGCGCGCGTGATGGAAATAATCCCGAACCGCGTCGGAGACTACGAGAGGATCATGGAGCTGAAAGTCGCGGACGGAGCTGTACAGAACGACGCGGCGAACGACGTGATAAAGATGGCCGTGTTTGAACGCCACCATGAGACGGGAACAAAGGGGCTCGGATTCCTGAAGGGATTCGGATTCAAGAAGGGCGCGATGGCGCAGACCGTATCCCATGACGCTCACAACCTGCTGGTCGCGGGAACGAATGACGAGGATATGGCTCTTGCCGCCAACACTCTGATCGGGTGCGGAGGCGGACTGTGCGCCGTTGCCGACGGAAAGGTGCTGGCCCTGGTGCCGCTGCCTATCGCCGGACTCATGAGCGACGACCCGGTCGAGGAAGTCGCGGATCAGATCACAAAGCTCGATGCCGCCTGGAAGGAAATGGGCTGCACCATCAATTCGCCGTACATGACCATGGCGTTGATGGCTCTGGCCTGCCTGCCTGAGATCAGACTCACCAACCGCGGCATGGTCGACTGCAGGACCTTCGAGTTCGTTGACCTCTTTGTGAAATAAAAAAAATAGCAGCCTTTGCTGCCTGTCCTTGCAAACGCAAATAGAAGACCCCGCGTCCATGAGTCGCGGGGTTTTCTTCGCGTTTACAGCTCAAATACCAATCCTGTTCTGAAACTGTGGACGATATCTCCCAGTTCTTCGCGGAGTATGGCCATCGCTCTGTCGCCCGTGCAGTGCCCGGTATAGATGCTCTCTACGCCCGTGCTTCCGAGGCGGTGCGCGAATGCCCTGACGTATTCATCGGTCTTGTTGAACAGATGGAAGCCTCCGATCATCGCCTTTATCTTGCGGCCGGGATATGCCTGCATCGCTTCATTTACTATGTTGTCAGCTCCCGCGTGCGAGCAGCTGTTGAATACGGCAATGCCGTCATCCAGTTCGAAGATGAGGCTCTGCTCGTGCCTGAAATCGTCAGGCACATAGCCGTGCGGACCGCGCTTCAGATACATGTTTTCAGCGACGCCCAGCTTGTCCAGTCCTGGCGTAGTATGGCCGAGCAGCCTGACGCCGTCATCGATCATCATGTCGCCGTCCGCCCTGATGATCCTGTCAGCGCGACGTCTCAGTATGCCCCGCGGTATTCCCGCGTACTGATAGCGTCCATCCACAAGATCATAGCAGTATTCCCTGCAGCCCTCCGCGACATAAAGTGGAGCGTGGCTGTTGACCTCAAAGAATGTGTCGAAGCCGTTCGCGTGATCGTCATGCGCGTGCGACAGAACGGCAAAGTCGACGTCCTCAAGATCGATGCCCATCTTCTCCGCGTTCTCCGCGAAAAGCCCCGACAGTCCCGCGTCCAGCAGGATGACCTTGTCTCCGTATTCTATGAGATGTGACAGCCCCCATTCGCCCTTCAGCGAATCGCCGTCCAGATTATCCGCGAGAACAGTGACCTTCATGCCGTGATCCTTCATTTATAGATCTTCCTTGCTTAAATATCAGTTATACAGTAGCCGCTTGCGTTGATCAGCAGCGTGCCCGAAGGATGCGGGATCGCGCGCGTAAAATCCCCGTACTCCCTGTGCACATGACCGTAGACATGCAGCTTAGGGTGGTATTCTTCGAGCAGTTCATTGAAGCACTCGAAGCCTGTATGAGGAATGTCTTCCATGTCGCCGTACCCTTTGCACGGAGCGTGGGTGAGCAGTATGTCCGGACTGCGGCCGCGGCTAAGCCTGCCCGCGAGCTCGTCCCTGAATGTCTTCCTTCTGAGTTTCGAGATGCGGCCGCGCATCTCTTTCTCCGTGTACATGTCGGCGGCGCGGTCCTTGTATCTCATGGATCCGCCCAGACCCAGTATGCGCACCGTCTCCCTGTTTTTTCCGCGGCCGCACCAGATCTCGAGCATGCGCCCGTCAGCGTCGATGCATCCTTCCGGAGGTTCCCTGTCATAGGCTCCGTCGTGGTTGCCTCTTACGTATACGAGCGGGACGTTGAGCAGCGTCACCAAAAATTCCAGATACTTCGCGCTGAGGTCTCCCGCGGAGAGTATCAGGTCCACATCCGAAAGCATCCCGGCAGTCCGTTCGCTCCAGCTGCCCCACAGGGCACTCTCTTCATGATCTGCGATCATCAGTATCTTCATGCGTCCGCTTTCTTTGCCTTCTCCACACCGATGTATTTTACCGTCGGCTTCGCCTCGTCAGTCAGCGCGTCGATCTTAGGGATCTCGCCGCTGATGTTCTCATTGAGCCAGTCCATCATGATTATGTCTCTGCTGCTCAGCGGCTCATCGTCCTTCGCCCTGACCGTGCCTTCCTGGCTTCTGAGCTCGCCGTCGAACGGATTGAAGCGTCCGTCTATAATGTCACGTCTCAGCAGGCCGACCAGCTGCTTCGTGTACGACGGCAGATCGTCTGACAGTTCGATGTCCGCGACACCAGAGATCATTCCCCACCAGTAGTTGGTGGCCTGATCCTTTTTGTCGACCAGGCTCGCGTGGTAGGTCCCTTCTATCATTGTCTTTATTATGATCTCGTAAAGCTTGCCCCACTTGATGATAGGCACCGCGAGATTCGTGATGCGGCAGTTCCCGGACAGATCGTTCCCCTGTCCCGGTTCGCAGAGCTCCACACGGCAGACGCCGAACGCGTCGCTTCCGTCAACGCTGTGCATCGAGTCCACGGCCGAGATCACGTGTATGCCCCTGTCGACCATGTTCCACCACCAGTTTGCGTCGCGTCTGGATTCCCAGTCGAGGTATATCTTCACTTTCGGATCCGCCATGGCCGCGCCTATCGCGAAAGCGTTGATGCCCGCTATCGTCCCGTAGACCGGATAGTCGGAACAGTAACCGATGGTGTGTGTCCCGTCCGCCGTGGCCGCAAGTCCCGCGACTATGCCCGCGAGGAACTTGGCTTCGTATATCTTTACGTAATATGTGCGCACCGCCTGATGCGCCAGATTGACAGAGCAGTTGAGGAACTCGATGTCCCTGTATTCGATGGCCGCCCTGAGCGCGTCGTTTATATGGGCCGCGGATGCCGTGAACACGGCCTTAGCGCCCCACTCCGCGGCATCCTTTACCGCGGCTTCAAAGCTTTCCTGATCGCCGCAGTCCTCGTAGCATCTCGTCACGACGATGCCGCCGTACGCTTTTTCGAGCCTGAGCCGTCCCTTTTCGTGATCGGCGATCCGGCTCGAAGCGCTGATGCGCTGATCGTAAATAAACGCCGCCTTGAGAGGGTTCTTTGCCGAATATGTCACGGCCGGCAGCACTTTTCCGATCAGGGAATCCGGACCCGCCACAATGTTTCCGGCCTTTGTTATGAGGCTGCCGGCGTTGACCGCCTCATCGGACGATTCTACGAGGGCGACTCTTTCCCTGTTGGCTTCCATAAGAAGCTCCTTTTTGATGCGGAGCAGCTTCTTGCTTACGACTGAAGGCGGCTGATGATTCAGCGCGTCCTTTATGTAGATCCTCAGGTACACCATGAAGGCGTCTCCCGGCGGGAGGTCAGGCATCTTGTCGCCGAGCTCGCGCCACGCCATCGAAAACATCCAGTAGGCGCTGCGCAGGGACCTTACCAGGTCCTCCGGCCACGGGGTCTCAAGATCGCGGCCGAGGAGCTCGGCGATCTCCGCGTACGCTCCCGCCCAGGACACTTCTATGTCGTATATAGGAGCGACCTTGTAGAACCTCAGGAATTCCCTGTACGCCGGCTCGTTCTCAAGCACTTCCGCCGGCGGCACTATCCTTGTCACTTCCGCCGCGATAGTCGGCATGTCAAGGAAGCGGCTCACCGACACGCGCTTGTTGCCCTCGAGCACATAGAACCTGTGCAGGTATTCGTATGCCCTGATCGGATCGTTGAATCCTTCTTTGATCTGCGCCATGTACAGATTGTTCCACTTTGCCGCGAACTCGCTGTCCGGGCCGATAAGCGGCATGAAATCCGGGGCAAACGAATTCTGTCTGGCGCGCGTCTTGGTGCCCGCGATCAGTTCCACCGGTATCTCTTTGATCCCCAGGGTCTGATGCGTCATAGTTTCCGCGTCAGGCGCTATGTCATCGAGAGCAGGCAGGTAAGGATATTCACCCGCCGCGACTCTCGCCTTGTATTCTTTTTCACCGGCCTTAAAGGCCTTCATATATTCATCTGTCATTTCTTAAACCTGTATTTTCTATATGATATGGCAGGACGGGGTCGGCCGCTCTTCGCGTCAGTCCGGGCCGTTTCACCAATTTAAACTGTAACATCGATCCAGCATACAGGATCCGAAAGCTTCTCAAGTTCATCAACGGTCAGCTCCACTACGGAGTCCTCTCCGCCTATCCCCGGGAAAACCGTCTCGCCCCTGTGCTTCATTATAGAAAGATCAAGGTAGAGCCTTGCTGTTTCCTTCAGGCAGAACGGATTGATAGTCCCGGCGATGTGGCCGGTCAGCTCTTCGGTCTGCTCCGGCGGCAGCATGGTGGGCCGGAAGCCCAGCACTTTATTGAACTTTCCGTTGTTTACGCGCGACCTGCCCGAAGCGATCACGACCACGGCCGTACCGCCCTTGCCTTTAAACGCGAGTCCCTTGCAGATCCTGTCCACGTCAACATCCAGCGCGAGCGCCGTGCTCTCCGCGGTTATGTCCGTGTTTTTGAAATCGATTATGCGGTCTTCATATCCATTGCTTCTGAGATACTCCCGGCCTCTTTTTTCTGCCTCATTCATGTCTGTGCAGCCGTCCTTTTCCGTTCTTTTCTCTATTCTACACAACCTCCGCCGTTCAGTTCAATATCGAGCCGCCCGCAGCCGGCCCGTTTGTTTCGCCTGCAGCCGCACCTTTTTCCGGCAATTTATGACCTTTTTTCAGCATCGTTCCCACGGACCTTGTTCGAAAAGAACCCGCATGCCCTGCAAAACCTGCCCGCATCCTGTTCTTTTGGCCGTTTTGACTCATCCCTCATATTGCTGACATAATCTGCCCACCGGACCCGTACCGATCCCGGCAGATGCGGATCGCGGGCCGCCGGACCATTTATACTATAATACCGGAACGCTTATGGGAGGATGATTTATGCTGAACTTTTCGGAATTCAAAGACAGCTTCATAACAGACTGCAGAAGAAGGCTTGATGCCGCCGCGTCGAGCGGCTGCGGTGATATAGAGATCGAGGAACGCAGCGTAACAAAGGCGCAGCGCGGCGCGCTGAACGGCATCATATTCAAAGCGCCCGATACAGTCTGCGCCCCGACATACTACGTCGAGGATTTCTACAGTATGTATAAAGAAGGGCATTCTGTAGAGTATCTCACGGATGTGCTGGTGCAAAACGCCTGCCACTACATCGATCACCCTCCGATCCTTGCGGGTCCCGGCACGGAAGCGCTGCAGGACCCGGCCAAACTCAGGGTAAGGCTGCTGAACAAGGCCAGAAACAGGGAATACCTTAAAGATGTTCCGAGCATCGACAAAGACTGCGGACTCGCTTTGATAGCTGAAGTCAGATCGGGCGAATTCCGCGCGGTCGTCACGAACGATCTGCTGGATTCTCTCGGGATGACAGAGGATGAGCTTTTCAGGATCGCCCTTGAAAACTCGTCTGACAGCGACCGCGCGTTCCTGTCCAATCTGTACGACGTGCTGGTCATGGGTCCGGACAGCTGCATGAATCTCCTTGATGAGCCCTTTGTGAAAGTCACGCTGCAGCCGGGCACGATGTATGTTCTCAGCAACGAGAGTCTATACTGGGGAGCGGCGGCGCTTTTCTACCCGGGCATGCTCGCAAAACTCACCGAAATGATGGGCGGCGATTTCTATGTCCTGCCGTCATCCGTACACAAAGTGCTTTTGCTTTCCGCGTTCGGGGCAAGCCGTCCGATGCTTGCGGATATCCTGGCAACTTCGCGCAAAACTGCTGCGGACAGCAATTCTTATCTGTCGGACGACCTCCTTATCTGTGAGTCCGGCAGACTTAAGAAAGTCGACCTTGGTTTAACAGGCCAGGGCTCAGGCCCTCTGCCTTGTTGAAATATAACGAAAAATCAAAATGAATAGCCGTTGCAAATATGAATTGACAACTTACCTTAAGGATATCAGGGAACAGTACGCATCCCAGAAAAACAGATTGCAGCAGATCAAAACCTATGCTTCAAAGAAACTGAAGGTCAAACATCTGAACGGCAAGGATTATTATTCAGTTTATGATCAGGACCTGGGAGTCTACAAGTATCTGGGTTCCGACGACAACGAAGATGTCCGTCTGATCAAGGAAGCTCATTTTCTGGAGTCATCTTCACGCGAAACGCAGTGTGAGATCCAGCTGATAGAACAGGCGCTGCGCCTGACGCGATCTTTGGGTTACGAATCAATTAATCGGAAGCTGAAAAAAGTCTATCGCGGAGCAAGGATATCGGCTGCCCCTTCTTCTTCTGATATCGCAAGAAAATGGAAGCAGGAAATGGAGGCCTTAAAGAATACTTTTCCGCCATTTAGGCCGGAGGAATTGATTCACCGGACAGCCGACAACACATACGTAAGATCAAGAGGAGAGGCTCTCATCTACAATTATTTTCTGGATATAGGCATTACTTTTGTTTACGAGTTGCCTCTTAGAATCAGATATGAAAACAAGAATGCGCTTCTTCTCCCTGACTTCACTATCCTTTCCGAGATAGATTACAAGACAGTAATCTACTTGGAACATCAGGGAATGATGAACGACCAGTTCTACAGGAAAAAGTATTATGATTCAGTCTATAAGTACTGGCTAAACAACTATATCCCGGAGCGGGATGTATTCTTTACATTTGATCTCCCGAATGGTGGCTTTGATGACACACCGGTCAGAAACCTCATACGACGTTATATAAGGCCCTGATTCTATTTGGCTTTGATCATGCAAGTCCTAGTACCCTCCACAGTATCAGCAGATCAGCAAATGATCACTCTCCCTGCCAATACGCCGGAGTTATCTGGAAATGTGTACTCCATAATATCAGCATTATATGTGTTTACCCCTTTTTTCGAGTTTTGTCGGGAAAAGGGGTAATTTTATGGCTTTAAACTCGGGCTTTTTACCCCTTTTTTGAGGTTTTGTGGGAAAAGGGGGTAATTTTGCGCCTCACCATCCGAGTTTTTTACCCCCTTTTGGGGATTTCACGAGAAAAAGGGGTAATCTTGAGGTGCACCCCGTTTTGTAGAGTGCGACATTAACTTTTTGCTTGACTCTTGGCCTGTCGGTAGTACTCAGCCGGAGTCATATAA
>JBGUKZ010000041.1:0-52637 GCA_045114795.1 Anaerovoracaceae bacterium
GACAACGATAGGAATCTCTACGTTTGAGAACTGCGCGTCACTGAGCAAAGTACATCTTCCGACCACGGTGACGACGATCGGAGACAGTGCGTTCAGGGACTGCATCGCACTCAGCGGCATCTCTATATATGAAAACGTATCTGAGATAGGACCGGATGCCTTTAAAGGGGATCCGTTCCTGGTGCTCAGCTGCATCAATAATGACAAGGCTATAGAGTACGCCCAGAATAACAGCCTGCTTTACTCTAAAGTCATCTGGTATACCACCGAAAACGAGGTGACAACGATTATACCGGGTGATACGTCCGAAAATCTTTTAAAGGGGTTTACCATAGTTGCTCCTGAAGTGACTGCTGAAGTAGATAACAAGGCTGCTGCTGCCATCAAGTCATCGGCAAACGGTCAGGACATAAGTCTGGAGTACAAAAACTTAATAGAGGCAAATACCGGAACGGATGAACAGAAAGAAGTTGTCAACACGTTCCTTGAAAAAAAAGGAAAAGCCATTGAAGTGAAAATGACTGACAGCAATGGCAACGATGTGCTATTCGGTCAGGACGGTGGAAAAATCACGTTCACCATTTCATATGATTCTCCTGTAGGCGTGGAACCTTATGTGTTCTGTGTTAAAAAAGCGGGCGATATCGAGGACATCCCAAGCGAATATGACCGCAATAACAAATCGATTACTTTCGAGACGACACATTTCTCGATTTTCACCATCGGAAGCGTCTCGCTGGTAGGGAAGAATGTATGGGCAGAGGACATTGGCGATCAGAACTATACCGGTGAGGCTGTCGAGCCGGATGCTGATGTATACAATCATTTTGACAAGCTCAAAAAGGATACTGACTATACTATAGATTATGCAGACAACATCGAAGCAGGAACAGCGACAGCCACGATTTCTTTCATCGGCAACTTTGAAGGACAGGACCCGATCACCAGAGAATTCAGGATCGTCAAGTGTCTGAATGGACATACATACGCAGATGAATGGACTGTTGACGAGCCTGCAACGCTTTCGACTGATGGTGTGAAGTCGCATCACTGCATGGTGTGCGAAGAAGCAAAGAGTGATGAAACGGCTATCGCCTATCCGAAGACATTCAAACTTGCTGCGGCTTCATATACTTATACGGGCAAAGCGATCAGACCTGCCGTAACAGTCATAGATGCCGATGGACAAAAAATCGATGCTTCCAATTACACAGTTACATATTCAAAGAATACTGCTGTAGGCAAGGCGACCGTAGCGATCACATTCGAAGGGAACTACAGCGGTACAAAGAACCTGACTTTCAATATCCTTCCGAAGGGAACGGCTGTCTCCAAGCTGACTGCAACCAAGAAGGGATTTACTGTCAAGTGGAAGAAACAGGCTGTGCAGACGACAGGCTATCAGATACAGTACAGCACATCTTCTGCCTTCAAGAGCGGGAACAAGACAGTTACCATAAAGAAAAACGGCACGGTTTCAAAGAAGATCGCCAAGCTGAAAGCAAAGAAAAAATACTATGTAAGGGTCAGGACCTACAAGACGGTAAGCGGCAAGACGTACTATTCTGCGTGGAGCGCCAAGAAATCCGTAAAGACTAAATAGCGCAGACCGCAGAGCAAATCACTGAAAATGAAGAGGACCGGAATAATGAAAGCGATAGTTTTTTTAGCGGACGGTTTTGAAGAATGCGAAGGCCTGATAGTCGTCGACATCCTGCGCAGAGCAGGGGTAGAGACGGTGATGGCTTCGGCCATGGGCAGGCTGCAGATCGATTCCTCGCGGCATATCAAAGTGATGGCCGACGAACTGTTGGAAGATATCGATTTTGATACTGCCGATCTGGTCGTTCTGCCGGGAGGAAGGCTCGGTACCGAGAACCTGAGCGACTGCCAGATAGTCAGAGAACAGTGCAGGAAATTCGCGGAGGATAAGCACGCGGCAGCCATATGCGCCGCGCCGTCGCTCCTGGCTGCTCTTGGTCTGCTGGAAGGAAAGAGGGCAACATGCCATCCTGATTTCGAGGGACAGATGGCCGGAGCGGTACTTACAGGTGAAAGCGTCGTGACTGACGGAAACATCACCACCGGGCAGGGACTCGGCGCGTCGTTTGAATTCGCCTTTGAACTTGTGAGGCTACTGGTCGGCGGCGAAACAGTCGATCAGATCAAAAAAGCGATCTGCTATAAATGAGAGTGATTTTGATTTGCGATAAGGTTTTTTGAGAGCCATGAAGATATCAAGACGCATAACTAAAAGAGAAATACTGACAGCAGTCCTGAGCCTGCTGATCACATTTGTCATGCTTGTTTCCATGATGCCAATGGCGGCATACGCGGAGGGCGAAACAGGCGACCCGTCAGACCCGGTGGTCACAGAGACTCCGGAGCCTGAAACACCGGAGCCTGAGACTCCGGAACCTGAGGCTCCGTCGGCAAAAGTATCGGTAAAAGGCGCCGGCCTGTCCGTCAAATGGCAGGCGCTCGACAGCGCTTCGTCCTACGAGGTATACAGGAGCTACAGCAGGACTTCGGGCTTTACTCTGCTGAAAAAAGACATCAAGGGCCTTTCCTATGTCGACCTGAAGAGCAAGTCGGGCAAGAGGGCGTACTACAAGGTCCGCGCGCTGTATGAGGACGGCACATATTCGGCCTGGTCGGAGCCGGCGTCGGGGATCATTTACCGTGTCTACATCGAGACCGGCCACGGCAAGGGCGATGACGGCGTATGGGACTCCGGGTGCAGGTGGAGGAAGTATCAGGAAGCCAAGCTGATGATCCCTATCTGCAAGTCGGCGACAAAGTATCTGAGGGCAAAAGGGGTCTACGTCTACACGGACGCGTACAGCGGCAACAACAGGAACCTCAATGTCACTCTGAAGCAGGTTAAAAAGTACGACGTCAGCGTGCTTCTCAACGTGCACTGCGACTACCGCAAGGCGCCAAGGGGAACCATGCCGCTCTATCGCTACAGCGACCAGAAGAAGCTGGCCCAGTGCCTCAACAAGGGCGTGCACAAATACGTCAAGATGAAGAACAGGGGGCTCAAAAGGCGCACCGACCTCAGGACTCTCAACAAGACCAGGGGCGAATGCACGGCATGCCTTTTCGAGACCGGCAGCATAAAGAAAGACAACAGGATACTGCGCAAAAAATACGATGCCATAGGCAAAGGCCTCGCAAAAGGCGTTTGCGATTATCTGGGCATAAAGTGGTAATAAACGGCACGGCCATATGAAGATACTGATCATCAGACACGGAGAGCCGGACTATGAAAATGATACCCTGACGGAGAAGGGCCGGCGCGAGGCGGAATGCCTGGCAGATCATCTCGCGGAGATCCTCGACGGGCAGCATGTCCATTTTTACATGTCGCCTTACGGCAGGGCGCGGGATACGGCGTCGCTCGCTCTCAAAAGGCTTGAGCGCACAGCCGAAGTCCTTCCGTGGCTGAGAGAATTCGACGTGATGATAAGCAGGCCTGACGTTCAGCCCAAAAAGCATATTCCGTGGGACTGGCTGCCGCAGGACTGGACCGCGGATCAGCGGTTTTATCAGGCTGATAAATGGGATGAAAATGAGCTGATGGCGGCCGGCGGGGTCGGAGAAGAGTACCGCAAGGTCACGGAACAGTTTGACGCCCTGCTGGCGAAGCACGGCTACGTCCGCGAAGGCGGATATTACCGCGCGGAGGAGCCGAACCGCGATATCATCGTTCTGTTCTGCCATTTCGGCCTTGGCTCAGTGCTGCTGAGCCATCTCTGGGGAGTGTCGCCCATGGTCGTCTGGCACGGGACCTGCGCTCAGACCACGTCGGTAACTACGCTCGTGACCGAAGAGAGAAGAAGGGGCATCGCCCTGTTCAGGATGCTCTCGTTCGGAGAGACGACGCATCTTTACACACACGGTGAGCCGCCGTCATTCGCGGCAAGGTTTTGTGAATGCTATGACGACGATACCCGTCATGATTGATAAAAGGAGTTCTGTTTCGGAATGAAGGATCAGGATATCAGACAATGTTTCATCAGCCACTGCTCGGGAGACAGGAAACTGCACAAGACGCTGGGCGACATCGTATACGGCGGATTCGACAGCGGCAAATACAAGTTCTTCCACTCCTCGCAGAAGGAGTTCAACGCGGTTGCGGGCATGGGACTAAGCGCCCAGCTCAGGGAGGCGCTGAACGATTCGGACGTGATGATAGCCCTGATCACCGACAACTATCTGAGAAGCCAGATATGCCTTACCGAACTGAGTTCGTTCTGGTTCATGGACAAGCCGGTCATAGCGCTGGCCTACTGTGAAGAGGGCATAAAGTTCATCAAAAACCTGATGGGCGAAGGCTTCATTTATATTGACGCAACTTCAGAGGAAAGGGATCCCGAAGACCTCGCGCAGCGGATGATCACGGCTCTTGGGAACTGCGGCTTCAGGCCCCTGGATAAGAAGGCGGCAGCGGCCGCGTTCGAGGGATTCTTCAGGGATGCCGATCAGGCGGAGCCGTCGCGGGGCTATATAGGAAGCGGCGAAGTGTTTGGCAACATCAATAAGTATTGCGCGGAGGCCGGCATCAGGCGCGTCACGAACGTCAACCTGAGCGACAACGACCTTCTCGAAAAACTGGAAGACTGCCGCCGCATATATATAGTTTCCACTACGGGCCGCAATCTCATATCCAAACTTTCCGCGGACTTTATCCCCGCGATGCTGGCTAAAGGGACCGATTTTTATGTGATTATCCCTGACCGCGCTTCGGACTTCATCTCGGACGTGGCAGAAGTCGAAGACCCGCAGAACAAGGAGCGCAGCAGACACAGGTTTTCCGATGAATTCGGCAATGTATTGACCGATCTTCAGGAAGCGCTGGGGAGATCGAGATATGAGTACCCCGAGGGAAAAGGAGAGATATTCTTCGGCTGCGCCTCCAACCTGCTGAGGCAGACCGTCACCATGGGCGTACATGAAGACGGAAGCGTATGGGGATGGCTGTCGGTCACGATGCCGCCGAAGAGAACGATCGGAAACACTCCTTCCATAGAGTTTGAAGGCGGGACACGCGGCGCAGGTTTCGCGGCCACGGCTTACTATCATGTCACTTCGATGTACAAGTTCGCGGAGAGACGCGGAGAGGTCATACGGATATCCGAAAGCGCCGGCTTTACGGGCTGGGAAAAAGAGGAGACCGCTGAAGCCGCAGGGCCAGCCGGTCTTCTGACGGATACGGTCAGAGAAGCTGAAGAATACTGGAAAGACAGATACGATGAAGCGCGGGTCAACATGGCGTCCAGAGGAGGAGACCTGGAGCTTATCGAGGTGGCCGCGCAGCATCCGCTGAGATCGAACGGCAAGCCCGGAAGGGAATTCGCGAAGAGACTCGATCTCGCGGCGGAGCTTTATCACAAGCTGATGGAGCAGGGCTCGGACGTAAAGATATACGTGCCGGGGAGCCTGCATGTGCATGACGGAAAAGCGGACAAGTGCGCGCTAAGCGACGCGGGCGTAAAGTACCTGAAGGCAAAGCAGATCCCGGAAGAGGATCTGCTTGGAAATGAAATGAACGTCCTTTATAAAGGCGACGCCGGAGTATACAACACCGCGGACGAATGCTATGTCGCGGCAAGGATATTCAATGACGGCGAATTCAGGCGGCTGCACTGCATATGCTCTCCGAACCAGCTGATGCGCAAAAAACTGTTCTACATCGCGTTCGGGGTGATTCCGTATTACTACACCGTAAACATCGACGCGCTCGCGCATGACGACATATACGAGTTCTTCCACGGAGTGCCTGACGTGCTGTTCAACGACCACACCTGGCAGGGAGAGGACTCCGAAAACGGCAACCGTACCAGACGGGACCGCATGCCGGGACTCGCGAAGATAAAGACGTAAAAACAGCGGGCAAGGCCCGTTGTTTTGATTTGCGTCAGCTTTATTCCGCCGAGAAGATCATGAGATCGCCGTCTTTCCGGTAATGCCCGCCGGCTTCGGTCAGTATCAGTAACCCGGCCGCGACGTCCCATTTCTGAAGGTCCGGCTCAAAGTAGATCTTAGCGCGGCCGGAAGCCACCCGGCAGATGTCCAGAGAGGACGGTCCTATCCGCTTCAGATCCGAGCAGGTCTCGTAGTACTTCGCGGCGGTCACGAACAGATCCTTTGTCTTGCTCCTGTCATAAGGAAGCCCGAGTATCGCGACGCCTTCATTCTTTTCGAATGTCCCTACGTGGAGGCGCTGTTTTCTGCCGTCTTTAATCATATAGCTTCCCATGCCTCTGACAGCGTAATAAACAGTGCCGTCCGACGGGACATACACTACACCCGCGACAGCCTCCTCATCTGGGATATACTCAAGCGCGACGGAAACAGCGTACGGGAATCCGTAAATGTAATTGGTCGTTCCGTCTATCGGATCGACTATCCATCTGTATCCTGACTGCCCGCCTTCGCTGACGGTGCCTTCTTCCGCAAGAAAACCCGCGTCCGGCAGGATCTGTCCCAGCACGCGCTTCATGTCGGCTTCGATCCTTTTATCGGTGTCGGTGACGAAGTTGCCACGGCCTTTCCTTTCGACCGAGTACTCTTTTCCGATATGGGCCTGAGCGGTCTCTGTTATTGCCGGGATAAGAGTTTCCTCGCAAAACTTTAAATCGTCTTCGGAAAATATCATGTGCATCTCAAAACCTTCTTTTCATCTGATCCATACATACCCGCACTGATCTGTCAGGAACGTGCAGAGTTCCTTATAATATTCTACTCCTCCTGTGTGGGAGGTCTTTCCGTCAAATATCTTTATAGGCGCGAATATGGAATCCGCGGCGTCGTCAGTCCCCGACGCGGCATCGCCAAGCATGAAATGCAGCGTAAGACTGTTCTGGTCTCTTGCCGCGATGATGCCCGGGTACGACCTTAGTTTGCGCTCGTTCTCCGTGGTGATGATATCCAGCACCTTGCTGCCGATGCATATACGGAAGGTGTAAGCCGGCTCGAAGCCTTTCTCCGCCGGATCGTGCGGGCTTTCTTCACATCCTGCCGTGACGCAGGACACGAACAGCTCGACCAGCTTTTCGATTTCGCTGAAATCGACTTCCCAGACGTTCGAACGGTTGGTGATATATTCAAGCAGCTCTACATATTCTCTCCATCTGAGGCTTTCCCTCAGCGCGGCTATCCTCTCAAGATCCCAGTTTTCCAGATAGAACCCGGAGCCGATCTTTCTGATCAGGTCCAGCATCTTCTCGGCTCTGAAGAATTCAGAGAAGGCGTATTCAAGCTCATCGGTCCCGACCTCTTTGAGTCCGTGCTTCAGATATGCCTGATAGACATAGGTCTCCGAAGGCTTTATGCCCGGAGGCAGCAGGGCCGAGCAGTTGAAATAGTTGGTAAAGATCGAGTTGTAAAAGATGTCGATCATTTTCTTCAATTGCAGGTAAAACGGCTTCTCCTCATCGAAGATGCAGTCCAGCACAGGCTCGGGGCAGTCGTCCGATCTGTGTTTCACAACGAAGTTCCTGTAAAACCCCGATCTGCTGAAGCCTTTTATCACCGGCCATTGCTCCGCGCCCGTGTCATGGGTCTGATGGAATACGGTCGTTTCGATCTCTTTAAGGATCGCGAAGAATTCCATCTTCCTCTCCGCTCCGATCCCCAGACTCTCTGCCAGCAGCCCGTTCATTTCAGGGCTGACAGCCAGAGTGGTGCAGTGCCTGACGAATTCTTCCCTGTGCCTGTCGACAGGGGTCTCCCAGTTTTCGCGTATGCAGTACATGGAGACGCGGGAACAAAGTTTGTTCCATTCATCTATGGCCTTCTGCATGGTATCGAAAGCGGGCAGATACGAAACATATGGAGTCAGATCGTTGTTTTCATACAGAAAAACGACGATGCTGCCATTCTGAAGGAGCCTGATGAACGCATCCCTGTCACCGGCGCCGGAGCCTGAGTCTTCAAAGTATAAAGACTGCAGAACGCGGCTGTTCAGTATCGATGCCCGGTTCAGTATTATCTGGCGCGTATGGAACAGAGCCAGATACAGGTTTTTCAGCTGAAGGCGCCCTATCAGTTCCTGAACGTCAGCGTCCCTGAAACCCCGCTCAAGGAAGCTTTCCCTCAGGGCCGAACCCGGCTCCATGATGGCGTCCGGCAGCCACTGGTTGTCCATGGCGAACGGGAAGACCGTAGAAGGAGCCAGGTCGCTGGCGTTGATCCTGTAATAAGAGTTCTTCGCCTCGCTGTCATATGCCTCTTCAGGCATGCCGGATTCATATATATAGTTCCCGTCCGAAGGGACCTCGTTTTCATCCGTGTAGATGAGCTTGCCTTCCATGGCGCCGACCAGATCCTGCATCTTTCCTATGCTGATCGAACCTCTGGCATTGAGACGTAGGAACTGCACGTCATTCAGATGCTGTATGATCTCGCCGGCTATCTCGCTGTCGTCATCGGCAAACCATGAGTTGTGGACGCTGCCCATCACGATGAAGAGGACCTGATAGTCAGGTTTCGTTTTCTCCAGACGCAGAGCCTCGGCTACTTCTCTGAGGACTTCAGGCCTCCGCACGGAATTGCGTGAAATGACGGCAAGGAACACGTCGGCAGCGGCAATGGCCTCATCGATATTGCCGGCCCACTCCTTTCCGTAAACCAGATTGTCCACGTCTATCCACACGTCAAAACCCTGGCGGGCAAGGAATCTTGATATCCCCTTGGCCGTTATGCTGTCCTGATGTGAATAGCTTATAAACACTTTTCGTTTCATATGCGTCCTCTTTGCGGATCCTGAAGGCAGGGCCTTATGAGTTTAAGGCGTATAGGTGATCTTGCCGAACAGGCTTTTGCTGTATTTAGCCAGCTCGTCCCCGCCCACGGACGGGTTGAGAGCGGTGCTTTTCTGCGCGCATTCATATCCGTACTGCAGATCGCGCGGGATACCCGGGAATCCGTTGGCATATAACGCCGACAGTCCGAGATACGCCAGAGCTTTCTGAGTATCGTTAGGCCAGTGGCTTGAGAGCAGCGCCTTTTCAAACATGTCGACATCATGGCGGAAACAGTCGATGTACTTATCGACGTCATGGACATGCGCCAGGAATATGCTGTAGGCCGCGTGCGGGGTGTGTCCGACATCGACGCGCTCAAAACAGTCGAGGGCCGTTTCTATCTGTTCCCTCTGCATAAAGGTATCGCCCAGGAAGAAGTAGACGTCGCTTTCGACCTTGTCGATCCATGCAGGATCTCCGAAAGAGTTGTTTCTCAGAGTGCCGATAAGATCCAGGATCATGCGGCACAGATTTTCGTGATCCGGAGAAAGATGGCCGCTCAGATATGTAGCGAGAAGGACTATGTCGTCGATCTCAATGAGCTTGTAAATGATGCGGAGGTCGCTGTTATAGTAGCGGAAACCTTCGCTTATCACGCTGAAGGCGTCCATGTATTTTCCTGAGTTAAGGAGTTCCGTCGCCTGGTTTACATAGTATTCAGGGTCCGGGAACGTATTTGTATTGGTATTGGAAAAAGTATCCTTTCCTGTCAGTGCGGCTATCATCTGCTCCGCGTCCTCCCTGTACAGGTCAAGAGCACGGGCTCTTTCATAATACTTGATCGCTTCCGGAATGTCGTTCCGGCGTCTGTAGACTTCGCCGATATTGAAGCAGGCTCCTTCGTTTCCGTGCTCCAGGGCAAAGAAATAGAATTCCAGCGCCTTGTCAAGATCCTGCGGGACGATCTCCCCGTATTCATATTGTATACCGAGCTGAACGGCCGCGACAGGATCCCCCAGACTGTATGCGGCGTACAGATAGGGCAGAGCTTCGATCGTCCTCTCCGCGCCATAAGCGCCGTCGAGTATCATATAGCCGATGTGATAAAAGGCGCTGACGTTGTTCTGCTGGCGCAGGACAGCTTTGTACAGTTCGATGGCCCTGACGTAATCCTGATCGACGCCGTCGACTCCCAGCCTGTATCTGGCGGCCAGTTCATACAGCGCAGCGGCGTCTCCGGCCGAGGCTGCTGAAGCCACTTCATCGACAGAAGACTTATCGTATTTATCATCATATTCATTCACGAACGGAAGACCCGGATCGATCAAATCAGATTTATATTCACTCATTTTCATAACCTCTCTGTAAACAATAGATTCAGCAACTGATAAACATGCAATTGGCCTCTGCTGTTTGTCTAATTATATAACGATGGTCAATGACAATCACAGGAGGGGGGACTCGCGGCGCGGCATGCGCCGACTCTCTTACGGAACGCCGACTTCAGAGATGTTATAAACTTGAAGATACTGTGAAGAACTTGATATAGAGCCTAAATAACTTTAAAATCGTTATTAGTAGGGAGGCTTATTATTCTGTATATTCTATGTCTGGAATCTCTTTGCTGTAGTTTAACCAACCTTTTGGATTGCTCTTTCTATCAATAAAAGTATGCAGTGACGAAAGAGCGACAATGCCGTCTTTAGATTAAACAGCATTTTAAGAAGGATGATAAAGGGATAAATACATGGTATAATAAGCAAACTTAAAATGCTTTCAGTTATTGTCGAAATGCATTAAAAAACGTATTGAAACCAGTAAGAGGCAGTTGCCTATAGGAGACACGAACAATGATTATTTCAAAAACTCCACTGAGGATGTCATTTTTTGGAGGAGGCTCAGATTTCAAGGGTTATTTTGAAAACTGCAGCATAGGTTATGGCAGTACAATTGGGACAACCATTAATATGTACGTATATATCACGGTAAACCGTCGATTTGATGGGAAAATTCGTCTTGTCTACAATGATAATGAGTTAGTTGATACAGTTGATGAGGTTAAGCATAATATCATCAGGAACGCTCTCAAAATAGTGGGTATTGATGGAGGCGTTGAGATTATATATATGGCTGATATGCCTATCGCAGGCGTTGGCATAGGCCTTGCATCTTCCAGCGCACTTTCCGTAGGCGTGCTTAACGCCCTTCATGCTTTCAAAGGTGAATATGTTTCTCATGCACAACTGGCAGAAGAAGCGTGCAGGCTGGAGATAGACATGATGGGGCAGCCAATAGGTATACAGGATCAGAACGCTGTTGCTCATGGAGGGTTCAACAGATATAAGTTTTACAGAGATGGAACCGTTGGTGTCGAACCTGTGATTTGCGATAAGGCTGTAATCGACAAACTTAAATCGAACCTGATGCTGTTCTTTACAGGAATCACCAGAGATTCGGGGACAGTGCTTGGTGAGCAAAAAAGCAACATCAAGGACCGCATGAGCCAACTCGACAAATTGGTGCTGACAGTCGACGAAGCATATTCGAATCTGACAGTTGACAAGATAGACTTATGGGGAGAGATGTTTGACAAAACCTGGCAGACCAAGAAGCAGCTTGCCGGTAAGATTTCGAACCCGGCCATTGACAATATGTATGATTCCGCAATGAAAGCAGGAGCTCTCGGAGGAAAAGTTCTAGGCGCTGGCGGCGGCGGATTCCTTCTGATGTATGTTCCGCAGGATAAACAGGAGAGTGTCAGACAGGCTATGAGTGAGTATCGGATCGTAGATTTCGACTTTGAGAACCATGGTTCGCAAATAATTTTCATGAATTAGGAGGTGTGCAGTGAAGGATTATAAACAGGATATAAAAGATTATATTGCTCTTGAACAGAGAATAATGTCTGAGCTCGATGTAGAGGAAATCAACAGGGTTATCAATGTACTTGAGGATACATTAAATGCTGAAAAGAATATATATATTTTTGGAAATGGAGGAAGCAGCGCTACAGCCAGCCACTACCAAAATGATTTCAACAAAGGTGTATCGGAACATACTGAAAAGAAATTCCGTTTTATATGCCTAAATGATAACGTGCCTACGGTGATGGCAGTCGCAAATGATATTGGATTCGAGGAAATCTTTCGCTTTCAGCTCAGAGGAAAACTCAGAGAAGGCGATGTTGTCATAGGAATTAGCGGCAGCGGCAATTCGGCTAACGTTATCAATGCAGTAGAGTACGCAAAAGAATGTGGCAATACCGTGATTGGGATAACAGGTTTCGGCGGCGGAAAACTGAAGGGACTCAGCGACTATTCGCTGCATGCACCTGTTAACAGCATGCAGGTAACAGAGGATCTGCATATGTTCTTCGATCACATGATAATGAGTATATTTTACAAGTCACTTTGCGGGATCGATCATTTGAAAGGATAGAAGATGAGCAAAATACTGGTTACCGGAGCAGCAGGATTTATAGGATCCCAGTTAGCATACAGGCTTTGGAAAAACGGAGAGGATGTTGTTTGGCTCGACGATTTTTCATATGGCTGGGAAGACAACTTAGTTTTTCCTGAAAAATCATTTTCTAAAGAAATCATCCGTAAAGATTTTACGGATATGGAATTCATGCAGGAACTCTTCGAAAAAGAGAAATTTGATTACGTATACAGTGTTGGAGCTGTTTCAGCTCTCCCTGATTGCCAGCTTGATCCTACAAGGTCTCTTACTGTTAATGTGGTCGGTCATGTGGGACTTCTTGAACTGTCCCGGAAATACGGCGTAAAAAATGTGATTTTTACCAGCACATCTGCTGTATATGAGAATTGCACTGTATATCCAACCAAAGAGGAGGACGTAGAGCAGCCAACACTTCTATACTCTACTGGAAAATATGTTGCAGAGATGCTGTCTAAATCTTATGCAGATGCATATGATATGAATGTTACATGTCTCAGATTTGCAAATGTTTACGGACCGCATATTAATTGCCTTAAAAAGCAGCCACCTGTAGCCGGGTATATTATTAGAGAATTATATTATGACAGGCCGGTACAACTGCATTCGGACGGAAATCAGGAAAGAGACTTTGTGTATATCGACGATCTAATAGACTTGGCAATACTGGTCAGAGACAATAAGGGATTCGATGTTATCAATGTTTCGACTTGCGAGACTCACTCGATCAATGAAATGCTGGAGATCATCAAAAGAGTGATGAAGAAAGAAGATTGCAAAGTTGAATATCATGAGAGTTCCCATTATTGGAATAGATATCCGGAATTATATGAGGGAGCATATCCTATAAATCCAAAGGTTATGGAACATGAGGTTCTTAAATACACACTTTTGGATAATAATCATGCTAAAGAGATATTCGGATGGGAGCCTCAGACGAGCTTCGAAGAGGGATTGAAAAATACCGTAGATTTTACTGTAAGCATGTTAAGAAGGGCAAGGCTTTCCGAAGATGGAGAATAATAAGTATAAGATTTCAGTTGTTATTGTTTCTTATAATTGTGATGCCTATATCGAAGAGGCTATAAAGTCTGTAATTGCACAAGACGGATGGAGTTTGCACAAAATCCAGCTTATTGTTGTAAATAATGGATCTACAGACCAGACTGCCCAGATTTGCAATACATATAAATCTCTTTATGCCGAAGATATTGTTTATATAGAAAATGAAGATAATTTTGGTATAGGCAAAGGCAGAAATATAGGACAGAGTTATGCTGAAGGTGAATATATAACCTTCCTGGATGCGGACGACTATTGGGAGAAGGGTTCTTTCAAGGAACTCTGCTCTTTTTTAGATGAGAATTCAGCTGAAATAGACTGTGTGTTTGGGTGTGTATTACAGTGCGAGGGAAGAGACACCTATGTAACGCCTGTTAAATACAGAAAAACAAAACTCATAGTCGATCTTGCTGATGAGACTTCCGATATGCCAACTATAATAAACAGCGCGGTAATTAAAACAAATGTTGCTAAAGCCATATCTCATCCGGAGAATTGCGCGAGCTGCGATGGTCTGATCTATATTGCAAAGGCAATTTCCTCAAAACAGAAGTACGGCATTATACCTAGTGCGGTTTATTATTATAGAATCCGCATGGACAATTCAAATGCTTCTTTAAACTATATGAAGGATCCTCGTTATTTCAGGGAAGATATCAGTGTTGTTTTACCCCAATTTATCGATGAAATGAGAGGACATGATGCCGGAACGCCTGAATATGTACAAAAGTCTTTACTGAAAGAAATCGTTAGTAGATTAAAGGCAAAAAGTGTTCACAAATATGTTGATCGCGAAACACTGGAAGAATATAAGGATAATATATCAAAGGTACTTCAGGTAATAGATGATAAGGTCATAGCGCTTACAAAAGGCATTGTCAGCGAATACCGGCTATACTTGTTCAAATTAAAATATGGACAAAATTTTGATGAAAACCTGCATATTGTGGATGACGTATTGTGCTATAAAGAACAGCCGTTATACAGTCTGTCAAAACGCAGATATGTAAAGATAGAGCTTGTATCAATCGAAAAGGATGGTGTGGTTTTCGAGGGAAGATCGGGGCTGCCGGGAATAAATCAGGACAAATTCAGCATTTTTTTCCAAGGCTCAGACGGAGTCAGGTATCCATGCTCTAATTACTCTAAATACGATTATGAAATTATATCTCTTGAAGAAGTGATTCTAAAAAAGAGCGGCTTTAAATTTAAAGTACCAATTAAGAATCAGCTTAAACTCAAAGCTTTTATAGAAATAGATAATATTCTATATCCTGTAGAATACAGATTTGGCAGGTGGGCCAAACTTTCCTCATTTCAGAAAAGAGGTTACTATAAAAAAGGAAATGTAACAATTTATCAAAGAAATGAAACCATTATAATTGATACCAAACGTCCTCAGGCATATTTTGAACTAAGACTTGCAAGGTCATTAATCAAAAGAAAAGAATGGGACTCGCTGCTTTTGCGTAGAAGAACATCAAATCTCCGCAAAAAAAAGAAAAAGCAAATATGGCTGTTTGTTGACAGAGTAAACACGGCTGACGAAAATGCAGAGTTTTTGTTTAAATATGTCAATAAGGTAAAACCAGATTATATTGATACTTATTATGTGATCGATGAATACAGTAAAGACCTTGACAGAATAAAATCTATCGGAAATGTTGTTATATATGGAAGCAAGCAGTTCATAGATTTGTTTTTGATATGCGATGAGTACATTACATCTCAAACTACAGGGTTTATCCTAAAGCCAACAGCCTTAACAACAGAATACGAAAACATAAAAGACCTTTTCCCGGAGCATTTTTTATATCTGCAGCATGGAGTAATGGAAAAGGATATGTCCGACTCCCAAAACAAAATCAGCAGCAATTTACGAATGTTTGTTACCTCCGCGCCGAATGAGTATAAGAGCCTGATCGAGTACAATTACGGATATACCGAAAGAGAAGCAGTCTTGACGGGTTTGGCGCGCCATGATGAAGTGATGGAATATATGCAGAGACGAGGGAAAACAGTAATTGTTGCTCCAACATGGAGACATAATCTGGCCACTCGTGTTAACCAGAAGCATGGCGGACGTGGATATAATAATGCCTTCAGAGACTCAGAGTTTTTCAATTTTTACAATAATCTTATAAATGACCCTAGAATATTGTCTAAAATGGCAGAAAAAGGATATAAAGGTGTACTTCAGCTTCATCCTTATATGGCTGCGCAATCAACAGATTTTCAGTTGCCGGAAGTTTTCTCATTCTCGGATTCAAATACCAGCTTTAAGGAGCGGTTTAAGGACTGCGCGATTTTAATTACGGATTATTCGAGTGTGGCTACTGATTACGCGTATTTAGGGTGTCCGGTTATATATTCGCAGTTTGATAAAGATACTTTCTATGAGAACCATACTTATAAAGCCGGCTTCTTTGATTATGAAAAAGATGGGTTCGGTCCTGTATGTTACGATTACGAATCAACGGTCGAATCAATTATCAAAGCTATGGACAACGAATGTGTCATGACCGAAGAGTATCTTGAGCGTAGAAACAGATTTTTTGCGTTCTTTGACGGACGTAATTGTGAAAGGATTTACAACGAAATATTGCGTATTCATCAGGAGGATTTGATGTGAAAAAGATAGAACAAGCAGTGATTTTAGCAGGCGGGTACGGAACCAGACTGAAGCCCTTTACAGATACTAATCCTAAACCAATGTATCCTTTTAATGAAAAGCCCTTTTTGGAGTACTTGATTAAGCAGATCAAGGGCTTTGGAATCAACGATATAGTGCTGCTGCTTGGCTATCTGCCTGAGAAAATCATAGATTATTTCGGAGACGGAAAAGAATGGGGAGTAAATATCACTTACTCGATTACTCCCGTTGAGTATGAAACAGGATTGCGCCTTCGGGGCGCTCTCGCGGAAGGTGTGCTTGCAAGCGAGTTTCTGTTTATGTATTGCGATAATTATTGTCCGATCAATTATAATAGACTGCTCCGG
Source organism: Anaerovoracaceae bacterium (assembly GCA_045114795.1). Classification (GTDB taxonomy): domain Bacteria; phylum Bacillota; class Clostridia; order Peptostreptococcales; family Anaerovoracaceae; genus Crickella. Next base: position 16,275 of record JBGUKZ010000041.1, read on the forward strand.
GAATTCTTCAGAAATGATGCTATGATCCAGCTCACTGCATATGCCAACAAGGACGGATATACAAAAAGCAACCTTGTTATTGAAGAAGACGGCCGGATCTTAGTATATGACAAGAAGCGCATAACACCGGGACTTGCCGGAGTAGACATTGGATATGCAATCGTCAAACGGCAGGCGGTCGAAATGATGATTGACGAGAATGAAAACTTCGAGAAGGTCGTATACCCTCAACTTGTTAAAGAAGGAAAACTCTATGCTACAACTACAGAGCACCGGTATTATTCGGTTGGCTCATGGGAGAGAATAGAACTTACCAAAGAGTTCTTTTCCGGTAAGAAATACATCTTTTTAGATCGCGATGGGACGATCAATGTCCGCCCGGCACAGGCCTGCTATATTGAAAAGCCAGAGGACTTTGTTTGGCTGCCTGGAGCGCGGGAGGCAGTAAAGAGGCTAAACGACAATGGTTATTCGATTATTCTGATATCAAACCAGCCTGGAATTGCGCGCAACAGACTTACAATAGAAGACCTCGATGCAATACATAATAAGATGCGAGCCGAACTAGCGGAAATTGGTGCATCGATCGACCATATTTATTACTGTCCGCACAACTGGGACGAGGGTTGTGACTGTCGCAAACCTAAGCCGGGCATGCTCTATCAGGCACAGAAAGATCTTTCTATCGATATCACAAAATGCTGGATGGTTGGCGATGACGAGCGCGATATGCATGCTGGCGGCGATGCCGGCTGCAAGTGCATTTATGTATCTGAACAGCATCCGCTTGGAGAGGCAGTGGACGCGATATTACGGCTGGAGAACAGTTGAAGATAATCCCAAACAAACGGGTCTATATGCATAGCAATATAAATCCACATTAATGTAAGTTATCTACTGTGATTATTCTTATACATAATAATACAGGCGCACAGTTTCCCGTTCTCTGAACAATTCATTGCGCCTATATTTATTATATCGCAGAAGAGCCCCTGCTTTAGCAGGTTCAATGATTAAACTTTTTCACTGTGTGAATTAGTCACTTGCAAATGAGAGAGAAAGCCAAAGATTATGTGGAGGGAAATAGACGGTAATACTCAAATAACAGGAACAGGTGTACCGGTCAAAGCTTCATTTACAATAACTGAAAATGGGATGCTTGGGATCCGGCCTCTTGGAGGAAAATCTTTCCCGAAAGGAACGCAGGTACTGTTTGCAAGCCCGAGTTCGCATGCTGTGATATGGGTACAGGATGTGGAGATTGTAAATGGAATACTGCAGGTATCGATGGAGGGGTTTGAAAGTGCAGCAGAAGCAATTGATGATCCATATTGGACGTTGTCTATAGGACAGCATGTGGATGGAGGCATGCTGCAGTGTGTGCTCAGAGATGACAAAAAAGGCGATAAGCTGAATTCATCGGATAAAGAATTTCGCGATTTACGATATCTGGGAGAAGATGCAATCAATCTTGGGATCATAAAAGGAGTCCCAAGCGAAGCATATCCCATTCAAATGGGAGAAAGGGGACAGCTCCAGTTACAAACAGGACCGGTAGGGAACCGTTACAGCAGGGCAGTGGCGTGCACCCTGGCAGACATCGAAAAAGTGAAGGATGGAGTGATCAGACTTAAAATTCGATGCCCGGAATCCCTGGAACAGCCATGCGCCCTCTCAATAATGCCTGTTTCAGATATTTGGAAGGGGTACAGTCTTGATACGTGTGCAGCAAATGCATATCCGGAGGGAGTATTTGCAGATACCCACACAATTTACGGCGATCTTGATTTCAATACTCAAAAAGCTCGGGAAGGACTGTGGCAGTTCAGCTGCTTGGTCCGTGACGACAGAGGAGAAATGTTCCGCATTCCTGTGTTCCTGGCAGACCCGATACCCGCTGTCAAATATGCAGAGAGCCTTGAAGGGCAGCCAATAAGCGATTTATCAGATGGTGTGCCTTGTTGGTTTTTCACAAACTGCGAGCACAGAACACTGTTGGCCTGGGGAGAATACGAACCGAATACTCATCGCGCCATTGGTGAGTGTAAAGATAAAGGATCTGCTATCGATACGATCCTTGAAGAAATCAGGAATGACTATGAGATCAATGCTGTTTCTGCAAGACACATCACGGGCGATGATTGGATCTGGAAGGTCTTTATACCGGGAAGAGACTGGAGCACGGCAGATGATATCATAGTTGCTGTATTAAATACGAAAGACCGGAATCGGTGCTTATGTCCGGTCGTTAAAATAGAAAAATCTGAAGATGCAGGAACTGTAATAGAAATCGATACTGGTATATTGAAGAGTACGATTGATAATTGCAAGCCCGACCGCTGGAGAGTATTCATATCGGTGTTTAAGGGAAATCATTATTTTGTCTTACCAATGATGGATCCCGGGCGCATAATGCCGATAATACCTATAAAAGAGACAGGCTGGTTAAGGCCATATCATTCTGAAGAACCGGTCGGAGGGCTTGAACTGGCAGGCAGGACCGTTGTGATAGTCCCCGGCTGCTCATACCGCGGAGACTGGAGATTCTTCATTTCCGAACGGGCGCTGATGCATATATCTGAATTCAGATGCGTCAGCGCTGATATAAAACTGAAAAGGAATGCGATACGATACAAAATCGCATGCCCTTTAATAGAAGGGATCGAATGGAAAGGCATATTGATATCCTTCAGGTATCAATTGGAAATAGACAGGAGAGAATATTATTTTGCGGCAAAAGAACTGTATCCTGAAAACGGATATATGATAGCAGTCATTGACATCGATCTTAACAAGCCGGATTTTCAGCCAATCACCTGGGAAGTCAGAATGGTGTATGAAAGTAAAGGAGACCGGTATTTATGCAGGATAATGGCTCCGGCCAAAACGGGTAAGGTCTCAAACAGCATCGATACACATTCAATTATCAATAATTTGTTTTTTACTCAAACCGTTCGCATAAAAAATGGCTTTTGCCTTTCGCTGGGAGAAACCACTAGTGGTGACTGCACTCTGGTAATACAAAAAGACTATAAATATTACGGGTTTGGATTCAGGCTCAAGGAAACTGTTGCTATGCTTATATACTATTGTATGCGCAAACAGTTGCTTAAACAGAATATCTTCCTTGTTTACGAGAAGTTCTGCTCCATGGCACAGGACAATGGGTTCTACTTCTTTAAGTACTGTATGGACAATGACATGGAGTCGGTTATGAAGCGGCGTATCTACTATATTATGGATAGAGCGCAGCAGGACTATGTCAATGTGAAGCCGTACAAGGATCATGTGATACAGTTTATGAGCCTGAAACATATGGTTTATGTGCTCGCGGCTAGATTACTTATATCAAGTGATTCAAGACAGCATGCATACGCATGGAGATCTGTGGAAAGCACAATAAGAACACAGATAATAAAGAATAAAAAGTCGGTATTTTTGCAGCATGGTGTCATAGGATTAAAGAAGCTCGAGGGCTTCCGAAGAGGGACTGTATCAGGAGCAAGCCTTTTTGTAGCCTCAAATGAAACAGAAAAAGGATTTATAATAAATCAGTTAGATTACAGACCGGAACAGGTCGTGGTAACAGGGCTGGCTCGCTGGGATGTTTTGCGGGACAAGGCAAACAGCAAGGAAAGAAAAGAGATCCTTATGATGCCTACGTGGAGAAGCTGGCTTGAGGAAACGACAGACAGTGTGTTTCTGGAGAGTGAATACTATCACAAGTATATGAGTCTGATAAATTCTCAGAAACTCAAAGAACTGCTGGATGCTCATGAGCTTTATTTAAACTTCTACATACATCCGAAACTCAGAGAGCACATCGAACAGTTTTCATCTGACACAGAAAGGATACGGCTTATTCCGTTTGGAAGCGAACCTTTAAATGAACTGATTATGGAATGCAGCCTGCTGATCACAGATTATTCAAGCGTATGCTGGGATGTCTATTATCAGGGAAAACCGGTGATCTTTTACCAGTTTGATATAGATAAGTATAATAAAACTCAGGGAGCTTATATGGATCTGAGGAATGACCTATTCGGAGACAGAACCGAATCGCAGGAAGAACTCTTAAATCTTTTGGAAGAAGCGATAGAGAATGGCTTTGACCTTAAGTCTCAATATGCTAAAATGCGTGAAGGAATGTATAAATATATTGACCATAACAACAGCAAGCGCATTTGCGAAGAAATAAGTAAACGCGGCTGGTGACAGGAAGCATTTTATGGGAGAAACCTTAAAACTGATTTTTAAAGAACATGTTGCATTTAGCAAACAGATTTTCAGTCTTGCTAAATCCGACCTTATAAAGACTTACAGAGGCGCAGCGCTTGGGTGGGCATGGGCTGTAATAAAGCCGACCATTACGCTTTTCGTTTTTTGGTTTGCGTTCTCGATTGGACTCCGGCATGGCAAGCCTATTGCGGGCTATCCATTCTTCCTGTGGCTCACGGCTGGCTTCCTGCCATGGTTTTATATGCAAGAGATGATCACGGGAGGGGCCAGGTGCATACGCAAGTACAAGCATCTGGTCACAAAGATGAAGTTCCCTATCTCCACGATCCCTACGTATGTGAACATATCGCATCTGTATGTACACTTTGTACTGCTTGCCATTACAATAGTGCTTTTTATGTGCTTTGGCCACATGCCGGATATCTATCTGCTTCAGATACCGTTTTACATGCTCCTGATGTTCATGTTCTTTACGGTCTGGTCGCTTCTGGGCGGCATGCTGTCAGCCATCAGCCAGGATTTTCAGAATCTGGTAAACGCGCTGTCGACAGCCATATTCTGGATGTCGGGAATCGTATACAATGTTGATGACATAGAACAAAGATGGCTTAGAGTAGCACTGAAATTCAATCCGGTAACAGTAATTGCCAGCGGCTATCGCAGGGCGTTCATTTATAAGAAGTGGTTCTGGCAGGATAAGGTGTCGATAATATGCTTCTTCGTGACTTTTACGATATTTGCTGTTGGAGCTCTCTGGGCATATAAAAAGCTGCGTAAAGAAATACCTGACGTATTATAAAAAATGGAAAATAAAGAGACAGTAATCAAATTCAATAATGTAAGCAAAGTCTACAAGCTCTATAAGAGCGACAGGGCGCGCTTTAAAGGACTGTTCAACCGCAAGGTCAAATACAAAGAAAACCGCGCTGTAAAGAGCCTCTCATTCGAAGTGAAAAAAGGAGAAAGCCTTGCTCTTTTCGGGCGCAACGGCGCCGGCAAATCCACGATCCTTAAGATGATTACCGGAGTGTGTTTCCCTACTGAGGGAGAGATCATGGTAGACGGCAAGGTGAGCGCTCTGCTCGAACTTGCCGCAGGCTTCGACGTAGAGTCGACCGGCCGCGAGAACATTTCCTTCAAGTGCAGCCTGATGGGTATGACTGCCGATGAGATAGCCGAAGTTGAGCCGGACATCATCGCGTTCGCGGACGTCGGCGATTACATAGATCAGCCTCTCCGTTCGTATTCGAGCGGAATGAAGGCGAGACTCGGATTCGCCATAAGCGTCAACTCCCGTCCGGACATCCTGATCGTAGACGAAGCGCTCAGCGTGGGAGACAAGGAATTCCGCAAAAAGTGCAAGGATAAAGTTGCTGAAATCATGGCGGATGAAAATGTCACCCTTCTGTTCGTAACGCACTCGCTTGTGACGGCAAAGGACTTCTGCAAGCGCGGGATCGTGCTCGAAAAAGGCAAAAAGCTCTTTGACGGCGATATAGATGAAGCGATCGAATTCTACGATAAACGCAACTAGTATCATGAATCAAAAGCAGGCGCTGACGAGGTATCGTCTCCGCTGCAATTGTCCGGTCCGGCAGCACGGCCCGGATTTTCTTTTCAATTCATTCAGAAGCTTTCTTTTTAATGCGCGGCGTATGTTAGAATATAGGTTATGAAGGAAAAGACAGTAAAAGTCAGTATCATCAGCCGCGAGAGCGACAGCAGGACGCTTGACATCGCCATGCTCGAAGAAGAGCTCCTGAGGCGCGGCGTCAGGGTCAGAGTGCTCAGCAAGCTGCTGACAAAAGACAGGTCGCTCAAGGCGGCCGGCTATGCGGGCCATGTGATAAAACAGGAGGCGGCGATCCTTGCCTCCGATGTTGTCGTGCTCGACACTTACTGCATTCCGGCAAGCATGTTCCCGCACCGCAAAGGAACGAAAGTGGTGCAGATGTGGCACGCGCTGGGAGCCATCAAGAAGTTCGGATGGCAGACGGTCGGCAAGGCGGGCGGCTCTTCGGAGAGGACCGCTCGCATAATGAAGATGCACCGCGGCTATGACTATGTGGTGTGCGCGAGCGACGTGACAGCAGATGCCTTCTGTGAGGCGTTCGGGACCGACCGCAGCAAGATCGTCAAATACGGTCTGCCGCGCATCGACTATGTAAAGAGTGTCGCCTCCGGCAGCAGGCACGAAGAGACGCTCAAAAAGATATTCAGAACCTACCCGCAGCTGAAAAACGGCAAAAAGACCATCCTTTACGCGCCCACCTTCAGAAAAGGCAGGGCTGTCGAGGCTCAGAGCCTGATCGACGCGCTCGGCCCGGATAAATACAACATAGTGGTCAAACTGCACCCTGTCTACAGAGAAGCCGTCAGGACTGAAGGGGAATTCGATACCGTCATTTTCGACGATGCCTTTCCTTCGAACGACTGGCTGGCGGCAGCGGATATCATAATAAGCGACTACTCGTCGTTCGTTATAGAATCCACCCTGGCTGACAAGCCGCTCTTCATATACGCGTATGATATGGAGGATTATGATGCCGATACCGGGCTCAACACAGACTTTGCGGCCGAACCGATAGCGCCTTACGTATTCAGAGACGCGGCGTCTCTTGCTGAGGCGGCAGATGCGTGCGCAACTGCCGGAGTCTACGACTTCGAAGCCATGCGCGCGTTCCGCGACCGTTATATAGACATACCGACCGACAACTGTACCGCGGCGCTTGCGGACTTTATAATATCGCTCGCCGGACGCTGATAACGCCATGAAAAAGAAGAAACGCAATAAAAATCTGATAATCGCGATAGCGCTGATGCTGACAGCGATCGTTATCCTGTCTGCCATGATCCTTGGCCGCGGACGCGGGACGGGGACCGGGGCCTCCGGCGTGAGTGAGATCACAGACACGGCTGTAGGGCAGGTGAGGTCATCTGCTGAGGAAACGATCGCGGAAATAGACGCGAAGATCGCTTCCCATGTGTATTCGCACCGGGGATCGGCAGGTCCGGAAGAGCACACGTTCAAGGCGTATGACGCGGCCATAGAAGCAGGCTCGCGCTATATAGAGCAGGACGTAGTCGTGTCTTCAGACGGCATACTCTATGTCTCGCATGACACGTGGGCAGGCTCCATGACCGGCTATGACGGCATGTATGAGTATATGAGTTCAGAGACTATCGACGGGCTGGAGACGGATGCCGGCAACAAGGTGCTCCGCCTCAGCGAGGTGTTTGACAAATACGGCAGGGACATCAATTACGTGATTGAACTGAAGAACGGCAGCGACGCGTGCGTCAAGGCTTTTGAAGATCTGGTGGACGAGTACGGCCTCGCCGACATGATCACCGTGCAGTCAGCGGACACCGGAGTGCTCCGGGAACTTGAGAGCAAGTATCCGGACATGCCAAAACTGTTCGTTTGCCGGAGCCAGGCCGCTTTTGACGGAGCTGTGGACGAGCCGTATATAGATATCATATCCGTGAAAGAAGCCGCGGTCCTGATGACTGAAAGAAACTGCTCGGCGGCTCACGCGAATGACAAGCTGTTCAGCGCGTGGACGCTGAATTCCGAAGAAAAGATAAAATACGCCATTGAAATGGGCGTGGACACATATTTTACAGATGACACGCCGCTCGCTCTCTCGCTGGAGAGAGAATACGGATTTATAGAAGGCATTCGAAGAGGAAAAGAATGAGTATCACAACAAAATTCAAGAAAGTCGTATTCGACATCGCAAAGAAAAACAAGACCTTCCGGGTCGTTTTCAGAACCAGCCGCGACAACGCTTACCGCGCCAAGATGGTGCTGGACGATCCGTTCTGCAAACTCGACGACAGGCTGGTCTATTTCCGCACGTTCTCGGGACGCGGCTACAGCGATTCGCCTAAGGCGATGTACGAATACATGCTGACCGCGCCGGAGTATAAGGACTTCAGGTTCATCTGGTGCTTCAAGGACCCTGAGGAATTCAGCTTCCTGCTGAAGAACGAGCGTACAAGCATCGTGAAGTTCCGCACCAAAGCAGACAACAGGGCGCTTCGCAGGGCAAAGTACTGGATCACGAATTACCGCATGCTCAACCACCAGTACCCGCGCAAGGGCCAGATCTATCTGCAGTGCTGGCACGGCACACCGCTCAAGAGGCTCGGCTACGACATAATCGAGAGCGACAACGCGATGAATTCGCTGGCTGAGATCAAGGAAAAGTACAGGACCGACGCCGAGAAGTTCTCGTACATCCTCTCGCCGTCTCCGTTCGCGACCGAAAAGTTCGCGTCCGCGTGGAACCTTAACGAGACAGGGCAGAGAGACAAGATCATCGAGGAAGGCTACCCGCGGAACGACAGGCTCGCGGTCGCTTCTGACGAAGATCGTGACCGCATCCGCAGGGAACTCGGGATCGAAGGCAAAAAGGTCATTCTCTACGCTCCGACCTGGCGCGACAACCAGCACACGAGCGGACAGGGATATACGTATAAAACAGAGGTCGACTTCGACAAGCTGCAGAAAGAGCTGGGCGATGAATACGTCATTCTCTTCAGGGCGCATTACCTCGTGGCCAACAGCTTCGACTTTGCGCGCTATGAGGGCTTTGTCAAGGACGTTTCCTCGTATCCGGACATCAACGACCTGTACATAGCGGCGGACATACTCGTGACCGACTACTCCAGCGTCTTCTTCGACTACTCCATCCTTGAGCGGCCGATCGTCTTCTACATGTACGACCTGGAGCATTACGCCAACGAGATGCGCGGCTTCTATCTGTCGCTCGACGAGCTTCCGGGACCTATAGTTAAGACTGAAGACGGTCTCATAAAGGAGATAAAGGCGGCCGGAGCGGAAGGGCCGGACGCGTGGAAGGCTGACGATAAATACCGGGAATTCGTGAAGCGCTTCAACCCTTACGAGGACGGATGCTCTTCGAAACGCGTGCTTGCGCGCATCATAGAAAAATAAGCCATTCCGGAGAATCGATTGAACAGCATAGTCAGATTTCTTCAAAAAACGAATAATGTAGATCGCAGCACATATATCTGGAACACCATAAGCGCTACGATGCTGGCGATGCAGGGACCGGTCATACAGGCGGTAGTGAGCCGCACGAACGGCCAGGAGGACCTGGGCATATTTGCCATCGCCTTTTCCGTCGCGACGCTGATGATGTATGTCGGCCAGTATGGCATCAGGCGCTTCCAGGCATCCGATGTAAAGGAGCAGTTCAGCTTCGAGGAGTACCACGGCATGCGCATCATCACATGCGCCGTGCTGGTGCTCGCGAGCCTTGCGTACTGCGCTTACGGCCGCATATTCAGGGGTTATTCAGACACCAAGTTCATAGTTATCTTCATGGTCTGCATGCTCAAGATGATCATGGCTTATTCGGACGTCTACCACGGCAACATGCAGCAGAAAGGCCGCTTCGATGTAGCGGCTAAGGCCACTGCCATACGCTACACCGCCGAGCTCGTCATTTTCTGCGTGATGCTGATAGTGACACACGAACCCGTGCTGTCCGCGGTCGTGACCGTCGCGTGCTCGGTAGTCATGATGGCGATGCTTTCCATGAATGCCGGGAGCCATTACTGCGCTTCGCTGAAGCCCGCGTTCAGAAAGCCGGCCCTGAAGGGCCTGATGATAGAAGGCTTCCCGCTCTTCGTCAGCATGTTCCTCAATACATATGTCAGCAATTCGCCGAGATACGCGATAGACGCCTATCTGAACGACGACATCCAGGCTGTGTTCTCGTGCATATTCATGCCGGTCTTTGTGGTACAGGTAGTGGGACAGTTCATTTTCAATCCGCTCATTACCTCGTATGCGCACCTGTGGAACGACAAGACCCAGAGATCCTACGCGGAGCTTATAAGAAGGATAAAGAAGCTGAGCTTGTTCGTGGTGGGACTCGCAGTGCTCGCGCTGGTGGTCGCCGCGACTATCGGCATACCGGTGCTGTCAGCCGTGTTCGGGCTTGACCTTACGGATTACAAGAAGGAACTCTGCATAATCATGCTGGGCGGCGGCCCGCTGGCGTTCTCGGTCTACTTCAGCACTATCATCGCCATCATCAGGGCGCAGAAGAGCCTGATCTTCTGCTACGGCGGAGTGTCGCTGATGGCGCTGCTGCTGTCGAAATCGTTCGTGGCAAGCTACGGTATCACCGGAGCTTCGTGGATGTATGTCATCCTGATGACAGTGCTCGCCGTCTCGCTGTTCTTCGCAATGCGCGCCAGGCTTCTGAAAGAAAAAAGGGAAAGAAAAATCAGCTGAAGATCAGCTGATGGGAATACTCCTTATGTCCCTGCCTCTGAAAGTTCAATACATCCCGAGGAAGAGGAAGCTGAGGATACGGCTCTTTCTGACCACGAGAGTGCTCGCGAGGTAGGCGAACGCGATCGAAAGGACGAAGAACAGGCCGATGCATACCGGGACGGACAGTCCAAGGACGCTCCATAGCAGTATGCGCAGAACTATCATTACAGGATCGGACATTACGTAGATGTCCATGCTCATGGACCCCAGGCGGGCCCATGCTTTTTTTGCCGCGGTGTCCTTCGCGGCGATCCTGCTTGATATGAACCATATCAGGAAGGTCCCGCTGAGAGGCGCGACAGGGAAGCTCAGGTTCTTTCCGGTGGTGAGCGAAACGATCTGTATCCCGGCGAAACACACGGCCGCCAGAGCGACATACCTGCCCTTGAAGAATGTGAGGAAAGTCTCATAGTGCTCTCTGATGAAGATGCCGAGCACGAAGAACACGAAATATCCCGGCAGCTTGAGAGGCCAGGCAAATATGTGCGAGACCGCGGATACGACGAAGGCGATGGCCAGCACCCACGGAAGGTTGTTCTTCTTCAGAATAAGGGTGCTGACTATGTGGCACCAGAACAGAATGTAAAGATACCAGATAGTCGTGTCAGGGCTCTGCCCTATGAATATCCTCCACGCGGACGACAGGTCGTAAGGCCGCAGGGCGACGCTCGACAGAGCCATCTTGAGCGGAAGATAAATAATGCTCATTACAAAGTAAGGCGTCAGCAAGCGGAGCGCGCGGGCCTTTACATAACCCGGCTTGCCGCTGCGGTCAAGGCGAAGGATCTTAGCCGAAACGAATCCCGAAAGCATGAAGAACAGAGGCATGTGAAAACTGTGTATCACCAGCAGCATGCCGGCGATCACGGAACTCTCGACCTCTATCTGCTTGAGCGCGTGTCCGAAGACAACGAAACATATGCCGATCCCTTTCGCTATGTCGATCTCATCAAAATGCTTCTTTTTCTGTTCCATATCTGATCCGTACCTGACCTTCAAACTTGTTTTGCCTTGAAACTGTCAATGTAGTACAATTTCACTAACACATATTATCATACTGCAAATGAGGTGACAAATAATGCTGGTCTCGATCGTTATACCATGCTACTATTCCGAGAATACCATCGCTGAAGAGGTCGACGCGATAATCGAACAATTCAGGGAAAATGACGGATACGAGTGTGAAATAGTGCTTGTGAACGACGGTTCTACCGACGGCACTTTCGCGTGCATCGAAGACCTCTGCAAAAAGTACCCGAACGTACACGGCGTAGACCTGATGCGCAACTTCGGCCAGCCTAACGCGCTGATCGCGGCTCTGCATTATACATCCGGCGAATATGTCATGGGCATGGACGACGACATGCAGACGCATCCGTCACAGATGTTCAAGCTGATCCATGAGATAGAAAAAGGCTACGACCTTGTTTACGGCATATACCCGGTCAGGAAGAACTCTCCTATAAAGAACTTCACCAGCAAGATAAACAAAGTCACATCCAGGATAATGCTGCACAGGCCAAAGAATATAGAGTCCAGCAATTTCTGGATCATAACAAAGGCTGTGCGGAACGAGGTAATTAAATACAGCAGCTTCAATCCGTATATCGACGCTATTTTCTATCAGATCACGCATAAGATCGGACAGGTCCCGATCGAGCATCATCAGAGAGAGAAGGGTTCATCCGGCTATACCTTCAGGAAACTTCTGAACCTGTGGCTGGCATACTGGAATTATTCCGTAGTGCCTTTAAGGATATCTTTCTGCATCGGTCTTATATCCGGAGCAGGGGGGCTGCTGCTGACCATATGGGCGGTAGTGCATAAAATACTGCATCCGAACATGCCTATAGGCTGGACATCGACGATATGCGTCATGACGCTGCTCTTCGGAGCCGTGCTTATGGTACTGGGCGTCGTAGGCGAGTATCTGGGAAAGGCAATCCTTATCCTGAACAACACGCCACAGTATATCGTCAGAAAAGAAGTAAACATAACGGACAAGGGGCAGACAGATGAGTAAGAAACTGCTGATCCTGGGGGCGGGCGTCTATCAGGTGCCCCTCATAAAGAAAGCGAAAGAAATGGGCTTGTATACAATAGTATCAAGCATACCCGGCAATTACCCGGGCTTTTCTCTTGCGGATAAAGTGTATTACTGCAATACGACGGACAAGGAGGCTATCCTTGAGATAGCGAAAAATGAAGGAGTGTCCGGACTGTGTACCGCGGGCACTGACGTGGCCATTGCCTCGATAGGATACGCGAATCAGCAGCTGGGTCTGGCAGGCGTCGGTGAAGAAGCCGCAAGGAAGACGGCTGACAAGGCGGTGATGCAGGAGGCTTTTGACCGGGGCGGAGTAGCTTCGGCGAGATCCATCCGCGCCGGCTCTCTGGACGAAGTCCGGAAAGCCGCGGCTGAGATAGGCCTGCCGGTGGTGGTCAAATGCGTCGACAGCTCCGGAGCCAGAGGCATACGCATAGTCGATAATAGCGAAGATCTGGAAGAAGCCTTTGAATACGCGTTGAAGTATTCCCATAAGGATTACGTCCTGGTAGAGTCAAAACTTCCGGGAAAGGAAATAGGCATAGACGGCATCGTCTGCGACGGCAAGCTGATATTCGTTGCCCCGCACAAGAAGAGCATCTACAAGAGCGGGCAGACTATGGTGACTGCCGGACACAATTTCCCTTATGAAGGCAGTGACAAGCTGCTGGAAGAGATAAAATGCCAGACGCAGAACGCGGTAGACGCTCTCGGACTTGATTACTGCGCGGTCAACCTGGACGCGTTCGTTGATGGAGACGATTGTTATATCATAGAGATCGGCGGCAGATCGGGAGCTACATGCATCCCTGAACTGATCGAAAGATGCTATGGATTCAATTACTACGAGAGGATAATAGATCTGGCTCTCGGCATTCCGGTAAGCGTTCCGGCAGGAAAGAAACAGACCTGCAAGGCCAGGCTGATGATGAGTCCTGTGGACGGCACGGTGACCGGTATAGATGAAGAGGGACTGGATCTGATCCGCGCGGACGGCATAGATGTTTCTCTTGATGTCGGTGCCGGAGATGAGGTGGAGGTCATGACCAACGGGACCAACAGGCTCGGCGCTGTCATAGCGGATACTGATGAAGAGGCAGAAATGTTTTCCATAATGGACAGAGTCTACAGATGCGTTTACGTTGACGGAACGAGTCTGTCAGATATCTGGAAAAACAATAACAGGTAAAAGGAGAAGTAATAATGGGCCTTAAGAGCGAATTCAAAAATGCGATCACCCTGTATTACCTTCTGAAATTGGACAAGAAGGTCCCGACTGATCATGCCATGATCAGAAAAAGACAGGGGAAAAAGATCTACAAGCTGATGAAGAAAGCGTATAAGATCCCGTTCTACAGGGAGCGCTTTGAGCAGTGCGGCTGTGTCCCGGAGGACTTCAGGTGCGCTGAGGATCTGACAAAATTCCCGATCCTGACAAGAGACGACCTCAGGAAGTGGATGGCGGAAGATGTGCTGAAAGACTATGACGAAAAATCCGGCAAGCTCGAGATCTTCGCGACCAGCGGCTCGTCGGGAACGCCTCTCCGCTTCGCGCTGAGCCACAGAGAGGCAGCCTGCATGAACGCCAACTGGATCAGGGTCACGATGTTTGCGGGATACCATCCTCTCAGGGGCAAGATGCTCAGCTTCCTCACGACGCACTCCCATGTGGATCCTGAAAAGGGCGACTCGTTTGTCCAGAAACTGGGATTGCTCCGCAGAAAGGTCGTTCCTGAACACCTCTATGTGGGAGAGGGAATGAAAGACCTTATAGAGCTGGTCAATTCATATAAGCCGGACATGCTGTGCTTCCGCAAGAACGTGCTTGTCCGCATGGCGATGTATTCAAAGAATCACAACATGCCGATCTACAGACCTAAAGTATATGCGCCGATCAGCGAAGTTGTTGACGAGATGACAGTAAAACTGCTCGGAGAAGTGTTCGGAGACGGACTGCTTGACGCGTACGGCTGCAATGAGACAGGCAGTCTGGCCGCGAAACTGCCGGGCAAGGACAACTACTATATCTACAGCGACACCCATGTGATCAACCTGATCGATGAAATGGGCAATCTGACGGATAAGGGCCGCGTCATCGCGACGGCGCTCTACAAATTCGACCATCCGATCATCAACTACGAGATAGGCGACCTGGCGATATCGGAGACTGTCGACGGCGTTCGCTATCTCAAGAAGATCATGGGAAGATCCAACGACATGGTGCTACACGAAGGCGGAGTCGAGACGTCTGCCACGGAGCTGATGAAGATCCCTAACGGCATCACCGGAATATCCCAGTTCAGATATGTCCAGACAGCTGTAGACGCGATAAGCGTACTGCTCGTCAAGGCTCCTGATGACGACTCGCATACAAAGGAAGAAATCGAGGCTTACTTCAACAAGGAGGTCGAGAAGCTCTACGGCAAGCCGGAGTACAAGCTGACGTTCGAGTGGATGGATGAGATCCCGCCTGATCCTAACGACAAGATGAGATGCTTTATCCGCGCTATCGAGGAGTAAAGATCAAGGAGGTATACATAGATGGACAGAAAGAAATTATCTGTTTTACTGGTCCTCATCCTGACGCTCGCGCTGACTCTGATGGTGTCGTGCTCAAAGGAATATGAAGAGGACATGGGAGGAGGCGGCACCGGACAGGATACCGAAGCTGTCAACGACATCGAAAGCGATGAGGTAAGCGAAGCGGTCGAACGCGACCCTGCGCTGGATAAAGAGATAGAGGGCGCGAAGATCCGTCAGAAAAAGAGCAAGCCTGAGAAGTTCTACGGCAGCTGGAAGGCGTCTTCCGAAAAAGCCGAGTTCCTGTATGGCAACGTCGACCTGCATATAAATGAGGACGGGACATGGACAGGCAACGTGACTGAGATCGATCTGGAGGGCAAATGGACTCCGAGCGGCAAGGGCATCAACATCAAGGATACAGAGGGGCTTATAGACTGGAACTTGTTCTTAACTACAGACGGCACGATGATGTTTGAGGATAACGAGGATCCGGACAACCCGGTAGTGCTGAAGCCGAACAATTAGGCATAAAAAAGAAAACAGAACAAATACAAAACGAGGGGCTCTGCAAGCCCCTCGTTTTAATTCGTTGTTTGTCTGATCCGTTTATCAGAATACGTTCAGTGTAGTTCCGACCGGGATCTGCTTATATAACCATTCCATTCTCTTGATCGGGTTCCTGATGCATCCGTGGGAAGCAGGCTTTCCGAACTTCCAGCCTTTCCTCTGCCCATGCACGGAATTCCACTCTGAGTACGGCAGCCACCATTTGATACCGTGATGCTTTGTCACTTTTCTCAAAATCGTCTTGACACCGGTTATGCCTGTTGGCGAAGGTGATGCGGCTTTGCCTGTAGCGCATTCCCAGCCATTATTATACTTCCACTTTTTCGCTGTGTTCTTAGGACCTGTAAAGTAGTAAATGTGCTGTGTATAGGAGTTGACCCAGAGAAGCTTACCTGTCTTGCTCTTTAGACCCTTGGCATTTACATAGAACTGAGCTTCCTTTGGGGAGTAGTTCCATTTGGTCGTGTAGATGGCCTTGATGTTCTTGGCTCTGATCTTAGCGCAGTAGAACGTGCTCGGCTTAGCCGCGTTTGCAGGGTAGTAGAACATGTAGCATCCGCCGCCGCCGAATCTATCGCATGTCAGAGTGCTTCCGGCTGTAAGCTTATAGGATCTCTTCGGGCCCGCGTGAGACTTGAGTGTTGTGCTGCTCTTGACCTTGAACTGGTAAGCGATGGTCCTGACCGGGGCATCGGTTCTGGAGTGTTCCCGAGGAGCAAGCTCCTCACCTCCGTATGTAGCCACAGCTCTGACGGTGAACGTCTTGTTACCGCTGCTGTTGCCTGTACCCGGCTTGAGTCCTGTAACTGTATACTGCCATCTCTTTTTTCTTGATCCATCTTCGTTATAAACTGCTTTGAGATTATTGTCTGTAGCGGCGACCTCCTTGATTTTATCTGTAACGTCAACATACTCACCGTTCCCAACCTTTACATAATAACGGAAAGTTACCCCGTCTGTCCCTTCCGGGATATATTCATCTGTGCTTTCGTCACCGATGGTGGTAGTGACTTTGACCTCGGCCTTGTTCCATTCAAGAACTACTGAGTTGCAACTTGAGTAAGTAGCATAACCAAATGATTTAACGGTTTTAGTAATAACAGGCTCTTCAGGATCTTCAGGCTCGACTCCCGGTTCCGGATCGTCATCTCCCGCGTTTGTGATAGCAGGAGTGTCTGCTTCTTCCTCAACGACGTCTGACGCCTCTTCCGTAACGGCAGGAGCATCCGTGCCCTCCTCAGGAACAACGTCTTCATCAGCGCCCAGTGTCTCTTCTACTGCTGTTGTTTCCGCAGGGGCGCCCTCTTCGCCTTCTGCAAAAACTCCGACGAATTCAAATGATGTGAAGATGAGCATCATCATCATTATTACCGCCAGTTTGCTTTTGATTCTTTTCATAACAATTCCTCTCTTTACTATAGTGTTTATTACTTACGTACTCTGTTTTGCGCTAATGGCAAAGAGATCAAAACTTTTTTTCATGTCCATACTCAGACATCTTATTATAGTCAAAAAGACCCTGCGTGGCAATGAAAAATTTAAAAAACTTAATGGTTAGGCCTTCAGTTTTACAGTCAGTTGAAGATCCTCCTGACCAGACAGACATGCGCCTTGTCATTGTAGTCTACCGGCGTGATTTTGACTCCGCCTTCTCTTCCGGACGAGTGGATGATCTTGTTGTGGCCCAGATAGATCGCGACATGCACTACGACGCCTTCCTTGTTTGCGTAAAAGATGAGATCCCCGCGCTTACGCTGCGAGTATTTCACGGTCCTGAGTCCGTCCATCTCCGCTATCTCGCGCGATTCCCACTCATATTTATCATCGCCGAACTCATGCCTGTACGGGTTGCTCGGCCAGAGGTCGACGCCTGCGCCGTAGCAGGCCTGCATCACGAGGCCCGAGCAGTCGACGCCTTCGCCCGGCTTTCCGGACTTGCGGTTCACGAACGGATCGCCTTCGTAGGTCATCGCGGTGGCTATCATGGCTTCTACGTGATCCCTGCGGGTGCTGCTGCTGTCAGTGAGCACGGGAGAGGTGTAGTAGCCGTATCCATGGGTGGATATCGTGTCCGTGATCTGCACGTATTCCGGCGGATTCTGATAATTTCTTTTTCCTCCCGCGATGATCGCCGCGGCAAGCAATAAAAGAAGAATGAGGGCAGCTGCAAGCATGCCCCGGCGCTTTCCGGATTTATTCACGACCTTCGTTTTCTCTGTGTTCATCCTCGTTCCTCTTTGCGCCTCCGCGGGATACTGTTGTTCACGCTAATACTATCATAATAAAGCACTATATGTGGTACAATAATATATATTGAGAAACTATGTGTATGGAAAAGGCCGCAGACAGCCGGCGGCCCTGCCTTGAACGGATACACAATATATATTATAATTGATTGGTTATTATTCACTTTCAGGAGACTAAGATTTGGCAGGCAAAAAGAAGAAAAAACTCTTCACAAAAAACGCGGTGAGAGCCGTCGCATTTTTGTGCCTAATAGCGCTCGTGGTGCTCGGCTGCAATGAGATATTCTGTTTCGCCGACGCGGAGCATTCCGAGACCATAATGAACGAATTCTACGAGCAGGATGAGGACACGATCGATGTCGTGTACTTCGGCACCAGCGCGAGCCAGAGGGCGTACGTCGTTCCTGTGGCTTATCATGATGAGGGGGTCGCGTGCTATACGATGGGCTGCGGCACTCAGCCTTTCGTTCTGACGAAATACATCATGATTGAAGCCCTCAAGACACAGAAGCCCAAGCTCTTCATAGTCGAGCTCAGAGGCACATGTCAGGACAAGGACAAGATATGGGACGTCGCCGTCCGCAGGATGGTGGACAACATGAAGATGTCGCAGAACAAGATCGACGCCATCGACGCGGTCATCGATTTCGCGGAGGGCGGCAGCAACACGATAGACATGACGGGATGGTCCTACTACTTTACGCTGCTCAAATACCACGGCAGATGGAATCCGAGCAAGCAGCCTAAGTACTGGGGAAACATCGACTACTATCAGGGCTACACGCTCGACCACGGAGTCTGCTTCAAGACGATGGAGATCGAATCCATACCGCAGGACGACTCGCAGGCTAATATCGCCCCGGAAGCCGAGGACGCGCTGAACGACCTTCTGGACTTCTGCGATACGATAGACACGGAGGTGCTCTTCGTGATCTCGCCTTACCAGTGCACGGAGTACGGCATGCAGAGGCTGAATTACTCACAGGCGATCTGCGAGGAGAGGGGATACACCGTCCTCAACTTCCTGTCGCCTGAGGCAAAGGCGGAGCTTGGCCTCAATGATAAGAGCTGCTACTACAACAGAGAGCACCTCAATTACTATGGCTCGCTCAAATATACGGACTATATCACTGATTACATAAAGTCTCACTACGACATCCCTGACAGGCGCGGCGATGAAAAGCACGCGAGATGGGAACAGCAGTACGAGAGGCTGATGGAGAACATGAAAACCACTTACGCAGAGAAGTACGAGGCCATGATGGCCATTGCGAATGAAGTGGAGGCCGGAGGAGAGTAATGGCATTTACATCATTTGCGTTCTTAATATTCATCGCGGCCGTTGTCATCGCCTATTACGTGACACCGAAGAAGTACAGGTGGATAGTCCTCCTGCTGGCGTCCTATTACTATTATCTTGACGCCAGCGCGAAGTCGTTCGTATTCATAGTGACGACCACCGTGGTGACCTTCTACGGCGCCATTTATATAGATAAAGAGGATAAAAAGCAGAAGCAATACATCGCGGAGCACAGGAATGAGATGACCCGCGAGGAGAGGAAAGCCTACAAGGAAACCGCGGGCAAGACCAAGAAGCGCGCCCTGGCGGCAGTGCTTGGCATAGACTTCGGCATCCTCATACTTCTCAAATACTTCAGATACTACTTTGAGGTGCTGGGCATCGACATCTTCAAGGGCGACATACTCATACCGCTCGGCATCTCTTTCTATACGTTCCAGTCGGCGGCCTACCTGATCGACGTTTACAGGGGCAAGTACGACGCCGACAAACATCTGGCAAAGTTCGCGCTCTTCGTGTCGTTCTTCCCGCAGATAATACAGGGACCTATCGCGCGGCACGACCAGCTGGCCGGTCAGCTCTATGAGGGTCATTCGTTCAGATACGCGAATCTCACGCACGGAGCGCAGCTCATACTCTGGGGATTCTTCAAGAAGCTGGTCATCGCGGACCGCATAGGCATGCTTGTAGGAGAGGTCTACGGCAACTGGGATCAGTACACGGGATGGCCGGTCATACTGGCCGCGCTCTGCTACTCGATACAGCTTTACATGGACTTCAGCGGAGGAGTCGACATCGCCAGGGGCGTGGCCCAGATGATGGGAATAGACATGGCCCGAAACTTCAGGAGGCCGTACTTCGGAGAGAATCTGCAGGACTTCTGGCACAGATGGCACATATCGCTGTCGTTCTGGACACGTGACTACATCTTCTTCTCCGTCGCGATGTCGAAGCCGATCGGCGACCTCGGCAAGAAGGCCCGCAAGGTGTTCGGCGACCGCATAGGAAAGATGATCCCGGTGTTCATCGGAAACTACCTGGTATTCCTCTGCATCGGTATGTGGCAGGGAGGCGAACTTCAGAACGTGTGCTACGGTCTGTACAACGCCACCATCATCTGCCTTGCCGACATCTTCAAGCCGAGCTTTGAAAAATGGCGCGGGGCTCTGCATGTAAATCAGAAGAGCCTCGGATGGAGAGCCTTCGGGATGCTGAGGACATACTGCATAGTCGCTTTCGGACGCATATTCTCGAACGGAAAGTCGTTCAAGGCTTCCATACACATGATAAAGTCGCTGTTCGTACCGTATACAGGAGGGTTCATGACTGCCTACAAGGCGTTCGGCCTCACCAAATACGAGTATCTGCTTCTCGCGCTCATGATAGGAGTAGTCTTCCTGGTCAGCGTGAAGCAGGAGCAGCTGTACAATAAGAAGATGGCCGCTGCGGGCGGCGGATCTTCCATCATTGAGATGGCCGGTGATGATGAAGGCGCCGGCACTGACGCTGAGATGAGAGAGTATCTGGACAGCAAGCCGCTGGCCATAAGATGGGCGGCGTGGATACTGCTGTTCGTGGCTGTGCTCCTCTTCGGCATCTACGGTCCCGGATATGACCCGGCGGTCTTCATCTACAGAGAGTTCTAGGAGGAAAACATGGTCAGAAACGTACTTGAAATGCTCGAGCACAGCGCTGCTAGAGTCCCTGACAAGACAGCTCTCAAGGATGAGCATGAGTCGCTCACCTATAAAGAGTATGTAGAAGCCGCGAAAAAAGCCGGCACATATCTCCTGAAAAATGTCACAAAGGACAGCTTCAACAAACCGGTAGCCGTCGTGATCGACAGAAACGTATGGTCCGTGGTCGCCTTCATGGGCGTCGTCTACAGCGGCAACTTCTATGTGCCTATCGACAACACCATGCCGGCGGAGAGAGTGAAGCTCATCTACGACACCCTCGATCCTGTCGCGGTCATCGACGGAAGACTCAAGGCCGACGACGTCATCGAAGGAGCCATCCCTGTCAAGGACATGCTGAACGATCCGGCCGACGAGGAACTGCTGCACAAGGTGCGCATGCACGCCATCGATACGGATCCTCTGTACGGAGTGTTCACATCCGGCTCCACAGGAGTACCAAAGGGGATCGTCCCTTGCCACCGCTCCATAATCGACTGGGTGGAGGCCATGGCGGACGCGTTCGGCTTTGACGAGAACATGGTCCACGGCAGCCAGGCGCCGCTCGACTTCGACGCCTTCGTCAAGGACATCTACAACGCGATGCGCAACGGCTCGACCGTAGTGATCATCCCGAGGAAGCTGTTCTCGATGCCTAAGCTGCTCTTCGCATTCCTTGTTGAGCACAAGATCAACATGCTGGTATGGGCGGTATCCGCGATGAGGATAGTCGCGGACTTCAAGGCCTTTGACGCGATAGAAGAGCTGCCGGATATCAGATACGTGATGTTCTCCGGAGAGGTCATGCCTATCAAGGCGCTCAACTACTGGAAGGAGCACATACCTCAGGCGATGTACGTGAACCTGTACGGACCTACCGAGACCACGTGCAACTGCACATACTACATAGTGCCTGAAGGCAAGCAGGACGAGCTGAAGCCGCTGCCGATCGGGAAGCCGTTCAGAAACTGCAGGGTCATCATCCTTGATGATAAGAGAGAAAAACTCATCACAGAACCGGGAGTAAAGGGAGAGCTCTGTGTCAGCGGCACCTGCCTCGCGCTCGGCTACTGGAACAACCCGGAGAAGACGAAAGAGGCCTTCTTCCAGGACCCTACCATCACAGCATACCCAAGCATCCTTTACGGAACGGGCGACGTCGCCTACTATGCTGAGAACGGCGACCTGATGTTTGCCTCAAGGCGCGACTTCCAGGTCAAGCACATGGGTCACAGGATAGAGCTGGGCGAGATAGAGGTCGCGCTGAACGCGATCCCTTGGATCGACATCGCGATATGCCTGTACGATAACGCCCGCGGCAAGATAGTCTGCTTCTATCAGTCGGAACAGGAAGACACAAAAGCCATCGTGAAGTTCCTCAGCGACAAGCTGCCGAAATTCATGTGGCCTAACATATACAAGAGATACGAGAAGCTGCCTGCAAACAAGAACGGAAAGATCGATAGGGCGGCGCTCAAAAGAGAAATAGAGAACAGATAGGGAGGAAACGAAATGGAAGAACTGCTTAGGATCATGAGTGAAGTAAGGCCGGATATCGACTTTGAGACGGAGACAAAGCTGATCGACAATGAGATGCTCGACTCTCTCGACATCGTGGCCATCGTGACGGACGTCAATGACGAGTTCGACGTTCAGATCAACGTCAATGACCTGCTGCCTGAGAACTTCAACTCGGCGGCTGCGCTCTACGAGCTCATACAGAAACTGCAGTACGAATAAAGACCCCCGGACGCAAGGACCGAGGACCTCAATGAAAGGAATTATCCGATGAAGATACTTGTCACCGGAGCTGCCGGTTTCATCGGCAGCAATTTCGTATTCCATATGCTGGAGGCGCACCCGGACTATGAAATAGTCGGACTTGACGCGCTCACCTACGCCGGAAATCTTGAAACGCTCGCGTCCGTGATCGACGAGCCAAACTTCAAATTCGTGAAGGCGGACATCACCGACGCGCAGACCATCGACAAACTCTTCGCTGAAGAGAAGTTCGACGTCGTAGTCAACTTCGCGGCGGAGTCGCATGTCGACAGATCCATCGAGGATCCGGGCGTATTCCTTCGCACCAACATCCTCGGCACCCAGGTGCTGATGGACGCTTCGATAAAGTACGGAGTCAAGAGATTCCATCAGGTCGGCACCGACGAGGTCTACGGCGACCTGCCACTCGACAGGCCGGACCTCTTCTTCGTTGAGACGATGCCGCTGACGGCATCCAGCCCGTACTCGGCTTCAAAGGCCGCGGCGGATCTGCTGGTCATGGCTTATCACCGCACATACGGACTGCCGGTGACCATAAGCAGATGCAGCAACAACTACGGGCCGTATCAGTTCCCTGAGAAGCTGATCCCGCTCATGATAGCCAACGCGAGGGCGGACAAGCCTCTGCCTGTATACGGCGAAGGTCTCAACGTGCGCGACTGGCTGTATGTGGAGGATCACTGCAGGGCGATCGATCTCATCCTTGAGAACGGCAGGGTCGGCGAGGTCTACAACATAGGCGGCCACAATGAGAAGGCCAATATCGAGGTCGTGAAGATCATACTGGAACAGCTCGGCAAGCCTGAGAGCCTCATCACCTTCGTCACGGACAGAAAGGGGCACGACCAGCGCTACGCGATCGACCCGACGAAGATCCACGACGAGCTCGGCTGGCTGCCTGAGACGAAGTTCGAGGACGGCATAAAGAAGACCATACAGTGGTATCTGGATAACGAGGACTGGTGGCAGAACATAGTCAGCGGAGAATACCAGAACTACTATGAAAAAATGTACGGCAACAGATAGGCCGCGCGTAAAGGGGATACGGAGATGATCAGTTTCAATGTTCCGCCGTACATCGGCAGGGAAAAGGAATACATACTGCAGGCCATGGAGTCGCATAAGATATGCGGCGACGGGCAGTTCACAAAGAAGTGCAACAGCTGGATCGAAGAGAAGATGGGCGCTCACAAGGCGCTTCTGACGACATCCGGCTCGACCGCTCTTGACATGGCGGCCATCCTGACGGAGGTCGGCCCGGGAGACGAGGTCATCCTGCCTTCATATACTTTCGTATCCACCGCGAACTCTTTCGTGATGAGAGGCGCGACCCTGGTATTTGTAGATATCAGGCCCGACACGCAGAACATCGATGAAAAGCTGATCGAGGACGCTATAACCGACAGAACAAAGGTCATCGTTCCGGTTCATTATGCCGGCGTCGGCTGCGAGATGGATACCATCATGGACATCGCTGAAAGGCACGGCCTGCTGGTGGTCGAGGACGCGGCGCAGGGCGTCAACGCTTTCTACAAAGGCAGAGGTCTGGGAAGCATAGGCGACTACGGCTGCTGCAGCTTCCATGAGACAAAGAACTACAGCATGGGAGAAGGAGGCGCTCTGCTCATCAGAGACGAGGACAAGATCGAAAGAGCCGAGATCATAAGAGAGAAGGGCACCGACAGGAGCAAGTTCCTCAGAGGCGCTGTCGATAAGTACACATGGGTGGATATGGGATCCTCGTATCTGCCGAGCGAGCTGAACGCGGCGTATCTGCTGGCCGAACTCGAAGAAGCGGACATGATCAACGAGGACAGACTGGCAAGCTGGGACGCCTATTACGAAATGCTGAGCCCTCTGGCGGAGGCAGGCCGCGTAGAGCTTCCGGTCGTGCCTGAAGAGTGCGCGCATAACGCCCACATGTTCTATGTCAAGACCGCGAATATCGAAGAGAGGACCGCGCTGACAGCCTTCCTGAAAGAAAACGGGATAGGATCGGCATTCCATTACGTGCCTCTCCATAGCGCGCCTGCGGGCAGCAGGTTCGGACGCTTCCACGGTGAGGACAGATACACCACAAACACCTTTGAGCGCCTGCTGAGACTGCCGATGTTCTACGGCCTCGGCCGTGACAATGTCGAATACATCTGCGATAAGATCAAAGAGTTTTACCGTTAGAAAAATATGAAAAAGATAAGACCGTTAAAATCCGCGTCAAGTACGCTGCTTACATATACTTTGCTGTTCTGCGTGCTTATGGCGGGGATTTTTGCTTTGTTCTGGATGCAGGGGAGGTCTCTTGTCAATAACGCGGACGCGTATGACCAGGGCTACTTCTGGACAGCCGAGATGGGAAGGAATCTGAAGAGCCTTCTCAGAGGAGACGGCTGGCCGCTGTGGACATGGGACAGAGGCACGGGCATCGACACCAAATTCCCTATAGACATATTCGTCATGATCGCCTCGTTCTTCCCGGCAGGGAAGATAGAACTGGGCTTTACGGTCGCGACCCTGCTGAGACTCTACTTTGCGGGATTCGCGTTCATACTTTTCTGCAGGGAGGCAGAACTCGACAACTTCAAGGCTCTCTTCGGAGCGCTTTGCTACGTGACCTGCAGCTTCACTATCAACGTCGCGCTGGTGCAGAGCCAGTTCATAAACCTCTTCATACTGTTCCCGCTTCTGGCTTTGTCGACAGACCGCATATATAAAGGAAAGTCAGCGGTACCGTTCATGCTGACGGTGGGAGTCACGGTCAGCGTCAACCAGTACCTCGCGTACATGGCGGCAATAGGCATAATCATCTATATCTTTTTCCGCTACTTCCATTACCACGAATTCAGCGCGAAGTCGTACTTCGCTTACATAGGCAGGTTCATCGTTTACGGCATCACGGGAATATTGCTCTCCGCCGTATTCGTATACGTGACCATAGTCGCTATCACGGGCGCGTCGACGGGAAGCCGTCCGGCATTCGAGGCCCTATACAGCCTTGGCCATTATTACTATTCGATGACGAATCTGCTGTCTGAGGGCTACACCTTTGGATATAAATACATAGGCGTCCCTGTACTGGCGCTGCTGGTGATCCCCGCGTTCAGAAGCAGGCCGACACTGAAGGCGACGCATGTCATAATGTCGGTCATCATGTGCCTCATGGCGCTTTCCCCGTTCTTCGGATCCATGTTCAACGCGTTCAGCTACGAGACAAAGAGATGGTATTTCATGCTCATCTTTTTCCTGGTATGGACCGCGGCGGAGCATATGGATCTTGATGAGCTCGCGAAGGGCAGGAACGTGATCGCGATGCTGCTCTGGTGGGCTGCGCTCGCGTTCACCACCCTTGGATTCGCGAAGCTCGACCTGACCGGGAACATGTCGCTGCGCCGTCTGGCGTTCGTCGGCGGGAATCTCGCGGCGGGACTGGTCATGATCCTCTTCATATGGATCGCTCCGAAGCTGAAGGCGTCTCTGAGGCTGAGACAGACCCTGATCACTCTGGGCGTCATCTGCACTCTCGTGCTCGTCTGGAACGCGTCGTTCTATCATCATATCGAAGAGAAGTTCTTCAGATTCGGCGAGATCAACGAGCAGCTCGAGCATTCCACACAGCGCGCGGGTTCACTCATCGAGGACGACGGGTTCTACCGCATCGATCAGGTCGACTGGATCAACGCCCACCTCAAGGCGGATCAGCCGGTGAACGAGAATCTCTGGTGGGGCAACGACACCATTTATGTCTACGACTCCAGGCTCCCGTCAAGGCTGTCCGAGTTCAACCGTCTGGTGGGCAACAACATGGGTTACTCCAAGAGGGTGTACATGCAGTCCAATGGTCAGCGCATGGGGCTCGACTTCCTTTACGGCATCAAGTATTTCCTGGGCGACGACGTGAAGAACGAAAGGCCGGGGGCTGACGCTTACGCGGGCTACGCCTTCGATTTCCATGATGAACTGGACGGAGTCAATGTGTATAAGAGCCGTTACGATTCGAGCCTCGGATTCCTATACGATAAGTTCATGACCGAGACCGAGTTCGGCAAACTCTCAAGGCTGGAGAGAGAGCAGGCGCTGATGCAGGCTCTGGTGGTGCCTGATGAAGAGGCGGCCGACCTTGACGAGACCAAGCAGGTCACGGCCGCGGACATAGAGACGGACATCAAGGACGTGCCGTATGAGATCATCGAGCACGAAGACATAAAGATAGACGGCAACACTCTGACAGTCGAAAAAGACGACGCGAGCATGGTGCTCTTTGCCGAACCGGCTGAGAACTGCCAGCTGGTGGTGTCGTTCGACAACCTGAGAAGAGTGAACGGCGCGGGAGAAGACGTTGGAAACTTCAAGATCAAGTGCAAAAAGGACGGTAAGCAGGTAGAGGCCAGCAACAAAAAGAACAATCAGACCATACCGGGCATAGTTGATTACGATCTCAACCTGGGATATTACGACTACTGCGCCGGCAATATAAAGATAAAGTTCGGCAAGGCCGGCAAATACGAGTTCGATAAGCTCTATATTTCTGCCATGAGCACAGAGCTGTTTGACAAGTACGCCGCCGAAAGGTGCGAGTCTGTGTATGAAGTCACCGGCAGGGGACCGACCCTGGTAACGGGAACACTTGACGCCAAAGAAGACGGCTGGCTCTTCCTCTCGATACCGGTCAATACGAACTGGAACGTATTCATAGATGATGGGCAGGTGGCTGAGATACACAACGCCAACATCGCGTTCTTCGCGACGCCTGTGACGAAGGGCACGCATACGGTCGAAATGAGATACGACCACCACAACCGCAACGTCGCGCTTATAATGAGCGGGGCGGGGCTGATCCTGATGACAGTCTGCGCTGTCATCGACAGAAAAAGACGCAAAAGGGAAAAAGAACTGAACACTGAAGAAGCAAATACTGAAGAGGAGTAAGACTTTGGGCCTTCCGAATTTCAAAAAGTACATGGATAAGAAGAACAGGATGCGCTTCGTATACGCGAAGTACTTTACCGGCGCGCCTGTCGACAAAAGAGCGATACTCTTTGAGTCGTTCCACGGCAAGGAGATATCCGATTCTCCGCTCGCGATGGCAAGGGCGTTCCTTGACATGCCTGCGGACACCGTTCTTGAGGATGGACTGAAGGCTTCGGACATGAAGCTTTTCTTCTCTACGAACGACCTTGAAAGAGACAAAGCGAGACTCGAGGATCTCGGATACGAGAACTGCATCGGCCTTGTTCACATCCACTCCGATGAGTACGCGAGGCTTCTCGCGACCGCGGGGCTGCTGATCAACAACAGCTCCTTCCCTTCATATTATGTGAGACGCGAAGGCCAGAAGTATCTGCAGACCTGGCACGGGACCCCGTGGAAGACTCTTGGACGCAGCATGAAGGGCGAACTCGCCACCATATACGGCGCGCAGCACAATTTCCTGCAGGCAAGCCATCTGCTCTTCCCGAACGAGTTCACGAAAAAAGCCATCATGCACGACTATGTGCTCGATGAGCTGTATACCGGCAAGGTGATAACTCACGGCTATCCGCGCAACGCGGTTTTCTGCGACAGGGAGAAGGCGGCGGAGATCAAGAAGTACTGCGGTGACGAGAACTTCAGCACTTTAGCGTACATGCCTACATGGCGCGGCCAGGACAACCGCAACATAGAATCCGGCGGATACATCGAAGACACTCTTCTGCAGCTAAAAGCTATGGACGAGGCGCTTGCAGATGACCAGAAGCTCTACGTGAACCTGCACCCGATAATCCAGAGCGACATCGATCTGGGCGGGTTCAGACACATCCATCCGTTCCCAAGTGATGTCGAGAAGTACGAGTTCATCAACAGCATGGACGCGCTCATCACCGACTACTCGAGCGTCTTCTTCGACTATTCCATCACGGGCAAGCCGGTCATTCTTTTCACTTATGACTACGACAACTACGCCTCCGAGAGAGGAATGTACTTCGGCATCGAAGAGCTGCCTTTCGCAAGGGTCGATACGCTCGAAGATCTCGCTGAGATATTCAGGACCCGCTCCTATGAAAAACTCAGCTATGCTGATGACAGGGCCTACTTTGACAGGTTCATAAAATACGATACTATAAGCGCTGCGTCCGACCTGATGAGATACATGCTCACGGGGGATGACGGCGGCATGAAGATAGAGGACTATTCTTTCAACGCGGAGAAATCGCGCAGAGTGGTCAACTGCCGCGAGGTGCCGGGCCGTCTCGACATGGACATACTCGCCGGGACCCTCGGAAAGGATGACGTGGCGGTGTTCCACCAGTCCGGCTTCGATAAAAAGGCGGGCGAGAGGCTGCAGGAACTGTATGACGGGAAGTTCCCGTACGTGTTCACGACAGAGGCCGTGCCGCAGACCATGGCGGAATCGAGGAGCGGCAGCAAGGCCGTCAAGGCCGATGTGAAGGAGAGGAACCTCAGAAGGCAGGTAGGCGGACTCAATGTTTCCGGGGTCGTCAACAGCAAACCTGCGAGAGCGGAGCTGCTAAAGATAAAAACATCCGGAAGCAGGGTCGCGATAGATATCAAGGCGAGCGGAACCGGAGATGTGAAAGCGGTCACTCTCGAATACAGGAGCGACATAGAATCGATCGCTCATGACATGGATATAAAGGTAAGCGGAAACGGAGACGCCTGCGTCATCGAAGCGTCCATGGACATGTCCGTGCTGAAGCGCGGCTGCCTCTACTGGGACATCTATGTGACGGCGGGCGGCGAGGGATACCACTATCCGGTCATGCTCAGTCAGAAGATGAGGAAGAAACTCAGGAGAGGCTACTTCCAATGCGAGCTGGGCGAATACATCGCGTTCCCGCACATCTCGCTTTCAAGATCTCTCGCGTTCACGCTGAGAGAGAAGAGCCCTTACGACGACAGGAAGACCCGACTGAAAGAGGTGCTCGTCCCGACCTGGTCGATAATCTGGAGCAGGCTGAACAGGAAGCGCCGCATCTGGCTGGTCTTCGAGAAGTTCTGCTCGGCCGCTCAGGACAACGGTTTCTATTTCTTCAAATACTGCATGGAGAACCTTCCTGAGGACAAGAAGAAGGACATATACTACGTAATAGATAAGAATGCGAAAGACTATGAAAACCTCAGGCCTTACGCGGATCACGTGCTGCAGTTCATGAGCTTCAGGCACATGCTGTACGCGATAAACGCGAAGGTCTATGTGGGATCGGATTCGAGGAAGCACCTGTACGCGTGGAGACCGAAGCCTAACCTGATCTCCATCCGCATGGCGGCGCATCCGATACACTTCCTGCAGCATGGCGTGACTGCGCTCAAGAGGACGGACGTGCTCTTCGGAGCGAAGGGCAGCAGCCCGGTGACGCACATCACGACTACTTCTGATTACGAGCAGCGCATCATGGACGAGTTCTGGGGCTACTCGCCTTCGAACGCGCCGGTGCTGGGGTTCACCCGTTGGGACGTGCTCGAGGACAGATCGACGCCTGACGAGAAGATCATTCTGGTGATGCCTACGTGGAGGGCGTGGCTCGAAGAGAAACCTGACGAAGATTTCATAGCGAGCGATTACTTCCGTAATTACATGGAGATGCTCGCCGACGAAAAGCTCAACACTTGTCTGAAAGAGAACGGCGTGAAGCTGATCTTCTTCATCCATCCTAAGTTCAAGGATTACCTCGGCAGGTTCAGCGCACCGTCCGAGAATATAGAGCTGGTTCAGTTCGGCAGCAGGCCGCTCAACGAGATAATGATGAAATGCCAGATGCTGGTGACGGATTACTCGAGCGTGTGCTGGGACGTCTACTACATGGGCAAGCCGGTCATTTTCTATCAGTTCGACTACGACATGTACATGCAGGTGCACGGCAGCTATCTCGACATGGAGCATGAGCTCTTCGGCGAAAGGTATACCGAGCTTGACGACGTCATCGAAGGCATAAGAAAGGCCATAGATAACGGCTTCGAGGAGAGCGAACGGGCAAGGGAGATGCGGCCTAAGTATTTCAAATACATAGACAACGACAACAGCAAACGCACATACGAATACCTGAGGAAAAAGGGGTACTGATCCGGACTGCGCCCGGCTTCAAAGCCTTAAACTTTATATAAGAAAGGCAAATGAACTCCACGCATTTAGTAGAATATAAACGTGGTATTATCCGCGGAATATGGAATTGCGGGGGGAAGAGGTCATACATGACTAACAGAAGTATAAGCATAACAAAGAGAATAGCGGCAATGCTGCTCACGATAGTGATGGGTCTGTCCATGACAGGCTACACTTTCGTTGAGGCTTTTGCCGAGGATGGAGAGCAGACCGGAACCGAAGCTGTAATGGACGGCGAAGAGAACCCGGACGCGGTCACCGAGACCGGCGCCGGAGCGGAAGGTCAGGCGGACGCGGACATTCAGCCGGAAGGAGACGGTCAGACAGACGCGGACTCGGTCGAAGGAGAAGGCTCTCAGGACATCGAAGATCCGGATGCCGTTCCTGCTGAAGACACCGATGAGGAGTCCCTTGATGAACTTGTCGAGGGATCTGAGGATGACCTCATGCTCATCGAGGAGCAGGCTTCCGATCTTGCCGCAATCAAAGTAAGAGCGTCAAAAGACGGGGTCTACGTGACTGTCATGTGGACAGCGGTAAAAGGCGCGTCCTACTATATGGTTTATCTCAATGACGATACCAGCGGCAAAAAGGTGGCCGCCGGGGGCAAGTGCAAGTACATCTTCAAACTCGACAGCGCGGATACGGCCGTGCAGGCGGCAAAGGTCGAAGCTTACCGCGAAAAAGCCGCGGAGGAACCCGCGCCTGAAGGTACGGGCGAGGCGGGCGAGACGGCAGAACCTGCGCCGGCAGGACCGGAATATGAGAAGTTCGCCGAAGGTACCGCGCCGGCTATCGATGCCGTCACGATCAGAAAGATCTCCGGAAAGCCGAACGCGGAAGCGAACTATATGGATCTCAGTCTGAGAAAGATCCTCGGCGAGCCGAACAGCGGATACGCTGTCGCTCAGGGAGCCGCGACTGACGGTAAGTACGCTTATTACGTCATGGCTTCATCCTCGACCCAGAAGGGCAGGATCCTCAAAATCAACCTGACGAACAAGAAGGACTATAAGGCGGGGCCGGTCATCGGCCTGCATCACGCCAACGGCATGACCTACGACAGCAAGAGGAAGGTGCTTGTCGCGGTCGGCTACGGAGCCTACAGACATCAGCTCACGTTCATAGATCCGAATACGCTCAAGATCACAAAGCAGTCGAACCTGAAATACTCCTACGCGGGAAAGATTTCCGGCATGGCTAAAAATGCCGAGAACAACGGCATCGCGGCGATCGCTTATGTACCGAAATATGATGTATACGTCGCGAGGTCGAGAGGCAAGGGAAGCTATTCGAATACGACGGGAAGCGCCAACAACAATATATGGGTGTTCAACGCGAGTAACCTGGAGGCTGTGGGTCATATCTTTACAAAGGTCTGCAGCGATTATCCGGAGACTTATCAGTCGATGGACGCGGACGAGAGGTATGTATACTTCCTGCTGAGCCCGGGATCCGGACAGAAGAAGAATATCGTGCTGGCGCTTGACTGGAACAGCGAGAACCTCCTCCCTGTGGTCAACGGAGACGTCAAATACGTCGACCATATGTGGTACTGCAATAATGACGGCACGGGCAAGCCGGATGCCGTCGTCAGGATCCCGTTCTCCAATGAGTCCGAGGGTCTGTTCCATACGACCGACAAGAACGGCAAGGAGCACTTCTACGCTTCGGTTTACTACGGAAGATGGCGCTACAAGACCATATACAAGACCAAGAAATATAAGGTCAAATGGAAAAAGGTCAGAAAGTGGTATAATAAGAAAACCAAAAAGTGGACGACAAAGAAGCCTCCTAAGAAATACAGAGGCAAGTCGAAAAAAGTCTGGCTGTACAAGACCAAGAAAAAGAAGGTCAGAAAGACAGTGAAAGATTACTGGGCGAGAGACGATTACGTCTATGATCTGGGCGTATTCTAGAGACTCGCGCGAAGGGAGAGAATGCCCGGACTAAGTTTTGCTCTGATAAGAATAATCGAAGTTTTGCTGATAAGCGTCGCGGTCGCTTTCGCGACCACGCCGCTCAGCATTCGTATTGCCAATAAATACGGGATCATCGACAAGCCGAAGGATGAGAGAAGAGTCCACAAGAAACCGATCCCGCGTTTCGGCGGCATGGGAATATTCCTCGGCTCGATGGCCGGCCTCATCATTCCCGCCGGCATGAACCACAGGATAGAGGTGGCCATGCTGGGAGGCCTGCTGATGTACGCGCTTGGCGTCATCGACGACATATACGACATCAAGCCTGTGGTCAAGTTCGGCGGACAGGTGCTGATAGCCAGTCTGGTTTACGCGCTTGGCGTCCGGATAACGTTCATCAGCAACTTTTTCGGCATCCCCGGCGCTGACGCGCACGCCAACCTGATACTGAGCACGGGCGTAGCTTATCTGCTCACCGTGTTCTGGATAGTAGGCATCACGAATGCCGTGAACCTGATGGACGGGCTGGATGGCCTGGCAGCAGGATCGACGGCGATCATGGCGCTTTCACTTGCCTATATAGCGTATATCCACGGCGTGAGGCTCGGCTCAGTGCCGGTATGCATTGCCCTTGTGGCTGTGGCCGGCGGATGCCTTGGATTCCTGCCGTACAATTTCTCCCCGGCAAAGACCTTCATGGGAGACGGAGGAGCGCTGTATCTGGGATACATGATAGCGGTGCTGTCAGTCATATCGCCTCTTAAGAGGGCGACGGTAGTAGGAGCTCTCATACCGATGCTGACGCTGGCAGTTCCTATCTTCGACACGGCGTTTGCCATGCTGAGGCGCATACTGAAGCATGAATCCATAATGCACGCCGACAAGGGACACCTGCATCATCACCTCATGGCCGCGGGTTTCGGACAGAGGCGGTCAGTGCTTATAATGTACGGCATCGTCGGCATAATGGGCATCGTTGCGGTGCTCATAAGCCGCGAACTTTATAAAGATGCTTTCTTCCTCTTCTTGATTGCGCTGCTGTATTTGTGCATAATTATCGTACCTAAGAGACCTAAGAAGGGCATCAAGAGGATAATCACTCAGGATACCAGCGAGCTCGAGAAGGAGTATTTCACTGAGTATCTCAATTACGAGCGTGAGAAACGCAAGGCTCTGCGCGAAGCGGCAAAGGCTGCCGCCGAGGCGGAGGCTGAAGCAGAGGAAAGATCAGAGGAAGAAGCAGATGCGAAGAGAAGCGGGGACGAAACACAACAGCAACAGTAAAAGCAATAAGAAAGAGAAAGGCGGCGGAGTATTTCCAAAGAGGGTACCGTACGCGCTGCTCGTATTGCTGATGGGGCTGGCGGCCGCCGCTCTTTTTTATGCCATGATACTGGTCGACATATTCCCTCGCGACCTTACTTTCGTGATCGTAGGCATAGTGATGGGTCTTCTGATCCTTACATCACTGCTGCTGGCCCGCCGCAAAAGGTGGAAGAGGATACTCGGCATCCTGATCGGAGCCGTCTTTGTAGTCGTGATCGGTGCGGTCACGTATTATCTGGGCACCACCTACACAACGATGAATAAGATAAGCGAGATCGCCAACACCTCCAATGCAGAGATAGGGACCGGCGCGGACGTCGATCCTACTGCGGAGCCGTTCAACCTGTACATCACCGGCATCGACAGATGGGCGGGCGAACTCGACCTTGACCGCAGCGACGTCAACATGATCATGACGATCAATCCGGTCACCAAGAAGATACTGCTCACGTCTATACCTCGCGACTCGTATGTCATGCTCCATACTTATCAGGAGATGGACAAGCTGACGCATACCGGAGTTTACGGCGTGGACGAGACCATAAACACCGTGCAGGACTGGCTGGGCATAGATCTCGATTATTACATCAAGCTCAACTTCTCGTCGATGAGAGGAATCATAAACGCCATAGGCGGCATCGACGTGTACTCGCCGGTCGAGTTCGACAGCGACATATCGGATTGTCATTACGAAAAGGGATGGAACCATCTGAACGGCAGGGAGGCCCTGTACTTCGCGCGCGAACGCCATGCCTTTGAGGGGCAGGATTCGGTCCGCGTGGAGAACCAGCAGAGAGTAGTGAAGGCGGTCATCGATAAACTGACTTCTTCGCCTGCGATCCTTACCAAGTACGGCGAGATAATGGAGGTGGCCGGAAGCAACCTGAGCACCAACATGAGTTACGAAGAGATCCAGGATCTCATAAAGATGCAGATGACCGATCTCGCGTCCTGGGATATCGAGACCCAGAAGATAGAAGGCGAGTACGACATGGACTATGTCGCGTCGCTTTCGCATAAAAGAAAGTACTCTGTCTACAGGACTGACCCTGAGTCGGTCAGCAAATGCGTGGACGGCATCTACGGCATCTGTCATCCTACAGTGGCCGAGATCGAAAAGGCTGAGACAGATCTGAAAAAGGGCTTCATATCCAGCATCATCAAAAAGTCGCGTGACAGAGTGAAGAACGGCAAGGACAGCGGAGAAGACGAGGGAGAATAGAAACAGACGGGTGAGAGGAATGAACGAAGCCGGAATCAATAATGCAGGAACCCTGAGCCGCAAGGTCGCGGTCATAGGCGCGGGTTACGTAGGAGCATCTATCGCTTATGCTCTTACCATAAGGAACCTCGCCAGCAGGATCTTCCTGATCGACATCAATAATGATAAGGCAAAAGGCGAGGCCAAAGACATACAGCACGGTATCCCTTACATGGGCACGTCGTCTGTCTGCGCCGGCGATTATTCCGACTGCGCGGGCTGCGATCTCATCATAATCACCGCGGGCCGCAACAGGCGCCCGGGAGAGTCCAGGCTCGACATGATAGCCGACAACATCGGCATACTCAGACAGGTAACTGACAGTATCAAAGAGTACTACACGCACGGCGTCATCATGGTGGTCTCGAACCCTGTAGACATTCTGACCTACAAGGTCGCGGAATGGATGGGGCTCCCTAACGGCAAGGTGTTCGGAACGGGCTGCATACTTGATACATCAAGGCTCGTGAGAGCGATCGCCGACTATACCGACATCAACATCGAGTCCATCAAGTGCAACATAGTCGGAGAGCACGGAGACACACAGTTCCCGCTCTGGAGCAGACTTTCCATCGCGGGCATACCAATGGATGAGTACTGCTCTAACGTTGGACTCGAGTGGGGCGACAAACAGAAGGACATGCTCTACAATGAAGTGCGCGGCATGGGAGCCGTCATCATAGAAGCGAAGGGCAGGACGCATTACGGCATAGCGACCTGCGTTTGTTCGCTGGCGGACGCGGTCCTGAACCAGAGGCTTACGATAGCCCCGGTCACATCGACTCTTCAGGGCGAGTACGGCATACGCGATGTGGGCATAAGCGTGCCTTCCATTGTAGGAGTCAACGGAGTGGAGCGCCGGCTCGAGGAAAAACTGACGGCGGAAGAGCTCGAAAGGCTCAGGATGAGCGCGGCCAAGATGCGCGAGACACTCGACAGACTGCAGTAGCATACTGTCTGAATAACGAAGCAAAACAAAAGGGGCTGTCGCATTTGAAAAAATGTGGCAGCCTCTTAACTTGCCCGCCTACCGGCGGGCTGTTTTTGTGCAAGGCGCTTGCAG
>JBGUKZ010000042.1:0-75765 GCA_045114795.1 Anaerovoracaceae bacterium
AAAAGGGGCTGTCGCATTTGAAAAAATGTGGCAGCCTCTTAACTTGCCCGCCTACCGGCGGGCTGTTTTTGTGCAAGGCGCTTGCAGCCCTTGAAATTGCTTGGTTTTATCAAAAAACAAAAAGCTCCGCACCTACTGGTAAACGGAGTTCAATGGTAAAATATTAGTATGCAAAACCTAAATATTTTACGGCAAAATTATACGTTGTTTTCGAGGCCGTATCAACTAAAACTTCCGCTCGAGATCGGGCATGTCATTCCCGACGACGACTGCGTGAGGCTCCTGGGTCAGTTTGTGGAGGAACTGGATCTTAGCGATCTGTATTCGACCTATTCCCGGGTAAAGGAAAATCAAGTGAGCCCGCGTCAGATGCTGAAGATAATGCTGTACGCCTATCATGAACACAACTACTCATCAAGAGGAATCGAAAAAGCATGCAGGAGAGACATCAATTACATGTATCTTCTGGAGGGACGATCAGCACCCGATCACGCTACCATAGCCCGTTTCAGATCGATCCATTTTGCACAGGTGGCGGACAAGTATCTGGCCATGGCAGTGAGATATCTTATGGAGCTCGGTGAGGTCAGTGGCAGAGAAATCTTCATTGACGGGACAAAGATCGAAGCCAATGCTAACAAGTATACCTTCGTCT
Organism: Anaerovoracaceae bacterium; assembly: GCA_045114795.1. Taxonomy (GTDB): domain Bacteria; phylum Bacillota; class Clostridia; order Peptostreptococcales; family Anaerovoracaceae; genus Crickella. The sequence goes on from JBGUKZ010000042.1 coordinate 656, forward strand.
GGAAGAAGGCGGTTACAAAGAATCAGGCTAAGCTTCTGGACAAGACGGCGCTTCTTGTCCAGGAATGTGTTGAGACTTACGGCTTAAGAGAGATATGGCACGGTCAGGTCAAGGAAAAACACCTGGGCAAGCTTCTCAAAAAACTGTACAAGATCAAAGACGAAGAAGGCGTTGCGTTCGTACACGGCAGCGGCAGCCGTAAGACACCTCTCCAGAAGCACATCGAATTGCTCGAAGAATACATCAACAGACTTAAGGAGTATTCAAGGGGCCTTGAAATACTAGGAGACCGTAACAGCTATTCGAAGACTGATCCTGATGCGACCTTCATGCGGATGAAAGAGGACGCTATGCTCAACGGCCAGCTTAAACCTGCATACAATCTTCAGCTTGGAGTAGATTCAGGATATATCTCGTGGCTCATGCTGTCCCCGCGGCCGACAGATACCAATACCCTTATCCCGTTTCTGACCGGGATGGAAGCATCGCTGGGGCACAGATATCCTGTAGTTGTTGCCGATGCCGGATATGAGAGTGAGGAGAATTATAGTTTTCTGGAAGATCATCAAATAACTGCAATGATCAAGCCTGCCAATTATGAGATATCCAAGACGCGGAAGTATAAGACTGACATAAGCCGCAAGGAAAATATGCCTTATGATCCTGATGGTGATTTTTACACATGCATGAATGGTTGCAGACTATTCGCCTGCGGCATAGATGAAAGGAAGTCTTTCAGCGGATACATTCGCAAGGAAACCGTCTATCGCTGCCATGACTGTGCCGGATGTCGGTACAAATCTGAATGTATAAAAGGCAGGAACTGGAAGGTCCCGGAAGATGAGCGATTCAAGACTCTCAGTGTTTCAAGGACATTCGAGAGACAACGTAAAGAATGTCTTGAGAGGATCACCAGCGAAGAAGGCATACAGCTTAGAGTCAATCGAAGCATTCAGGCCGAAGGAGCTTTCGCTTTGTGGAAAGAAGATGGATCTTTCAGGCAATTTCTTTGTCGAGGGCAGGCAAATGTTTATGCCGAAAGTGTACTGATGGCCATAGCTCAAAACATAGCAAACCTTCATCGAAGGATACAGAACGGTAAACTGGGAATGCACCTCTACAAGATAGCCTAGCCGAACAGCAACTGAATATTCGGTGGTGTTATATTGCGAAAAAACAAGAAGCAGACTGTCGACGACTGAATGATCAAATCCTGCCGGTGACTGTCTGCTGTTTTCAAGTTAAGAGGCTGCCACATTTTTTCAAATGCGACAGCCCCGCTTTTACTTTTTATGAGATATGCAAGATCATCTTGCGTTGCCTACGTATCGGAACGCTCCGTACGCCTTGGCATATCTTGCCTGGGTCAGCGTGCAGACTCTTATGGAATTGTTCCACTTGCTGCTGTTAGGGATGTTGTCGTCGCCGCCCGCGGCTTCCGCTATCTTGCCTCCGCCAAGATAAAGCATGACGTGATTGCTGAAGCAGATGACATCGCCTTTTTTCAGATCCGACATGGCCGGCTTGCCGAGCTTCGCGAACAGAGGCGAATTGTCGTAGCCTCTCCCCTTGTGGAAGTCATAGGAACTACCTCTCTGGCAAACTTGCAGCATGGTCTTTTCCTTGCCGCCGTGCGCGAACGCCGCGTGGACGAAAGGATTGCAGCAGTATGAGAACTCATAGTCGTTCACTCCGGTCTTCGCTCTACCGCCTACAAGGGTCTGCGTGTTGCAGAAGTAGCATCCGTTGTGCTGTGACGTCGGCTTCAGTCCGTAGTGGAACCTGTTGTCGCCGGCTATGGTGACTGCCCACGCGCAGGCGCCGTTCACGACCCTCAGAGCTTCAGCTGACTGCACTATCGTCGTTGCCGGATTTGGCTTAGGCGTTGTGGTCGTGGTAGCTGCCGGTTTCGTTGACGTCGTTTGCGCCGGCTTGGCGGTCGAAGCGATCTTCTTCAGGTAGGACTTCTTCACATAATAATACTTTGAGCCCTTTTTGATCCTGTACCAGACGGCATCCGACCCCTTGGCCTTTGCTTCCATCACTATGGTGACGGTGACATTCTTTTTCAGAGTGCCTTTTTTAGACATCTTTGTGCCCGCGCCTTTGCGGTACGGGGTCTTTTTGGCCGTCTTCATGCTAATGCGGTTGTATTTATCGACCTTTACCAGATCGGAACGGATGTAGCCTTCGCCCGCGCCGGTATTTACCTTGTACCATTTATAGGTGGCACCGGATTTTTTCTTGGCGGTGAAGACCTCTTTCTGTATCTCGACTACCGATCCGTTCTGGAGTACCGCGAGGTAAGCGCTCTTGGTGGTTGGCTTGGTCCTCAGTATGGCTCCGACCGAGCAGTTCACATGGCCCCTGGCCTCAAGACCGCTCTGGGCGCTCGAAGCGAAGGTGAACGCAAACGCTAACAGTGATAACGCCATCAGAACGATGACCAGAAGGATGTTGAGCGAGACCTTGTTCTTTCTTAAAATACTCATTGCCTTTTCTCCCGGTTTGTTCTTTTTCCCAATACAAAGACCGCGTACGCAGACTTTTACCCATTATTACAAAGATATGGTATTCCCAAACACGTTTGCGTTTCAACGTTCCTATACATCTGTTAAGCCTTATCTAAATAAGTGTTAAGATGTCCGTATCCGGGTACATTAATGTTTTTTTAAGATTATTGATGAAATTCGCCCGGATTTAACATATAATTTTAACGTTGCGAAGCATCGCGAACATACGGCCTGCATACCGCGGGGCGATGCGGAACGCTGCAGGAAACGTTACAAAGGGTTTACAGAGAAGATGAAGAACCTCGGAGCCTGGCTCAGGAAAAACAAGATAAAGATACTGATAGCGGATGCAGTCCTGATACTTGCTGTATGCGTTGTTTTAGTGTCTATCGCAGCTCCGGCTGAGGTGAGCGGGCTCCGGATCGCCGACAGCACATACTCGACCGTAGATCTTTCGTGGGACGCGTCTGAAAACGCGGCCTCGTACCGTGTCTACAGATCGAAGGACGGCGTCAATTACAAGTACCTGGCAACGACTACGGATACAGAATATAAAGATAAAAAACTCAGGACCGGCCGTACTTATTACTATGCAGTCACGGCAAGGAACGGGCTCAAGACGACAGGGATAGACGAGGAAAAAGCGGCAGAGGTCAAACCGAGCCTCGAAACTCCGAAACTCAAAGTCGATACGACACAGGGCGAGATGAAACTCAGCTACACCGCGGTCGATGGGGCTCTCGGATATGAGATCATACGCAACGGCGAGGTCATAGGACAGTCCGATAAGACTGAATTCATAGACGAACAGGCTGCGACGAAGGGCGGCGAATACAAATATGAGGTCAGGGCCTACAGATACGAAGACAATCCTGTCTTCAGCAAGGCAAGCAAGACCGTCACAGCTGAAATGCATGCCCTCCAGAATTTTACTGTGGAGCCAAGCGATGATGATCTGCTCATCAAATGGACCAGGAGCGACTACTACAGCAATTACAAGATCTACAGCCAGAACGAGGTGATAGCCGAGACCGGCGACAGCTCGTTCAGAATGGCCGATTTTGAAGTAGACAAGGTCTACGACATAAAGATAGTCGGATTCACTTCCGATGAGTCCGAGCAGAGCCCTGACATAGGCAAGCGCTTCAAGGTGGTCGAGGAAGAGATGACCAACGAGGACGCCATCAATGCCGCGGTGCAGTGGGGCATCGACATAGCAAACGACGATTCATTCACCTACGGCACGGGCGACAGATCGCACAGATACGGATGCTATTTCTGCCAGACAAATGTGGGTCCGAGAAAGAACATCAAGGGAAAATCCAAGGTCAACGGACACTCATATGAAAAGACATACTGCTGCAATCCGTTTGTCCACGCGTGTTACGCTCACGGCGCCGGAGATCCTGCCATGCTGAAGGCATGTCAGAGCGGGCACGGCATAGCGATGACCAAGAAAAGCTTCACCAGATACGGACACTGGAAGAGCGTAGGCAAGGTGTCCAGGGGAAGCCTTCAGAAAGGAGACGTGCTGGTGCGCTCCAATCATGTGATGCTGTACATCGGCGACGGACAGATAGTCCACGCGGCCGGCGGCGGCTGGGACGCGGGGAGCATCAGGGTGACCAATCTGGGCGGCAGAAAATATTCCTTTGTAATGAGATATACCGGCAACGGCAGAGGCTCAAAGTACGTCATCAAGGAAGTCGATGATCTGGGCAATCCTGTCGAGGACCATACGGAAGCAATCCAGTCCTGACGAATGAACCGACGCATTTACAGATATGACAACGTAAAAGCGCTGCTGATTTTTCTGGTGGTATTGGGGCATATGACGACTGACTACGTGTCGGACAATCACCTTGTAAGGTGGACGACACTGTGGATCTACTCGTTCCATATGCCCGCTTTTATATTTATCTCAGGACTGGTGCACAAGCACTACATAACTGAGGAAAGAGCGGCTGCCGGAATCAGGGGCGAGACTCGAATGAGGTGGGACAAGGTGCTGGGATTCTTCCTGTGCGGCTATGGCCTCAAACTGTTCCTGCAGTTCACGCGGACGCTCATGGGGCAGAACCCTATCTGGCACTGGATACAGGAGCCGGGCATACCGTGGTACCTCTTCGTCATGGCCGAGTATGAGATACTCTTCTACCTGATGCGAAGGATCGACGGCAAGGCAAAGCCGTGGATGATGATCGGCGGCGCGTTCGCCCTGAGCGCGGCAATAGGATACTTCCCGGCTGTCGGCGATACCTTCTGTCTGTCCCGCATGATCAATTTCCTCCCGGTATACATGATCGGATACTACCTTGACATGAGGAAGTTCAATTCCTTCCTCGAGGACAGGCGGCGGCTCAGGGCCGGCGGGTGGTGCGTGATAATCGCGACGCTGGTGATCTGCCGTCTCGGACCATGGGGCATGTACAGTCTGCGCAAATGGTTCACAGGGAGACGCTCATACGAATTTCTCTCCGATTTCTTCGGGAGCGCGGCCATATCCTGGGGATGGCTCATCAGGCTTGGAGTGTGGGCAATCGCTCTTGTGATCACCCTCAGCGTCATCGCGGTCATCCCTGACAAAGATCTCGGATATGTCACGACGATAGGCGCCCGCACGCTTAATGTATACTTCTGGCACAGACCGGTCTGCTATCTCTTCCGCAACTGGATGGTGCTGCCAAGACTTTTCGTGCTGTTCGGAGGCACATATAACGCGTCCGTGGCCGGGCAGGTAAAGGGGCTCGCGTTCATCGGGAGCAAGTACTCCATGATGGCTGCCTACGCCGTGTACATAATGATAGCCGCCGCGATGACAGCGTTTTTCGCACTGAAGATATTCGGACATCCGTGCGGCGACCTGATGAAACTCGCCGCCAAAGTGACCCGCAGAGAGAAGTAATATCTCTACCGCGGGTATACCTGATCCCCCTTCCGCGTTCCGGAACCCCGTCCTACAATATAGATGCGGGGGATGATGAAGGACCCGGAAGGAGAATGACATGAAAAACACAACGCAATTCATAACGCTCAACGGAGTGGGGATCGCGCTCTTCGTGGTGCTGACCATGATGCTGCAGGTCCCGGTGTTCGAAAACTACTATCTGTGCCTCGGTTACGTGGTCATGATGGTGTACTGCTACAGGTACGGCGCCGCGTCAGGCGCGATAGTCGGCAGTCTCGGGGTCGTGCTGTACTGCGTAGTGATCTCAGGACTTCGCGGCATGCCGGGATGGACGGCAGGCAATCTGGTCATCGGCATCGTATGCGGCATAGCGTTTCAGAAGATAAAAAAGATAGAATCGGCCTGGGCGCGCAGAGGACTGATGGCGCTGGTCATAATAGTGATGACGGCAGTCGGGATACTTGGACTCAAGTCGCTGACCGAGTGCCTGCTGTACGCGCAGCCTATGGTCGTGCGCGTCGCCAAAAACAGCTACGCGTTCGTCGCTGACGTCATCGTGATGCTGGCGGGCATCCCGGTCTGCGAGGTGCTCGAAAAGGTGAAAAAATGAATGACTATAAGTTCGGAAACTATCTGACGGAGCTCAGACGGAAATACGGGATGACGCAGAGCCTTCTGGCGCACCGGCTGGGAGTGACCGACAAGGCAGTATCAAAGTGGGAGAACGGCAGGGCCAGACCGGCTCTGCCGCAGCTTCGCAAGCTGGCGGAAATATACAGGATATCACTTGACGATCTGATGAAAATGATGGAGAAGAGAAACGTGCAGATAACAAGGATAGTCATCACGGGCGGCCCGTGCGCGGGCAAAACGACCGGGATGACGCGGATAAAGAAGGAATTTGAGAAGAGGGGCTACAGGGTCCTCTTCGTACCGGAGACAGCTACAGAGCTTATCGGAGGGGGAGTGGCTCCGTGGACCTGCGGGAGCAACCTGGATTACCAGAAGTGCCAGGTGAGGCTGCAGAAAGAGAAGGAATCCGTATTCGAGGAGGCAGCCCGCTCGATGGATACGGAAAAAGTACTGATCATATGCGACCGCGGAGTGCTCGACAATAAAGCGTACATGTCGCAGGAAGAGTTTGACGCGGTCATGAGAAGCCTGGATACCAATGAAGTGGCTGAGCGCGACCGCTATGACGCCGTGATACATATGGTGACCGCGGCAAAGGGCGCCGCCGAGGCATATGTCATGTCCGAGGTAAGGACGGAAACGCCTGAACAGGCAGCAGCTCTCGACGACAAACTCATTGCCGCGTGGACCGGACATCCGCACCTGAGAGTGATAGACAACTCGACCGGCTTCGATGAAAAGCTGCGCAGGGTGGTGGCGGAGATCGCCTCGTTCCTCGGAGAGCCGGAGCCTATGGAGATAGAGCGCAAGTTCCTCATAAAATACCCGGATATCCTGAGGCTCGAAGACCTGCCTAACTGCAGCAAGGTGGATATGATCCAGACATATCTCAAAGATCAGTCTGACGGTACTGAGGTAAGGGTGCGGCAGCGCGGGCAGAACGGCAATTACATGTGCTACAGAACGGAAAAGCGCCGTATATCCGACATGTCGCGCGTCGAGGTCGACCGCAGGATCGACATCAGGGAATACGTGGCGGCCCTGATGGACGCAGATCCGGAACGCAGGCCGATCCACAAGACACGCTACTGTCTTGCAGAGAACGACCTGTATTACGAGATAGACATATATCCTGAGTGGCATAAGCAGGCCATACTTGAGATCGAACTCAGAAGTGAGGATGAAGAAGTCGTCATGCCTGAGGGAATCGTTGTCATCAGGGAAGTGACAGACGACAGGGCATACAGCAATTACGAAATGGCAAAGCAGATGCCGGAAGAATAGAGAGTATAACAAAAGGCGCTCCCTTTGAGGGGAGCGCCTTGTTGTTAGAAGAAAACCCCGCGTTAGACGCGGGGTTCCGTGAACGCTATGCGTTTGACCAGAAATCCTCCAAACCTTAGAATTGTGACTGCGGTCTGCCAACTGCAATTACAAAACAAGGAGGAGGATCATGGGTCTAAATGACGTCCACAGTCTATCGCACTCAAAGTGGAATTGCAAATACCACATAGTGTTTGCTCCCAAATACAGGAGGAAAGTATTCTACGGAGAAAAGAGAAATGCGATAGGCAAAATCATAAGAGAATTGTGTGAATGGAAGGGTGTGAACATCCTTGAAGCAGAAGCATGTCCTGACCATATACATCTGTTTGTTGAGATACCACCTAAGATAGCAGTGTCGAGTTTCATGGGATATCTGAAGGGCAAAAGCAGCACAATGATCTATGAGCAATTCGGCGAACTTAAATACAGGTATCGCAATCGATCGTTCTGGTGCAGGGGATATTATGTCGATACGGTAGGAAAGAATGCAAGCCGAATTGCGGAGTACATAAAACATCAACTTGACGAAGATCGGCTTGGAGATCAGTTACGAATACCAGAAGCTGACGATTTTAGAACAAAGAAGAAATAACGGAGACGCGGTTGGCAGACTAGCTTACGCGTTTCCACGCGTACCGCGAGGAGTAAGGGCTATGCCCGTATATTAAACAACCCCGCGTTTTACGCGGGGATGGTTTTTTTATTTTGCGGGGACCGCTGCGGCTAAAGGAGGGAACCTGACCGGTCCGCGCGGCATGTAATCATGTTAGTTGGTCTTGAAAGTTCCTGTCTTTGAACGGTACTCCTTTCCGTCATAGATGACAAAGATCTTGTACTTGTAAGTCGTCTTGCTCTTGAGAGTCATCCCAAGCTCAGCCTTGATGTCGTACCAGACATAGAACGTTGACTCGTTGCGCGAGCACGTTTCGGTGTGCCTCTTGATCTTGTTTCCCTTCGCGTCATAGATGTAGCATCCGACCTTCGTGACCTTGAGTCTCTTAGGGTTCGATACAGTGGCTTTGATCACCGCGTTGTCCGAACCGGTCTGCACTGCATTGAGCGAGAGGCTGAACCCCGGGCTGCTCTTTTTTGCTGTGGAAGTCTGCTTCGACGAGCTGTTCGAAGAGTCCGCTCCGGACCATCTCCAGTACCAGTAGCCGCTTCCGCCGTAAAGCGTCCTTCCGACCATGGCGCTGTTGTACTTTGTGTTCCACGCGTTCTGCTCGATCACCTTGACTCCGCCGTTGCCTGTGGATCTTACGATCGCCCAGTGCTCGTGATTGGCCGCGATGTCGCCGGCCCTAGGGGAATCAGTCTTATAGAAGTAACCGGAACTCGCGGACGGTGTGTTGCCCGGATACAGATTCCAGACGTCTACGCCGTACACGGTGCTGTAGAAGCGCTTCACGAACGCTGCGCAGCAGTAGGTGGTGTTGCTGTCATAATTCGAGACATTGCCTCTCGGCGCGTACAGGGCGTTGACGGTCTTGCCGTTCATCGTGATCGAATCGACCACCTGATTGTTCTGCGTGATTCTGACCGGTGTTCCCCAGTCGATGCTTCCCGCCGCGTTTACGTCCAGTGCGCAGAGCAGCGAAGAAAGCAGCATCACCGCGGACATGACGACTGCGAAAAGGCAGTTCCTTACGCGGCGTCCTGATCTGACCATATTGTTTTCCATTTTGTAAAATCCTTCCTTTCTTTCCTCAACATGACGTTGCTGTCTTAAGTGACCCCATTATACGAATCGTTTTCAGGACCGCGTTAAAGGGGGGAGGGAAAACAATGAACCGGAATACCCCCCTTCACAGAGGATCGATATTGAAGATATATACTTTCAGACATCAAGGGGGTTCGCGGATGGAACGCGCGGGGATATAAGGCGCGCGCCGCGTGAAATCTTCAGTCAATAGAGCGGGTTTATAACATAAACCGCGCTAAATATGTTACAATCATTATGTAGATTTTTGCAGATCCACAAAAAGGAGGAATTAAAAATGGAAAACAAAATGGCGAAACTCACAGCTGCTTATTTTGACAGCATTGGCCTTAAATACGGTCTTGAAGGCGAAAACAGAGAAGTCATCTCTTCCGGTTTCGGCGGAATGTCAAATCTTTCGTCCATCAGGATCCTTCTCATCTTCGACGCTGAAGGACAGACGATGCACCTGATCGCTCCGCAGATCGTTAAGGTGCCGCAGGAGAAGGTCGGCGCAATGTATAAGACCGTCAACGCTCTCAACCAGAAATTCCGCTGGGTCAAGTTCTACATCGACAACGACGGCGATGTCATGATAGACGCAGACTGCATCCTCGACATGGACAGCTGCGGCCAGGAGTGCCTCGAGATCATGCAGAGGACAGCCAGCATTGCCAATGAAGCATACCCGATCATCATGAAGGAGCTTTGGAGTTAATATGAAACTGACATCACATTTGCTTGAGGAGGCCATCAGCCTTTCCGGTGCCCTCGGATCAAAAGACGACGGCATTACATGTTCCCACATCATATACGGGTTCATAAAGCTGATAACACTGGAGCCTGCATACGCGAATGCAATGTTCACATCAGACGAGCTTGCTTTACTTGCGAGAGTAAAGCAAGTTCTTGATTATGACGACTACGATTATCAGCTTATAAAAGTAGGCATGCCGCTGATCGCGAGCAAGGACGAAGAGGAAGCCAAAGAGTCAGCGAAACTGCTGGATGAACTGCTCGAGAGTTGCAGCGATGAGGAAAGCCTGGTCTCTGAGATAATTAAAGCGAAGAGAAAGGACTTCCAGGTATTCACTACCGGACACTCCATCGCGGATGTCATCGACAAAGGCAGGCCGAAAGACTCAAAACCGGCAGAGCCCGCAACGGGTGGATCTGAGTCAAAAGCCCCGGCTCCTGACGCCGCGGCCGCTGAAAACCCTCAGGGGGTCGTGATAGACGTGAGCCTTGATGAAGGCAGACCGAAAGAGGAGGCAGTCCCTGAGAAAAAGCCGGAAGAAAAACCGGCCGAGAAAACAGAAGAAGATCCTTTCACCCGCATCGCCAACAAGACTGACCGCCTGTATAAGGCTCTTCTGTCTGAGGTGATAGGACAGGATGAAGCTATCCTGAAATTCGTGAGGGGCTACTTCAACTCCAATTACGCGGCCACCGGTGAAGGCGGAGGTCCGCGCGCGGCGTTCTTCCTCACCGGCCCTGCAGGCTCGGGCAAGTCCTTTACCGCTTCCATAGCGGCCAGAACGCTCGGCATGCCTTGTCTTGCGCTTGACATGAAGGAGTTTGGGATACCGTCAAGCATAACGGACTTTATCGGTACAGAGAAAGCCTACGGAGGCTCTCAGGGCAGGCTGCATGGCTTTGTAAGGGAAAACCCGTCCGGACTGATCATACTTGAGAACATAGAAGAGTGTTATCTCAGCATACTCAGCGCCGTCGGCCAGATACTTCAGAGCGGCAAGCTCTACAGCCCTGCCAACGGAGACTACACTGACTTCCATCAGGCTACGATCATAATCACATCGAGACTCGGAGGAGCTGTTTATGACGATCCTGCCGCCGGAAACCTTTCCGCGATACCGGATAATGTCACGATAGACAGCATCCGCGGCGAGCTCAGAGAACTCTGGCACGGCGATTTCGCGGTAGACGCCTTCTGCAGGGGTCTGGAGTCAAAAGACCTGATACTGTTCGGCAATCTCAGGACGAGACATCTCCTGAGCTGCATCGACAGGGCGGTAGAGAAACTGTCGTCGACCACCGAAGACAGATACGGATACAATTGCGTATTCGACCCTAAGATCTCCGCTCTGCTGCTCCACGGAACGCCTTCGGTAAGCGACGCCAGAACAGCGCTCGCTGAATGTCAGCGTTTCCTCAAGAACGAGTTCTTTGAGATCGCGCGGCTGAGATCCACTCACAGCGACATGATGGGCATCAAAACGATACTGTTCGAGATAAACAAGGACGATATCGCCGAGGACATAGCTCCGCTGTTCGCTGCGGATGATAAATCGGACGTGCTGGTCATCTGCAACGAGGAGGACCGCGGAGCCTTCACCGGTACTGACAGGCTCAGCTACCGCTTCGCGTCAAATATCGAAGAGGCTAAGGAAGCCGCGCTCGGCGGCGCGCTGTTCGCGGTCATAGATCCTTTCCTCGGAACAGAGAACGACAACGAGAACCTCGCTCTCGAGGACAGCTACACGGACGGCCTTGACATGATCTGGCAGTTCGAGGAGATGAGGATAGGCGTTCCGGTATACATCCTTGATAAAGGCGGCAAACTGAACGACGTCGACAGGACTTACCTGCTCAGACTCGGAGCGGTCGGCGTCATCGACGCTTCCGATCAGGCCAGGATGAACACGGTCATGGAGTCAGTAGCGACTGACGAGCAGATCGACAAAAAATGCCGCACGCTTATCAGAAGGAACGGCTACATTTCTTACAAATCCGCACAGAGGATAGACGAGAAGGACAGCTCGCTTCTCCACGTCACGTTCTACGACCTCAAACTGAGGACGGCCATCGGTTCGAGCCAGGAGATGGCGATCATCAGAGACGCGGAGCGTCCGGACACGGTATTCGACGACGTCATCGGCGCGGAAAACGCCAAGTCCGAACTGCAGTACTTCATCAAATATCTGCGCGATCCGAGAGGATTCATCCTTTCGGGCGGCAAGCCGCCTAAGGGAGTGCTTCTGTACGGGCCTCCGGGAACGGGCAAAACGATGCTCGCCAGAGCCATGGCCGGAGAGTCGAACGTGGCCTTCATACAGACCAGCGCGACGCAGTTCATGGACAAGTATGTCGGTGAGAGCGAGCGCAAGATCCGCGACATCTTCAAGAGGGCAAAACAGTACTCGCCTGCGATAATCTTCATCGACGAGATAGACGCGATAGGCAAGGAGCGTACGGGCAGCTCCAATACACAGTATACGGAGTCAATGCTCAACGCGCTGCTTACAGAGATGGACGGATTCAAGGTGGATCCGGACAATCCGGTCTTTGTACTGGCGGCGACCAACTACGGCATGAGCCCTGACCCTAACGACCCGAGAAAGCTCGACGAAGCGCTGCTGAGAAGGTTCGACAACAAGATCCTCGTGGACCTGCCTAACAGAGACGAGCGTATCCGCTACATCAAGCTCAAGCTCAGCAAGATCCAGAACAACTCCGTCACGGAGGACGCGATAGGCAATATCGCCGACCGCACGACGGGACAGAGCCTCGCGATATTGCAGAACATCATTGACCTGGCGTTCAGGAACGCGGTCAAGGCGTCTAAGGAACTCGACAACACGACGCTCATGGAGGCTCTCGAGGAGTTCAATTACGGCGAGCGCCACGAGTGGCAGCAGAAGTACTATGAGTCTACTGCCATACACGAGGCGGGGCACGCGGTCATGGCTTATCTGTCGGGAGAGACTCCGGCGTTTGCCACGATAGTGTCCAGAGGCAACTTCGGCGGATATGTACAGAAAAACGCCGATGAAGACAAGCCTACATACTCGCGCGCCGAGATGCTGTGGAACGTTCGTGTGGCGCTGGCCGGAAGAGCGGCGGAGATAGTCTTCTTCGGAGAGGAAGCGGCCGTCAATACCGGCGCCAGCAGCGACCTTCAGAGCGCCACAAGGTACGCGCTGCACATGATATGCAGCTACGGCATGATGTCCGGAAGGATGATCGCGCTCCCTGTGGACACCATACTCAGGACGCCTCTTGCCGATAAGTACATCGCTGAAGCCAATGAGCTCATACAAAGAGAGATGAAAGAAGCGGAGAGCCTGATCGCGGACAACAAGGACAAGGTCGAGATCATAGCGAACGCGCTTCTGAAAGAAAACTATCTGACGGCTGCTCAGATCGAAGCGCTGCTCGGAAAAGAAAACTGAACAGCGCCGGAAAAACGGATGCCGGCATGACCGGCAGTCCCGGAAAAGACGATGCGGCGCGGGGATATGAAGGACCCGCGCCGCTTATTAACAAACAGCAACATTGATTGCGGCGGCACAAACGTAAATGGTATGATAACTCTGTACGATTATGTCCGCTTTTACACATTTTTCAACAAACGGAAAGGATCATTGATGAATCGCTTTAAAAGAGTATTCGTTATTATGCTTGCGCTGATCCTGCTGACCGGTCTTATGGACGTTTCGCTCGCGAAACAGGAGAGCACATCCTCGCTGAGCCCTAAAAAGATCGTAGCGGTCCTCTATGATGATTCGGGGTCGATGCAGCAGAACGGCAACACCAACTGGTTCTACGCGGACTACGCTTTCCAGCAGTTTACGGGACTGCTCAACCCCGGCGACGAGCTGATGGTCACGTTCATGAGCAAACCGGACAAGGTCGTCACGAGCAATTCTTCGGGACTCCTGAAGGACTTCTCGGGAGACAGACAGAAAACGGTCGACGCGATACGCGAGTATAAAGGCAGGGGAAACACCCCGTTTCAGGCGGTAAAGGATGTCGGAGACAAGCTTTCTGCCGTCAAGGATGACGACCCTTCAACGCAGTACTGGTATGTGATCATCGCGGACGGCAGCTTCGAGAAAGTGACCGATAAGGAATGGGCGTCGCAGAGCGAGGTCGACGCCGCCATCTCCGAGCACTTCACCAGCAAGACGATGCCGAACGGGTCGCAGGGCCATGTCATCTTCATGGCGATCGATAACCCGGATGAAAAGAAGGCCAAAGACGATAAAAGCAAAGAGCCTCCGAGGATCTATCCGAGCGAGAACGAATACGTTCAGCTGAAGCGCTGTACGGGCGAGGGCATCGTGGACATCATGTCCGAAATGGCGGATACGATCACGGGCAGATACCGCATAGACAAGAGCGACGTCGCCGTGAACGGCAAGGAGATCACGGTTTCATCCCCGCTCCCTCTCCTCAACATACAGGTGCTGACCCAGAACTCAGATGCCTCGGTCACATCCGCGAAGGCGAGCGAGGGAGACGGCCTCACGTCATCATCGATATCGATGGCTACGCCGAAAGGGGATTCCGGCCGGAATGAAGGCAAGGCGCTCCACAGCGTTCTCAGCACCATACAGTCCAAGGGCAAATACATAAGCGCCGGCGAATACACTCTGACGCTCGACAAAGAAGTCGATCCCGAAAACATCGTAGTGATGTATGAAGTTGCTCTGGAGACCAGACTGCGCTTTACCAGGAACGGCAAGCTCGTCAAGGATACGTCCGCGCTCAGAGAAAACGAGAAAGTGGACATAGAGGCCGACCTGGTCATACTCGGGACAAATGAAAAGATAGACATAACGACACTCCCTGACGGCGTGCTCGAGGGGATGTCGCTCACAATAGAAGAAAACGGAACGGTCGCCGGGGAGGAAGTCCTGAAAAAAGGCGATAATTCCGTAAAGATAAGTGACTATGTGATCAAAAACGGCGAGACTACGGTCACGGCGGAAACAGACCTGAAAGGCTTCGCTCCGCTGATCACAAAAGAGACGTTTAAGGCAAAAGAACCCGTGGTCTACGGAGTGCAGGCGGACGGCAACGAGCTTTCCGTGAGACGCGGGTACATAAACGGCAAAAAAGGGAGCGTTGACTTCACTGTTACGGGCGATGGTCAGCCTCTTCCGAAGACCGATGTCGAGTCGCTTATCGACAAGCACTCGATAACGGTGACGAAGGACGGCAAGAAGACCGGCGTAAAATTCAGATATGAGATAGGCGATGACGGAAAGCTGCATGTGTACCCGAAAGCTTCGATACTCAATAATGCCTTCGGATTCTTCAGCGTCCCGAAAGGCGAGTACGAAGTCACGGTATCTCTCGATGAAAGCACGAGCGCCACGGGATATTTCACCGTCAAGGGCTATCCTCCGATAGGAGTGATCATTTCGCTGATCATACTGGCGCTGATCGCGCTCCTGCTGTATCTGATATGGAAACCGCACTTCCCGGCGGGAACGCTGTACAGGACGCAGTATTCCATAGACTATAAAGGCAATTTCCAGAACGACAGCAATGCCAGGCAGGAGATCGGTTACTGGACGAAGTTCTTCACGCTGTTCGGCCCGAGAAAGATAACTTCCAACGGGCTGGAACTGGAAGCGGTCCAGAGGAATAAGATCCACATAACCTCGAATTGGATAAAGGCGCATCAGAACAAAAAGAACGGTAGGGATTACTTCTGCGCGTTCGACAAGCCGGATCCGAATCTCAGCAGCAAGGCGAAGGCGGCCGAGGTAAAGAAAGCGTACGCGGATCTGGTGAATGCCGTCCCTGTGCCGAAGTCGCCTCAGGGAAAGAATAAACTATTCAATACAAGCAGCGCGTTCCTTGCGATCATAGCGCCTCAGACAGTAAATACATACCAGTTCATAAAGAAGAGAAGGGGGAGAAAGTAATGGCAAATCACAAACCTACTATAGTCATAGGGCTTGGAGGTGTAGGAGGAAGAATAGTCAGCTATGTCGCTGAAAGGCTAACTCCGGAAGACAGAAAATATATCGCCACTGTATGCCTGGACACCAATGTCAATGATATCAAGAAACTCGAAGGCAAGGGCATCGATTTCATCGTCCAGACAAGTACCGACAAGACAGTGAAGAGATTCGCGGAAAGCCTTGAGGAAAAAGGCAAGTCTGTCAGAGACTGGCTGCATGACATACCTCTTCTGAACGAAAGGACCATGCTCAAGGGAGCCGGGCAGATACGCCAGCTCTCAAGGATCGCCATGCTTTCTGCTATCGATACAGATAAGTTCAAGGCTTTAGACGACGCGATCGTCAAGGTAAACAGTGCGGGAAGCACTTATGATGAGGACGTTTCAGTCCTCATAGTAGGCTCGATCGCGGGAGGCACCTGCGCCGGCGTCATGGTGCAGTTCCCGCTGTTTGTAAGACAGCTGCTCATACAGAGAAGCGCCGCTAAAGACCCTAACATAAGAGGTCTGTTCATAGACGCGAGCGTCACGGAGCCTTATCAGGAGGGAAATCCTACCAAGATAAGGGACACCTACGCGAATGGCTACGCGTGCATCAAGGAGATAAACGGGCTTTTCCGTTTTGCCTCTGTGCCGGGCGAAGACATCCCTGTCAGGCTCGAGTATTATGAACCGGACCGTACAGTCGGAGGGGACGGGACCAATCCTATCCCTTACAAGTATCTGTTCCTCATTGAAAAGTACAACTTCCACGGCAAGTCTGTGCCGGGCGGAGCCAGACCGGAAGATTATGAGGCCATGGCAGCCAATATCCTCATGGCTCAGCTCTCGCAGATAGGCGACGAGGCCGAAGGCTCCGAAGACAACCTCATAAGAGGTCTGATAGATACTCAGGGAATGAACCGCTATTGCGGCGCCGGAGCCATCAATATCGAGTATCCTTACGAGGATATCAGAGAATATATCTCCATGAGGTGCGCCGAGGATTCCGTCAGGAACCAGTGGAGAAGGATAGACGAGGAGTACCTGATCGACAGGAAGCAGCAGGCGCAGAGAGCGCGCACGGACGCCAGCTATGAAGAGGAGAGTTTCGAGGATTTCTATATAAGGAAATTCGAGGAGTACTCGGCAAAGGGAAGCCCGGACGCGTTCTTCAGGAGCCTGACTTCCGACCTCAATGTGCTGGGAAAGAAGTCCTCGAAGAAGGAGGAGCCGGATCAGGACGCGGACGAGATGTTCTTTGTAGCGAAAACGGATAACGAGACTCCTACAGACAGGGTGAACATGGCTAAAAGCTCCATAGAGGAGCTGATAAAAGCAGACTCTGAAGAAAACTACTTTGTCAGCAGCGCCAAAGCCGCGTGCAGGCTCGAGGAGACCGACATCACGGCTCCTGAAGCCGGAGCGGAGGACGGCATCGTGAACAGGAGCCTCCGCGCCATTTCCGAGTATACCGACGCGGTAAGGGACAACCTCTCGTACGGATATGATACCGCGAGCAAGATCATCTCCATCATGCACTATGACTCCGGTACCGGAATGAGCGCTCCGTGGATAGAAGACAGACACGATTACAATATCGCCCATATCATAAGAGGCACGCATCCTATCGTTTCAAGATACATACTGATGAAACTTCGCGATTACGCGAAGAAAGAGCTTGAGAAGGCCATTGAGAACGAACAGAGTCTCAGCGGCAAGCTTGACGAGATCAGCACCAAAGACTTTGACGGCGATGACTCCAACGGAGTGCAGAACGCCATCACCGTATACAACAACATAATAAACGGAAGATCCCGCAGAGGACCGATCCTCTTCGGCAAAAAGTCAAGATCCACTCCTCTTGACGACTTCGCGGGCATCTATGTCGAAGCCGTAAGAAATCAGCTTGAGACCATCAACAGATACCATGTCGCCGCCTACAGGCACAGAGTATTCGATGATGTCCTCAACAGGATCAATGTGCTGCTGCAGTCATATACGATCATGTTCGACTCGCTGCCTGACGTCACAAGGAACATATCCGAGACAGTTCAGGAACTCGAGGAAAAGCATGAAGAGATCAACGAAAACGTCGCCAGATATGTTTTCGCGAGGAAGCAGCACAAGCGGACCGCATATTACATGACGGGCAACACGGTGACTACGGAGGAACTCCCTGAAGAGACCAAGGACAAGTTCGCTCAGGAGATATACAATCTGTTCACCGAGTATTATCAGAACACTCTGACCGCGGACGAAGAAGAGAGAGACTTCTACAGGGACGAGATGCACCGCAACGCGCGCAACATCTTCAATTCCACCATACTGCCGAGCATAAAGCACGCGATAGGCGATGTCACGGATCAGCTGCTCGACAAGGGCGTTCTGAAAGCGATGGAGTATGAGGTCCTCTGCAATGACGAGATAGAAAAGCACAGCGGAGACCTGAAAGGGGCGGCCGGTCCTCTCGGAAGAATGATCAAGAACGGCAGCTACGACCTTACCGACGCGCAGATGGATAAGATGCAGGCCATTATCCTCGAGGTGCTTTCGAGAGCAGAGCCTTTCATTGGCATCGAAGGAGACCCTCAGGGCAAGGCCGTGTACTGGGGTATCAATCCGGGGATAGCGGCGCAGGACGACGCGGCATTCTTCGAACTTGTAAACGTCAGACCTGATCTTTACTCAAGGGTCGTAAATGATGACGCTTTCGGCGTCAACGAGCTGAGATGCTACCGCATCCTCTACGCCGTCAGACCTGAAGATCTCAAGAGCTATCAGGACGGCAGCCCTGCGCACAGATACTATACGCAGCTTGTCAACGACGTCATCGAGAAGAACAAGCGCGGCAGCAGCGCGGAGGGAGCGGCGTCGCCTCACCTCGACAAGAGATGGCACATGGAGGCATACCTGCCTGAGATCGATCCGCGCAAGGAGACGCGCAACAGAAGAGACGACCTGCTTGCGGTGGCCGAGCTACTCGCGTATGGCGGGGTAAGCACGGAGACTTACGACGATGTCACCAGATGGAAATACATAGTGCCTGTATATCCGTCCGATATCTATGAAGGCGACAGGCTTGCCGAGGTAGAACGCAAGGGAAAGAAGTCATATGTAGGTCTCTACAGAAGCATGGCGTTCAATCCGGTGATCAAGAAGAACACTCTGGACAGGATCGCCGCCGCGAGAAAAGAAGATATCGCGGGCGAGACTGACATCGAAGCGAACATACTCAGCCACTACGCGATCAGCATGCTGATGGAGATCCCGGATATCCTGGGCATCTACGGAGGAAAGACCTTCACCGTGCTCGATCTGATAGCCGAGATCGCCGTATCCGTGAACCGCGAGAGATACATACAGCTTGTTGAGGGCATCAAGGGCTTCATCCTCGATTACTGCAGGGAGTCCTGCAGGACAAGAGAGGACCAGCCTGCAAAGGTATATAAGGACGTCATGAAGGCGCTTGTGGAAAAATCGAGACCGGAGACACTGGCAAGGCAGGAGCTGAGCCGCATAGGAGAACTCGGATAAATGGCAAAATACACGTACATTGTCAATGTGGATAACGCTGTCGACGTGTCTCATTTCAGGATGTACTTTCATGAGAGCGTGAGCATAAAAAGGCTCAGTCTGTACAGCATAGACAGCCTGCGTGATCTCGCCGGGAAGGTCGACCATATCACGAGGCATATCGATAGAAACGTCTTTCACTCGGATGAGAACGAGCTGATCATTTGCGTTGCGCGGACATGGGGAAGCGCAACGGATATCAATTGGTGGACTCTGATGATCCGGGCAAG
Organism: Anaerovoracaceae bacterium; assembly: GCA_045114795.1. Classification (GTDB taxonomy): domain Bacteria; phylum Bacillota; class Clostridia; order Peptostreptococcales; family Anaerovoracaceae; genus Crickella. The sequence goes on from JBGUKZ010000042.1 coordinate 20,238, forward strand.
GGTATACAGCGCCTGCAAGGCGGTGATACGAAGAAAGGTCAGCAAGCTCAGGCTCATAATTGTCGATAACGACAACGGAGCGCTTCCTGAAGAGAAGGCGTTCAGGGAAGAGGCTGACATCGCGATGCTGAAGAAAGGGTATATCAAGTATGCCGATCCGGCGCACGCGTGCATAAGCGAGTCCTGGCTGAAGGAGATCAGCGGGGAATATCCCGGAGCGGATGAGGGCGGAAGGCTCAGGATCCTGGACGGAATAAGAGCGCTTATTCCTGACAACGCCCTCGTGTCGGATTTTATAGGCGAAACGCTGAAAGCGTTCGCCGGCATGTCCGAAAGCCATTCGTTCTGGGACGTCTACTCCGAGTATTTTGAGAGAAACATCCTTGATAAGATCAGGGATGTCGATACATGCGTCATACCGGTGAACGGGAATGACAATGCCGAAAGACGCATGGTGCAGCTCAGGCTGGTGACGTTCCTTGTGGATATCGCCGGAAGAAAGCTCAGGGAAAACGCGACGGTGTCCGAAGAGTTCGAAAACTATGAATTCGACCCGGTCATCGAGGCGGTAAGGCTGAAAAGGTATTCGGAAAAGATAAACAACGAATACCATCGCCTTAAAAAAGCAAGGGAGAAGGCCAGACCGGAGGTCAAAGTCTCCTTCAGCAGCATGAGACCGATCGACTCTCTTGAGGAGGAAGACCTCATAGGCAACAGCAAAGACGCCGAGAGCATACTTGAGAAGATATCGGGATTCAGGAATCACGACAACTGGGAGGATGAATTCCTCGAGATCGTCAACGAGATATCTTCATATGAGGACAAGCTGAAGGAATACGGCAAGACCGTGAACGAGGAGTTCCATACTAAGAAGAAACCGGAGATGCTTGTTCTCGAGACCGTGAAATACGAGGATGAAAAAGAGGCTCTCAAGAGCGCCGAGGAGGAATTCAGGCTCGCGAACGAGAATTCGTACAAAGAGCGCGGAAAAGGCGACAGCACCTACGCCGCTCTGGTCGAGATCACAAATCAGCTGCAGGTTGTCGGCAACTGCCTCAGAAAGCTGAACAGCGCCAGGAAGAACAAGGAAAGCAAAAACTTCCTGAGGATCCTGATGTTTGCGGCTGCCGTGATCATCATACCTTTTTCCATAATGCAGACTTATATATTCAAAGGTCTGCTTAAGGGAAACATACTGCCTGCGGTATGCGTGGCCATACTGCTGCTGGCAGTGATATTATCCAAGCCGTTCGCGGATGTCGCGCTCAACAGGTCCTTCAAAAAGGAAGTCCGCAGGCTGAGCGAACTGGTCAGACGGTATTTCGAAGGGATACAGCAGAGACAGAAACTGTTCCATGATAATGTCGAATGCATGGCCGCGATATGGAACGCGGAGCAGAAACTGAACGCGTGCAGAGAGGTAGTCAGCAGCAGGAACGAACAGAACATGCGCATGGACTACCATAGAAACGCGCTCGAAGAGTACGCCGGCATCATGGGATATTTTAAAAGTTTCATAGACAATTATTACAGTGACACCACCGACAAGCGGATCGATGATCCGGTGGCGCAAATCGACCCTAAGAAGGACATAGCCGACAACGGGGTGTACTGGATAGGCAACATAGTGGATGTGAGCTGACCCGCGCGGCAAAGCGGGTCTGAAAGGGCTGCATATGATTAGATTCGTTATTATGACAGTTGTCCTCACGGGGATTTATCTGATGCTGGTCTGGCTGCTCGGGACCCTCAATCTGAAGAAGCCTTACCGCTTCCTCCAGATGAGGTATGTTTTCGTGTCCCTGGCCTATACTGTTGCCGCGTCGATACTGTTCATCTTCATTCTGGGCGGGACAGACGCCATAATGTCGCGGGAGTACATTACCCGGATCGTGCTGGAAGGAGTGCCTTCGGAATCGTACAGCGCCGCGTTCATGCTGCTGATAGTGCTTCTGACCAATATCATATTCATGGCGGGCGCGCTCATCGTGACCGCCGTCTGCAGGGCGGCTACCCCTATGCAGTCTGAGTATTCGGACACCGTGATCAACGGAAAGCTTGAGAACGCCGCCAACAGATACTATGAGATAGAAGAACATGACGGATGGCCGTTCATAAGGCCGGCCCATGTCATGACGGCAAAGTGGATGGATGCCGCGAGGAAGGGGATACTGATCCTGTATATCCTCTGGATATGCTTTGCCTGCCTCAAACTCTACAACACCATGCTGTTCTCCGCGCAGGGACTCCTTCTCGCGATGAAGTACTTCCTTATAGTGGTAAGCGCGGCGTATTTCCCGCTGGCCGAGATGTTCTACTTCCTTGACGGAGTCACCAGACAGGACGACCTGACCGAGTTCGACATTTCCGAGATCGGATTCATAAGAAAAGGAAATTACGGGAAACTGATACCGTATTTCCGCAGAAAATACGGCGACATGATCGCCAATAACGGCAGCTGCGAGATAGAGAAAGCCCAGATAGAAGACTACATGATAAACGATGTGGGCAATCAGATGCTCAGCCGCAGCAAGAACGACAGAGCGCTGGCGAGCATAATGAACAGCATCAAATATAACTGCAGCAGGCTGTCGGAGACGTACAAGGAGGCGGTCCTCTGCCTTACCGACGGGGACAGCATCATAGTGAACGACTCCATTTACGGGGAGATACTGCTGTATCTTGCCGGATATATCAATTACAAGCTCGCGTCCGGATGCAAAGTGCTGATAGTCACGTCATATAAGGCAAGAGTCAGAAGGATACGCGATGAGCTGAACGACAGGCTGTCGAGGATCAACGACATCGATCCTGTATGGAGGATCGAGACCACTGACGACAACTGGGAAGACGCCGCGGATATACTGATCTGTCCTGTCGACAGACTGGACGCGGTAGGGAGCAGGGAATTCGCAAGGCACATCGGCTGCGTCATAGTCGATGATCCGAGCGGCTCCACCGTATCCGCCGAGGTAGCCCAGAGGATGTCGTACATGAAGATAACCGGCGGCATACGCTATCGCGAGATACAGTACATATTCCTGAACAACGAAGACAACAGAAATCTGGAAGAGAGCATCGAGCATATCATCGGACAGGACCTCAGGCCGTTCAGAAACATAACGGCAAGGTCGGATTTCTACTGTCTGGTCTGGAAAAACGAATCCTTCAACCAGCCTCAGACAAGGATAGGCATAAGGCCGTATATAGGCAACGCGTCCGTGATATCCCTCGAAGCGGCAAAGGCCGGAGTCAAGAGCATCGGCGTATGGGTCGACGGCTCTGTTCCGTATATCACTTACCGCGACATGATGATGCAGAACATCGATGAGATCCAGCAGAGATTCCTCAACAAGTCCAGCATCAACATGAACGACATCATCACATACAACGCTTCCGAGAATTACCGGAAGGGGCTTCAGGAGAGGACCGTCCTGAGCGACAGGGAAGAGAACAGGCTCAAGTTCATAATCGAATACGACGTCGACAACAATCTTCTCGCGGTCGCCAAGTGCTGGAGCAACTACGCGCTGGATGAAAACACTCTAATAGTTATAATCAGCGACTCCTATATGCTCAGGGGATACTTTGCCGAGAACCTCGGAACGCTTATCCACAGTCCGTCCCTGGTGAAGCAGATAATCCCGGCAAAGGGAGAAGACGTCCACAGATCCAATGAACTGCTCATGATCAGGCTCCACAAGGGGATGAGGAGCGACTATCTGATCGACGCGTACAACAGCTTCAACGGCACGTCGCTTGGACACGACCAGATAGAGGAATGTCTTGCCGCGCTTCTTGAGGACACCAGCCCTCAGGGACTCGGAAACGACGTATACAGCTGCTTCACATTCAGCAAGGAGCACTACTTCTCGGATGACAACGATGAGCCTGCGTTTGTCGGAGTTTACAACGTCAAGCTCACTAACGCCGGCATCTACGACTATGTCCGAAGCAGAAAGAGCTACGCGACCATCAGATACGGCGCGGCGGACGAGAACAGGGTGATCCCTGTAGACGCCGACGATATTTATCTGTACTATCTGCCGAACCAGATACACTGTTTCGATGGCGAACTGGCTGTAGTGAAAGAGATCACTTCGTTCGGGGAGATACTCCTTGAGAGGACGACTCCTCAGGACGTCAGGTCATACGCGCAGAGAGCGGATTACAAGGCAGTGAACTGCTCGGAAGAGACGGGAATAATCAAGCATTCCGGCAAGTACACTCTTGATTCGGTCACGTTCGACCTGAGCTGGGACATTCACGGCTACTATAACTTCAAGAAGGGCAGCTCCCTGTATTCAGAGGACGAGAACGGCGAAAGGAGACCTACTTTCACAAAGACCAGGCTCCCGCAGCCGATCAGAGTCGTGAGAAACGACAGGGACGCCATCATAATACGTCTGCAGAGACGCTGCGAGAACAAAGAGAAAGTCGAACTGACGCTTGCTCTGATGCTCAACGAGCTGTTCAGGACGCTGCTTCCGGAGAATTACCATGAGATAAGCGCCATGGCAGTCAGGACGGAAGCCATGGACGCGCTGCTGGCGGGCATCCCTGAAGAAGAGAGGCCTATAGCTGATATCATCCCTTGCCTCTCCATGGAGGGCGGGAGCCCGTCCGAATTCCCGGAGATCATTCTTGTGGAGAAAACAGCTTCCGACAAGGGCCTCCTGTCTGAATGCATCGATGAAGTCAACTTCCAGAACATACTGGACATCCTGTATTCATACCTGAAATGGGAGACCGGAGCGGGATCGCCGGACAACAGATACCTTCTGTTCGGTTTCGACAACTATCCGTCTCTGTTTGACATAAGCAGCACGCTGGAGTACCTGGAAAGCGTGAGGACCCTGAACAACGCGGAGGACGCGGACATCATTTCGATGGACGAAAACCTTTCGGATGTCTGCCCGTACTGCGGAAGACACCTCGGAGTCGAATACGTTGAGACCAGCGACGGCAGACTTATGTGCGTCGACTGCAGGAACCAGGTGGTGCAGACGCGCAAGGAGATCACTGAGATCTACAAGGACGCGTCAAAGAAACTGAAACAATACTATGATCTGGGCGGAAATCCGTGGAGCATAAAGAAGATAGCCTTCAAGAATCTCAAGGAGATCGTGCGCGAAACAGGCAGCGATAAGATCCTGGGATACTATCATTACGGCAAGAGAGAGCTCTGGGTACTCAAGGGGCTGCCTCGCGCCTTCGAATTCTCCACCATGGTGCATGAACTCGCGCATGCGTGGCAGCGGGACAATCTGCCTGCCAGGGCTCTTGCCGACCGCATGCTCACAGAGGGCCACGCGATATGGGTCGAGATAGAGATGTGTCGCAAGGAGAACCAGAACGCATACGCGGACTATCTGGAGTTCTGCCTTGAGCATGATCTTCTGATCGCTTCGTTCGGCGACGGAAAAGGAAAAAGAGAGACGTTCTCATACACTCCGGGCTACAGGGAAATGAAGAGAAGAATGGGTCTTAAGAAAGATACCGAAAACGCGTTTGACGTAGTCCGCCAGTGGGCAGACGAATTATAGGCAAAGGCGGGCGTACGGGTAAGACGCGTGAGGAAAAACGACGGCAGAAACAGAATCATCGGTTTTGCTGCGGTCCTGCTCTTAGCGGCTGCCGCGGTCTTTGCATGCGTATATCTTATAAAAGCGGAGCCCTCTGAGAAAAATGACGTCAGACTGTCCTTCCTTTCCGAGACCGAGGATAAGCTGGGTGAAATGACGGGCGGCCATGAGGACGAGGACTACTACACAGGAGTAGGCGGAAGGTCTGACACCGAAGCGGAGATCGACTACATGATCCTCAAATATACCGGAGGATTAGAGGAGCTGAAGAGAAAAGAGTCGGAAGAAGACGACGATCAGAAAAAAGGCGAAGAGGGTCAGGACGGCAAGGGCGACGAAGACAAAAAAGACGAAGACGAAGATAAAAAACCGAAAGATACTGTCGACGAGAACTGGAAAGACATCATATTTGCGGCATATAAGGAAGTAGGAACTCAGACGGAATTCTGCACGGACAAGGACGTAACGGAAGAAGAGGTCGTCGAGGCCATCTGCAATGAATGCAGGTACAGGACCGGAGAAGACGGAATATTTTTGACAGAATACTATTATAATTATCAGGAGAATCCAAACGGTACGCTGTTCTGGGATATAGGCGTCGGATACTCCAGAGGAACAGATGAAATAAAGGGGATCAAGGAACAGACATCCGGGAGAGAAGACGCGGAAATGAGTACGCTCGATTTCAGCGGTATGACGGACCTTGAGAAGATCGACCTTATCAATCAGTATGTATGCGATTACGTTGAGTATCATCCGGGCATCCCGGGACTGGAGGATCCGTATCCGGATCAGTCCCATACCGCTTACGGAGCTTTGTTTGAGAAATATGCCGTATGTGACGGCTTCTCAAGACTCACGAAGATGATGTGCGACGATGCGGGGCTTGACTGCTGTATCGTCATAGGAGATGTCATCGGAGGAGGAGGCCACGCGTGGAATCTCGTTAAGATCGACGGGCAGTGGTACCATCTGGACGTTACGTGGAACGACGGCTGCGGTGACAGGTCGCAGTACTTCCTCATCCCGGACTCATACTTCGATGGATACCGCATATGGAACAGGGACATGTATCCTCCTGTGGCGACTGCTCCGTATCTGAGATAAGCCCTGCCGGAGGCGTATCCCGGCTATTATACCCCCCCCTTGCCGGAAGCCGCGGGCTATGGAATTACAATATATATGTAAAAGAAGCCCCGGTTACGGAAAACAGAATTTCAGGAGGTATAAAATGTACAGACCGCAACCTGTCGACGTGGAAGACATAGGTCTTTCGGAAGAGATACTGCAGCTGACGGAAGAACTGGCAGCAAGCGTCCATGATATATGGGCGGAAGGAAGGATCAGCGAAGGATGGACTTACGGACCCGTTAAGGATCCGGAAAAAAAGACTACGCCGCTTCTGGTCCCGTATGAACAGCTTCCGGAGAGCGAAAAGGATTACGACCGCAATACGGCGCTTTACGCGCTGAGATTTGTGATAAAAAAGGGTTACAGGATAGTCAGAGACAAAGACGAATGATCCGGATACGGATAGTCAGGGAAGGTGAAAATGGGTAAAGTTGCTCTGTTTGCGCTGCTGATCACAGCCGGCGCGGGAACTTATATCGGATGGGGACTCAGAGTGAAGAACGGGATCAGTTTCAGAAGGGCGCTGATCATACTTTCCGCGGCTGTTTTCACCAGCCTCGTCATTATATACCTCCCGGTCTCGCTGAACAGTTACGCGGAGGTCTATACAGAAAGCGGAGGCGTGGTGATCGTCATAGCCGCGGTCCTGCAGAGCCTGCAGAATGCCGCCAGGACATTCGTGCTCGACGGATCATGGTCAGAACTGCTTCAGCCGGACGCGAACGGAGTAGAGATACCGATGTACGCGACTGTGATCGGGCTGTTTCTGAATGTGCTCGCTCCGGTGCTGACTTTTTCCGCCATACTTTCCATGTTCAAGGAACTCACTGCCCGTATAAGAGTCCACTCGATGGCGTCGTCAGGGCGGCCGCTTTTTCTTTTCTCGGAGCTGAACAGGAGCACGGTGTTCCTCGCGCAGGACATCCGCAGAAAATATCCGAAAGCCAACCTTGTCTATACTGACGTTTATCCTGAAGACGATGAGTCCAATTACGAGCTCAGGGAGCAGGCGGCAAAACTGAACGCCGTTTCGCTCAGGACGGATATAACTGAACTGAAAATCAAAGAGCGCAAAAGCCTGACGGAGTATTTCCTGCTCGGACACGATGAAGAGGAAAACGTGACGCAGGCAAAAAAGCTGTTCATGAAGAACAAGGACAGAACGGACACGTCCATATATGTCCTGTCGGTCCGTAAGGGGAACGCCCTTATGATCGACTCCATGACGGCTTCACTGGATGCTGACGAGAAACTGCAGAAAGCGGAAGAGCGCAACTGGGATTATGAGGATCTCAAGGCGGACATCCGCGGAGGCGGCATACTCAGGCTCAGAAGGATAGACCCGGAGCGCCAGACCGCGTGGCGGGAGATACCGAAGATCGGATGCATCAGAAAAGCGATGTCGTCACCGGACGGAAACGGCAAAGATACGCTTTCAGTACTGGTGCTTGCCGATACGCATCTGAGCTATACGATCATACGCACGCTGCTCTGGTTCTGCCAGTCCGACAAGTTCAGGCTGGAGGTCAACGTCGTATACGCGGATTACCTGAGCAATCAGGAGTCTATTCTTTCCGGACAGCATGAAGGCAAGGTCAATGTGCGCAGCCTGCTGGAATTCGAGTGTCCGGACATCATCAGGACCAACGGAAAAAAGACAGAAGGCGATGCCTTCTATGACATAGAATTCATCGAGAGCACCAGATTCGAGAAGGGAGAGTTCCTGACGCAGCTGATCAGGACCGCGAGCGGCAGCGACGTCCGGTCGAAGACAGTGGATCGTTTGCTGAGGACTGATCTTGTGATCACGGACAGAGGCAATGATGACGAGACTCTAGAGACGGCGGCGTTCCTCAGGACGACTTTTGAAAGGCTCAACATGAGACCGGAGATATATGCCGTATGCGAGGACGAAGAGGAGCTCCTGAAAGACCTGAACGAATACAATAATATCATAACGTACAAAGACGCCAATTATGACATCAGGTTCATTGGAAAGAGACACGACACTTACAGTTACGAAAATATCCGCAACAGCGAAGAAGAGGATCTGGGATTCTGCCAGCATATCAAGTGGATAGACGTATCCAACAGCCAGGATCCTTCGGAGAGCAGGGACGGGGACCTCAAGCGCGAACTGCTCAATTATGAGAGACACGAGTATTACAGAAATTCTTCGGTCAGCAAGGCGATGTATCTTCGCAATGTGATCTGTGATCCGGATCAGGAACTCGACGCTGAAGAAGCCCTGGAGCTGATAAGGCAGAAAGACCCGGACGGAAAGACCGACGAGAATTCCAGGTTCGAATGGAGACTCAGGATAAGACCTGAATACGAATGCCTGAAGAATCCGAAGGAACCGAGGGACAGGTGGCTGTGCGCATGCCGCAACTGTACGTACAGAAGAGAGCTCGAGCACAACAGATGGAACGCTTACATGAGGACGCAGGGATATATCCCGAGTCCTTCCGGGGACATAAATGACAAGAGAGCCATGGCCATGGTGCACGGCAATCTGGTACCGTTCGGCGAGCTGAAGGACGTGGACAGGAAGAAAGACGGCTGATCATCAGGGGGTATGGAAAAAATACCCCCTTTTTTTTCAGAGGAAATCACTGCATATAATAAATACATGTAAATACAGAAAGGAACGAGGATGGATATCAGCAGGACAATGATCACAAGGAGGCTGGAGGCCGTGCTCAACGGGCTTCAGGATGAATTCAGGTCGCTGTATACCAGAGAAGACTTCGAGTGGGCTGTCGGTGAACTCGCGAGATCTGAGGGCCGGTCCGACCACTCAAGCAAGAAGAAGAAACTGTTCAGGATGTTCGATTGCTGCGGTATCAGCTATGAGAAGTACCGGGACCTTGACTATTATAAAGACCTGGTCAGCTCGATCGATGTCCCTTATGCTGACGACATCGAAGACCGCCTTCTATACGCCCTGTATTCCGTGTATGAGAAATATCCTGCTCCGGATGAGTACATGGAAAGACTCGTGAACAGGCTCTGCTCGCCGGAAGACGGCTGGGAAGGGGACACCCTGAGGCTGCGCATACTCAAGCAGTTCATAAAATACGGGAACTATCTCTACGACGCGAAATGCGGAAGCAGGTCTTACATACGCGCCTACGCCGCGGAGCGCGGAGCCTCCGGCAAATCGACAGAAGAAGTTATCGCTCATCTCGACGATCATGTATTCGATCCTCTTTTTGATGAAAGTACGACCAAGGACCAGCGGAAATTTGACGGCAAATACGGCCTTCTGAAAGTCGCCGACGATCTCGCGTCCGGCAAGTTCCGCGTCTGGGGCGTGACAAAGCAGAACCTGTATCTCTTTGCCATGGTATTCGGCATGACATACTACTCCGGCTCGGGAGGCAGCGGGATGCTGGACCGCAGGACCGATATAGAGATCAATCTGTTCGGAGATTACTACAACAACAATTTTGTCAGGTTCATCACCGATACTTACAAAGGGAAGCTGCAGGAGTTTGAGAAAGACCCGTCCGGTCAGGGCATCAACTATAAGAACTTTGCCGAGATGGTATATCTGTTCTATATATCTTCCGATCTGAGTCCTGAAGAAAAGATCCGCAGGTCCCACGCGATGATACAGGAAATAAAGACCGAAATGCTGGGAAAAGGCGCTCCGGAGGGATGGACAGGCAGCAATGAGACCCTCCACTTCAGAAAACTGGTCAGAGATCCTGCCGGCGACATGATGTTCAGCGAGGACATCCTGAACAGACCGGAGGAGGACTTCAAAGAGTTCCTGTGCAGGTATTATTTCTGCGATACGAGCGGCTCATACGTCCCGGCGGAGGGAGCAAAGAGCAAGGTCAGCCCAATGCAGCTCGAGACCGGGCAGTTCACCGCGTACGAGAACTACCTGATGATCCTGGACGGCATCAAGGAACTCGGTATCGGCCTTGAGCAATGCGATTACGGGCTCTGGTTCACGGACGTGCAGGCATTCTACAGCAGAGGCTGGTCCGGCATCTCCGCCGCAAGGACAGACGTGGACGAGGAAAGCCTGCGCAGGTTCATGGATCTTCTTCTCGGCGTGGACAGATATATGACTGAGAGCCTGCAGACGGGTTCGGCCGCGGAAGTGACCAGATCGGCAATGATAAAGGCGTTCTACTATTACTACAACGCCCTCGGGACGGAGCGCGGAGCGAGCGCGGGAATGAGCTTTGAAGAAGCGTTCAACGATTTCAAGAGAGAGGTCGACGGCTACCTTGAGGAGTCAGGCTACCAGCTGTTCAGCGGAAAGAACCTGTTCGACGTGCTGATCGCGTTCTCGTCATATACATATTTCAACATCTAGCGGATGCCGCCGCGGGAAAGGAAAAAGTCAGTTGATATACGAATACAGCCGTACGGGACTCAGGCATGAGAGAGACGGCGCGCCAAATGAAGATCATATACGCTTCGCGGAGGACGGCATGGCATCGGTAATCGCTCTGGCCGACGGAGTATCTACCTGCCTGATGGCCGGCGAGGGAGCGGAGACTGCCGCGGAGGCGATCACCGGTCTCCTGCGCAGAAGGGGAGACATCCTTCTGGAGCATGAGGAGAAGGAGATAGCGGAGATCGTTACCGGCCATGTCCTTTTTGAGCTGGAAGCTAAAGCGGAAAAAGGGACGCTTGCGGCCGCCGACTATTCCAGCACTCTTTCGGGAGTCATGCACGACAGGCAGAAGGACATGCTGCTGATATACAATCTGGGAGACTGCATGGTCATCACCGTTCAGCGCGGACGCTGCGGAATAGCGGCAGCTCCTTACGACAGCACTGACGGCTGCTGCGTGACAACGACGGAAAACGCCGCTTCGGCCGCGGTCGTAAGAAAGATGGCTGCGGAAGGCATCGACTATGCGATCATATGCTCTGACGGGGCATGGAGAGAAATGTTAAGCGGAAACAGACTGAAAAAAGAAGTAATGGAATTGATAGCGTCGGGAAACTTCGAAGAACTCGGTGTCTATCTGGAGGAACGCGGCTGTGAAGACGACAACAGTTTCGTTGCCCTCGGGCTTGAACACGGAGGTCTTTCATGAACGGACGCAGATATATAGAGGATTCGATAACCCTGCAGGGAGTAAGCAACGGAGCCCGGTTCGACAGGACCTTCAGGATCGTCAGAGTGATCAGCGAGGGATCTGACGGAGTATGCTATGAGGCTTATCATGAAAAGAGCGGCGTCGGTGTGCTCAAGGAATTCTACCCGAGGGGAGCGATAGGAACGGAGAGGAACGACAAGGGCCAGCTGGTGCATACATCCGAATTCGGCAGCTCGCTCGAGCTGTTCAGAAGAACAAAGGAAGAATTCATCAGACCGTACGAGATGCTGCTTGACATAAAGCAGCGCGATCCGGGCAGCGACATTGCGACTTTCATCCCGCCTTTTGAGATATACTACGGCATCAGGGACGGAGAGGACAGCGAAGGCACCGTGTATATCTGGACTCCGCAGCCGCAGATCGTCACGTTCGACAGGATATGCGACGGGATCCACAGCCATCCGGACGTCAGACCGGAGCACAAGCTGGTGCAGGTCCTGAGCGCCATGGAGACGCTGACAAAGTGCGTATGCGCTCTCCACAAGGCGGATATCATACACAGAGACATCAAGCCGTCGAATTTCGGGTTTCTCAGCAGGGGCGGGGAGGCCCTTACACAGGCGATCTCCCTGTTCGACATCGACTCCCTCTGCTCGATATGGGCCGACGATATCGCCAAAAGAGGCACTGTGGGCTATATCGAGCCGGAAGCGGAATATGAAGACTGCAGCAACCAGACCGACATCTACTCTATCGGAGCCACGCTGTTCAGCGCGATCATCATAACTGATGAGACGAGAGAAGGCGGCTTTATATACCGCGACAAATATTTTACGCACCTGAAATACATGGTCGACACTTCGGAGCTTATAACCGCGTCCGAATCGAATTCACACCCTAGACTGAGGGCGATGCTCACGTCCATACTGCGGAGGAGCCTGTGCGGCAGGACTTCGAGATATGAAAGCTGCGAAGAGCTGCTCGCCGACATACAGGAGGCGATGTTCTACGCGCTTCCTTACGACTCCGCGGGAAAACGCCGCAGACCGGGCGGACGCTGGGTTCTCGCCGACGCGGAGAAGTCGCTGGACGCGTATGCCGACAGGAATTCGTTCCTTCAGATCCTGTACCATCTGTACAGGGAGCCGCTGTATGCCCGCATGGAAGAGGGAGAAACAGTGCTCAGAGTCGCAATGGCGGGGTTTGACATCTACGGGCAGAAATTCCTGGATGCGTGCCTCCAGAACGGCCAGATGCCGGGAGCGCACCTCGACATAGATGTTTTCTACGGCGATGAGACCGACAGGGATCTCTATCTGGAAGAGAGGCCGGAACTTCCCGCGTTTTTCAATATCACTGGCGCGGCGTGCGGAAAACCGGACGGCGAGCCGTACGGAGACATACACTTTATCTGGGCTTCCGCCGGCGGGCAGGACGCTGATGAAGAGGCTATTACAGCCGCCGCCTGCGGCAATGCGGAGAAAAAAGCGTACCATTACGCGTTCATATCTCTCGGCACGGATGCTTCGGACCGCAGAGGAGCCCGCGCTTTCAGAAAGGCGGCCGGAAAAGCGGGCGGATGCACCGTCAGTTTCGTGTGCCGCGACAAAGCGGCGGCAAAGACGGAAGACGGCATATGTCCGGTATATGTCAATGCCGGGCGCAGCAGATCCGCCGCGGTCAGAGAAATCGAAAGGATGGCTTTCAACACGCATCTGGTGTGGGGAAAGGGATCCGGCGCCGGCCGCAGGGAGGCCGAAAAAGCCTTCCGCAGGACGTATAACCACGATTCAAGCGTATCCGGCGTCATATCACTGAAATATAAGCTGCGCAGCCTGGGAATAGAAACAGAAGGACGCGCGCCTGAAGAAGCAGCCGCGGAATTCAGGCAGCTAATGGAAACAGAAGGATCCGGTAACATCAGAAGCATGCTGATGTGGGCCGAACACCGCAGATGGGTGACGGAAAAGATCTGCAGGGGATGGACCCGGCTGGAGGATCTTGACAGCTGCGCGGACAGCGGAACAAAGAACGAGAAGGCGCGCAGGCACATATGCATCGTCCGGAGCAGACCGGACCAGTTGCTGACGGATATGACAGGAGATAAAGACCCGGGACAGGCATGGGACAGTTTCACAGAAAAAGAGATCGCCTTGCTTGACGATCTCGACAGATTGTCTGTGATGCTGCACAGAGCATATAAGAAGCGCGCTTCAGAGATAACCCGGAAAAACATCGGCGGCAGCAAGTTGCTGGCCATGCTCAGAAGCGGCGCTGCCGGAGAACCGGGACTCGAAGATGCCTTCGGCAAATGGTACAGCTGCATCGAAGCCATGTGGAACGGCGACAGCTCCGCCGCTCCGCTGTATGAGGAGCTGAAAGAAGCTTTCATTCAGGCCGCGGCAAAAAGCGGCGGTGAGATATCGGGCTTCCTGAAAATGCAGGCCGAAGCCTTCGACAGTTTCTTCCGTCCGGTACGCGAATCCATGAGATGCAGGGACTGGAAGCAGACCGACGCGGACATTATCGACAGCATACCTTTCATCCTTACAAACCGGGATAAGAATATCTGTCTGTAATGCCGCGGCTTTCACGGCCATTACTCACCGCCGATGGCTGTCCGGCCTTCGGCGATGATCTCTTCAAGAGTACGGTACGGCACGCGCCCGGTCACCTTGTCGCTGACGATGCCTTTATCGCCCAGCATCAGAAGCTTCGAATCCGCGTTATAGACCAGGAAGGAGCGTATCCTGCTGCGGAGTGAATGGTCGGCGTCATTCAGTATGAAAGCGTAGTTTTCCCATACCAGTATGGATTCTTCGGATGAAACCGGTTCGCAATATGAATGGAAGAACGTCGATGAGCTGATATCCGGCAGCAGGCCAAGATCGACGGAAGCCGTCTCTTTGCCGTCAGCCGGATCCGTGATGTGCAGCATGAATCTTGAAAGTTCCTTCTGCTCGCCCATGAGGATGAGGCCGTTGCCATCGAAGCACAGCGTCTGGACCGTATATCCGAGAGGCTCCGTCTCCCATTTAAGATTTCCGTCAAAACCATATGCTCTGATGACATTGCTGCTGTCCACAGTGACAAGCAGTTTTTGTTTTGCGTCAATGGCCATGTTGAAGTCGTAGATGCTGGCTTCTTCTTCCGGCTCGAACTCCAGGACCGGCGAAATAGAATATGTGCCGTCTTCAGGATCTATTGTCATGATGTCCAGAGATTGCTCTTCTATCCACTCTCCGTTCGCGTCATCCTTGTAGCTTACCTGGAAGAACGCAGGGCAGTACAGTTTTCCGTCCGCTCTGTCACTCACGACAGGCCCGCCGGTCACCGATTTGAGGTCAATGTTTCTGAATATTTCAGATGCAGAGGATTCAGATCCGTCAGCCGCGGCAAGCGGGGTATAGACGGATTCGCCGGTGGCGGGGTCGACACGCAGGAGCGCGGGTTTGTCATTAGCGATCGTTTCCAGAAAACATACATCGCCGGTGGCGGGGTCGACGCCGGCGTATTCAAAAGCAAAATACTCGCCGATGTTTTCAGGGGCCGGTATTACCTTGTTCAGAACGATCTCGCCGTCCTCCGCCTTTCTGGTGATCAAGTGCGCGACCGCGTTGTCATCATCGACGTAGCGTGCTTCTATGAAACAGTCGCCATATGAGGCCATGCCTAAAACAGTGGAACTGTCATCATACTCGACTTCCTGTTCGAACAGCTGCCACTCGGGATCCGTGCCCTTGAACTCATATTGCGTGAGCGTTCTCTTCGCGCTGTCAGCGTTGTTGTCCGCGAGCACATATATGCAGCCTGAAGGAGAATCCCCGTCGAACCGTACGTCCCTTATGTCCCCGACATAAACGTTTTCATAGTCCGTCAGCGACTTTTCTTCCGCGTCATATAAAGCGAAGCAACCGTCTTTCAATATCGCCTTTACGTTCCCGCTTTTTGCGTCGTAGGCGCGGTACATGACAGGCGACCTGAATTCCACCTGCCCTTTGGTCTCGCCTTCTCCGCTCATGATCATAATGCTGCTGCCGGTAGTGCAAAGGATGTCGCCGGCATCTGTGTCGTCAGCATCGCCGAGCGCCGGCATGCCGCAGTAATACCCGCTGAGATCCCTGCTCCAGACTTCACCGAGGGAAGGGGAGTCGAGGCATGTGACGAACAGATCGCGGTCGGCGTATTTTGTGAATGAATACGTGAATTCTTTTCCTATACGGATATAGTCGCTGCTGGCGACGGTAGCATAATCATATTCAGACGGGCGGACTTTGCATCCGCACATGACGAGACGTCCCTTGCTGTCGAAGCGGATGTCTGTTATGCGTGGCCTGGTGAGGCTCGTCATTTCGCCTGTTCCGGTGTCATATAATTCGAGCCTGTCCTCTGAAAAACCGTTGATCTCGTGGACGTATGCCAGATATCTGCCGTCAGGCGATACCTCTATAAGTTCCGGATAATACTCGCCGGCAGAGATGTCGCTTGTCACGGAACCTTTTTTCGCGTCGACATGCAGAAGGCTCCGCTCATTAGCTGTACTGTCGTGCGCGACGATCCACAGATCGTTTCCCGACAGACAGCTGCCGTATGTTGTCGAGGAAGCGGCGCCCTTATTTGACGGGACAGTCAGTTCAAGTCTGTACTTTTCTTTGCCCGCCGGGACGTCCAGCGCGCAGAGCCAGCTGTCGGATATGAGGAAGAGAGTGCCGTCGTCCGATACCTGCATGTCGCTGATCTCCTTGCCCGATCCTGACAGTTTTTCCGTATATTCAGACATGAGCTCGCTGCCGGTCGCGGCATTGAATATCTTTGCCCGACCTCCGTCAAACCTCGCCGCGACGTATTCGGTCCCGTCTATCGTGAACGGCAGGGCGTCATAGCAGCTCACGTCGGAAGCATACTGTCTGACAGCAGTCCATTTGGATTCTACAGATGAGTGATAAATGTCGAGAGCCTCTGACAGAGCGAGCACCGCGGAAGACACCACCGGCCTTTTTTTGCTCTCGGACGGAAGCGCGTCGAGCGCGAGCCGGATGGCGCCGAGCCTGTCTCCGCGCTTCAAAGCCTGCTCTGACTGTACCGCGAGATTGAGGGATTCCTCCCTCAGGCTCTGTTCATAATTCGAGCGTATCTTCTGGTTGCTCCATATAAGGTAGCCTACGGCGGATGACAGTATCACGGCTGCCGAAGCCAGAAGCGCGACCTGCCTTTTCATCCTGTATTGCTTCTGCCTCTGCACGAGGTCGTCATAACGGCAGCCGAGCATCGCCGCTATGAGCCTCGGCAGCTCCTCTCTCTCCGCCCTGCGCAGCGGCATCCTGTAATCGCAGGAAAGCGGCTCCCTCGGCACCCGCACCGTGTTTCCGTTTCCGTCGTCCTTCTCTTCATAAAGCACGGCGTCCGGGAGCACGTCAAAAGGTTCTCCTTCGGTGATGACGGTAAGTATATCGTCGATGGAGTGGTTCCTGAGGAAAAACTCTATCTCGCGCTGCACCCATATGGAGGTTTTACTCTCCGGAGAGCAGATGACTATGAGGCGGTCGGAATTCTCAAGGGCGTCCTGTATGATCGTGTTCAGGTCGCCTGCGACTTCCAGCTCGCCCTTGTCAAGAAAGACCCGCTCTATTCTGTCCTTGCCTGAGGATGTCACGACTTCCTTCGGAAGTTTGTAGTTCTCCAGCCTGCGCTGAAGAGCGCGGGTCACACGGATGTCTCTTGGATTATGGTTGTATGAAATAAACGCGTCGTAGTGGTACATGATAAGCTCCTGCGGTCGATTTGCCTTTCTGACAATAATTATAACAGAGGAAACGCCTTCTTACACAGTGCATCCCCCCTCCAAAGGGGAAAAACGGGATGACCGTATAATACTTTCAGGAGGGAGAAAACCATGAATCTGATATTATTCATTATTTGCTGCACGCTCCTGTTCGGAGCCGACGCGACGAAAAAAGGACTGGGATGCCTGGTGAAGGCGGTCCTGATGGGTCTTACATTGCTGTTCCTTATAGCCGCCATAGCCGGCATGTGACGGGAGAAAGCAAAAGCATACATGTAAGGGAGGGAGCGCATGAATCATAATGATGAATATTCCATGGATGTTTATTTCAGAGAGATCAGAAAGATACCGCTTCTGACGCCTGAGCAGGAGACTGAGTACGCGATCCGGATCCTTGAGGGTGACGAGGACGCGAAAAAGAAGTTCTGCGAAGCGAACCTGAGGCTCGTGGTCAGCATCGCCGGCGACTACACGGGCAGAGGACTGTCCTTTGAGGATCTTGTGCAGGAAGGCAACCTGGGCCTCATGAAAGCCGTCGAAAAGTTCGATCATACAAAGGGATACCGGTTTTCGACGTATGCGACATGGTGGATCAGGCAGGCCATGCTGAGGGCGATCGACAATCACAGCAAGACGATACGCGTCCCGGCGCATATGTCCGGGCTGATCGTCAAAGTCAAAAGAGCCGAAGACGCCCTCTTTAAGGAGTACGGCAGGCAGCCGTCATGCGGGGAGATAGCCCGCGAGCTGGCCGTCACGCCTGAAAAAGTGACCGAGGCAATGCTCGTAATGGGCCGCGAACCGGTCTCGCTCAGCACACCTGTCGGCGGCAGGGAGAACAGTACGCTGGAGGATTTCGCCGCAGCGACGCTCGTTGATACAGCCGGGTCCTGCGTTGAGGAAGCGGAGCTCCATGAAGCCATATTCGACGCCTTCGGAACGCTCACGGAGCGCGAGCGCAAGGTCCTGCTGTACCGTTTCGGTTTTATCGGAGACGGCCCGAGGACGCTTGAGGATATCGCCGGAGAGTTCCATGTCACAAGGGAGAGGATACGCCAGATAGAGATCAAAGCGATAAAGAAGATCAGGGATCCGCAAGTCGCGGAAAAGCTCAGGGACTATCTTGACCCGGCGTGACGGGACTGATGCCGGAGCGAAATAAAAAGCTGAAAATAATCATGAAAAGTGTTGCTTTTGTATCACTGATTGCATAAAATGTATGGGCGCGCCGTGTATGGCGCGTCCGTTAATTATTACCTGCTGCACCGGGCGAACCGGTGCCAATAAGACCACAGGAGGTGTCAACATGAGAGATTATGAACTTCTATTCGTGCTTGATCCGACCATGGACGAGGAAGCCAAGGCTGACCTGATCGAAAAGGTCAAGGCGGTCATCAACACAGACGGCGAAGCCGGAGAGGCTGATGTCTGGGGCGACAGAAGACTTGCCTACAGCATCAACAAGAAGAACACAGGCTACTACGTAGTACTGCCGTTCAAGGCCGGCGCAGAGCTGCCTAAGGAACTCGACAGAAGGATGAGGATCAACGAAAACGTAATGAGACATATCATCGTCTGCCAGGACGAAGAGTAGTCAAAAGGGAGGTAAGTTATGAACAGCGTAGTACTTATCGGAAGACTTACCAAAGATCCTGAACTGAGCTACACGCCTAACACTCAGTCCGCAATGACCCGCTTCACCATCGCGGTCGACAGACCGAGAAGACAGGGCGAGGACCAGGGCGCTGACTTCATCCGTATCACGGTATGGGGCAAGCAGGCGGAGACATGCGACCGTTACCTCTCGAAGGGCAGACAGGTCGCCGTGCTCGGAAGGATCCAGACCGGCAGCTACAAGAACAGAGAAGGTGTCACAGTCTACACGACTGATGTCGTTGCGGACAGAGTCGAGTTCCTCAGCGGAGGAAGCGGCGAGGGCAGACGTGACGGATTCGCCAGCCGCGATACGTTCACGGGCAGAGAGCCGGTTTTCGGCTCCGGCAGACAGGACACCGGCTTCAGCGAACCGGCAGAACCTGTTGAAGGTTTTGACGACATGCCTGATACATTCCAGGCGGCTGAAGATGATATTCCATTCTAAGAAAGGGGAAAGCACGAATCATGGAAAGAAATCCAAGACCTAAACGCGGGAACACAGGCGTAAGAAGACGTAAAGTCTGCCAGTTCTGCGCGGATCAGGACAAGAAGATCGATTACAAGGACGCTGAGACTCTTAAGAAATACATCACAGAGAGAGGAAAGATCCTCCCGAGAAGAGTCACGGGCACATGCGCGATGCACCAGAGAGCAGTCGCGAAGGCCATCAAGAGAGCCAGAGTAGTCGCGATACTGCCGTTTGACGCAGATCAGTAAAAACAAATCAGGGAGCCGGCCCGCTAAGGACCGGCTCTCGTTGTAAAGGAAAGAAGCAGGATGCCGCACTTCGGAAGCGGAAAAAAACCATGGAAACGCGAAGCTGAGCTTGATTATACCGAGGGACAGAGAAGGCCGCGCAAATACAGGACGCGAAAGTACGACCGGTATAAGAGGATCAGGATCTTTTCGTATGTCTCCGTTCTGGTGATGGCGGTGTTCACGCTGGCGGCCATAATGGCGGTCCATCATTACTGGCTCTACCCGGGAAGAGTGGAGAGAGACTCAGTCAGCTCGCCGGGAAGGGGCTCCGACTATATCATCCTCAGCTGGGACGAGACCCATAACACGGACGTCTACAAGGTCTGGGTCAAGGAGCGCGACATGTCGAAGAAGACGGGCGAGCCTGTCAATGACGGTCTCGACGAAGACAGCAAGGCCGGGAAAAGCCGCGAGGTGGAGATAGACGATACCTGGATGGCGCTTGAGACCGAGGTCCCCGAGATCACGGTGGACGGGCTCAAGGAGGATACTTCCTATTCGTTCATAGTCAGGGCGGACAGCAAAAACAAGGAGGGCATCCCGACCGGGGTGAGGAACTTCAGGACCAAAAAGCCTCAGTCGATAGATGTGGAGAAGACGGTGACCAAGTTTACCTTCAGCAAGCCGTTCAAACTTGATGTGGATGCTGAGACGGACGTCATGTATGAGTCGAGCGATCCTGAAGTTGCCGTGGTCGATCCTGAGACCGAGGAGATACAGGTAGTCGGCGAGGGCGACGCGGAGATCACGATAAGAGCCAAGTCGACGCTCGAGTACGAAGGCGCGAAGACTAAGGTCGAACTCAAGGTGATCGACTCATATCCAACGTCCGCGGGAGGCGCCTCCGCGCACATCATCTATCATCTGGATTCGGACAACTGCGAAGTGGTCAAGAGGATCACAGGCGCGGGCGGCGCCGTGATACCGCAGGGCCTGGGCTACACAGGGGATAAGTACATAGTCGCTTACGGCATGGGCAGCCCGAACCGCGTCATCACCTTCGACGTGGACGGGGACGGAAAGGAAGTCAGCGCGCCTACGGTGTCGATGGGACACCCGAACGGATTCACCTACGCGGACGAGAGCGGACTCTGCTACTGCGTGAGGGGATGGACGAACAAGGTTTATACATACGAACCGGCATCGGACAAATACAGTTCGATCAATCTCTCATACGGGTGCTCGGGGATAGGCTATGACAGAAAAGAGAAGCTTCTCTATACCTGCTCGCGCACAGCGATGGTGGCGTATGATATCAGCAACGGATACAGCGTGGAGTACAGATGCGGCGTTGTCAGCCACAGCGGCAAGATGTACACCCAGGACTGCGGAGGATACGCGGGCATCATGCTCAGGTGTCTGTCGGGAAGCAGCAAGCACGGCATCAATTACATTGACCTGTATCACATGCCTACCGGAAGGTATCTGGGGACGATCTCCTGCGACCTTTCAGAGGTTGAGAGCTGCATAGTGGATGACGAGGGCTTCCTTGAGATCCTGGCGAACAACTCGAGCAGCACGGACTACATCTGGAAGACCAATCTGAACATCGATACGCTCGGTGAAGGATTGTAAAAAAAAGAATAGGCCGCGCGCCGGACCATGATCGGGCGCGCGGCTGTTTTTTATTTCTTCGTATCTTTTTTCGTATCTTTCTTCGCGGGCTTTTTCAGTTCCTTTACATTGAGAGGAGTCTTCCACACATAGTCCGTCTCGCCGTTCGTGTTTATGAGCAGATATACGAAACCGTCATTGCCGACGACAGCGCTCTCGTACTCCCCGATCGTGATCTTTATAGAACCCAGATAAGCGTAGTCGGAAGCCCTGTATATATCGAGGTAATTGGTCTTCTTCTTGCTTTTGCCGCTGATGCCGTGGAAAATGAATCCTTCGCCGGCGCCGCAGTCCTGCGGGTAATGGAAGATCCCGTGGCTGCATCTCGGGACCAGTCTCATATGAGTGAACTTACCGTCCGCGGAATAGACTCTTATGCCTGTCCTTGACGTGGCGTAGAGCATGTTGGTGGCGTTGTCATACGCGATGCCCGATGACGAGTACGGCACCTTCGACTTGCCGAATTTCTTTGTCGAAGGATTCCAGGTAAAGAACTTCTTTGTGTTGCCCTTGAAGATGTAGCACATCTTCGTGACCGGATCCCAGGTGATTCCGTTAGGGTGACCGATGCAGAAGGAGAACTTGCTGGCGCGCACGCGCTTGCCGGTCGAGGAGTATGTCACGATGCTCTGGCCGGCAGCCATGCCGTAGAGGATGTAAAACTCACCGCCGGTGAAGGTCATGCCCTGAGGGACCTTGGCGTTCTTATAGCCCTTTATCGAGAAAAGCTTTTTGCAGTTTTTGGTAGTGAAAGTCGCGACGACCCTGGCCTTGCCGCCGTTAGTCGGATTCTTCAGGAGCGCTTTAGCCAGTTCGGACTTTCCCTTCAGTTCTTCTTCGGAAAACCTTATGAAGGCGGATTTTCCCATTCTGATGTAATCGCCGCAGATATAAGCAGTCTTGCCGTCGACGGCTGCCCTGTACCAGGTTTCTCCGCTGCCGGACAATTTTGCCGGGACCTGCAGAGAGATGGTCGTGTTCGACTCGATCATGCCCAGCTTTTTGAATGAGGTCGCGGGCCCGCTCCGGTAGTTAAGGGCGTCTGTGGACGTGGCGTCCGTCTTGCCGTAGGTGATGCCTGTGACGAGGTCGGCTCTTACGTATCCGGTGTGCTTGCCGACGGTAACGTAATACCAGCGGTCCACGGCAGCGGTGCTGCCCTTTTTCATGAACACCTCTTGCTGTATGGTCACCTTGGTGTTCTTTTTAAGTGAAGTGACGATCTTGGAAGAGGTGTTTGGCGACTTCCGCATATTCACTCCGTTATCGCTTATCTTGCCGCTCGCCGTGACAGAAGCGGCCGAAGCCGTGAAGGAGTCCCCGCTGTCCATGGCAGGCATCATCGCGGCAGCTGTCAGCAGTATCAGCATGACAGCCAGCAATCTTATAATTCTGTTTCGTTTTTTCATAACAAAACCGCCTTCTTCTTATGATTGTCCGGGCAAAAAAACCCGATATCTATTCATCATGATTATAAAAACGCGGCTTTCGAGGTCTCAACGATTCTATACAAACAAAAACCTTTATATTCTGTAAGACTCAATCAGTTTCTTTAATTGAACACAAAAAGCGGGGCGGGTTGGTATTATAATTAATGACATGAATATATGGGATATTATTTACGCGTTTTCAATATGGATCGCGAGGATCCACGACAAAGTCCTGAGCATTTTTGACGCGGGCGGATGGTACTTCGACGACAAGCAGATGCACTTCGTAGTGATGGGTATGTTCGGCATGCTGATGCTCTTTGTGCTGTACCCTATCTTCAAGTGGCTGGCGAATCACGATCACACCATGGTCATAACATGGCTCTACGTGTTCACGGTAGTAATGACGCTTTCGTTCGCGATAGAGATAGGCCAGTGGTGGACAGGAACGGGACGGATGGAGGGCCGCGACATCACGTACGGCGTGGCGGGATTCCTCGTCATGTTCTTCATCTTCGCGGTGCTGCGCGCACTGTACCACGCGATACGCGAGCTGACATACAAGGACACAAGGCCGACAAGGGTCTATTCACGGGACGAATTCAAGGATCTTGACAATTAAAGGAGACAGGCATGGTCTACAGGATCTACGCTGAGAAAAAGGAAGGCTTCAGAAAAGAGGCGGCTTTGCTGCGCAACGAAGCGAGGACGCTCCTCGGAGTCAGCAGACTCGAGGACGTGAGGATATTCGACCGCTATGATGTCGAAGGCATAGATGAGGACCTGTTCGATGAATGCCGCTGGAAGGTGTTTGCCGAACCGCAGCTGGACGTGACGTCCGGCACCCTCAACAGGCTGGCCGGCGCTTTCATCGACGATAACGGATCTGTATATGAGGACCCTGAAACGGATGATTCCGGAGTCAAGGGCTTCATTTTCGCGACGGAGGTCCTCCCGGGCAAGACCGACCAGAGGGCGGTGTCCGCGGAGAAGTGCATACAGATCATCTCTCACGACGCTAAACCGGTCGTCAGGCACGCGAAAGTCTACATGCTCTGCGGCGGACTCATGCCTGCCGACAGGGACGCTGTGATGAACTACGTCATAAACCCTGCGGAGGTCCGGGCGGCGTCGCTCGAGATGCCGGACACCCTGGAGGAGTTCGCGGATACGGAGATATCGCGCTCCTGCGCGGACGCGCACACGGGATTCGATGCCGTGATCGACAGCGTCACGTTCCAGGACCCGCTTCTTGAGAAAGTGTACAGGGACTATCTCGCGGTCAGGAAGAGTCTCGGCCGCAATACGCCGGTCACGCTCAACGATATCGCGGGGATCGCCGTCAGGTATCTCAAGAGAGAAGGCAGGCTCGACAAGCTGAGCGCGCCGGGAGAGAACGGCAGATGCTCTCTCATGATAAACGTTGAAGTAGACGGCGAGAATGAGCCGTGGCTGCTTTATATCGGTACCGGAATGGACAGCGGCCTGACTGAGTCAGAGCCGGAAGCCGGCGCCGCGTCATGCCTCGCGGGCTGCGTGAGAGAACCTCTTTCAGAGAGGACATATCCATACGCGGCGATGAGGATCACAGGCGCGGCCGACCCTCTGCAGCATATCGCGGACACTATGCCGGGAAGGCTTCCGCAGAGAAAACTTGCAGTCGGCACGGCTGAGGGAAGTTCTTTCTTCGCGGGGCTCGCGGGACTTTCCATGGGCATGGTAAGCGAGATATATCATCCGGACTTCGCGTCGAAGAGGATGGAGGCCTATGCTGTTCTGGCAGCCGCTCCGTCGGTGAATATAAGGAAAGAGACGGTCGAGCCGGGCGATATCGTGATGATACTACACGAGAAGAGCGCGGCGGACCATCATAAGATGAAGAGGCTTCTGACCGACGGCGTCGCGATCCGCATGATCAACAAATGCTGCGACGCGGCTGAGTACGGATATGAAGGCATAGCCTGCTTCATACACGCGGAGAATGAGAAACTCTTCCGACTGCTCGCGGCCGGAGAGGATATCGAATGCGTGAAAGTCGCGGAGGAAGAGGAGAACGACGGCGTCGCTGAGGAAGGCGCCGAAACAGCCTCGGTCCCTGAAAAAGACACAAGACATATAGACATAACGCCGGGGATACCCGGAAACTGGAGATCGACGAGCCTGTACGAAAGCGACAGGAGCTTCATGACCGGGATGCGCAGCGTCGCTTCCGGCCTCAACACCTGCTCCCGCAGAGGCCTTTCCGGGCGCTTTGACCCGACGGCCGGGTCGGGCACCGTGCTGCTGCCGCTTGGAGGCGCAAACCAGCTTACTCCGGCGCAGGCGATGGTCAACAAGATACCTGCGGGCAAAGGGGATACGGACGACTGCACGGTGATGGCATGGGGATACAATCCTTTTATCACAAAAGCGTCGCCTTATCACGGCGCGTATCTGGCGGTCGTGGAGTCGGTGGCCGGCCTTATCGCTTCGGGAGCGTCGTTCAGCGATGTATACCTCTCGCTCCGGAGCCGTTTCGGGACTCCGGGAGACGATGAGACAAGATGGGGAAAGCCGCTGGCCGCCATGCTCGGAGCGTTCAGGGCACAGATGGATCTCGGCACAGGCGCGGCCGGATTCGCGGGAGCGATGGACGGGACATACGGGGAACTCGATGCTCCTCCGGCATTCATCTCGTTCGCAGTCACCATGGCAAAGACTGGCAGCATAGTTTCGCCTGAATTCAAAAACGCCGGCGACAGGGTCGTTATGCTCAGACCGCACGCGGAAAAAGACGACAGCGGTCCGGGAAAAGGACTTCCTTCGCCTGACTCTCTCAAAAAAGTCTGGGACAGGGCCGCGGAACTCCTTGCTTCGGGAGCGGCCGTGTCAGCGTACGCGCCGGGCATAGGAGGAGTTGCCGAAGCGGTGATGAAGATGTGCTACGGCAACGGCATAGGCTTCAGCTTCGAGGCCATGGACCTCGAGGACATCTTTGGCTACTCATACGGAAGCATCATACTTGAGATCACGGAAGAGACGGAAATGACCTCCAGGGACATGGACGTGCTTTTCCTGGGGCGCACCATGAAAGAGCGCTCCATAACATACGGAGCCGAAAGAGTCAGTCTCGCCGAGCTCCTGACACTCTATGAGGGAAGACTCGAGGGAGTGTACCCGGCGGTGACGGGCAGCAGGGGAGGCCCTGTAAGCAACATCGAATACAGGGCGCGCAGCTGGCATACGCCGGTATTCAAGCGCGCGGAGCCTAAGATACTCATACCTGTTTTTTCGGGCACCAACTGCGAAGCTGATACCGCGCGCGCCGTGCGCGAAGCAGGAGGGTCTCCTGAGATAATGATAATAAAAGACCGCAGCGCCGACGATATAAGGCGTTCGGTCGAAGCGTTCGCGTCGGCGATGAGAGGGGCGCAGGCCCTTATCATCCCGGGAGGCTTTTCGGGATGCGGCGAGCCGGGCGCGTCGGCCAAGTTCATCACGGCTTTCTTCAGGAATCCTGAGGTGACGGAGGTCACGACGGAGCTCCTCGAGAGGAAGGACGGACTCATCTGCGGCATCTGCGACGGATTCCAGGCGCTGATCAAACTGGGGCTGGTGCCGTACGGAAAGATAACGGACATAGATGAGGAGACTCCTGCGCTGGCCCTGAATACGATAGGACGCAGCCAGTCCGGGATGGTGCGCGTGAGGATCGCGTCCAACAAGTCACCGTGGCTGAGATACAACAAGGTAGGCGATGTCTATTCGATACCTCTGTCATGCGCCGAAGGCAGATTCGTCGCCCCTGAAGAGGTCATAAGGCATCTGGGAGCAGTCGGACAGATCGCGACGCAGTATGTGGACCAGAAGGGCAACGCGACGGCGGACATCCGCTTCAACCCGCCGGGATCCATGATGGCGGTCGAGGGCATCACCTCGCCTGACGGCAGGGTCATCGGCAGGATCGGACATGTGGAAAGAACGGGCAGCGGACTATACAGGAACGTTCCGGGAAATCATCTCTTCGACATGTTCGAGAGCGCAGTGAAATACTTCAAATAACTAACAGGGAAAGGAATGACGATGCTAAAAAAGACAAGTATCACAAACCGCATAATCTGGATATGTCTGGCGTTCTTCGGCTGGTACATACTGCTCGGAGAAATTTTCATGCTTCCGTTTGGGGCCCTCATTGACAGGGTGTTCAAAAACCCTTCGAACGGGCTGGTATTCGTAAATAGCTATTACGCGCCGCTGATCGCGTCGTGTCTGTTCTTCGTGCTGATGTGCGCCATCGTAAAGAAGAACCGCTTCATGCTCGACATAATAAAGCCGACGCGCGAGAGGAAGAGTCTGGGCAAGCTCGGCACGGGCATCCTGCTGGGATTCCTGATGAACTTTTTCTGCATAGTCTGCGCTCTGCTGCACGGAGACATCAAGCTCTACTTCGATTTCTCCGCGGGGCAGATACCGCTCATGATATGGGCCTTCATATGCGTGTTCTTCCAGAGCGCGTCTGAAGAACTTTGGTGCAGGACCTTCATGTACGAGAGGATCAACGTGCACTATCCGCTCTGGGTGGCGATAGTCGTGAACGGCGTCGTGTTCGGGGCCCTCCACAGCTTCAACGACGGAATCACATGGCTCGCGATGGCGGACCTCATAATCTGCGGACTGTCGTTCTCGCTGCTGCGCTGGTATTCCGGCAGCATATGGACCTGCTTCGGCATCCATACGATGTGGAACTTCACGCAGAACTTCATCTTCGGCCTGCCTAACAGCGGACTGGTCTCGGAGGCGTCGATATTCCACATGGACGCGATGAACGCCGTCAGCAACTGGTGCTACAGCTATGAGTTCGGCGTAGAGGGAGCGATCCCTGCTCTGTTCATGGACCTGCTGCTCGGCGTGCTGATAATACTGTTCGCCTGGAAGCATGACCGTCTCGGAGAACTGCTGGAAAGCAGGGAGTCAAGGGGCGAGATGCCGGTGCCGGTACAGGCGCCGAAGGAGACGCCGGTCATCGAATTCCCGGCGGAAGACAAAGATATAACTCAGGAATAAACAGAAAGAGAAAATACTATGAGCAGATCGTTTAAAGACATGGATCTGGGGGATTTCCTGAAGCGACTCGGGTCGGGGGACCCGACCCCCGGCGGCGGCGCCGCCGCTGCGCTGACCTCAGCGCAGGGAGCCGCCCTTATCATGATGGTCGCGAATCTTACTATAGGCAAGCCCGGATACGAGGAGTTCGAGGAACTCAATAAGGACATACTCGGCGAAGCGGAAGTCCTGCTCGCGAGCCTTACGGACGGAATAGACAACGACGCCGAAGCTTTCGGCAAGGTGGCTGCGGCTTACGCTCTTCCAAAAACAGATAAAGAAAAGCGTTCCGCCGAGATCGCCTCGGCTTCGGTGACAGCCGCGGAGGCTCCTCTCATGGTGATGGAGGATTCACTTGCGGGACTGCGCCTGGCGTCGACCCTGAGAGGGCGCTCAAACAAAAACGTTGAAAGCGACATACTGGTCGCGGCCCACTGCCTCTACGCGGGCCTCAGGTCGGCAAAGCTGAACGTCGAGGCAAACCTGCCGGCGATCAAAAAAGCCGATCCATATACGGCGCACATAATGGATATGCGCGCTTCGGACGCGCTCAGGGACGCGACGGTGATCATCTCGGAGCTCCTCCATGCCGTAAAGGGAGAGTAAAGACGGGAGAAAGCACAGGTGGAAAGCGCGCGCTGCAAGGCATTTATAGAATCAGTAGAACGCGGAAGCTTCAGGGCTGCCGCGGACGCTCTCGGCTACACACCGTCTGCCGTGAGCCAGCTTGTCGCGGCGCTTGAAAAGGAACTCGGACTCACGCTCCTTGTCCGCTCCAAGAAGGGAGTCACCATGACCTCTGAAGGAGCCAGACTCGCGCCTATAGTCCGCTCGTACCTCGCCCGCGAGAAGGAGATGTACGAGCTTGCCTCTGAGATGCAGGGCGTATCGATCGGCAACCTAACGATAGCCGCTTACCCGAGCGTGGCCACGACATGGCTCCCCGAGATAGTCCGTACATTCCAGCGCGACTACCCGGACGTGCAGTTCAGCATCATGGAAGGCATCCGCGAAGAGATCTTCAGTCACCTGGACGACCACATAGCAGACATGGGTTTCATGGCCTATGCCGAGCCCATGGACTACGAGTGGACCCCGCTCGCTCAGGAGCAGATAATCGCTGTGCTGCCGGAGGACCATCCGCTGGCGAACGCTAAGTCATATCCGATAGCCGACTGCGAAAAAGACGACTTCATCATGACGTCCTGGGGCAAGGACATAGAGATACAGAACATCTTCCGCAAATATAAAGTCACGCCTAATGTGAAATACACTACATACGACACGCCGGCGACTCTCGCCATGGTGCGCATGGGACTCGGCGTGACCTTTGCCAACGAGCTCTCGGCTCAGTACTGGAACGAGCACCTCGTAAAACTGCCGCTTGATCCGCCGCAGAAGGTGGAATTCGGCATCGCGTACACGTCGAAAGAGCATATGACATCCGCGGCAAAAAAGTTTTACGACTACGCGGTCAAATTCATAAAAGAGAGATAACGAAAGGACCCCGCATCACATGCCGGGGTCTTTTCGTTATGTCATTATTTTATAGGATGTTATGATGACACGGTTGCTGCTATTTGATCTCTATGAATTCAAATGCGAAAACATAAGCCAGCATGCAAGCGACTACTGTAGTTACGAGAATGTTCATGATGTACCTCCTTTATATCCATACGCCCGTCGGCCTGTTTCTGAAGATCGGTGTCTTCGATTTCGCCGTCCGGCGCTTCCCTCTCTTCTTGTCTGTATTATAGAGCCGTTTTATACAAAAGTAAAACTATAGATTGTGATGTTTATGAACAGTAATACTTATCATAAAGCGCAGGACTTTAGGACCCGATTCGTATTGATTTAATACCTGTATGATTGTAGAATCGACATTGTAGGAAAGCACTAATCTTGTATAAACAGGAGGAACGAAATGGAAAAGTATGTATGCGGAATCTGCGGCTATGTTTATGACCCTGAAGTAGGCGATCCGGACAACGGTGTTGCGCCGGGCACTGCATGGGAAGATGTTCCTGAAGATTGGGTCTGCCCTCTTTGCGGAGTAGGCAAGGACAATTTCGAAGCAGAATAAAACCGAATGAGCTGAATGGAATGGAGCGCCGGTGCGGCGCTCCGTTTTCCTTCATAAGGGTGAACAATATATATTGTCCATACCGCTTTTGCCGTGATAAGATTTGAATGCAAACTGCAATTCCGTACCGGCGTAAGAGGAGATCAAAGAATGTATAAGATAGTTAGAAGGAAGGCTCTCAGACCGACAGTCACGCAGCTGGAGATCGAAGCTCCCCTGGTAGCGCGCAAGGCGAAACCGGGACAGTTCATCATCCTGCGTGTCAACGAAGAGGGCGAGCGCATCCCGCTGACAGTAGCGGGGGTCGACCCTGAAGAGGGGACAGTAAAGATCATCTTCCAGGTTGTAGGAGCAACAACGGAACTGCTGAACCACAAGATGGAAGGCGAGTATCTGCAGGACTTCGTAGGTCCGCTCGGCAATCCTACAGAGACTGAGGGAATAAAGAAGGTGTGCATCGTAGGCGGCGGCGTAGGCTGCGCTATCGCGATGCCTGTGGCACAGGAGTTCCACCGCATCGGAGC
Source organism: Anaerovoracaceae bacterium (assembly GCA_045114795.1). Classification (GTDB taxonomy): domain Bacteria; phylum Bacillota; class Clostridia; order Peptostreptococcales; family Anaerovoracaceae; genus Crickella. Next base: position 50,956 of record JBGUKZ010000042.1, read on the forward strand.
AGAGGTGACGAGCATCATCGGTTTCAGAAGCGAAGATCTCGTGATCCTTGAAGAGGAGTTCACAGAGTGCTCGGACAAGCTGTATGTGATGACGGATGACGGCAGCTACGGCAGACACGGCAACGTCACCATTCCGCTTGATGAGATGCTGGCGGCGGGCGAGAAGTTCGACATGATCATCACGATCGGACCGCTGATCATGATGAAGTTCGTCACACTGACCGCAAAGAAGTACGATGCGCCGATCACAGTATCGATGAGCCCGATCATGATCGACGGGACAGGCATGTGCGGCGGCTGCAGACTGACGCTCAACACGCCGGAGGGGCCGGTCATGAAGTTCGCCTGTGTAGACGGACCTGACTTCAACGGATATGAAGTCGACTTTGACGAGGCGATCTCGAGAGGCCGCATGTATTTCGACTATGAGAGGCATGCGCACGAAGCGACATGCAACCTGCTCAAACAGGCGGAGAACGTGTAGGAAAGGGGGAACAACGATGGCACTTGATCCAAAGAAACATGAAATGCCGGCACAGGACCCTCAGGTCCGCGCGCATAATTTCAGCGAAGTAGCACTCGGATATACGGAAGAGATAGCGATCGCGGAGGCGCAGAGATGTCTCAACTGCAAGAACAAACCATGTGTGGCGGGCTGCCCTGTGAACGTAAATATCCCTGACTTCATCATGAAGGCAAAGGAAGGCGACTGGGAAGGCGCTTATCAGATAATCAACGCGACATCGACGCTTCCGGCAGTATGCGGACGCGTCTGTCCGCAGGAGACTCAGTGCGAGGCTAAGTGCACCATGGGCATCAAGTTCGAGCCTGTAGGCATCGGCCGCATCGAGAGATTCGTGGCTGACTGGCACAATGAGCACGCGACAGAGAAGGCGGTCGCGCCTGAGAGCAACGGCCACAAGGTGGCGGTCGTAGGCTCGGGCCCTGCAGGGCTGACATGCGCGGGCGACCTCGCGAAGAAAGGTTACAAGGTAACGGTATTCGAGGCGCTGCACACGGCAGGCGGAGTACTTGTATACGGCATCCCTGAATTCAGGCTTCCGAAGGCGATCGTAGCCCGTGAAGTAGAGGGTTTGAAGGATCTCGGCGTGGACATCGAGACCAACGTCATCATCGGAAAGACGCTGACTGTAGACGAGCTCTTTGACGAGATGGGATTCGAGGCGGTATTCATCGGCTCCGGCGCGGGGCTTCCGATGTTCATGAACATCCCGGGCGAATCGCTCAAGGGAGTGTTCTCCGCGAACGAGTATCTGACAAGATCCAACCTCATGAAGGCATACCTCGATGAGCCTAAGACTCCTATCATGAAGGGCGGCAAGGTCGCGGTAGTAGGCGGCGGAAACGTCGCTATGGATGCCGCGCGTACAGCCCTGAGACTCGGAGCGGAACATGTATACATCGTTTACAGAAGATCGATGGAGGAGCTCCCTGCAAGAGCAGAGGAAGTCGAGCATGCCATAGAAGAAGGCATCGACTTCAGGCTGCTGAACAACCCTGTTGAGATACTCGGATACAACAATCCTGATGATCCGAGGGATCCTAAGAACGGATTCGTAAGGGGCATGCGCTGCATAAAGATGGAACTGGGCGAGCCTGACGCTTCCGGCAGAAGGAGGCCTGTCCCTATCGAGGGCAGCGAATTCGAACTTGAAGTGGACGCTGTCATCATGGCGCTCGGCACCAGACCGAACCCTCTGATCAAGAACACGACGAAGGGACTCGAAGTCAACCGCAAAGGCGGTTTCGTAGTCGACGAAGAGGGACTGACAAGCCGTGAGGCCGTGTTTGCCGGCGGCGACGCGGTCACGGGCGCGGCTACAGTCATCAGTGCGATGGGCGCCGGCAAACTTGCCGCCGCATCCATCGACAAGCTGCTTTCAGGAAAATAGTAAAAAGGAGTTTTTCGTAAAATGATACATTTGCAGCTGTTTTTCCCTGCTCATGCATCATTTTACTGAGCGACAACTCAGTAAATAGCTTTTAAGACAAAGATTGCTTGACGATAACCCATATATACGAGGTTATTGTCAAGCAATTTTTCAATTCCGTTTATCCGATAGGGCAAAATGATGCATGGATCGCGATAAATGGCCTCTCTATGCATCATTTCTCAAAAAAGTCCTCTTAAGGGCTATCTTCTTGCCATGATCTCGTCAAGGATCGCGTCGGCAGTTTCGAGCTTGCTCATGAGAGGCAGCTGCTTCATGCCGCCCTTGGTCAGTATGGTCACCACGTTCGTATCGCCGGCGAACCCCGCGCCTCTGGTCTTGAGGCTGTTGGCGCAGATCATGTCGACGTTCTTCTTGACCAGCTTTTCCGCCGCGTTCCTTAGAAGATCCTGGGTCTCCATGGCGAAGCCGCAGAGGAACTGGCCCTCTGTCCTGTGCTCGCCGAGGTAGGCGAGGATGTCCCGCGTCGGAGAGAGGCCTATGGACATGCCGCCGTAGCCTTCAGCGTCGTCCGCGACCAGATCGGCCTTTTTGATCTTTTCCGATGCCGGGTCAGCCGGAGTGAAGTCGGCGACCGCAGCCGCCTTTATGATTATATCCATTTCCGGCGCGCGCTCCGTGACGGCATGGAACATATCTTCCGCGCTCAGGATGTCCACGGTCTCTACGAAAGGCTCGCGCGGAAGCGCTGTCCTGCCGGACACCAGCGTCACGTTCGCGCCGCGCCTCGCGGCCATTCTCGCGATCGCGTAGCCCATCTTGCCGCTCGAATGGTTCGTAATGAAACGAACCGGATCCACGGCCTCTTCAGTAGGGCCTGCGGTGACGAGCACGTTGAGCCCTTTCATATCCTTATCCTTCGAGATCCACTGCTCAACGTAGCCGATGAGCACATCGGGCTCGGGCATCTTGCCCTTGCCCTCGACACCGCAGGCCAGCATGCCCGTGGCCGGTTCGATGATCTCGTATCCGCGCCGGCGCAGTATCTCAAGATTCTCCTGAGTGGCCGGGTTCTCAAACATATTAGTATTCATCGCCGGCGAAATAAGAACAGGGCAGGTGCGGGCCAGCATCGTAGTGGTCAGCATGTCGTCCGCTATCCCGTGAGCCAGCTTGGCTATGATATCGGCGGTCGCCGGAGCTATGAGGACCAGATCGGCTGACTGCCCCAGCTCAATATGTTCGGTAGGCGTATCGTTTGCCGGATCGAACACGTCCGTGACCACCTTGTTGCCGCTCATCGTCGCGAAGGTCAGCGGCGTAACGAATTTTGCCGCGTTCTCCGTCATGATGACATGCACGTCGTAGCCCAGCTTCTTGAGCCCGCTCGCGACATACACCGTTTTATATGCGGAGATCCCTCCGGAGACCCCCAGAATCACAGTTTTTTTGTCTTCCATTTTCAATTCTCCGTTTCTAAGGAGCCGCTGTCCGCCGTCCGTCCGGCGGCAGATCATAGTTTTCGTAGAAATTATACTTTACGCGCTTTTAAATTGGCAATATTTATCGCATTCGGGTGTTTTTCAAACAACAAAAATATTAAAATAGGAATGTATCTTCCCCGGACCCGGGAGGACACGCAAGCGCTTTTACTCTTGGCATCGAAAGGACAGCAGGCCGCCATGAAGATCAGAAAAGAACTGCTCGAGCACGAGAAGATCAGTTACGCGATGGACCATATCGAACTGCCCGAGGGCGGCATCGACTGCAGCGAGGGATGCAACCCATATGGCTTCCCGCCGGAGTGCGCGGAAGTCATGAGAAACTTCGACCCCGCGAGGATGGGGCCGTATCCGCACAGCGACGCGCTGTACGACGCCATCCGGGAGTTCTGGGAAGAGCAGATCGACGTGGAGCGCCACAACATCCTGCTGACTGACGGCAGCATCAACGCGCTGTACATCATCAATAATATCTTTGACACGCACAACTCGGTCGTGCTTGGCGTCTCGCCTCAGTTCACCGATTACTACATGCACGCCGAGATGATAGGCATAGACTACGCGCCTTACCAGCTCAAGCAAAAGTACAACTACAGGTTCGACGCTTCCGAGTTCATGTCGATGCATTACATCGCCGACACTTTCGCGTACGCGTCGCTGCCGGCCAAGTCCTATAACTTCATTTACATAGACAACCCGAACAACCCGACCGGCCAGTGCATCGACATCGAAGACATCGAAAGGATCGTTAAGGGCGCCCTCAGGAAGGACATCACGGTCATCATCGACGAGGCCTACGGCGACTTCATGCCGAAGGAGAACTCGGCGGTGCAGCTCTTCGCGGAGTATCCGAATCTGGCGGTGGTACGCACGCTTTCGAAGGGCTACGGCCTTGCGGGACTGCGCATCGGCTACATCATCGCTCACAAGGAGCTCATCGGATACATGAAGAAGATGGTCAATCCGTACATGGTGAGCGAGCTCGCGAGAGAAGTCGGAGCCGAGGCTCTCAGGCACAGAGAATTCGTCGAGAAGAGCAAGGCGGACTTTGTCGAGATGAAGGCGCAGATAAGGGAGGTTCTCACCCCGAGCACGGTCAAGAAGCTCAAGAAGCATGCCGACGCGGAATATGAGGATGTGAAGATCCACGGCGCCGCGTCCGGACACCTGCACATGGCGGAGACCCTCGACACCAATTCGCTCCTGCTTCTCTATCACGACAGCAAGGACATAAATCTGCACGACGAGTTTCTCAAACGAAAGGTGCTCGTGATCGACGGCTATGACTTCAAGGGCCTCGACTCGACATCTGCCCGTATAAGGCTGCCGCGCATGGAGGAGTTCCCGGTGCTGCTGCAGGCGATAAAAGAGATCAATCAACTATAAAATAGAGCGATGGCGGTACATGCGCGTATTGCCGTCGCTTTTTACTTTACGGAAGGCCGCCGTAAGCGGTATAATTATAACGTTGAGAAGGTGCGCGGCCGCGAGGCCCGCGTCTCGAAATACAGTCATCACTGAATATCTAAAGGAGACAGGATATGTTTGATAAACTGATCGAAAAAGTTAAAGCTGAGCCTAAGACCATCGTCTTCACAGAAGGATCGGACGCCCGTATCCAGGAGGCCGCCGCGAGACTTCTCGCCGAGGGACTCATGAACGTAGTTCTCGTCGGAAACGTTGAGGAAGTAAAGAAGGCCGCTGAGGAGAAAGGCTTCGACATCAGCAAGGCTGAGATCATCGACCCTGAGAAGTACGAGGGAATGGATGAGATGGTCGCTAAGATGGTAGAGCTCAGAAAGGGCAAAATGACTGAGGAAGAGTGCGCCGCGGCGCTGAAGAAGGGCAACTACTTCGGCACCATGCTCGTAAAGATGGGCAAGGCAGACTGCCTGCTCGGCGGAGCGACATACTCCACAGCCGACACCATCCGTCCGGCTCTTCAGCTCGTTAAGACAAAACCGGGCGCTCACCTGGTAAGCTCCTGCTTCATCCTCACAAGAGAAGGCGGAGACGAGAACCTCAGGACCATCGCCATGGGCGACTGCGCTGTGAACCTCGGCTACGAGGACAGCAAGGACAAAGAGGGCAACGTTACATTCACAGGCGCTCAGAAGCTTGCTGAGGTAGCGGTAGAGATCGAGAAGTGCGCAAGGACTTTCGGAATCGACCCTAAGGTAGCGATGCTCAGCTTCTCCACAAAGGGATCCGGCAAGGGCAATACTGTTGCTCTTTCGGCAGAGGCAACAAAGATCGCCAAGGAGCTCAACCCTGACATGGCCATCGACGGCGAGATGCAGTTCGACGCGGCGGTATCACCTACAGTCGGCCAGCTGAAATTCCCGGGTTCCCCGGTAGCAGGCTACGCGAACACATTCGTATTCCCTATCATCGAGGCAGGCAACATCGGCTACAAGATCGCTCAGAGACTCGGCGGCTATGCTGCTTACGGACCGATCCTGCTCGGACTGAACGCGCCGATCAACGACCTCTCAAGAGGCTGCGACGCGGAGGAAGTTTACAGGATGTCCATCATCACGGCGGCTCTGTAGATCAGGTCTGCAGATCACGTATCATCTGAAATCAAAAGGCGGACGGCTCTGAAGCCGTCCGCTTTATTATGCTCTGCTTTGCTACGCGCGCTTGTTGTCTTCTACGAAGCGTCTTATCTTCATCGACGTGGTCTTGTCGAATTCGCGCTCGCGCACTATGACATGCGCGATCCGCTTGAATCTCGGCATGCTGTCGTTGATCTTGTCGACCTCGGCGTCGATGAGGGCCTCAGCCTGCTCAGCCGTGTAGTCCGCCCCGAGCTTGCGCTCAAGCTCTTCCTTGTTGAGCCTGACTGTAGCGTGGATGCCGTTGAACGGGGAGTTCGGATCGAGCTCGCCGCCCCATACCATGCACTCTTCGACGATAGGAAGCGCCAGAAGGTAGCTTTCGAGTTCCTCCGGGAAGACGTTCTTGCCGTTGCTGGCGATGATGACGTTCTTCTTGCGCCCCGTGATGAACACGTAGTTGTCGCGGTCGAGGTATCCGACGTCGCCGGTATGGAACCAGCCCTCTTCATCGATCACGGCCTTGGTGTTCTCCGGATCTTTGTAGTAGCCCATCATGATCTGAGGCCCGCGGAAGCAGATCTCACCGATCCCGTTGCTGTCCGCGTCGAGTATCTTGCACTCGGTGAAAGGCATCAGGTGACCGGCCGAAGCGTTCTTCATGAATTTGCGCTTTGCCGGATTGAGCGCCACGATAGGCGAGCACTCCGAAAGCCCGTAGCCCTGTATCGCGTTGAATCCGATGTTGCAGAACGAGTCGAGTATGGCTCCGTCGATCGGAGCTCCGCCCGAGATGAGCGTATGCATCCTTCCGCCGAACACCGCCTCGATGTCCTTCGTGACCTTCTTAGGCAGCTTCACCTTGAAGCGGCTCGCCTCACGGTCCATGATCTCGAACGCCTTCATCTGCTTTTCCGACAGCTTGTCAGCGACGTTGCGCCTGATCTTATTGTGGAAATTCTCGATTATGGCAGGCACGGCCAGCATGATAGTCGGTCTGACTTCGAGTATGTCCTTGCGGATGTACTTGAGTCCGCGGCTGAAAGCGACGGTCGCTCCGCTGTAAACACAGCTGAGGAATGTCGCCGTGCACTCGTAGCAGTGATGCATCGGCAGCACCGAAAAGCAGATGTCCTTTGGACGCGCTTCAAACATCGACTGCACCAGCATCGTGTCGAGCATGAGGTTGCGGTGCGAGAGCATGACTCCCTTGGATACGCCTGTCGTGCCTGACGTGAAGATGATGGAAGCGAGGTCCGTGTTGACGACCTGCGCGTCTATGTAGCGGCGGTCTCCGTCCCATACCATGTGGCGGCCTTTTTCGCGGAGCTTCTTCCACGAGATGAGTCCCGCCTCGGCATCCTCGTCATCGTCCATGTCGGCGTTGATGACGTAGCGCAGCATAGTGCCGCCGCCGGCCTTGATGTTCTTGAAGATCTCGTAGTACTTGTTATTGACGGTGATGACCGCCTCGATCTCACCCTTGACGGTAAGCTGCTTAAGCTCGTTCTCGTTGAGCTCCCTGTCCAGCGGGACCACGACTCCCACGCCGCCGACTATGGCGAGGTAGGATTCGCCCCACTCAGAGGAGTTGCGTCCGATGAGGCCGATGTGCCTGTCTTCGAGTCCGAGGTCAAGAAGGGCAGTGCCGAGCGCGTTGACGTCCTCGCGCGCCTGCCTGAAGCTGATCTCCCTGAAAGGCTGGTTCGGCTTGTACTTCTGCATGAAGAGCGGCAGTTCCGGATGCTCTTCGGCGCTGTAGTTCAGCATGTCCTTGAGATCGGTGACCACGTGCTTTTCCTTGAAGAGGTAGCGTTTGTCCTTAGATTTTTTAAGTTCCTCGAGCATCTGGCCGATGACCTCGCGCTCGCGCCTCTTGATGTTTCTGTATTCTGAATCTGTGAATCTTCTGCTCATGTCTCTCTGTCCGTATGCGGCTGTCATGCCCGGCTCTGAGCGTGCAATAATTGCCGCAAGGCTTTATAATTTAGTTTACAACGCGGAAATTATACCATATAATATGCCGAATGAGTAAAAAAGATACAGACGGGCAGCCGGAGGCCCGCAGACTATATACAGGAAAGGTACAACAGATAGATGGAAGAAGTAAGAATACTTGATCTTAAAGAAAGCATACTCGCGGACAATGACGCGGATGCGGAAAAGCTGCGCGAAGAACTCGCGGCTGAAAAGACGGTATACATCAACGTGATGAGTTCGCCGGGTTCCGGCAAGACCTCAACTATCCTTAGGCTTGTCGAAGAGCTGAGGCTGAGCTTCAGGGTCGGAGTCCTTGAGGCGGACATCGACGGCGATGTGGACACAAGGACCATGCTCGAGGCGGGCATCCCGGCGGTGCAGCTCCACACGGGCGGTATGTGCCATCTGGACGCGGACATGAGCCGTCAGGCGCTGGCTGAGATCGGCTCGAAGGACCTCGACATCGTGATCCTCGAGAACGTCGGCAACCTCGTCTGCCCGGCGGAGTTCGACACGGGAGCCCAGATCAACCTGGTCATCCTCTCGATACCTGAAGGCGACGACAAGCCGCTCAAGTACCCGCTGATGTTCAGCAAGGCTGACGTGGTCGCGGTCAACAAGATCGACGCCATGGAGGCTTTCGACTTCAACCCGGAAACGTTCAAGACTTATGTCGCTGAGCGCTGCCCGGACGCGCCGGTATTCATGGTATCCGCGGCGACAGGCATCGGGATCGCCGAACTGGCCGGCTGGATAGGCGAGCGCGCGAGAGAGATCCTGGATTTCGAATCAGCATTTTAAAACAGGACGGACAGAACAATGAGTGAAAAGAAAGTAAAAGTGATAGATGTAAATGTAGGCATCTTTGAAGAGAACGACCGCATCGCGGCCGAGGTGAGGGCGCAGAACAAGGCCAACGGCACCGTAATGGTGAACGTGATGGCTTCTCCGGGCGCCGGAAAGACAACCACGCTGCTTCGCACCATCGAAGCGCTCAGCGGCGAGTACAACATCGGCGTAATGGAGGCCGATATCGAGGCGACCGTGGATGCCGACAAGATGGCTGCCGCAGGCGTGCGCTCGATGCAGATCCACACGGGCGGCGAGTGCTGCATGGACGCGGCGATGACACAGGCTGCCCTGAAGGAGTTCGACACAAAGGACCTCGACCTCATATTCCTCGAGAACGTGGGCAATCTGGTATGCACTGCCGAGCAGGACACGGGCGCCAACATCAACATCGAGATACTCTCGGTGCCTGAAGGCGACGACAAGCCGCTCAAATACCCTCTGATGTTCACGGTCACGCAGGCGGTCCTTGTCAACAAGAACGACACGCGCAAGTTCTTCGCGTTCGATGATGACGCGTTCGTGGAGAGAGTGCACAGCCTGAATCCGCTTTCGGAGATCTTCTTCGTCTCGGCTAAGACCGGCGAGGGATTCGACGCGTGGATCAGCTGGCTGCGCAGGCAGATAGAGCTGAATAAATAAGTCAGGCGGAAGTCTCAGAACATCTTCGCGGAGCACCTTTCCGCCCGGACGTTCCGGGACTTCATTTATATAACAAGGGGGAAAACATGGTTTATGATGTTGCGATCATAGGCACCGGGCCTGCGGGACTGGCCGCGGCGCTGACGCTGAAGCTGCATAACAAGGAGATCATATGGTTCGGCTCGGCTGAGCTTTCCGACAAGGTGGGCAAGTCCGAGAAGATAGCCAACTATCCGGGAGTGCCGATGGTATCCGGCGTTGACCTCAATGCCGCCTTCGCGGCCCAGGCCAAAGAGATGGGCCTTGAGCCGAAGGAAGCGCGCGTGACGAACATCGCCGACATGGGCGATAAGTTCATGGTGCTCGCGGACAATGAGATGTATGAGGCGCGCGCTCTGCTGCTCGCGACCGGCACGGCCACCGCGAAGGGCATGGAAGGTGAAGCCGAAATGCTGGGCCGCGGCGTCAGTTACTGCGCGACCTGCGACGGATTCCTTTACAAGGACAAGACGGTCGCGGTCTACTGCACGGACGAGCGCATGGCGCACGACATCAAATACCTCGAAGAGATCTGTGGCAAGGTATACATCTATACGAACTTCGGCTATGAGCCGGCCGCGGAGACATCCGAAGTGCTGGCGTCGCCTCTCAAAAAGCTGAGCGGCGCGTTCAAGTGCGATACTGCCGAACTCTTTGACGGAACAACGCTGGCCGTGGACGGGGTCTTCATACTGAGGCCTGCCATCGCGCCGTCGACGCTGTTCCCGGGTCTTGAGACTGACGGCGCGCACATAAAGACGGGTCGCAGTCAGGAGACGAATTATAAAGGATGCTTCGCTGCGGGCGACTGCACGGGCAGGCCGTATCAGATAGCGAAGGCGGTAGGCGAAGGCAACGTGGCCGCGCACGCTATACTCGAATATCTGAGTGAACTTGAAAAGGAGAATTAAGGATGGCAGATCTTAAGATCGAAAATCAGGCTATGATGTTTGCATTTCTCAGCCGCGCGGCGATTGAAGCCAAAGGCGAGGAAGGAAGAGCGGCTATACAGGCCGGCATGATACAGTACGGCAGGGAGCGCGGAGCCAGAATGGCGGAGCGCGCAAGGAAGGCCGGCGATCCTGTCGACCTCTGGACCAATCAGGCGTACGGCGAGTGGAAACCGGACTACGCCGGCCAGATGGAGTTCGGCATGCTCAGAAGCGAGCCGACTTATCAGACATATATCGCCAAGTGCGCCTGGTGCGAGGCATGGAAGAAGTACGATATCCTCGAGTACGGACGCGAGTACTGCGTCAATGTAGACGCGGCCGTCTACGACGGCTTCGGCTGCGGGGCGGTCTGCACGCCTATAAGCACTTCGATGAGCTGGGGAGGCGAGCGCTGCGATTTCGACTGGGGCAAGCCGCTTTCCGCGGAGGAGCTCAGGCTGGTTGCAGACAAAAAGGCCGAGCTTGGGACTTCGGCGATGAGGGACTTCAGCTTCCACACCGCTCACATCTACTGCACGGTAGCCGACGCGATCTGCAAGGCTTTCCCGGGAGAGTCTGAGGGAATCATAGGCAGGGCGGTCGCCGACTATATCGAACTCTTCGGGCAGGAAGCATACGACTGCCTGCTGGAGTTCTCGCCGGACGAATTTTAAAAGATAAGGATTTGAACAAACTGAAACTTAATTCTGAATACGCGGCAGCTTTCGGGGCATACTGGATGATCTACGCGATCGCAGGCAGTTTTGCCTCGGTTTTTATGCTCGCGAAAGGTTACAGCAACCTGCAGATAGGGATGACTCTGGCTGCCGCGAATATAGCGGCCATGGGTCTGCAGCCTTTCATCGCCGACCATATGGACAAGGCAAAGGGCGTAACGTTGATCGACACAGTAGCGTGGTCCACTCTCGCCATGATGATGACCGGCGCCGGCTACTTCTTCTTCAAGGGAGGAACGTTCATGCTGGCATTCGTGATAATGGCGGTGCTTGCGATCCATGCCTTGCTTCAGCCTCTTCTGAACACGCTCGCGTTCAGGCTGAGCGAGAGCGGAGTCAATGTCAGCTTCGGCATCGGACGTGCCGGCGGGTCACTGGGGTATTCCCTGATAGTGGCTGTCCTTGGTACGCTTGTCGAGAAGAAGGGCGCGATGATGATGCCTGTGTGCATAGAGGCGGCCTGCCTGCTTCTGATAGCGCTTCTTTTGCTGACAAAGCGCAGCTTCAACAGGATCGTGAGACAGGCAGAAGCTGAAGCGTCAGACGGAACGCAGGGCACGGCGGAGGCAGCCCGGAAAAGAGCGAATGCCGAAAGGATAGATATCAGGGCCTTCGTAAAGAGAAACAAGTATTTCTTCATAGTCAATCTCGGACTTGCCGGACTGCTTTTCAGCAACGCGGTGCTCAGCACTTACATGGCGCAGATCGCCGGAAACGTGAACGGGACGACGGAGCAGGTGGGCAGGATACTGTCGCTGATGGCTCTCGCTGAGATCCCCGTGATGATCTTCTACGATAAGATCCATAAACGCTTTTCGAGCCGCACGCTTATAAAAGTTTCCTCGGTCGGCTTCACGGTCAAGATCGCCGTGTGCTGGCTCGCGCGCTCGGTCGGACTGCTTTACGCGGCACAGATCTTCCAGTTCATCGGGTTCGCCCTGCTGATGCCGGCCATGGTCTATTATGTGAATGAGATAATGAGTCCGGGCGAAGCGGTAAAAGGACAGGCTCTCTTCACCATGATGCTGACTTTTTCTACAATAGCCGCGAGTTTTGCGGGAGGATGGCTGCTCGACGCGTACGGCGCCGGGACGCTGACTTTCGTTTCGACCATCGTGACAGCTGCCGGAGCCGCGGTAGTCATTCTCTTTGTCGACAAAGTTAAGAGCCACAAGGATCAGCCGGACGAATCTGATTGCTTATAGGTTACGGGACTGTTAAAATACATATATCGCACAATTCAATAAGGAGACAGAAATGGAAACCAGAGTCGCCGTGATAAGCATCATCGTCACGGAGCTCGAAAAGGTGGAAATGCTGAACGACCTGCTCCATGAGTATTCCGGATTCATCATCGGACGCATGGGGATCCCTTACAGGGAAAAGGGGATAAACATCATCAGCATCGCCATCGACGCGCCTATGGACAGGATCAACTCCCTTACCGGCGCGCTCGGGCGCATTGACGGTATAAATGCCAAGGTGACCTATGCCAGAGTCTGAAACATCCTCCTAAGGCCGAAATCCCGCAAGGCGGTTTTGAGGCTGAAGCAAGATGCGAAGGCGGTCTTATACAAGCGCGTTTTGGCGCGCGGATTCTTTGATCGTATCAGCCTTGCTTCAGAAGGAGCGGGGCTGTTTTAGTTTCCGGCATGGCGCCGCAACACATCACAAAGGAAAACAGAAAGAAATCAGATGAGCCAGAGAAGAGACGGAAAGCTTGGCGCCGTATGGATCGTAATACTGATCGTGCTGCCGTTTATTGCGGCCGTCATCGCGCTGGGCATCGGACGCATGCCGATAGCCCCGGGCGAGGTCTTTGAAGTGCTCAAAGCAAATCTCTCCGGAGGGCATGTCTCGAACGAACTGGTCGAAAAGACCATAATGCAGCTGAGACTGCCGAGGGTGATCCTGGCCATACTGGTGGGAGCAGGCCTCTCGGTATCCGGCTGCGCCTTCCAGAGCATGTTTGCCAACCCGCTGGCTACGCCGGACACCCTGGGTGTCGCGAGCGGAGCGGCGTTCGGCGCCGCCCTCGGGATACTGATCGGCTTCGACCTGATAGGCATACAGCTGATGGGCCTCGCAATGGGAGGCTTTGCCGTGATGCTCACATGGCTCGCGGGTTCGGGCAGAGACAGGGGAGGCCTCAGCTACATAGTGCTGTCAGGCATCATGATAGGCTCGCTCTTCAGCGCCCTCATATCGCTCATCAAGTTCGCTGCCGACGCCGAGTCGCAGCTGCCGGCCATCACTTACTGGCTGATGGGCGGTCTCGACAAGGCCAACTACCATACGCTCTCGCTGGGAGCGCCGGTCATAATCGCCGGCATCATCCTCTTCATCCTCATAAGATGGCGCATGAACCTGCTGCCGTTATCCGATGACGAGGCCAAGGCGTCGGGCGTCGACATCAGGCTGCTCAGAGCAGTCACTGTAGTGGCGGCTACCGCCGTGACCGCGTCCTGCGTTTCGATGTGCGGGCAGGTCGGCTGGGTGGGACTTCTGATCCCGCACATGTGCCGCATGGTATTCGGCAACAACCATCTGTCGATAGTGCCGGCGTCCGTTAGCTTCGGAGCCGTCTTCATGATAATCGTCGACACGATGGCGCGCAGCATCTCCGCGGCGGAGATCCCCGTGTCGATACTCACGGCCATAATAGGCGCGCCTGTATTCATAATCCTGATGAGAAGAAGCGGAGGCTGGCGTATATGAGCGAGATGAAAAGACAGACCGGCGCGCCGCTTCTGAAAATAGAAAACGGCAGCTTCGCCTACAAGGGCGGACCGCAGATACTGAAAGACATAAATATAGAGCTCGAGCCGGGCGAAATACTTGCGGTGCTGGGACCGAACGGCGCCGGCAAGACGACCATGCTGCGCTGCATGATGGACATGCTTCACTGGCAGGGCGGAAAGAGCCTGCTGGATGGAGAGGACATCCGGAACATCCCGGCGTCCACGCTCTGGAAGAAGATGGCATACGTGCCTCAGGCCGGGACGGCGGCGACTTCATACACGGCTTTCCAGACCGTGCTCATAGGAAGGAGCAGCCGCATAGGAGCGTTCTCGGCTCCGTCCGAAGAGGACATGAAGGTCGCTGAGCGCGTGATGGAAAGGCTGGGCATCTCGCATCTTGCGGACAAGCCGTGCCACGCGATAAGCGGCGGCGAGCTGCAGATGGTCCTCATAGCCCGCGCCATGGCGGCGGAACCGGAACTTCTGGTGCTGGACGAGCCTGAGTCGAACCTCGACTTCAAGAACCAGCTGATAGTCCTGGACACGATGACAGCGCTCGCGGCAGAGGGAGTGGCCTGCGTATTCAACACGCACTATCCGTCGCACGCGCTGCAGAGGGCCGGCAAGTCGCTCATGCTGTCGAAGGAAGGATGGAGCCTCTTCGGCGACACCACGGGTGTGGTGACCGAGGACAACATAAGAAAGGCGTTCGGAGTCGAGGCTCTCATAGGCGAGGTCGAGACACCTCAGAACGTAATGAAGAACGTCGTGGCGGTCGGCATAAGCGGGGACGGCGCAGGATCGGAAGAGACCGGGCCGGACAAGAACAGAGACGTGCTGGCTTCGCTGACGGTCATCATGCAGAGCAACGAGCACGCGGCCCTCATCAACAAGGCCCTCCGCGAGTACAGCCATCTGCTTATAGGCAGGATGGGCCTGCCGCACAGGCGCTCGGAAAAATACATCATCAACGTGATGCTCGAGGGGCCTGCTGCGGAGATCGAGGCGCTCACTCATAGGCTCAGCCTGATACCTGACATAAGCGTCAAAACTACATATGAATAAAAGCCGGCTCCGGCATCGCCGGGGAGGAGAAAAGAAAGGTTCAAAAATGATAAAAATAGCTGTTTACGGAAAAGGCGGGATAGGAAAGTCGACCACGGTATCGAATGTGTCGGCCGCGCTCGCGGACATGGGTTACAAAGTGATGCAGATCGGCTGCGACCCTAAGGCTGACTCGACGCAGAGCCTGCACCACTCGGCGGACATCAAGACCGTGCTGGAACTGGTCAGAGAGCGCAAGAACGACTTTGAGCTCAGCGACATGGTTCGCGAGGGCTACGGCGGAGTCATATGCGTGGAGGCGGGAGGACCGGCTCCGGGTCTCGGCTGCGCGGGACGCGGCATCATCGCGGCGCTCGACAAGCTGAAAGAAAAGGGCGCGTATGAGACGTTCAGGCCGGACGTCGTGATCTACGATGTCCTGGGCGACGTCGTATGCGGAGGCTTTTCCATGCCTATGCGCGGAGGATATGCCGACAAGGTATTTGTAATTACTTCAGGCGAGAACATGGCCATCCACGCCGCCGCGAACATCGCGGTCGCGATCGACAACTTCAAGGACAGAGGCTACGCGAAGCTCGGCGGCATCATACTCAACCGCCGCAACGTGAAGGACGAGGACGCCAAGGTCGCGGAGCTCGCTTCGGACATCGGGTCTGAAGTCATAGGCGAGCTGAACCGCAGCGATACCGTCATAGAGGCGGAAGACCTGGGCAAGACTGTCATCGAGGCTTTCCCTGAGAGCGCGATGGCGGACGAATACCGCAAACTCGCGAAGACGCTGATGAAGATCTGCAAATCGGAAATAAGAAAATGCTGAAAAAAGTATACGAAAAACAGAATAAGCTGAGCGCGGACGAGATCCCTCACGTGAGGATCGCGGACGCGAATTTCCCGGCGCCGTTCAGGTCGGGACTGGAGTACTCGTCTCCGGCCCGCGGCACGTGGAACATCGTCCACACCGGGATGCTCATCCCGGAGGCACACGAGATATTCGTGTGCGCCGCGGGCTGCCTGCGCGGAGTCGTGCTGACAGCCGCGGAGATGGGCACGCAGGACAGATTCTCTACAGTCGCTGTCAGGGAAAACAACCTGCTGGACGGCGACATGGAAGAACTGGTGATAGAGGGAGTGACGGATATAATAAACAAGCTGCCTAAGAGGCCGCCTGCCGTCCTCGTGTACACCAGCTGTGTCCACCACTTCACGGGCGTGGACCTCGACATGATATACGCGACTCTCAGGAGCCGATTCCCGGACATCGATTTCACCGACTGCTACATGAACCCGATCATGAGAAAGAGCGGCCTGACTCCGGACCAGCTGATGAGGTCGCGCCTTTACATGCTCCTGCATGAACGCGAGAAAAACCCGGAGGCGGTCGCCATAATAGGAAACGACCTTCCGACCGATGAGGACAGCGACCTGATGCGCGTGCTGAAAGGCGCTGGCCTTAAGGTGCATGAGATCACCTCCTGCAAAAACTATGCGGAGTATCAGGAGATGGCCGAGAGCAGCGTCTACGTGTCGTACAATCCGGACGCCGCTCCGGGAGGCGACATGCTGGCGGAAAGGCTGGGCGGGACGCACTACGCGCTGAAGTTCAGCTTCGATTACGATGAGATCGACGGGACATTTGCGGGGCTCGCTAAGGCGCTTGGCATCGCGCCGAGAAGCAGCGAGGAAATCGCGGCTCTCAGAGCTGATTGCGAAAGAGAACTTGAAGAGACAAAAAAGCTCATCGGGGACACCCCGGTAAGCATCGACTATACATATTGTCCGAGGCCTCTCGGACTGGCAAGACTGCTGCTGGACCACGGCTTCAATGTGATCAGAGTTTACGTCGACGGTATCCCGGGCGGCGACAGAGCGGCCTTCGATCATCTTCAGAAGGAACACCCGGACCTGATGATCTATCCGACCGTCCATCCGGGCATGAGGTTCGCCAGGACCGTGAATGAAGAGGAAGGCGGCTTTGTGCTGGCGATCGGCCAGAAGGCGGCGGCCTTTGAGAATACCGATCACTTCGTCAATGTCGTCGAGGGCGGCGGCATGACAGGATATGAGGCGGTCACGAGGACCTGCGCTCTGATACGCGACGCGTACATGAATGAGAAAGTGATGCGCGAGCTGGTGCAGGTGAAGGGCCTTGGCTGTGAGGTGTGCGTGCGATGAAACAGACAGCAAGGATAATATCGACATATTCGGCGGACGTGATGGGCGTATGCTCGGCGCTCTTTGAGCTGGGCGGGATGACCGTGATGCACGACGCTTCGGGCTGCAACTCGACCTACACGACGCACGATGAACCGCGCTGGTTTGACATGGACAGCATGGTATATATCTCGGGCATAAGCGAGATCGAAGCCATAATGGGCGACGACGAAAAACTCATAAGCGACATCGCGGACGCGGCCGAAGTCCTGAAGCCGGCGTTCATAGCGATAGCGGGAACGCCTATCCCGACCATGACGGGATTCGACTTCGAGGCAGTCGCTTCGGTGATAGAGCAGAGGACGGGGATACCGAGCTTCGGCTTCCCGACCACGGGAATGAATACATATATATACGGAGCGTCGATGGCGCTCGCGGGCATCGCGGAGCGATTCGTGGACGAGCCGTCCAAAGGCGAATCCGCAGGAAGCACTCTGCAGATGTCCTCGCGCAAGATCATGTCCGTAGTGGAAAACTGTTGCATGAGGCCTAACGGAATAAAGGTGAACATCCTCGGGCTCACGCCTCTGGACTTTTCCATAATCGGACAGGACGAGTCCATCGTTCAGTGGCTCGAAAACGAGGGCTTCGAAGTGGTCTCGAGATGGGCAATGGGAAGCAGCCTCGATGAGATCAGGCGATCGGCTGAAGCGGATGTGAACCTTGTGGTATCCGCCGCCGGACTCGGAGCCGCCGAGGTACTTTGGAACAGATTCGGCATGCCGTATGCTGTCGGGCTTCCTGTCGGAGACGATCTGAAGGAGATCCTCGCGGACACGCTCAAGGACCTCGCGGAGGGCCGCGCGGAGAAAAGCGTCACGATCTGCAAGGACGTGACAATGGACTCTTTCGCCGATGAAGAGGCTGCCGCGAAAGGCCCGGTCGTCATCATAGGCGAGGGCGTCACATCGCTCGCGCTCGCGTCGGCCATAGAGTTCGAGACCGGCAGGAACACGAAGGTGCTCTGCGCTACGGAGCCGCTCGGCGCCGTGCTGAGAGACAAGGACAGACTGACGCCGGACGAGGACGACATAATACCGGAACTCGAAGACGCCGCCTGCGTCATTGCCGACCCGATGTATAAACCGATCGTTCCGGAAGGCGCGACGTTCATCACGCTCCCGAGCGAGGCTTTTTCGGGCAGGATATACCGCGAAGAGATAACGAATCTGATCGAGGACTTCGATCAGCTGTTAAATAAAATCATTTAAAGGAGGTTTCTGACCATGAAGAGGATTCTGAGTGAGAAGAACAAAACAAGAAAACTTATTGTACTGATGCTGGCGCTCGCGATGAGCATGATGGCCTTCGCGTCCTGCGGAGGCGGATCGGACTCAGGCGAGGAAAGCAGCGCGTCTGCCGACACCATCACCATCACGGACCACGCCGACAGGCAGGTCGAGGTGCCGGCGGATATCCAGAGAATTGCGGTATGCGATATATATCCGCTCCCGAGCGTGCTTGCCGTATTCTTCGATTCCGCCGACAAAATCGTAGGCATGCCGATGCCTTCGATGACAGCCGCGCAGAACGGCCTGCTGGGCCAGCTCTATCCTGAGATCCTCAACGCGGAGACAGGATATATCGAAGACGTGAATGTCAACATGGAAGAGCTCGCGAAACTTGAGCCTGATGTGGTATTCTACAGCGCGTCGAGCCCTGAGCTCGGCGACCAGCTGACCAACGCGGGCTTTGCCGCAGTCGCCATCTCCGTAAACAAGTGGGACTACAACTGCATCGAGACCCTGAACAACTGGATCGCTCTGCTGAGCCAGATGTTCCCTGACAGCGACAAGGCTGCCATCGTTGAGGAAAAGTCCAACGCGATGTACGACCTGGTGCAGGAGAGGGTCAAAGACATCCCTGATGAAGAGCGCGCAAAAGCATTCTTCCTCTTCCAGTACAGCGACACGACTCTGCTGACTTCGGGAAAGCAGTTCTTCGGCCAGTGGTGGGCTGACGCCATCGGAGCAAAGAACGTCGCGGAGGAACTGTCGACTGATAACTCGGTGGCCGCCAACATGGAACAGGTCTACACATGGAACCCTGATCTCATCTTCATGACCAACTTCAACGCGTTCTATCCGGATGACCTCTACAACAATACGGTCGAAGGCTATGACTGGAGCCCGGTCAAGGCGGTGCAGGACAAGAGAGTATTCAAAATGCCGCTTGGCATGTACAGGAGCTACACTCCGGGAGTCGACTGCCCGGTCACGCTGCTGTGGATGGCAAAGACCGCGTATCCGGAGAAGTTCGAGGACATCGACGTGATCAAGGAGGCGAAGACATACTACAAGGAAGTCTTCGGCATCGATCTGACGGATGAGCAGGCTCAGTCCATATTCGAACCTGTACAGAGCGCCGGCGAGGGATTTGCTTATCAGTAGAGCACATGGCAAACGAAAGGCTGCGGACCGTTCCGCGGCCTTTTTTATGATATAATTTCCTCACGCAAAAACTGGAGGAACAGATCATGAAAAGAAAAGCATTTCGCAGGGCAGCGGCTCTTGGCCTGATCGCGCTGATGGTATCCGGCGCATTCATGCTGACGGGCTGCGGAAAGTCATACGAGCACATCTTCGGCGATGTCGAGTGGATGTCCACATACAAGGAAAAAGCATCGGACCCGCATGTGATGATAAAGGACACGTTCTATTACTCCGACGACTGGTTCTCGGACGATCCGTCGAAGGAGAACAGGGAACTGGCGCTCGCTTCGATGCAGCTGGTCGCCTCATGCGTGAGCGATAAGGATGACAACCCGGGCGCTGCCTTTCTCAGGAGCATGGGTTTTGAGGAAGTCGGCTACAGCGACTTTGCCAGCAGCGATCCTGAAGACTGCAATTATGCATGGGCAAAGAAGACGGTGGGCGACACGACCCTCGTCGCAGTGGTCATGCAGAGCGTGAACACCGGCCGGCAGCTTCGAAACAAGGTCTGGAAGCAGAACTTCACGGTGAACGGACCAAACGGCGAGACTTCCGGAGAGCACTATGCTTACGCGACGGCTGTGGACAAGGTCGTAGATGATATAGCCGCGCTTGCCGGTGACGGGAACACGACCTACTGGCTCACCGGACAGAGCAGGGGAGGCGCGCTGACCAACGTCCTCGCCGTGAGACTGGCTGAGAAGGCGGACGGCGATAAAATCTTCGCGTATACGTTCGAGGCTCCGGCGACGGTCGACGCCGATGCTGCCGGAGACTATAAGAATATACATAACTACATCTGCAGCGACGATATAGTCACTTACATGCCTATGTGGGGAATGACCCGCTACGGCGTGACGCACGACCTCAGGAAGGACACGGATGACGGACTCGCTGACGCGCTCGCGGCGCTTGGAAGTCCCGCGGCGGATATGAGAGCGAGGATAGTCACCGATGACGTGGTGACGAGGCTCGCGGAAAACCTTGAGGCAAGAGTCGCCTCCCGCGCGGAGTTCTCCGCCGAAAGGACGGACAGCTGGACCGACGGGGACGGCTCGCATGAAGTGACTTACAGCTATCAGGAAGCGCTCGTCAAGTTCATGGATCTCGTGTTCAGAGAGAACTACGAGGACTCATCGCTGCTGGACGGACTTGCGTCAAAGAAGAGCGACCTTGAAGGCGCCATCGGAAGCCTGACTGATGGAGTGAAGGCTGAGAACAGCGGAGGAGATCCGTGCGCGGATTACTGGGCGGCGACAAAGGAAATGTATGCCGTCCTGGAGGAAGTGAACGGCGGAGATATGCCGCTCACCCAGGAGGATCTGTATAAGGTGATAAGGTTCGCGGCGCCGGTGCTGATCACCATACCCGAGGGCGGCGAGCCGGACACGGAACTGCTCACCGACGTGATCGGCTACAGCAGAGAGCTGATATACTCGCACCAGTTCGATACGATCATAGCAAGGCTCAAGATACTGGCTCCAACGCCGGATAAATAACAAGAACGCTTGTTCTAAAATAATTATTATGGTATACTCTAATCAACCTCTGAAAAGGGGTTGATTATTATTTTAAATCAAAACATAATTTGCACGATGGGACAGTTCGTAGTAAAAAGTGAATACGCTCCGACTGGCGATCAGCCGCAGGCCATAAAGAAGATCGCTGACGGCATACTTGCGGGCGAGCAGGCGCAGACGCTGATGGGCGTCACAGGCTCAGGCAAGACTTTTACGATGGCCAAGATCATCGAGGCCGTGCAGAAACCGACGCTGGTCATCTCGCACAACAAGACGCTCGCGGCACAGCTGCACGGAGAGTTCAAGGAGTTCTTCCCGGACAACGCGGTGGAGTACTTCGTCTCTTACTATGATTATTATCAGCCGGAGGCATACGTGCCTTCGACCGACCTGTATATAGAGAAGGACGCGGACATCAACGACGAGATCGACAAGATGAGACACTCGGCGACGGCGGCGCAGCTGGAGAGGCGCGACGTCATAATCGTGGCGTCGGTATCCTGCATATACGGACTGGGAAGTCCGTCGTCCTACAGGAACCAGCTGATCAGCCTGAGGCCGGGCATGGAGATGGACAGGATGCAGCTTTTCAGGAAGCTCGTCGACATCCAGTACACAAGAAACGACATGGATTTCGCCCGCGGCTCTTTCCGCGCGCGCGGCGACATCGTTGACATCTATCCGGCTGGCGGCGAGAGCGCCGTCAGAGTGGAGCTTTTCGGAGACGAGATAGAGAGCATACATGAGATAGACCCGCTGACCGGCGAGATCACGGGCACGCGTTCGCATATCTCGATATTCCCGGCGAGCCACTACATCACGAGCCGCGAGGACATGCAGCTCGCTGTTGCCTCGATAAGGGAGGAGCTCCGCGAAAGGCTCGACTGGTTCCGCTCCAGAGGCAAGCTGCTGGAGGCCGAGAGGCTGGAGCAGCGCACCAACTATGACATCGAGATGATGATGGAGGTCGGCACCTGCAAGGGCATCGAGAACTACTCGAGGCATATCAACTTCCTGAAGCCGGGAGAGAGACCGTATACGCTGCTCGACTACTTCCCGGACGGGGACTTCCTGACGATAATCGACGAGTCGCACGCGATGCTGCCGCAGCTGAGGGCGATGTACAACGGCGACCGCGCAAGGAAGGAATCGCTCGTCGAGTATGGATTCAGGCTGCCGTCGGCCTTCGACAACAGGCCGCTCAAATTTGATGAGTTCAACGCGCTGACGGGACAGACCGTATACGTGTCGGCGACCCCTGCGGCGTACGAGCTCGAAAGATCGGGCGGAGTCACGGCGGAGCAGCTGATAAGGCCGACAGGACTGCTGGATCCTGAGATAGAAGTCAGACCGACCAAGGGACAGATCGACGACCTGATGGGCGAGATATATAAGACTGCGGAGAAGGGCGAGCGCGTGCTGGTCACGACGCTTACAAAGCGCATGGCGGAGGACCTTTCCAAATTCCTACAGGAGCAGGGCATAAAGGTCAGATATCTGCACTCGGAGATAGACAACTTCGAGAGGCTCGAGATAATACGCGACCTCAGGATGGGCAAGTTCGACGTGCTGGTGGGCATAAACCTGCTGCGCGAGGGACTCGATCTGCCGGAGGTGTCGCTGATCGCGATACTCGACGCGGACAAAGAGGGATTCCTCAGGACCGAGACTTCTCTCATACAGACGGTCGGACGCGCCGCGCGTAACGAGCACGGACGTGTTATAATGTACGCCGACTATATTAGCAAGGCGATGCGGGTCTGCATCGATGAGACCGCGCGGCGCCGCAAGATACAGGATGAATACAACAAGGCGCACGGCATCGTGCCTAAGACCATAGTCAAGCCGGTGCGCGAGATCGCGAGGGCGACAGGCGAGTACCGCGGCGAGCGGGATCTGAAGGATCCGAAGTCGATGACGGCCGCCGAGCTGCGCGATACCATAAAGGAAATAGAAAAGAACATGAAAGAGGCGGCAAAGCAGCTCGATTTCGAGCGCGCGGCCGAACTCAGAGATGTATTGTTCGAACTCAGAACAGACAGCAGATGGAAAAGAACATAGTAATAAAAGGTGCCCGCGAGCACAATCTCAAGAACATAGATGTCACGCTGCCGCGCGACAAGATGATAGTCCTGACCGGTCTTTCCGGCTCGGGCAAGTCTTCGCTTGCTTTCGACACGATATATGCCGAGGGACAGAAGAAGTACGTCGAGTCGCTGTCGTCGTACGCGAGGCAGTTCCTTGGGCTGATGAAGAAGCCTGACGTGCAGTCCATAGAAGGCCTGTCGCCGGCCATCAGCATCGACCAGAAGACGACAAACAAAAACCCTAGATCAACAGTAGGTACCGTCACGGAGATCTACGACTATCTGAGACTGCTCTATGCCAGGATAGGCGTTCCTCACTGCCCGGTATGCGGGCGCGAGATCGCGAGCCAGAACATAGACAGCATAATCGAAAACATACAGGCTCATGAAGAGGGCACGAGGATGACGGTCTTCGCGCCGGTGATAAAAGGACGCAAGGGCGAGCACCGGGCGGTCCTTGACCGCCTGCGCCGCGACGGCTATACCCGCGTGCGCGTCGACGGCGCCATGTCGCGCCTCGACGAGGGCGACATCGTGCTCGCCAAAAACAACAAGCACAGCATCGACATAGTCATAGACCGCATAGTCCTCAGGAGCGATAACCGCAGCCGCATAGCTGAGGCTCTGGAGCTCGCCATCAAGGAGGGCGAAGGGGTATGCAGCGTCCTCTTTGAGCCTTCTAAAAAAGCATCGCAGCCGGACGCTGCGGAAGGCGCCGACGGCAGGATACTCAGAGAAGAGTCCCATGAGGCGGTCTATTCCACCAAGTTCTCCTGTCCGGAGCACGGAGTCGGCATCGAAGAGATGGAACCGCGCATGTTCTCCTTTAACGCCCCTTACGGCGCCTGCGAACACTGCAGCGGTCTTGGCTTCACCCTCCGCATAACGGACGAGGCGGTCATAACGGATGAAAACAAGAGCATACTCAACGGAGCGCTGGGCAACGTGTTCTCGACACTCGACGCGATGGGCTTTTACCGCCAGATGCTCAACCGCCTGGCTGCCGATCACGGCACGAATCTTGCCGTCCCGTACAAAAGGCTGCCGGAGAAGTTCAGGGACGAGCTCCTGCACGGCACGGGCACGCGCAGACTCAAATACACTTATGAGAGCCGCAGCGGACGGATCTCGCACATGAACCATACCTTTGAGGGCATTATACCGAGCCTCGAGCGCAGATGGGGCGAGACCAACTCCGAATACATAAAAGAAAAGATCAGTGAAATGATGACAGAGGACGAGTGCCCGGTGTGCAAGGGCCGCAAGCTCAGGGACACGGTTCTCGCTGTCACGGTCGGCGGCAAAAACATAATGGAGATCACGGACCTTTCGGTCGTGCAGGCAATGGACTTCTTCGAATCCCTTGATTCGAAACTCTCGGAAAGAGACAGGAAGATCAGCGCCATGATCACGAAAGAGATAAAGGCGAGGCTTAAGTTCCTTAAAGATGTCGGTCTCGGCTATCTGACGCTGAGCCGCACGTCGGCAACGCTCTCGGGCGGAGAGTCGCAGCGCATACGCCTCGCGACGCAGATCGGCTCGGGCCTCGTAGGAGTCCTTTACATACTCGACGAGCCGTCCATCGGCCTTCATCAGGCCGAC
>JBGUKZ010000043.1:0-54345 GCA_045114795.1 Anaerovoracaceae bacterium
GAAGCGAAAAACGGCAAATATGCGTGACATTACAGAAGGCAAAGTCACGCACGGAAGGGGAAAACGGCAAATATGCGTGACATTACAGAAGGCAAAGTCACGTACAGAAGCGAAAAACGACAAATATACGTGACATCCCAAAAGATAATGTCACTCACAGAAGCGAAAAACGGCAAATATGCGTGACATCACAAAAGAAAAATGTCACATACGGGACCGGACAGGATAGTGAAATACAGAGAACTCAGAACAGAAGAATATGAACTGCTGAAGGACTTTCTTTACGAGGCGATCTTTATCCCTGAAGGAGTCGAAGCGCCGGATCGCTCCATCATAGAGCTGCCGGAACTCGCTTTGTATTACGAGGGTTTCGGGGAAGGCCCGGCTGATCACTGCATGGTCGCGGATGATGAGGGCCGTGTTGTCGGAGCGGTCTGGTCGCGCGTCATGGATGACTACGGCCATATCGATGATGAAACGCCGTCTCTTGCCATGTCGGTATTAAAGGAATACAGGAATAAGGGCATAGGCACGCAGCTGCTGAGAGAGTTCCTGCTTTTCCTGAAGAAACAGGGCTGCAGGAGAGTGTCGCTCTCGGTCCAGAAGGCCAACTATGCAGCCGGCATGTATGAAAAAGCCGGATTTGTCATCATTGGCGAAAACGAAGAAGAATACCTGATGGTGTGGGAATTATAACGATGAGGAATACCTGATGGTGCGGGAACTGCAGTGATGAGGAGCGCCTGATGGTGCGGGAACTGCAGCGATGAAGAATGCCTGATTGCGCAAAATTATAAAAAAGAAGGCTGGAACAATTAGTTTTAAAGGAATATAATGGATTTGTCACTGGGGGAGCTTATTTGCTGAGAGGTCCCGAAAGGGATGACCCCTATCACCTGATCCGGGTAATGCCGGCGTAGGAAAGGAGTTTTTTTGATGAGCAATAATTCTAACACAAGTAACGTCAGCACAAGGATGCTGACAGAAGGCGGCCTTTGCATCGCGCTCTCGATAGCGCTGAGTTTTCTGAAAATTCCGATCGGATTGAGTTTCGGCGGATTCGGAGGCTCGATAGATCTGGTCATGGTGCCGCTCGTATTTTTTGCGCTGAAATGGGGCACGGGCTGGGGCTGCTGCACCGGATTGATATTCGGCACGCTCAAGTATTTTCTCGGGAACGGCTTTGCCATCAGCTGGATCTCGATCATATTCGACTACTCCGTCGCGTACGGAGCGGTCGGTCTGGCGGGACTGTGCAGAAACAAAAACGGAGTGCCGGGCGCGGGAAGGAGCGCTATTGGAGCGCTTATCGGCTGTGTGGCCAGATTCATAGTTCACTACATAAGCGGCGTTACGGTATACGCTCAGTGGATGCCTGAGGAATTCATGAACATGAAGATGGGCAGCCCGGCGATATACTCACTGCTTTACAACGGCACTTACATGCTGCCTAATACGATACTCTGCGTCGCGGTAATTGTACTTCTCAGCAAACCGCTCAGGAATCTGTACCTTACTGACGCAAGAATAAAGTAAGACATCCGCGGACGCGGATACGGGAGACCATTAAAGAGACCATGAAAAAGAAAAAAGATACCGGGATCGTTGTGATCGGAGCGGCGTTCGTGGATATAAAAGGGTATCCGTACGCTCAGTACATACCGGGCGGACGCAACTCGGGGCAGGTCGTTGAAGTGCATGGCGGTGTTGCCCGCAATATAGTCGAGGACATTGCCAATGTAGAGCTGAGGCCTACTTTTGTGACGGTCGTGGATCCGAAAGGCATCAGCAATGACGTGGTCGACAAGCTGACAAAGCATAAAGTCAATACTGAGTACATAGGGCGTTACGAGGGCGGCCTCGGTACATGGCTCGCCGTATTCGACAACAGCGGAGACGTGGCCGCTTCGATCTCCAAGCGTCCGGATATCTCCAGGATCGCGGATATCCTTGACGAAAAGGGCGACGAGATATTCAAGGCCGCTGACAGTATCGCGGTCGAGTTCGACGTCGACGTGCCTACGCTCAAGAAGGTGCTTGACCTCGCCGAAAAGCACGGCAAAAAGGTGTACGCTCCGGTCTCCAACATGTCCATAGCCATGGAGCGCAGGGACCTGCTCCACCGCATCAGCTGCCTGATATGCAATCTTGAAGAGGCGGGACTTCTCTTCTCGGAGGATTACGAAGGCAGGGAGCCCGAGGAGATGAGTGATATCCTTTTCACCAAGATATCCCAGGCGAGGATACCTTCCATGGTAGTCACGATGGGCGGCGACGGAGCTGTATACGCGTCGCTGGAAGGCGAGAAAGGATACTGCCCGGCTCCGAAGACCGAGGTCAGGGACACGACCGGCGCGGGAGACGCTTTCTTCGCGGGAGTGGTCATAGGACTTACCTACGGGAAGACACTCGGCGAGTCCTGCTCGATAGGAACAAGGCTGGCAAATTCGGTCATCGTGACCGATGAAAACATCTGCCCGAGGTTCCTTCCGGCCGAGTTCGGGCTCGATGTGAACAAGGAATAAAACAACAGTTGACGACGCGGCGCGAAAGCGCCGCGTCTTTTATTGATAAAAAACATAGAAAAGCATAGAAAACGGCTCTATTTCGCTTGCGGTAAATATGCCTCAATGATAAAATCGAAACTGGGAAACGCCGACTTTTTTCAGAGTTTCCACATACGGTAAAAAAGGATGAAAAAGAGACAGGACAGAGGTGACAAAATGGCAGCAAACAGTGACCTTCGCGAACGCATCCTTGATGAAGCCGCGAGACAGTTTGACAAAAAAGGCATCAAGTTCACGATGGACGATCTTGCGCGGGCCCTGGGCATGAGCAAGAAGACCATCTACACTGTTTTCGAGGACAAAAGGCAGATCATGACAGACACGATCGACCGTTTCTTCGAAGACGCTTTCATCCAGGAGCAGGAGATCCTGAATGATGACTCTATCGGGGTAGTCGAGAAACTGAGACGCATAATCGGCTCGGTCCCTGAAAGATATACTCAGAACGATCTCGCGCAGCTCTATGTGCTCAAGGAAAAATATCCTTCAGTATACAGACACTGGCAGCACTGCCGCGAAAACTACTGGAAGAGCGTTCTGGTGCTCCTCAACAAGGGCATAGAGGAGGGCTTTTTCAGACCTGTATCGCTGCCTATACTCAAGACCATGTTCCAGTCGACGATAGAGCAGTTCTTCCAGAATGACGTGCTCATCAAGAATCAGATCTCATACAAGGAAGCCCTTGATGAGGTCGCGTCGATCCTTGTAACTGGGATCATAAATATATAGTTTCGGTAAGCAGCCCCATGCGGGCACCACAGATAAAAGAGCCTATAAAAAAGTTATTGTAAGAGAAAGAGAGGGAAAAGTATGGCAAAAAAGGCTAAACAGCTGAGCCACGACGAGAAGATCTTCAAACTCACGAAGATCATCACTGACCGTAAAGAGATCCTCCTCGGAATTGAGAAACCGTCAAAGGATTCTCCTGAGTACTGGGGATTCGACTGCGGTTATCAGTACATCGTCAGGAGATACGGCAAGGACATCGCTGAGGACTGTCTCGATACAGCTCTCGTGATGGGAAAGCGCAAGCCTAAGACTTTCGCGAAGATGAAAGAACTGACCGGCTACGATGACGATCATCTGAAGACAGTTCTGGAAGCTCTGGGCCAGTTTGGTCTCGTAGAGTGGAACAATGAGAACGAGGACGGAAAGAATCCTCAGCATGAGAGACGTTACATCCTCGACCAGTTCGTGCCGGGTTCCGCGGAGATCATGGTAATGAGAGACCAGATCATGTGCGAGACTCCTGAGATCGCGGACTTCTTTGAGAGAATGACATATCTGCCTCTGGCGGGCATCACACAGATGGTAGCGCCTGGAGGATCCGGCATCGGAATGCACGTCATCCCTGTGGAGAAGGCTATTCCGGCTGAGTGCGAGTCGCTCGACATCGAGCATATCTCGTACTGGCTCAAGAAATATGAAGGCCAGATCGGCCTCGGCATCTGCTCGTGCCGTAAGCAGCAGACGGAAAGAGGCGAGGGTTCCGGAGATATCATGCAGTACTGGTGCATGGGACTCGGCGACTTCGCTGACTACTGCAAAGAGACCGGCATGGGCTATGACATCACTTACGAAGAAGCTCTCGAAGTGCTCGAGAAGGCTGAAGAGAAGGGTTATGTACACCAGGTAACAAACATCGACGGCGCCAACAAGATCTTCGCGATCTGCAACTGCGCAGTCGGCGTCTGCAACGCTCTGAGAACATCACAGCTCTTCAATACGCCGAACCTGTCCGCATCGCCTTACCGTTCGGAAGTCGATCCTGAGAAGTGCGTAGCATGCGGCAAGTGCGTAGAAGTCTGCCCGGCAGGCGCTGTCAGACTCGGACAGAAGCTCTGCACAAAGCACGGCGAGATCGAGTATCCGAAGCAGGAACTGCCTGACAGCAACTTCTGGCCTGAAGACAAGTGGAACTGGAACTACAAGAACGAGAACGGCGTCATCCAGACATGGCCTACGGGAACCGCGCCATGCAAGGCTGCATGCCCGCTCCATATCGCTATCCAGGGTTACATCGACATGGCCAGCAGAGGCGAGTACAGAGAGGCTCTCGAGCTGATCAAGAGAGACAACCCGTTCCCTGCGGTATGCGGCGCCATCTGCCATAAGTACTGCGAACTCGAGTGCACGAGAGGCACAGTCGACGACGCTCTTGCTATCGATGACATCAAGGCCTTCATCGCTGCCAAGGATCTCGAGGACGAGCACAAGTATGTTCCTCCTATGGTTTCGACCACAAGAGAACCGTTCGATCAGAAGATCGGTATCGTAGGATCCGGTCCTGCGGGACTGTCCTGCGCTTACTTCCTGGCTATCGAAGGCTACAAGCCTGTAGTATTCGAAAAGCAGGAGATGGCCGGCGGAATGATGACGCTCGGAATCCCTAACTTCAGACTCGACAAGAAAGTCGTTAACGCTGAGATCGAGATCCTCAAGGCCATGGGCGTTGAGATCAGATGCGGCGTAGAAGTAGGCAAGGACGTTACGTTCCAGTCGCTCCGTGAGGAAGGCTTCAAGGGCTTCTTCGTCGGAACGGGACTCCAGTCCTGCGGTAGGCTGGGCATCCCTGGCGACGACGCCAAGGGAGTCATCGGCGGCGTAGACTATGTAAAGAGCGTGACGCTCGGCAAGACCAAGAAGCTTTCCGGTGACGTAGTGGTCATCGGCGGCGGAAACATCGGAGCCGACGTTGCCAGAACAGCTATCCGTCAGGGAGCAAAGAGCGTACATCTGTACTGCCTCGAGTCCTATGACGAGATGCCGATGGGCGAAGAGGATCAGGAATTCCTCAAGAACGAGGGCATCGTCATCCACGACGGATGGGGCCAGACGGAAGTCGTCACAAAGGACGGCAAGGTCGCGGGCATCAAGTTCAGAAAGTGCGTTTCGGTCAAGAACGCAGAGGGCAGATTCGACCCTAAGTTCGACGACAGCGAGACAACAGAGCAGAAGTGCAGCACCATCCTGTTCTCGATCGGCCAGAAGCCTGATTACGGCAAACTGTTCGAGGGCACAAAGGTAGAGCTGACACCGAGAGGATTCATCGTTGCGGACCCTGTCACACTGCAGACGGCAGAGCCTGACATCTTCGCCGGCGGCGACTCCGTAAGCGGACAGAAGTTCGTGGTAGACGCCCTGGCAATGGGACGTGAAGGCGCTGTATCGCTCCACAGATTCGTGAACAAGGGCCAGCACCTCATGATCCACAGGAATACACGCCACTTCGAAGCTCTCAACAAGGACGAGATCGTACTTCCTGCCAACGAGTACAGGAAGCCTGCCCGTCAGGTCAGAGCGATCGACGAGAGCAAGAAGCTCACGATGGACTATGAAATCAAACAGTTCAGCGAAGAGCAGATCAAGAAGGAAGCTGAGAGATGCCTCAAGTGCGGACGCAGCGTAGTTGACACCAACAAGTGCATCGGCTGCGGAATGTGCACGGTACAGTGCAAGTTCGACGCGATCCACCTGTTCCGTCTCCCGAACGGAGATCAGTTCTCCAACATGATCCCTGCGGAGAAGAAGTTCGTTGGTATCGGCAAGCATATGCCGGCCAGAGTCGCAGGTATCATAAAGAACAAGATCGCACGCAAATAAAAGGACGACAGAAGCTATATGCACGAACTTGGACTTGTAAATTATGTAGTTAAAGAGGTCGGCAAGATCGCTGAGGATAACAACGTCAGCAGGATCAAGTCGGTCACGCTCGAATTCGGCGAGGTCTCAGGCATAGTCGTTTCATATCTCTATGATTACTGGGACTGGTATACGAAAAAATTCCCGGTATTCGAGGGATCTGAACTCAAATGCGAGGAGATCCCCGCGGTGACGTGGTGTGACGACTGCAAGATCACCTATTCAACGATCACATACGGCAAGACCTGCCCTCATTGCGGGAGCGGCAATACATGGCTGCTCAGAGGCAATGAGATGCGCATCAAGCAGGTAGAGGTCTATGATGACGGAGAAGAAGGTCCGGGAGAACTGGATGCGAAAGGCGAATACACGCCTTAGCGGCAGCTGCCTTTATCAGAGGAGGTTAAAATGACCAAACAGGAAATGCGTGACATCAGGGAATCTCTCAATGTAGAGATGTTCAAGATGAACTACAAGGCCGGCATCCGTCTTCCTCAGCTCGAGGCATTCTTTGCGGGAGATGATGACGCTCTCGACGAGAAGGCGCTCGAAAGACTTGAGAAGATGCTCGCCGGTGAGATTAAGAAGAGCAAAAAGAAATAATTGCTCCTGCGGGTCCGGAGGATCCGCGTGAAAAAAGCGAATAGTCCGCAGCCATGTTCGTGGTTGAAAGTCCAGGCCAGATACGGGCAAAAGGACCCACGTAAGCAGCGCGCAGGAAGCGGCTGTGATCATGGCGTATCTTAGAAGTAAGTCCTCCGCAAAGCGGGTCAAGGCAGGTGTGGGGTCAAAGACCAGGTCGAGTGGCTGCGGTGCTAATCATAAGCAATAGTCAAGGGAGGAAACATAATGAGTATAATGCAAGATCCTACCATGAATATCCCGATGGAAGAGCTCCAGCTTATCCTCGCCGGCATCTCCGATGACGGAAAGATCAGCGCAGAGGCGGAGAAGGCTCTCCGCGCCCGTATCGAAGAGGGAAAAGCCAGAGGTTTCATCAACGAAATGGGAGAAGTCAAGAGACAGCTCAGATGCAAGCTCGGCCCTGCTGAGGGAAAGAAGATCGCTGATGCTGTAGACAAACTGTGGTAAATCTTCAGGCCCGGCCGCGAGGCTGTGTCACTGAACAAAAAAATCAACATATTGTGTGCTTCTTCACAGAGGAAGCACACATTTTTTGTTTATCTTGTGTTACAATAAGTTAGGAAAATATGACATCAGGAGGATAAGTGTTATGAAGATCAAGATTTCATCTAAAAATTATCCGATGAGCGAGAAGCTCAGCGCCTACATCGAAAAGAAGATGAGCAAGATAGGCAAGTACTTTGACGAAGACACGACAGCGAACATAGTCGTATCGAAGCTCAGGGACACTCCGAAATTTGAGGCGACCATCAACGCCAAGCAGGCTGTCCTCAGGGCCGAGATGGCTAACGACAGCATCTATGACGCCGTCGATATGGTAACAGATAAACTCATGAGCCAGCTGAGCAAGCTCAAAGGCAGGCTCGAGTCCAGATATAAAGAAAACAAGGCTCTCAAGCTCGAATTCGTGCCGGCGCCTGAGGACGAAGAGTTCGAAGAAGAGATGACCATCGTAAGAAGAAAGCAGGTCGAGCTCAGCCCGATGGTGGCTGAAGAGGCTATCCTGCAGATGGAGATGCTCGGACACGACTTCTTCGTGTTCCTCGACATGGATAC
The DNA here is from genome assembly GCA_045114795.1 of Anaerovoracaceae bacterium. Classification (GTDB taxonomy): domain Bacteria; phylum Bacillota; class Clostridia; order Peptostreptococcales; family Anaerovoracaceae; genus Crickella. The sequence goes on from JBGUKZ010000043.1 coordinate 7,911, forward strand.
AAACGATGTAAGTGTAGTATATAAGCGTAAGGGCAACGCTTACGGACTTATTGAGACCAAGAGATAGGAACAACTGCTTATGGCAAACAACGACTGGGATCTCGACGATCTTCTCGACTTTCAGTACGATCACGGGGTCCCGGAAAAGGATAAAGAACCGGACATCATAGATGAACTCGAAGACATAGCCGAACCCGAAGCGCCGAAGAGCGGAAAGGGACTCGGCGAGTCTTTCGATGCCTATGATGAGTACAGACAATACGAAGAACTGAGGCACAAGAAGGAAGAGCCGCCGCGCGTGGAAGAACCTGAGCGGGACCGCCGTCATGAAGCCTCGGGCAGGGATCCCGGGGAGAGCATCTTCGCGCAGTACGACAGAGAGCGCAGCAGATCGAGGTCCGGGGCAAAGGCTCCCGTTGAGGAGACCGACGAGCCGGGTGCGTTCCATACTCCTAAAGAGGTGGAAGCGCTCAGGAAGGCTTCACATGACGCCTACGAAAGATACCGCAGCAATTATGTCAAGGGCAAAAGGAAGCGCGAGGGCGGCCGCAGCGTCAGCAAGCTCGACAGGATCCTTACGCTGATCTATATAATCGCCTTTGGCGCGTTCGCGTTGTCCATGACATTCATGAACGTGCTGCCGTTCTGGCTGTGGCTTGTCATGATAGTCGTGCTTCTGCTGATAAGTCTGGTGATACTCATCCAGACGCGCAAAAGGGACGGCAAAAAGTGGGGCAAACGGCTCGCGACGCTTGTGTCGGTGCTTCTCATAGGGTTCTACGGAGTCGGTACCGCGTATGCTCTGGGCACGCTGTCGTTCCTGAGCGACACCTCGGTGGAGAACGAAAGTGCCGTATCTGACGTAACGAGAAAGCCGTTCATCTTCACGATAACCGGCATCGACGTCGACGGGACCATAGACGAACAGGGCAGGAGCGATGTCAACATGGTGGTGGCGGTCAACCCGTCCACACAGCAGATCCTGATGACGTCGATCCCGAGAGACTACGAGATCTACATGCCGGACCACGACAACGCGATGGACAAGCTGACCCACACCGGCTTCTACGGCATATCGACCACCATCGGAGCGGAAGAGCAGCTTCTTGACACGGAGATCAACTACTACGTGAAGGTCAACTTCACTACTGTAGAGAGATTCATCGACGCGGTCGGCGGAGTGGACGTCGAATCGGAGTACGAGTTCAATCCTGTAAAAATGAAAGACTGGACCGTTCAGGAAGGCATGAACCACATGAACGGCAAACAGGCGCTGGCTTTTGCCAGGGAGCGTAAGGCGTTCCCTGACGGCGACCGCCAGAGGATAAAGAACCAGCAGGCGGTCTTTGAGGCGCTCATTAGAAAGGCGACCAGCAGCCGCACCATGATGCTGGATTACAATAAGGTGCTGTCCAGCCTGCGCAACTATTTCGAGATGAGTTTCAGTTCGAGAGAGATAAGGAAACTGGTCAAGTTCCAGCTGGCCAAGGATCCCGACTGGCACATCTACAAGAATACTATAACGGGCGGCGACGGCACGGGAGATACGTACTCGGCCGGCTACGCCTACGTCATGTCGCAGGATGCCGAGAGCATAGAAAACGCGAAGACTCTCATCAACGCGGTGCTCGAAGGAAAGATGCTTCAGAAGGACGATGACGGCAACGTGACTGTGGTGCCGGAAGAAGAATAAGGTAGAATAAGGTATAACAAAAAGGCAGAAAGGACGCCGATGCTTGACAACCTGACAGGGATACTCATGAGCATAAAGACAACGGATATCATCGATATCATCGTTGTCGCGTACCTCCTGTACAGACTGCTCGGGTTCATAAGGGAGACCCGCGCGCAGCAGCTGTTCAGGGGCGTCCTTTTGATTGTCGCTTTCTTCCTGCTCTCCGAGATATTCAACCTCAGCCTGCTGAACTGGCTGTTCACCAGACTCATCACGGTCGGACTCATCGCCGTCGTCATACTCTTCCAGCCTGAGATCAGAAGAGGCCTCGAGCAGATCGGACGAAGGGGCGTGCTCAGCCGGTCGTTCAGAGACATCGGCAAGGAAGAAGTCTATGCCACGGTGCACAAGATAGTCGACGCCGTGGACGATTTCTCATCGACACACACGGGCGCTCTCATCGCTATCGAGTGCGAGACGATGCTGAACGATATCGCGGAGACCGGCGTGATCGTGGACGCGGAGATATCGGTCAGGCTTCTTGGCAACCTCTTTTACGAAGGGTCGCCTCTGCATGACGGAGCCGTCCTGATAAGGGGCGGCAGAGTTTACGCCGCGAGCTGCGTCCTGCCGCTCACCGAGAGGCAGAACATCGGCAAGAACCTCGGCACGCGCCACAGGGCCGCGCTCGGACTCAGCGAGGTCTCGGACGCTTTCATCATCGTGGTCTCCGAGGAGACAGGCGCCATTTCAGTCGCGCGCAACGGCGAATTCAGAAGGTTCCTCGACCTTAAGACGCTCGAGAAAATGCTGCTTGACATATACATCCCGTACGGCGAGGAAAAGGATCTGTTTTCCAGATTCAGATTCCTGAAGGGAGGCAAAGAGGATGAGTGACAAAGGCCGCAAGATCTTTAATATAATACTTGCGCTGCTGGTCGCGATGGCCGCGTGGGTCTTTGTCGTGTACAATTACGATCCGATGACGAAGGAGAAATACTCCGGCATCCCTATCACATACACGGGACTCGAGAATCTGGCCAACAGAGGATATGCCGTTGCGGAGACCAATCATGAAAGAGTCGACGTGACTCTCGAGCAGAGAAGGATAGATACGGGAAGAATCCTTCCCGATGATATTTCCGTCACCGCGGATGTCAGCCAGCTCGCGAGCGGGCAGAACACCGTAGTGCTCCACGCGGAGGGACCTGAAGGGACACAAGTGAGCGATATATCGCTCAAGACCGTGACCATAGAGATAGAAAGTTCCGACGGCGAGGACATGGAGATCTCCGTTGAGTATCCGGCTACGGCGGATGAAAACGAAGAGCCGATAGTAGAAGACCTGTCAGAAACGGAAGCCACTGTTGTCGCGACGGAGGACAGGCTTGCCAGGGTAGACAGGGTAGTGGCTCTGGTAGACCCGTCGGATCTCAATGAAAAACTCAGACCGCTGACGGTCGAGCTTGCAGCGCTCGACAAGGACGGCAACAAGGTTCTTAACGTGGTGGTCTATCCTGAAAATGTCTCGTTCAAGGCAGCAGGCGGCTACACAAAGGAAGTGCGCCTGAATGTCCCGGTAAAGAATGATTCCGATGATTCATACGAAAGAACATATACGGCGCCTGAGACCATAGTGATCAAGGGAAGCAAGGATCTGATAAACAAGACGGGCAGCCTGACCGCGAAAGAGATCGATGTCAGCTATCTGTATGAAGATACGGAAATACCGCTCGAGTATGAACTGCCTGAGGGCGTTTACGTTGCAAAAGGATATGAGGGCTATGTGCTGAAAGTCAAGGTCACCGAAAAGGCCGAGGAAGAGACTGAGGAGAACGGTGAAAACGGCGCAGGTTAGCCTGTCATTCCAGCAATGAGGCGGGGTAGCAGCCGAGGACCCGCGAGAGCGCGATAAGGTATTCGGCGCGCGCGCGCGAAAGATCCTTCTGACGCTGTTCGTACTGCTGTATCGTGCGTAGAGGTATATCACAGGCCTTTGCCAGCTGAGACTGGCTGAGGCCGTTTTTTATTCTTATGATTTTGAGCGGCGTATCGCCCGTGCCTTCGGGGCTTCCGCTTTTCAGGGCGGACAGCAGACCGGCTGCCGATTCATCAGCAAAACTCTTTCCGAAGGCCGCGGCCTGAGCGGCTCTCTCCGTTTCGCTGATGTCGAGCGGCAGGCTGTCAAGGAATCCAGTGCGCTCAACGGCATATTTCGCTGTGAAGCCCGGTATGGAAAATGATTTCAGGATGCTGCTGAACGGAAGGCAGGTTTCCCACTGCGCACGGACCAGCGCGCGGCCGCACCAGTACTCGCCGCTCAGGCTTCTTGTATGCCGCGGCGTCGCTCTTTCATATGTAAGACCGCTGCGCTCAAGCGTCTCGTAAGCAAGTTCGATGCCTGACATGCCTGTTATCGCGCGTATGTCTCCGCGCTCAAAAAGAGATGCAAGGCCTGACGCGCAGAAAAGCTCCATCATGGACGCCGCGTCCTGACGGAGGCTGTGGACAGAAAAGTCCAGCATGCGGCCCAGCGAATCCGACGCTCTTTCGAGGAGGGAGGCGTCATAGGCGTGAGTCATACGGGCGCACCTCCTGTTCTATTAGGTCAGTGATGAAAAGGCCGTTTTCGGACGGCTTCATTTTTTTTATTGCCCGGAGTTCGCGGCTCCTTCTGACAGGGAAGGACTCCTCCGCGGAAGCGGTGCTGTAGCCGGCAAAGCTGACGCGGTCGAACGCGCGGTTGCTCTTCAGGACGAACTGCCTGTTTGAGTCGCCGGACAGAGAGTTCTTCAGGTCCTGATACGGCAGTTTTCCGTCAAGAAAGTCCTGCGCGAACATGAAGAGCCTGTTGTCGGCCCTGTATCCTATGATGCAGTCGCAGCCCTGATAGTCCACGGAAAACCATTTGTTTATATACTCTCTGGCTCTGTGCGCCGTTACTGACGACAGGTCGAATTCACGGAAGGCCAGAAGCAGGCTGAGCCAGTGGAGCGCGTTGTACTGGGGTCCGCAGAGGTTGATGGTCATGAGGCCGTCCGGGTCGATAGAATACGCGGAAACGAATCCGTTCCTGCCGCTTTCGACGGCCCACTCGGCGGCATACTTCGGATACGCGGAGCAATAGAAGCCAAGGCCGAAATCGTTGAACGGACGGCCCGCTCCGAACACCGGCGTACGCACTATATGGTCTGATCCGTGGTATATTTTTCTTTCCATTAAGCCTGTTTCCTTACGCTTTGTTTAGAGTATACTCCCACAGGAGTATGATTTCAAACAAATTGGGCAAAGCGCATTTACCGGCCGTCTGCCGGATGCTATAATGCGCAAGGTTAGTATTAAAAGATCCAGCAGATACAATATGTATTGATGGCCGGACTGATGGCCGGTCCGGTGACAGAAAGGGGAAAACATGAGAGTAGTTATTCAGGACGATTATGACAAGATGTGCAGATGGGCAGCGGACTACATCGCAGACAAGATCAATTCACACAAGGAAGACAGACCGTTCGTGCTGGGACTGCCTACAGGCTCCTCGCCGATCGGCGTATATAAAAATCTCATAGAGATGAACAAGGCGGGCAAAGTCTCGTTCAGCAACGTGGTCACGTTCAACATGGACGAGTACCTCGGGCTCCCGCATGAGCATGATCAGAGCTACTGGTACTTCATGCACGACAATTTCTTCGATCACCTCGTGGACATGAAGCCTGAGAATATCAACATCCTCAACGGCATGACGGACGATCCTGAGGGAGAGTGCGCAAGATATGAAGAAAAGATCGCGAGCTACGGCGGGATCGATCTCTTCATGGGCGGCATCGGAGTCGACGGACACCTCGCGTTCAACGAGCCTTACACTTCGCTCTCCTCGCGCACGGGTCTCAGAGACCTCACGACCGACACCCGCATCGTGAACTCGCGATTCTTCGGCGGCGACCCGGAAGCGGTTCCCGCTCAGGCGCTTTCCGTGGGCATCGGAACGGTTATGGATGCAAAGGAAGTCCTCGTGCTCATAAGCGGCCACAACAAGGCGAGAGCCATGGCTGCCGTTGTAGAGGGAGGAGTCAGCCAGAAGTGGACCTGCAGCGCTCTCCAGCTGCATAACGCGGCGATCATAGCCTGCGATGAAGAGGCTTGCGGCGAGCTGACAGTCGACACATACAAGTATTTCCTCGACATCGAGAGAGGTCAGAGATTATAGAACCATATAAGCGGCGGGACATGCCGCGATCAGGAGGACAGATAATGGGCAAGTATTTCGGAACAGACGGCTTCCGCGGCGAGGCCAACAATACGCTTACATTCGACCATGCCATCAGGATCGGCCGCTATCTCGGCTGGTACTACGGCAAGAGGCTCGACCGCAAGGCAAAGGTCGTGATCGGAAAGGACACAAGAAGATCGAGCTACATGTTCGAGTACGCTCTGTGCACGGGCCTCATGGCGTCGGGAGCCGACGCGTACATCATGCACGTCACGACTACTCCGTCGGTATCCTACATAGCCAGGGTAGACGACTTCGACTGCGGCATCATGATATCCGCGTCGCACAATCCGTACTATGACAACGGCATCAAGATCGTAAACAACAACGGCGAGAAGATGGACGAGGAGACTCTTCTGAAGATCGAGCAGTATCTTGACGGCGAGATGGAGGTCCCGATGGCGGAGCGCGAGGAGATAGGACGCACGGTGGACTATATATCCGGGCGCAACCGCTACATCGGCTACCTTATATCGATGTCGAAGTTCAGCTTCAAGGGCGTCAGGGTCGGTCTCGACGTCGCGAACGGAGCCGCGTGGCAGATCGCTAAGGGCGTGTTCGACGCGCTCGGCGCAAAGACCTACGTCATGAACGATGAGCCGGACGGCTTCAACATCAACACCAACTGCGGCTCGACGCACATCGAGCATCTGCAGAAATTCGTCGTCGACAAGGGCCTCGACGTAGGATTCGCCTATGACGGCGATGCCGACAGATGCCTTTGCGTTGACGAGAAGGGCAACGTGGTCACGGGCGACCACATCCTTTACATCTACGGCAGCTACATGAAGGACAGGGGCAAGCTCCTCAACAACAAGGTAGTCACGACGGTCATGTCCAACTTCGGTCTCTACAAGGCTCTCAGAGCGGCGGGGATCGACTACGAGCAGACTAAGGTCGGCGACAAATACGTTTATGAAAACATGGTCCAGAACGGCCACCGCATAGGCGGAGAGCAGAGCGGCCACATCATCTTCACCAAGTACGCCACGACAGGCGACGGCATCCTGACATCGCTCAAGCTGATGGAGGTCATGCTGGCAAGAAAGAAGAAGATGAGCGAGCTCGCCGCGCCGGTAGTATTCTATCCGCAGGTTCTCAAGAACGTGCGAGTCAAGAGCAAGGAAGCCTGCATGAGCGACCCTGACGTGCTGGCGGCTGACGAGGCAGCAAAGAAGGCGCTGGGGGACAAGGGCCGCACGCTGCTCAGAGAATCCGGCACGGAACCTGTAGTCAGAGTCATGGCCGAGGCGCAGTCCGAGGAAGAGTGCGAGAAGTATGTCGATCAGATCATCGACGTGATCCGCGCAAAAGGACATATAGCAGAGTGATTGGAAGCAGGAGCGGGCGCCCGGAAGGGATGAACGGCCCGGCTCCGGCAGCAGAAAGGAACATCTATGTATACGATAAAAGATCTGTATGACCTTGATCACACCCTGGCAAAGGACTATCTTCTGCAGTTCACGTACCCATGGGAAGCGCTGAAGGGCATCAAGGATTTCATACTGCAGCTCGGACCGGCGCTCGACCCTGAGGAGTATGAAGAGGTCAGCGAGAACGTGTGGGTGCACAAGACCGCAAAGGTCTTCCCGAGCGCGTACCTCGGAGCCCCTTGCATCATAGGCCCGAACACCGAAGTCAGACACTGTGCTTTCGTAAGGGGCTCAGCGCTGGTCGGCGCCGACTGCGTCGTCGGAAACTCGGTAGAACTGAAGAACGTGATCCTTTTCGATCACGTACAGACGCCGCACTACAATTATGTGGGCGATTCGATCCTCGGCTACTACAGCCACATGGGAGCGGGCTCGATCACGTCAAATGTGAAGGCCGACAAGAAACTCGTCGTAGTGAAAAACGGCACTGAAAGGATAGAGACAGGCATCAAGAAGTTCGGCGCAATGCTGGGCGACCATGTCGAGGTCGGCTGCAATGCCGTGCTCAATCCGGGCACTGTGATCGGCCGCAACTCCAACGTTTACCCGACATCCTGCGTAAGAGGAGTGATCCCGGAAAGCAGCATCTGGAAAAACAACGGAGAGATTGCCGACAAGTATGAATAGTGATAAAATTGTTCCGTTCCTTGAACAGACATAGTGAAGGGATGGGATAGAGTCCCCGGCAGGATACGCGAAGGGACCTGATAAAATCCTTTACCGGATAAACAAAGGGACGGGATAAAAGTTTGTAAAAACGAAACGGAGATCAGAAATGAGTGAGAGAAGAGTAGGTACTATATCGCGCGGCATCAGATGCCCGATTTTCCGCGAGGGAGATGACCTCGCGGCTGCAGTAGTCGACAGCGTTCTCGCTGCGGCAGCATCCGACGGATTCGATGTCAGGGACAGGGACATCGTCTGTATCACCGAGTCAGTAGTGGCAAGGTGCCAGGGCAACTACGCGAGCGTCGATGACATCGCGGCCGATGTAAAGGCCAAGCTTGGCGGGGATACGGTAGGAGTCATCTGGCCGATCCTTTCAAGAAACAGATTCGCCATCTGCCTGAGGGGCATAGCAAAGGGCGCCAGAAAAGTCGTCCTGATGCTCAGCTACCCGTCTGACGAGGTGGGCAACGCCCTCCTCACAATGGACCAGATAGACGAGTCCGGCGTGAATCCGTACAGCGATGTACTGACTCTCGAGAGATACAGAGAGCTTTTCGGAGAAAACAGACACCAGTTCACGGGCGTCGACTACGTATCGTATTACGGCGACATCATCAGAGCGGCCGGAGCTGAGGCGGAGATCATTTTCGCCAATCACGCGGAGGAGATCCTCAAGTACACGAAGAACGTCATCAACTGCGACATCCATACACGCGCGCGCACAAAGAGGATCCTGAGATCCAAGGGCGGCAACGTATACGGCATGGATGAGATACTCAACGTGCCTGTCAACGGCAGCGGCTACAACAAGCAGTACGGCCTGCTCGGCTCCAACAAGGCGACGGAGGACACAGTCAAGCTCTTCCCGAGAGACGCCCAGCCTCTGGTAGAGGACATTCAGGCAAAGATGTTTGAGAAGACAGGCAAGCGCGTTGAAGTAATGGTCTACGGCGACGGTGCCTTCAAGGATCCTGTCGGAAAGATCTGGGAGCTCGCGGACCCTGTAGTTTCGCCGTTCTACACATCGGGACTCGAGGGAACGCCAAACGAGCTCAAACTGAAGTATCTGGCAGACAACGATTACTCCAACCTCTCCGGTGAGGAACTCCGCGAGGCCATCAGCAAGGCCATCGCCGAGAAGCCGCAGGAGAGCCTGGTAGGCAACATGGTGTCTGAGGGCACTACTCCGAGGCGCCTGACCGACTTGATCGGATCGCTCTGCGACCTGACATCGGGCTCCGGCGACAAGGGCACACCGGTCGTCTACATCCAGGGCTACTTCGACAACTACACGACCGGGAAATAAAAGCCCAGGCGATCAACACGATAAACAGAGAACATAAACTTAAGCAGGTCTGCAGACCTGCTTTTGTTTCATTTCGAATAAAGCTCCACTGCCGGGGCCGTCGTTCCAAGGTGGGGTTTTAAGATGAGCCAAAACGTTTTTATAACAGTACTCTTCGCCATGGAATCAGTTGATCTTGCGACTGCTTTCCTGTTGAGGCAGATCACTCCCGAAAGCCGTATGGAGTATGTAGTCTATCTGCCTGAGATCCAGATTCCTGTCTAGATGGCTGAATGTGAAAAACACATCTTTATTGGGAACCAGCTTTGTCCCCAGATAAAAAAGCAGAGTCTTGATGAATTTGCGCTGATAATCCTCGCTGCTCATAGCTCCCTGGTGCTCAATGATGATCACAGTCTTGTTGTCCACAGGCGAAAGGATCGTGAAATCAGGCAGTGTCATTTTCCCGTTGTGAGTGAAAGGCAGTTCATACACAAATGTGATGCCCAGGGACAGCAGATAATTAGCAATGATCACTTCGGACAGAGAGCGCATCTTAGTTCCGTCCTGAGCACTATATGTAAGCTCCTCCGGGCGATATGGCGGGTACTTTTCCTTCTTTGCCTCCATCCGCCTTTTCCATTCTTTTGCCTCCGGCGAGACATGCATGACAGCAGGCGGAGACTCATTCCTGTAGACTTTTGGCAGCAACTCATTGATGCTGTCGTGATCAGGTATGACATATTCCTGATCAACACTTTCAAGTATCTGAATATCCCGCTCAATGATCTGTTGCAACTGCCGATAATATCTGGCTGACCTTATTTCATTTATTATTTCAACTGAATCTTTGCCAAGATAACGTCTGCAAGGGTCGCCTCTCCGCTTTAGATAATAACGTTCATTTAAAGAACCTTTGCGGTGTGATTTGGCCAGGATCAAAGGCTCATACTCGGTGTAAGTCCGGCATTGGTCGTTGACAGCATCGCGCATTTTCTTTAGTTGTGCGAGTACTGATTTAGTTTCAAATAATAGTGTCTTGCTCATATATAAATGGTATTCAGACCATTGAAAAAAGTCGAACGAAAAAAGCACTTATTCCTGCAAAAAAAGCACTTTCTTTTCGTTATAGACCTCAAAAAAGGCGTGGAGTACTAAAAGTCACGCACGGAAGGCAAAAATGGCGTCTGTGCGTGACATGGAGAAGGAGAGAGTCACGCACGGAAGGCAAAAATGGCGTCTGTGCGTGACATGGAGAAGGAGAGAGTCACGCATGAAGGGCAAAAACGGCGTCTGTGCGTGACAATGAGAAAGCGAGAGTCACGCACGGAGGGGAAAAATGGCATCTGTGCGTGACAATGAAAAGGAGAGAGTCACGCATGAATGGCAAAAATGGCGTCTGTGCGTGACATGGAGAAGGAGAGAGTCACGCACGGAGGACAAAAATGGCGTCTGTGCGTGACATGGAGAAGGAGAGAGTCACGCACGGAGGACAAAAATGGCATCTGTGCGTGACAATGAGAAAGCGAGAGTCACGTACAGAAGGTAAAAACGGCATCTGTGCGTGACAACGTGGCGGGACGGAATAGATAGAACGAAAAATACTCAAATCGAGGAAAGAAAAAGGTACTGATATATGTTAAAATTACGGCGTAGGTTTGATTGGTATTAAGATGAGAAAGCAATAACGTAAATAACGTAAAGTAACGAACGACAATGAACTATAAGGAATTAAGCGAACTAATATACCCGTCCCTCGCGCATACGCCTGAGGAATACGAGGAGATTTATCCAAAGAGGGATCTGCCTGAAGGAGCCCTCGTGACGAGGCTCGGTCCGAGCCCGACGGGATTCATTCATCTGGGCAACCTCTACGGAGCATTCGTTGACGAGAGACTGGCACATCAGAGCGGCGGAGTCTTTTATCTGAGGATAGAGGACACCGATGACAAACGCTATGTTGATCACGCCGTTGAGACCATAATCGGCTCCCTCGATTTCTTTGGCATCCGCTTTGACGAAGGCGTGACGGAGAACGGAGACATAGGCGATTACGGCGACTACACGCAGAGCCGCAGAGGCGAGATCTACAGGACCTTTGCGAAAAAACTGCTGTCGCAGGGACTCGCTTACCCTTGTTTCCTGAGCGAGAAAGAGATAACGGAAATAAGGGAAGAGCAGGAAAGCCTGAAGATCGCGCCGGGCATCTACGCCGGATGGTCAAAGTACAGAGACTGGGACAAGGACGAAGCCGTTGAAGCTGAGGTCGTGTCGAAGATAAAGGCCGGCGAGCCGTTCGTCATCAGGCTCAAATCGAAAGGAGTCCCGAACGCGTCGGCCGAGGAGACCGCCAGACATACCGTGAACGACGCGATACGCGGCGAGCTTTCTGTGCCGGATAACTTCCTGGATGTCGTCATCATCAAGCAGACGGGCATCCCGACATATCACTTTGCGCATGTTGTGGACGACCATCTGATGCGCACGACTCATGTGGTCAGGGGAGAGGAATGGCTGCCTTCACTTCCTATACATGTGGAACTTTTTGAAGATCTCGGCTGGGACCTTCCGGTTTACTGCCACACGGCCCAGCTGATGAAGATAGGCGAGGACGGCAATAAGAGGAAGCTTTCGAAGCGTTTTGATCCGGAACTTTCACTCGATTACTACCGCAAGGAGGGATATCATCCGGCGGCGGTCAGGGAATACCTGCTCACCATCCTCAACTCGAATTACGAGGAGTGGCGCATAGAAAACCCGGACGCTCCGGCAGAGGAATTCAAATTCACGACAGAAAAGATGTCCTCGAGCGGCGCGCTCTTTGACCTTAACAAACTCAACGATGTCAGCAAGAATGCGCTGCTGCACATCGACGCGCGTGAGCTTGCGGAATGGCTCAAGTCGTGGTCGGATGAGTTCGCGCCTGAGTATGGTTATGTGTTCAAAGACATGGATTACCTCGCGAAGATACTCGACATAGGCAGGCACGACGCCCGCCCGAGAGCAGACCTCGTTTACGCGAAGCAGATCATGGAGTTTATCGGATACTTCTTCGATGAGGCTTTCGAAATAAAGGACGAATATCCGGAAGAGGCGGCGGCCGACGCCGCGGAGATCATCAGGGAATACCTTGCGTCATATGATCACTCAGACGACAGTAGTCAGTGGTTCGGCAAGATAAGAGAGATCACGGCGAAACTCGGATACGCTGTCAGACCGAAGGATTATAAAAATGACCCGGATGCTTACAAAGGAAACGTAAGTCACGTCAGCACAGTCATCAGGATAGCGCTCGTGGGGCGCGCGCAGTCGCCTGATGTCTGGACTATCCAACAGATAATGGGCGAAGAAAAAGTGCGCGCGCGTCTTGAAGCGGCACTGTGATATGGGGAAACGCCGCGGCCGGAAGTATTTGCCGGTGCGTTGTAAATTGTTTGAATATTCTTTGTAAATGATAGGAGAAAACAGCATGGAACCTATTTTAGTCATCATGGCTGCGGGAATGGGCAGCAGGTACGGCGGAAACAAGCAGCTCGACCAGATAACCGAGCAGGGCGACATCATAATGGACTTCAGCCTTTATGATGCTTATGAAGCCGGATTCAGGAGAGTATGCTTCATAATCAAGCACGACTTTGAGGACATCTTCAAAGAGCATATCGAAAACGGAGCGGGCAAGAAGTATGAGGTGCATTATGCTTTCCAGGAGGGCACGGACCTTCCTGCGGGTTACACTTTCCCTGAAGGCCGCACCAAGCCATGGGGCACGGGACAAGCGGTGCTCTCCGCGCGCGGGATCATAGACGCTCCATTCGCCGTCATCAACGCCGACGACTATTACGGCAAGGAGGGCTTCGGCAAGATCTATGAGTTCCTGACGACAAAGGCCGACGCTTCGCACAACTGCATGGTCGGATTCGAGGTCGAGAAGACGCTGTCCGAGAACGGTACGGTTTCGCGCGGCATCTGCCAGGCCAAAGACGGCATGCTCACAGACATCGTAGAACATCTGCAGATCGGCAGGGAGCCGGATGGAACGGTCACGGACACGCTGCCCGACGGAAGCAAGATGGTGATTCCTGCGGACGCTCCGGTATCGATGAATCTCTGGGGATTCGGCGTGGAGTACATGAAGGTCCTTGAGGAAGGATTCAAGAAGGCTCTTGACCGCATCATGGTGGAGAACCCGATGAAAGGCGAGTACTACATCCAGACGCCGATCAACGATCAGATCGCGGAGGGTTCTGCCACATACGAGATACTGTCGTCTTCGGACAAGTGGTTCGGCGTGACCTACAAAGAGGACAAGCCGGACGTGGTAGCGAAATTTGCCGCGCTCAAGGCTGACGGAACTTATCCGCTCTATCTCTGGGGTTAGGAAACCGGACGGGAAATTCGAACTTGGAAACAGAATAAAAGACAGCCGCGAGGCTGTCTTTTTGTTTTGTATTTATCCCGGATGGATCTGCGCGCTTCGGATCAAATCTGTATGATCTTCATCGTGTTGGTCTCGGAGCGCTGGTAGCTGTGTCTGCCGCTGACGACGCCGGCGATGAACACGAAGATATCTCCTTTTTCGAGCAGGTCTTTTTCTCTCATTATGTCGAGACAGTCATCCATGAGTTCGTCGGTCGAGTGAGCTCTTTCCGACAGCAATGGTCTGACTCCCCAGAGCAGCATCATCTGCCTTACCACCTTAGGGTCAGGGGAGAACGCGTAGATGTCTGAAGTCGGCCTGCATTTGGATACCTGCAGCACGGTCGAGCCTGATGTAGTAGGCGCGATTATGGCTTTTGCCTTTAGCTTCCTGGATGCTGTTACGGCGGCGGTGCAGGTCGTGTTGGATACTGATGAATCCTCGGAAAGCCTGAGCTTGAGGTCGTTGTCCGTGAACTGCTCCGTGTATTCGGTGATGGAGACCATCATTCTCAGAGCTTCCACCGGATATTCTCCGCTTGCGGTCTCGCCGGAAAGCATCACGGCGTCCGAGCCGTCATATACGGCGTTCGCGACGTCGGTGACTTCGGCCCTCGTAGGACGAGGATTGCGCATCATGGAATCGAGCATCTGAGTCGCCGTTATTACGATCTTGCCTCTTTCATTGCAGGCCGCGATCATCTCGCGCTGGAGCTGCGGTATCATCCTGGCTTCGACTTCGACTCCGAGGTCTCCCCTGGCTACCATGACGCCGTCCGCGGCGTCGATTATCTCCTTCAGATTATCGATGCCTTCCTTTGACTCGATCTTCGCGATTATCTTTATTTTTGACCCGCGATCCTCGGCGAGCTTGCGGATCTTGTTGATGGTGCCGGCGTTCCTTACGAACGACGCGGCGATATAGTCGTAGTCGTTTTCCAGCCCGAAAGAGATATCCTCGTAGTCCTTCTCCGTGAGATCCGGCAGGCCGACCTTGATGCCCGGAAGGTTGACTCCCTTGCGCTCGGAGAGGATGCCGCCCGTAATGACGCGGCACCTGAGATCCTTGCCCTCGACGGATTCGACTTTCAGTTCTATCGCTCCGTCGTCGACCAGAATTGTATCACCTGCGGAGAGATCGTCCGCCATGTTTTCATATGTCACATAGACATGCTCCGCGTCGCCCTCGTCCGCAGGATCGTCATAATGTGAAATGACGAGTTCGCTGCCTTTTGTCAGTCTGACGGGCTTATGCTCCTTGAGAAGTCCGGTGCGGATCTCCGGCCCCTTGGTATCGAGGAGCATCGCGACCGGCCTTCCGGCCTCCTTCGCGAACTTTCTTACGCGCTCGAGCATCTCTTTGTGGCTCTCATATGTGCCGTGCGAGAAGTTGAATCTCGCGACGTCCATCTCTTTCACGAGTTCGGCCAGTATCGCGTCGTCGGATTCCCTTGGCCCCATCGTGCATACTATCTTGGTCTTTCTCATGTCTTTATCTCCCGTTCCTGTCGATGAGAATTGTAACCTTCATTGGAAACATTATATCACACAAGAGAGGCCGTCAGGTGTACAAGTAGAGGTTTACAACCCTGAAAATCTCAAAAAACAAGGCGTCCGGCATTGACTGAAAAAGCGAGTTCTACTAAAATAAAAAGGATTTTTGAATTGAAGAAAGAAAAGAAAGAAAAGAATGGCAACTGAGAGAAGAAGGGAAAAAGAGATGAAAGGCAACTTAATAATCGGACAGTCCGGCGGACCTACCGCCGTTATCAATTCCAGCCTTGCCGGAGTCATCAAGGCCAGCTGGAAAGAAGGGATCAGAAGGATCTACGGAATGCACTACGGCATTGAGGGACTTCTGAACGAAGACATCATAGATATCGAGGACTACATCACAAGCGGGCAGGATCTTTCGCTGCTCAAGAGGACGCCGTCCTCATTCCTCGGCACATGCCGCTACAAACTGCCTCCTGCGGAGGGCAACGAAGATCTTTACGAAAAGATCTTTGACATACTCGACAAGAAGAACATCGAGTTCTTCCTGTACAACGGCGGAAACGATTCCATGGATACCATAAAGCAGCTTGCTGACTACGCTATTTCGCATCAGAAAAAGCAGAAGTTCATGGGCATCCCTAAGACCATCGACAACGACCTGCCGATGACAGACCACTGCCCGGGCTACGGTTCGGCGGCCAAGTATATTGCTACTTCGATGAAGGAGATTATCAGGGACAACGAGAGCTATGGTGTCTCGAAGCCGACCATTTGCATCGTAGAAATCATGGGGCGCCATACAGGCTGGCTTACTGCTTCGGCCGCGCTTTCAAAGGATATCGACTGCTCGGGTCCGGATCTGATCTACCTGCCTGAAGTGACGTTTGATATCGAGGATTTCATAGACAAGATCAAAGAACTCGCAAAGACAAAGAAGTCTGTCGTTATTGCTGTTTCTGAAGGCCTCAAGACCGCTGACGGCAAATTCGTCTGCGAACTCGGAGCTGTGAACGATCATGTCGACGCGTTCGGACATAAGCAGCTGGCAGGCACGGCAGCTTATCTCGCGAGCCGTGTATACAGCGAGACAGGCCTCAAGTCACGTTACATCGAGTTCTCATCGCTGCAGAGATGCGCTGCTCATCTTGCTTCGCGCAGCGATGCTGATGAGGCGTATAACGTAGGATACCTTGCAGCAAAAGCTGCCTTTGAGGGCAACACCGGGATGATGGTAACGATCCAGGTGCAGAGCAGAGAACCGTATGTCGAGACATATGATATGTTTGACATCCACGAGGTCGCAAACATCGAGCGCAAGGTACCTCAGAACTGGATCATCAACGACGGCACATATGTCAGTGACGAGTTCCTGCAATACGCAAGGCCGTTCATTATCGGACGTGTGGCACCGTATACTGCAGGCGGACTGCCGATTCACATCACGATGACAAAAAAGAGAAAGAAATAAACGGAGAACTTATTTGGGGAATAGCATTGAGATCAGGGAAGTGAAGACGAAGGCGGAGCGGAAGAACTTTGTGGATTATCCGAACCGTCTTTATCATGACCGTGAAAACTTTGTTCCGGCGTTCTTCGGAGACGATGTGGACGACTGGGATGAAAAGAAGAATCCGGCTTTCGAGTACTGCGAAGCGAAGTCGTGGCTGGCGTACAGGGACGGCGAAGTCGTCGGGCGCATAGGCGCCATCCTGAGCCATGCTTCGAACGAGAAGTGGGGCACGAAACGCATGCGTTTTTCACAGGTGGACTTCATAGACGACAGGGCCGTGTCAAAAGCACTCTTCGACACAGTCGAGGACTGGGCGAGAGAGAAGGGCATGGAAGAGGTGCACGGACCGCTCGGGTTCTGCGACCTGGACAGAGAGGGCATGCTGGTGGAAGGCTTCGACAAGAGAAGCATGTTCTACACCTACTACAACGACCCGTACTATATCGACCATCTGACTGAGCTCGGCTATGTGAAGGATACCGACTGGATCGAGCATCTGATCCCGCTCAACGGCTGGGAAGACCCGAATTACCTGAGGCTGAAGAGGATATCCGACGCCATGCTCAGGAGAACGGGTTTCCACAAGCTGCAGGTGAAGCACAAATCCGAATACAAACCGTACATCCGGCAGATATTCGAACTCGTCAACATCGCGTACGCGCACCTCTACGGTGTAGTAGAACTCAATGAGAGGCAGATCAAGAAGTACACGAACAAGTTCCTGCCGCTGGTGGATCCGGATTTCGTCTGCATCATAGTGGACGACAACGACCAGGTCCAGGGCTTCGGAGTGGGAGCGCCTTCAACGGCTGAAGCAATGAAAAAGTGCGGCGGCCATCTGATGCCTTTCGGATGGATCGGCCTGCTGAAGGCCCTGATGCAGAAGAAGGACACGCTCGATCTTCTCCTTATAGCGGTGAGACCGGAGCATCAGAAATCAGGACTCAACGGCGTGATCATGGAGCACCTCTTTGCCGGATGCAATAAAAACAGCATTCGTCGCGCGGAGACCGGTCCACAGCTTGAGTACAACACCAACGTGCATCATCAGTGGAAGATGTTCAACATAGAACCCCACAAGCGCAGACGCTGCTTCGTGAAGCAATTATAGGCATAACAAGAGCCCGGGAGTCCCGGGCTCTTTCATTCTTTCAGTGATGGTCATATCGTCAGATTATACAGGTCGGCGTATATGCCGCCTTTTTTCATGAGTTCTTCGTGAGAGCCTTCTTCGGCGATGCCGCCCTCGGTCAGCACGATTATGCGGCCGGCGTTCTTTACGGTCGAAAGCCTGTGCGCGATCGTGATGGTGGTGCGGCCTTTCGCGAGCTCCGCGAGGGACTCCTGTATGTAGCGCTCGCTCTCGTTGTCAAGCGACGATGTCGCCTCGTCAAGGATCAGGATAGGCGGGTTTTTGAGGAAGACCCTGGCTATGCTGATGCGCTGCTTCTGCCCGCCGGACAGCCTTGCTCCGCGCTCGCCCACGTAAGTGTCGTAGCCGTCAGGCAGCTCCATGATGAATTCGTGGGCTCCGGCAAGCTTTGCCGCCCCGATTATCTCTTCGCGGCCCGCGCCCGGCTTCCCGTATTCTATATTGCCCGCGACGGTATCCGAGAACAGATACACGTCCTGCTGCATCATGCCTATTTTTGTACGGAGCGAGCGCACCTTGTAGTCGCGGATATCCCTTCCGTCAACAAGTACGGCGCCGCCCTGCACATCATAGAAACGCGGGATGAGGTTGCAGAATGTCGTCTTGCCGGCGCCGCTCGGGCCTACGATCGCGACGTTCTCGCCCGCGCTTATCTTAAGGGACAGATCTTTCAGCACATAAGTCTCTCCCGGTTCTTCGCTGTCATCATCTGGGTCGCTGATCTCGGTGTAAGAGAATGAAACGTTGTCGAACTCGATGTCGCCGCGCACCTCGCCAGGCATGTCGACCGCGTCAGGCGAGTCCTCGATCTCTATCTCCGTATCCATGATCTCGATGAATCTCTCGATGCCCGTGATGCCTCGCTGGAACTGCTCAGTGAACTCGACCACACGGCGCACTGACTCGAGCAGCACAGCCACATACATCAGATATGCGATGAAGTCTCCGGCGGTGATCTTTCCCTTGATGAGAGCGATCGACCCGAAGAACACGATGGAGATGTACATCAGGCCGTCGAAGAGACGGGTGACGCCTCTGAATCCGGCCATGTTTTTATAAGCATATTTCTTAGTGCTCAGGAACCTCTCGTTTCCTTCTTCGAATCTGGCTTCCTCTACGTCTTCATTGGCAAACGACTTGGATACGCGTATGCCGAGAAGGCTGTCTTCGACGTGCGAGTTGATCTCGCCGAGCTCGGACCTCTGCCACTTGAAGGCGTTGCGCATGCGCACCCTGAACTTCATGGCGCAGAGCAGCATGAGCGGTATGAGAGCGAAGAGCAGCAGGGTGAGAGGCACGTTGACCCTTATGAGGACGGCGAATGAAAAGACTATCTTGACCGCCGCTATGAAGTATTCCTCAGGACAGTGATGAGCGAACTCGGTTATGTCGAAGAGGTCTGTGGTTATGCGGGATATCAGCTGGCCGGTCTTGTTGCTGCTGTAGTAGCCGTATGAGAGCTCCTGGAACTTCCCGAAGAGATCCTTGCGCATGTCCTTCTCGATGTTGGCTCCCATTATGTGGCCGCGGTTCTGCATGTAGTAGTTGGCCGACACGTCGATGATCCTCAGCGCTATGTAAAGCAGGGTCAGGCGCGCGACGAGTTCCACCGTCAGATCGGCAGGCGATGTGGTGACGGTATTGGTAATGAACCTTACTATCAGAGGCAGCACAAGATCGCACACGCTGGTGAGCGACGCGCAGAAGAGGTCGAACACAAGGATGTGCAGATATGGACTGAAGTAAGGATAAAAACGTTTCAGCAGGTATTTTGTTGACATCGATTTCTCTTCCATAGAGAAGATTATACACTTAAACTTGAAGAAAGGCGCTGTTTCTAATAAAATTAATCAGTTAGAAAACTGCCCGGCCGCACAGCGGCATATGGCGGCATACGGAGTGGATATACATGGCAACGATCATTTTCAAGATACTGCTAATAATACTGATCGCGGCGCCGGTCATCGCGTTTGCTGTCTACAGTTACAGCAAGATGCTCGCTTTCATTCGCGAAAGGAACAATGTGGAGAAAGCCAGGCTCGCCAGAGACAGGATCGAGACAGGCAAGGAGGCAAAGGCCCGGACCGAGGAGCGCAAAGCCAGAAAGCGCAGTGACGGGAACCGCAGAAAGAACAGGAAGGAGAGGCGCAAATGAGAGGCCTTTTCATCACTCTTGAGGGCGGCGACGGAGCCGGAAAGTCGACGCAGATCAGAAATACAGAAGAATTCTTTGCTCGCAGAGGGCTGACCGTTACTCATACAAGGGAGCCGGGCGGAACGCGCATAAGCGAGAAACTCAGGGACATCCTGCTCGACGCGGAGAACAAAGAGATGCACGCGGTGACCGAGATGCTCATCTACGCCGCCGCGAGGGCGCAGCATGTCAGAGAGGTCGTTGAGCCCGCGCTTGAGCGCGGCGAGATAGTGATCTGCGACAGGTTCGTGGATTCTTCGATCGCCTATCAGGCCTTCGGCAGGGAACTCGGCGACATGGTCGCTGAGGTCAACCGCCACGCGACCGGAGGGCTGAAGCCGGACCTGACGATCTGGCTCGACATAGACCCGGAGACGGGAAAGGCCAGAGCGACGCACGACAAGGATCCGGACAGGCTCGAGCAGGAATCGACGGCGTTCCACGCCAGAGTGCGCGAAGGCTACGGGGCGGTAGCGAAAGCCGAGCCGGAAAGATTTAAGAGAATAGACGCGACGGGTACCGTTGAAGAGATAAAGGACGAGATATACCGCTTCCTGGAGGAGCTGTGCAAGGAAAGAGGACTGTAAACAGCATCATAAAGAATATTACCGGCGGGCAGAACTCCGCTCACGCGTACATCATCGAGGGCAGGGCCGGAAGCGCGAGGGAAGGATTCATCAGCCAGCTGGCAATGGGCCTTGAGTGCCTCGATCCGGACGTATCGGCGAGGCCGTGCGGACGCTGCGAGTCGTGCAGACAGGTCGCTGCGGGGTCCTCGATGGACATTGTCCGCATGCAGATGAGCGGCAAGACGGGCTACAAGTCCGAAGACGCGAGTGCCTTTGCCGGGAGGCTCGACATGGGGGCCTACGGAAGGTTCCTCATCGGGATAATAGACGACGCGGACAGTCTGAGCGAGACGGTGCAGAACAAGCTGCTGAAGACGCTCGAGGAGCCGCGCGATAACGTCATACTCCTGCTCGGCGCTTCGAATCCGGATCACCTTCTGAGCACCGTCAGGTCAAGGTGCAGCGTCATCAGGCCTGCGGAGGACATGCAGGCGGATGAAAAAAGCAAGGGCATCCGAGTCCTGTCGGAAATGTACGTATCCGGCGGCGAAGGATTCTACGCGGCAAGAGACTCGATAGAGAAGAATATAAAGAGCGGTGATGACGCCCGTTCTCTCATAGAGTCGGTCGAAGACCTGCTCAGAGAAAAAATGAAAAACTCAGGCGACCCTCAGGCATGGGCGATGATGATCGAGGGATGCGAGAGGGTGTCGGCGGACATGGAGACCGGCATGGACAGGACCAGAGCCTTGAAGAGGCTCTGGCTGGAGCTGAACGCCATGGGAAAAGGATCACGGGAATAGAGTACAGGAGATAAAACACAGGAGAATTAACTAATGGTTGAGATAGTAGGAGTCGGTTTCGCGAAGACCGGCAAAACATATTATTTTGATCCTCAGGGAGTGACATACGAGGCGGGCGACATGGTCATAGTCGAGACCGCCAGAGGAATGGAACTCGGCCACGTGCTTCTGGCCAACAGGGAGATCGACGAATCCGAACTCGTCGCGGAGCTCAAGCCTGTTGAGCGCAAGGCCACTGATGAGGATCTGAAAAAGTATAAGGAGAATCTCGGTAAGAGAGAAGACGCCCTTAAGGTGTGCGCTGAAAAGATAGAAAAGCACGGGCTCGACATGAAGCTCATCGACGTTGAGTTCATGATCGACGGTTCAAAGATCGTTTTCTATTTCTCGGCGGACGGCAGGGTCGACTTCAGGGAGCTCGCGAAGGACCTCGCCGGCCACTTCAAGAACAGGATAGAGCTCAGGCAGATAGGCGTCAGGGACGAGGCGAGGATGCTGGGCGGCATAGGCATATGCGGAAGGCCGCTTTGCTGCAGCAAGTGGCTCTCGGATTTCCATCCTGTATCGATCAAGATGGCCAAGCAGCAGAACCTTTCGCTGAATCCGACAAAGATATCCGGGACCTGCGGCAGGCTGATGTGCTGCCTCAATTTCGAAGACAAGACATACAGGGAACTCCGCAAGGGCATGCCTAAGGACAACGAGAGAGTCGAGACGCCTGAAGGCCTCGCGAAGGTCGTCAGCGTCGACTACTTCAACGGCAGGATCAACACCCGCGCCATAGACAAGGACCCTGAGACGGGAGAGGAAGTATTCGCGCAGGAGATCCGCTCATATACAAAGGACGAGATCAGGCGCATCGGCAAGAATGCCCGGAAGAACCGCGAAGACGATGTTTCCGAGAGCGAAGATATAGGCGAGATCATTGAGTCCGCCGACATCGAAGAGCTCCGCGAACTCGAAGAACTTATGAGAGAGTTCTGATGGAAAGAACTGACGATACGGGCTTCGGCGGCATAAAAGTGATACAGGTCAGGGGCTCGGGCTACGGAGTCGACGCTGTGCTTCTTGCGGCATTCGCTGCAGGTGAGACGGGCGCCTCGGGCCTGTGCGGGAAAGGCGCGCATCCTCTCAGGATCGCCGACCTTGGCACGGGATGCGGAGCGATCGCTTTCATTGCGCATCACAAGCTCGGCGGGGCAAGGCTGACCGGATATGATGTCAGCGCGTCCGCCATAGACAGGGCGGAGAGAGCCTGCGCGATGAATGGTCTCGAAGATGACGTAGACTTCATCTGCTGCGACATAAAAGACATCGATGCTTCAGGCGTATTCGACGCGGTCCTGACCAATCCTCCGTATTTCAGGAGGACGCCGGATGAGCCAGGCGCGGCAGACCCCGACGAGCGCTACACGGCAAGGCACGAGACCACCGCGGACATCGGAGACTTCACGCGGATCTCCGCGGCAATGCTGAAGGAAAGCGGCAGCCTGTACATGGTCCACAGGCCTGACAGGCTCGCGGATATCATCAGCGGAATGAGAGCCGCCGGCATAGAGCCGAAAGAGATGCAGCCGGTCGTCCCGAGGGCGGGAGAGGCCGCAAACATGGTGCTGATACACGGCGTCAAAGGCGCTGGACCGGAACTCCGGATGCTGCCTGAGATAGCGGTGCACACCGAAGACGGAGGATATACAGAAGAGATACTCAGATATTACGAAAGAAAATGACCGGCCGGAACCGAATGGTGCGAACCCCGGCCGGCCGATTTGTTTTTTGTCCCCCGCGTCAGGGCACGGGTCGAGCCGGCAGGCAGAGATCGAATGACTCTCTTTTTTATTGTTAAATAATGGCTTAATAAGGCCTCTTTGCTTGAATACAAAGGCCTCAGAATATATAATATTATCAATAATTGCGGGCTTTTACAGGACGTCCCGCGAAGCTGTGAAACAAAGGAGAAAGCATATGGTAACAGTAAGCATCAAAGGCGTGCTGATAGGAGTGCTTCTTATCGCCCTGATCGTGCTGGTCGTATTCCTGATCGTGCTGGTCGCGAACGTCACAGACACCATCAAGAAGACCAACGCCATCATCGATGGCGGCACCAGCGCCGCAAACAGCGCAAAGGAGAAAGTGCACAACGCGTCCGAGAAAGTCAAGGAAGGCGCTTCAAAGGTAACGGGCATTGCGGCCCTGGGCGCGAATACTGCGGGCAAGATACTCGATAAAGTCATCAAGTAGGGAATAAGGAGAATCAAAATGACTATCAATCAGATAATCGCGTTCTGCCTTGTAGCCGTACTGGTAGCGTTTGTCGTGGTGCTGGCTGTCATGGCTGTTCATGCAGTAGAACTGCTCAAGAAAACAAAGACTCTGGTAGGCAAGGGCAATGACGCTGTCGACGATGTCAAGGGCAAATTCGACAAGCTCAGCGAAGACGCCCTGGGAGCTGTCAACTCGGTGGTTGCGGACACATCCGGAGCCGTCAAGGCGGTCTCCGCGGTCGGAGTCGGACTTGCCGGATTCGGTCTGCTGAAGATGCTGATCAGAATAGTGACCGGCAGCAGCGTGATCTCGGCAATGTCGGCTGGCAGAGAGCGCAGAAAGGCAAGGAAGGAGATCAAACTCTCCAAGAAGACCATTAAGCAGCTCAACAAGCAGTCGAAGAAAGAAAAGAAAGTCCGCAGAAAAGCGGATAAGACAGCAAGAAAATACGCGAAGAAGGACGCGGCCGTGGCTGCGAAGGCAGCTGCAGCGGCAAAGGCTCTGAAGAAAGCTGAAGGCAAAAAGGCCAAAAAGGCTGCCAAAGCTGAGAAGAAAGAGGCCGAACTCGCGAAGAAAGCGGCGGCCGTCACAGCAGCGGCTCTCCTGAAAAAAGAGAAGGAAGCTAAAAAACTTGCCGAGAAGAAAGCCGCGGAAGCCGCAGCTCTGGTAAAAAAGGCGGAGAAAGCAGTAAAAAGGGAAACCGTTAAAAAAGCGGCTCTCGCAAAAAAGACCGAGCTTGCTGAAGTGAAGGCGGCAAAAAGAGCCAGGATAATGGCGGAGAAGGCCACTGCCAGCGCTGCGAGAAAAGCCAATAAGGCTGCGAAGAAGGCAGCTAAAAAGGCAAGAAAGAAAGCAGCGAAAGCAGCCAGAAAAGCGGCCGCGAGGGCGGCAAAACTGGTAGCGAAAAGGGCCAAAGCAGCCGAAAAGAAAGCGGAGAAAAACGCGGACGATCAGGTTGCGTAAATAATACAACTTAGGAGGCCGTTAATGGCGAAGATCCTTGTAAATAACAGCGGACCTCTCCACGGGGAGGTATGGATAAGCGGCGCCAAGAATTCCGTGCTGCCGCTTCTTGCTGCGACACTGATGACAACAGACACCTGCGTGATCGAGGACGTTCCCGATCTCGCGGATGTCGGTGTTATGAAAAAGATGCTCCTTAAGTACGGCGCAAAGATAGATGACGCGGAAGAAGGCGTCATCAAAATCGCTACGCCTGAGATCGTTTCCTGCGAGGGCGACAGAGAAATGGTGCAGGAAATGAGAGCGTCTCTTTTTACTATGGGCCCGATGCTCGCGAGGCACGGCAAGATCATCATGCCGATGCCGGGCGGATGCACGATAGGCAAAAGACCGATAGACCTTCACCTGAAGGGCTTTCGGGCGCTTGGCGCGGAAGTGGTCGAGGATGACGAAAATGAAATGGTGACGGTCACCGCGGGTCCGGACGGACTCACGGGCGATGTCATTTACCTTGACTTCCCGAGCGTAGGCGCTACTGAAAACATACTCATGGCGGCGACGCTTGCGAAGGGCACTACCATCATTGAGAATGCCGCCAAGGAACCTGAGATAATCGACCTGGCCAACCAGCTCAACAAGATGGGAGCCAGGATAAAATATGCCGGAACCGACATGATAAGGATCGAAGGAGTGGAAAAGCTCTCCGGATGCATACACGAGGCGATCCCTGACCGGATAGAGACCGGCACGTTCATGCTGGCGGCCGCCATAACCCGCGGCGACATACTCATAAGGAACGCCCTGCCGGGCCACGTGAGGCCTATCATGGCGAAACTCAAGGAGTGCAATGTCGACGTAGAGGTAATGCCTGACGGTATATATGTCGATGCGAGAGACAGAGATCTCGTCGCGACCGACATTAAAACGCTCCCTTACCCGGGCTTTCCGACAGACATACAGTCGCCGTTCATGGCGTTCCTGGCGACGGTGGAAGGTAAAAGCGTCGTGAGGGAGACCGTGTTTGAGAACAGGTTCATGCACGTGGTCGAGCTCAACCGCATGGGAGCCGATATCGATACCAATAACAGGGAAGCCATAGTGCCGGGAGGCAAGCAGCTCAAAGGAGCCAAGGTGAGAGCTACCGACCTGAGGGCCGGAGCCGCCATGGTGCTTGCCGGCCTGTCGGCTTCGGGGATTACCGAGATAAGCGAGATATATCACATAGAGCGCGGCTATGAGAACTTTGTGGGCAAACTCAAAGCTCTCGGAGCCGACATCATGAAAATCGACGACTGATCATCGAACGGAGGTACGCTATGCCTGACAGCAAGCCTGATATAAATTATCTCAGACTTCTCGCTGAGAAGTACCCGAACCGCAGGAGGGCCCGGACAGAGATCATCAACCTGAGAGCGATACTGGCGCTCCCGAAGGCAACTGAGTTCTTCCTGAGCGACATCCACGGCGAATACGACGCGTTCCATTACTTTGTAAGGAGCGGCTCGGGAATGATCCGCATGAGGATAGACCAGGTATTCGGGAACATCCTGACTGAAAGCGAGTGCGACGACCTCGCGTCTCTCATCTACAACCCTGAAGCCGAGATGGCCAGAAGGGAGAAGAGCGAAAATGACTTTGACGCCTGGAGCAAGGTAGCCATCAGGAGGCTCATCGCAATCTGCCGCGTGGTATCAAGTAAATACACCAGATCGAAGGTCAAAAGGCGTCTGCCTGAACTCTCATCATACATAATGGACGAGCTTCTTTTCATGGATGACGCTCCGGACAGACACAGATACTATGACGAGATCATAGACGCCATCGTCGAGTACGGCGCGGCAAGAGAGTTCATCCTCGATCTCACGGAGACCATAGCCAACCTGACCGTTGACAGGCTCCACGTAATCGGAGACATATTCGACAGAGGCCCAAAATCGCATGTAGTCATGGATTATCTCATGGCCAACAGGGGCGTGGACATACAGTGGGGCAACCACGACATACTCTGGATGGGAGCGGCATGCGGCAACAGAGCGTGCATCGCCACGATGATCCGCATCAATATCCGTTACAACAACTTCGATATGCTCGAGGTAGGCTACGGATTCAACCTGCGTCCGCTGGCGTCGCTGGCAGCGCATATCTACAAGGACGATCCTTGCGAATTCTTCATGCCTAACGTCCTCGAGACGAATAAATACGACCCTATCCCGCCTAAGTTGGCCGCGAAGATGCACAAAATGATCTCGATCATCCAGTTCAAGATCGAAGGCCAGGAGATCAGGAAACATCCTGAATACCACCTCGAACACAGGAACCTCCTTGAGACCGTTGACTTCGAGAAAGGAACGGTCATGGTGGACGGAGTCGAGTATCCGATGAGGGACATGAACCTGCCGACTGTCGACCCGAAGGATCCGTACAGACTGACGGAAGAGGAAGAAGAGGTCATGGTAGCCCTCGAATCCTCGATCATCAACTCGGATAAACTGCAGAGACATATCAACTACATGTTCACCCATGGCGCTCTCTTCAAGATCATGAACAACAATCTGCTTTATCACGGATGCATGATCCTGAACGAGAGAGGCAATTTCAAGAATGTCGAGATCGACGGAAAGAAATATAAGGGCGCCGCGTACATGCGCAAGCTCGATCAGATGATCAGGGACGCGCGCGGCAAGCAGCCTGAGGGCAGGACATCCGCGGAGGCCGCCGCGATAATGTGGTATCTGTGGCTCTCCGAAGACTCGCCTCTCTTCGGCAAGGACAAGATGACGACTTTCGAGAGGTACTTCATCGCGGACAAAGCGACGCACAAGGAAACAAAGGTGCCTTACTATAAGCTTATCGATAAGGAAGAGCTGGCAGACAAGATACTGAAGGACTTCGGACTCGACCCTGAGTACGGCCGCATACTCAACGGACACGTGCCGGTCAAACTCGTAAAGGGAGAAACGCCTATCAAGGCCAACGGAAAGATCTTCATCATCGACGGAGGCATCTCGAAAGCGTATCACAAGACGACGGGCATCGCCGGCTATACCGCGATCATGACATCGAAGCACATGTATCTGGCGGAGCATCAGCCGTACGAGCCGCTGCGCGAGGACGGCACGCAGACCTTCCACAGGCCTGAGATGCACCTGATACACACCGCGCCTGTAAGACTCAGGATAAGAGATACGGACATCGGCGCCGAGATACGTGAAAAGATAGCGAATCTCGAGGCGCTGTACGATCAGTTCGTAGGCGGCGGCATAAGGGAGATCTATTAAAGAAAGGCGGCGGAAAATGGCCATAATACTCAAAATTCTGGGAGGGATACTGCTTGCCCTCTGCGTCTGGTACATACTTCTGCTTTATAAGAACAACAGAGGAAAATTTTAAGAAAGGGGACTCAAAATGTATATAAGTTCCGATTTAATGGCTCTGGCTATCATACCGGGCCTGCTGCTCATCATATATGTTTACAAAAAAGACAAGGTCGAGAAGGAACCGATCGGCCTGCTGATCAAGATCATCATCTTCGGCGTCATTTCATGCTTTGCCGCGGGATTCCTTGAACAGTTTGAGAGCCAGTTCCTGCCGTATTATCCGCCGGGCTCGCTTCAGTACGCTATGCAGACATCGTTCCTCATGGCGGCTCTGGTGGAGGAAATAGTGAAGTTCCTGGCCATGAGGATAGGCTCGTGGAACTACGCGGGCTTCAACTACAGGTTCGACGGCGTAGTGTACGGCGTCTCCTCGGCGGTAGGCTTCGCGATTTTTGAAAATGTAATGTACGTCGCTAGCTACGGCCTGCAGACGGCGATCGTAAGAGCGTTCACGGCGATACCGCTCCACGCCTTCTGCGGAGTCTTCATGGGAGCGATCTACTCGTACTCCAAAAAGGCCAGCATACTCGGAGACAGAAGGGGGACGACCTTATATACGCTGCTCGCTCTCCTGGTGCCTATGCTGATACACGGTACATATGACACATTCGCGTTCCTTGGCCAGCGGGGAACCATGCCGCTCCTCGTATTCGTAGTGCTTCTGTACATCGCGGCCATCTACACGATCAAGAGGCTGTCCGCGTCCGACTACAGAGCGGGATTCTATCCTCAGGCGCGGCCTGTCGAGTACATCAATTACGATGTCGAGATCTGACACGGAAGTTCCATACAGAAGGCCTGATACAAAGATCCAGATACGGCCTGATACGGCCTGATACGGAAGGAAGGAAAAAATGGGCAATATAAGAGATAAGCTCACAAATGAACTGTTGTATCTTTTCAATACCGGTAAGCTCTACCATGCCTACCGCACCTTCGGCGCGCATATCGAAGACGGAGGCGTGCAGTTCACTTTATGGGCCCCGGACGTAAGATCGGTAAGAGTGACCGGAGATTTCAACGGCTGGGACGCCTCGGCCGTGATGGAACACATAGGCGATACGGGTGTCTGGACATGCTTCGTGCCGGGCGCCAAGGCCGGCGACCATTACAAATACGAGATCGAGACGGCAAAAGGAAAGATCCTGTCCAAGGCGGACCCGTTCGCGTTCATGAACGTAAAGAGGCCGGGGACGGACTCGATAGTGACCGAACTCTTCTACGAGTGGGATGACTCGAAGTGGATGGAAGACAGGGAAAAGAAGGATACCTTCACTTCCCCGATGAACATCTACGAGTGCCATCTGGGTTCGTGGAAGCGCCCTGAAGGCAAAGATGAGTTCTATACGTACAGAGAACTCGCGGACATACTCGTGCCTTATGTAAAAGACATGGGATACACGCACGTGGAGTTCCTGCCTGTGATGGAACATCCTTTGGATGCCTCATGGGGCTATCAGGTGACGGGCTTCTACGCTCCTACATCCAGATACGGATCGTCGCACGACCTCAAATATCTCATCCAGGCGTTCCACAAGGAAGGCATAGGAGTCATACTGGACTGGGTACCGGGACACTTCTGCCCGGACGACCAGGGCCTGAGAGATTTCAACGGAGACAAGCTCTACGAGAGCATAGTCCATCCTGACTGGGGCACATACAAATTCGACTTCAGCAGGCCTCAGGTAAGGAGTTTCCTGCTGTCGAATGCGATGTACTGGCTCGAGGAATACCACGCCGACGGTCTCAGAGTCGATGGCGTATCCAGCATGCTGTATCTGAACTTCGGCATCAGCGACAAGTCGAAGATGCGCTTTAACAGATACGGCGGAGAAGGCGATCTGGACGCGATCGAGTTCCTGAAGGAGTTCAACTACATGATAGGGAACAACATAAAGGGAGCGATCACTATCGCGGAAGAGAGCTCGGCATGGCCGCTTGTGACCAAACCGCCTAAAGACGGCGGCCTGGGCTTCCACTACAAGTGGAACATGGGCTGGATGAACGATACGCTCGATTATATGTCGACGGACTTCCCATGGAGAGAAGAAAACCATAATAAGCTGACGTTCTCCATGGCGTACGCATACAGCGAAAACTACATACTGCCGCTCTCGCACGATGAGGTGGTTCATGGAAAAAAGAGCCTCATAGGCCGCATGCCGGGAGACATATGGAGACAGTTCGCCGGAATCAGGCTTCTGGCGATATATCAGATGACTCACCCGGGCAAGAAGCTCAACTTCATGGGGCACGAGATAGCGCAGTTCATAGAATGGCGCGAGTACGAACCTCTGGAATGGTTCCTGCTCGGCTATGAGAACCATGAGAGATTCCAGACCTTTATTAAGGATCTGAATCACATATATACGGAGCATCCGGCGCTGTGGTCGATAGACAACAGCTGGGACGGCTTCACCTGGATAGACCCTGATGACAGGCAGCAGAACGTACTCACATACCTGAGACGTGGCAAGGCTCCTTCAAAGAACGAAGAAGGCGAGCTGCTGATCTGCGCGGTCAACATGGGCGTCAAGGCATTCGATGAATTCGATATCGGAGTGCCTGAACCGGGATACTATAAAGAGATAATCAATTCCGACGATGTGAAATACGCCGGAAGCGGAAGGGTCAACACCCGTCAGATCCGCGCCAAAAAGAAACCTGCGCATGGCATGCCGTATTCGATAACGATCAGGATGCCGGTAGTAGGAGGCGCGATATTCAGGAAGAGACCTGAGAAAGAAATCAAAAGAAAGGCAAAGAAAGACTAGATGATAAGAAACAAAGACGATTTCAAGACTGAGTACAAAAGACAGGCAAACGCGATGTTCAGAAGAGATCCTGAGCATCTGAACGACAAAGACAAATTCGCCGTGCTGGCAAGACTCGTTGAGCGTGAGGCAGCAGAAAGAACCAACGCTAAAGAGATACTGTCAGTGCAGAAAAACAGGAAAGAAGATAAGAAGGTCTACTACTTCTCGATGGAATTCCTCATCGGAAAGCTGATGGACAACTATCTTCTGAATCTCGGCATACGCAAAGAAGCAGAAGAAGGCCTCGCGGATTTCGGGACGGACCTCGAAAAACTGCTCGAGGTCGAGCCTGATCCGGGCCTCGGAAACGGCGGCCTCGGAAGACTCGCGGCATGCTTCCTGGATTCGATGGCAGCCCTCGGCATCAAGGGCGACGGCATGGGCCTGAGGTACAAGTTCGGACTTTTCAGACAGAAGATCGAGAGCGGCTATCAGATAGAGCTCCCGGACGCGTGGCTTGACGAAGGCTATATCTGGGAACAGGCAAAACCTTATGACTCCGTGATAGTCAGGTTCGGCGGCAAGGTCGACAGATCCCTCAAGGACGGAGTCATGGAGTACAAGCACGTCGACTACACCACCATCAGGGCGGTGCCGTATGACGTGCCAATCATCGGATTCGGCGGACAGACCGTCAACACGCTCCACCTCTGGGACGCTCAGCCTGTGCACGACACCATCGACATGGACGCGTTCAACGCCGGCAATTACAGCGAGGCGATGAAGGAACGCAGCGAGATCGAAGCGCTCACCAGCATTCTTTACCCGGATGACACTAACGGCATCGGAAAGCAGCTCCGTCTCAGACAGGAGTACTTCCTTGTCGCTGCCGGCATCGGCATGATAATCAGGGAGTACAAGTCGCGTTACGGAACGGACGAATGGGACAAGTTCCCTGAAAGGATACAGATACATATCAACGATACGCATCCTACCATGTGCATCCCTGAACTCATGAGGGTATTCATCGACGAGGAAGGCCTTGAGTGGGCGGACGCATGGAAGATCGTCAGAGCGACGGTATCGTTCACCAATCACACCGTGCTTCCTGAAGCGCTTGAGAAATGGAGCATCCCGCACTTCCAGCAGCTGCTGCCGCGTATCTACATGATAATCGACGAGATCAACAGGCGCTGGCAGGCAAGTCTGCCGCTGGAAGCCGACGACTGGCATTCGCTGAGCCGCGGCACTTCGCCGCTGTGGGACAACGAGGTCAAGATGGCCAATCTGTCCGTTGTCGGAAGCCATTCCGTGAACGGAGTATCGGCTCTTCACAGCGACATCCTTACCAAAACGGTGTTCAAGAAGTTCTACGACATACAGCCGCAGAAATTCAACAACAAGACGAACGGCATCAGCCACCGCAGGTTCATGATGCAGGCCAACCCGGGACTTGCCGCTCTTATCGACAAGACGATCGGCACGGACTGGCAGGTAGACTTCGACCAGATCAAGAAACTTGAGGAATACGCGGAAGACAGCGCGTTCCTCGATGAGCTCATGGCTGTAAAGAGGGCCAACAAGCTGAGGCTTGCCGCTTACATAAAGGACAAGATGGAGATCGAGGTAGATCCTGACTCCGTGTTCGACGTACAGGTAAAGCGTATCCACGCTTACAAGAGACAACTGCTGAACGGCTTCAAGATCCTCGACCTCTACAACAGGCTCAAGGAAGACCCGGATCTGCCTATACACAACTATACGTTCGTGTTCGCGGGCAAGGCTGCCCAGGGCTACGCTTTCGCCAAGGAAGTCATCAAGTTCATCAACAGCCTGGCTGACATGATCAATTCCGATCCTGAAGTCAGCAAGCGCATCAAGGTGGTGTTCATAGAGAACTTCTGCGTATCCAACGCGCAGCTCATCTATCCTGCGGCTGACATAAGCGAGCAGATCTCGACCGCGGGCAAGGAAGCCAGCGGAACGGGCAACATGAAGTTCATGATGAACGGAGCCGTGACGCTCGGAACGATGGACGGAGCAAATGTTGAGATCAGCCAGCTGGCCGGCATGGACAATATCTGCATCTTCGGATACTCATCGGAAGAGACGGATGACTTCTACAGGCACGGCGGATACTTCTCGCATAACGTCGTTGACGCCGACCCGAGGCTCAGGCGCATAACGAACCAGCTGATCGACGGCACATTCCTTCGCAGCGATTATGATTTCTGGGGCATACACGACGCGCTGATGAGAAGCAATGACGAGTACTTCGTGCTCGGCGACTTCGACTCTTACGTCAAGGCATGGGAGAGTCTGGACAAGATCTACGGGGACAAAGCGCACTGGGCGCGTATGTCGCTTGCCAATATAGCTAACTCCTCGTTCTTCTCAAGCGACCGCACGATCGCTGAATATGCAAAAGATATCTGGAACATATAAATTCATTTTCAACAGGAGGCTGATAGGATGAAAAAGAAAAAAATGCTGGCTATGCTCCTGGCCGGAGGTCAGGGAAGCAGACTCTACAGCCTGACGAACAACATAGCCAAACCGGCCGTGTCGTTCGGAGGCAAGTACCGGATCATAGACTTCGGTCTTTCCAACTGTGTCAATTCGGGCATCGACACCGTTGGCATTCTGGTACAGTACAAGCCGCTGGTGCTCAACCGCTACGTCGGTACGGGCGAGTCATGGGACATGGACGTTCCTGACGGCGGAGTCCACATACTTCCTCCGTATGCCGGAAAGAGCGGCGGAGAGTGGTATGAGGGCACGGCTGACGCGATCTATCACAACATCGACTTTATAGACATGTACAGCCCTGAGAACGTTCTCATCCTTTCAGGCGACCATATCTATAAAATGAACTACAATCTGATGCTCGAAGAGCACGAGGCGAACAACTCCGACCTCACCGTATCCGTCATCGAGGTACCGTGGGAAGAGGCAAGCCGCTTCGGCATCATGACGGCCGACGCGGAGGGCAACATAGTGAAGTTCTCCGAAAAGCCGAAAGAACCTGACAGCAATCTCGCTTCGATGGGCATCTATATCTTCAAATGGGATACCCTGCGCAAGGCTCTGCTCGAGGATCATGAAAACAAGGATTCCTCGCACGACTTCGGAAACGACATCATACCGAAGCTCCTCGGCGAGGGCAGAAAGCTCACGGTCTACAGGTTCGCGGGCTACTGGAGAGACGTCGGGACCGTCCAGAGCTACTACGACAGCCAGATGGATCTGATGGACAACGTCGAGAACATCAATGTTTTCAGCGGCGACATGAAGGTCTTCTCCAACTCCAACGTATTCCCGCCGCAGTATCTGGGACGCGAGGCAAATATCCGCAACTCCCTTGTATGCAACGGCTGCACGGTATACGGAAGCATTAAGCACTCCATTCTCGGCTCGGGCTCGGTCGTGCTGGACGGCACGGTCATCGAGGATTCCATAGTCCTTCCTAATGCCTTGGTAGGGCGCAACTGCCGCATAACCAGAGCGATCATAAACGAAGGCGCTGTAGTCGAGGACAATACCGTTATCGGCGATGCCGAAGGAGATATCCAGGTATTCGGCGAGACCAAACTGTCGATATAGGAAAGGAGGAGATGGATTATGAAGACTATAGGACTTATTTCCGCAAACTACGGAAGCAGTGAATTCGGCGCGCTGCTGAATAACAGATCACTGGCCTCTCTTCCTTACGGAGGCAGATACAGACTCATTGATTTCGCGCTTTCCAACATGGCAAACGCGGGCATCACGACGGTAGGCGTCATCGCCCCGACAAACTCGGGATCCCTTGTAGACCATATCGGAGTCGGCAACCCATGGTCGCTCGCCCGCAAGAAGGGCGGACTCTTCATTATGCCGGGCTCGGTATACGGAATGCAGAAGTCGGGCAGCAGGTTCCTCATGAGAGACCTGCTGATGTGCAAAAACTATTTCATCAAGGACGACGCGGATTACGTCATCATGTCGGGCAGCAGCGATATCTGCAATATTGACTATGAGCCGCTCATCAAGGCTCACTCTGAATCCGGCAAGCCTGTAACGATGGTTTTCAAGAAAGTGCCTAGGGGCGAGGAGTTCCACGGCTACTTCCTCGACATACAGGAAGACGGCAAAGTAAGTGCCATCAGCACAGAGAGCAACGGATGGTCCAACTACTTCGCGGACGTATTCATCATCAACAGAAAGTACATGATCGACTTCATGAACTGGTATTCGGCGCTCGAGTACATGGACATGATGGACATCATCCGCGACAACATGGGCACCATGGACATCGGAACGTTCGAATTCAGGGGATACCTCGGAAAGATCAAGAATCCGTGGGAGTTCCTCAAGGTCAATCAGGCCATGACGGACTACGATATCCGCAACGAGGTGTTCTGCAATCCTGAGAGACTGATCTACACCAAGTCCCAGGACGAGGCTCCGGTATTCCATTATCCGGATGCTGACGTCAGGAACTCGGTCATCTCGGCGGGCTGCCGTGTCGAAGGCAGGGTAGAGAACAGCGTTATCTTCAGAAGCTGCCACATTGCCAAGGGCGCTGTGGTCAGGAATTCCGTGATAATGATGCACGGCACGATAGGCGAGGGCGCGGTCCTTGACAACGTGATCGCCGACAAGTACGTCACCATCAATCCGGGCGTCAAGATCTACGGAGGAGAAAGAGAGCCGGTCATCATAGGCAAGAATCAGACGATCTAAGAGAAAAACGGGGTAGATCATGGCTAAGAAAAACATTCTTTTCGCGGCGTTCGAAGCTGCTCCGTTCATAAAGACGGGCGGTCTCGGAGACGTCGCGGGCGCTCTGCCGGCGCATCTCAAAAATGAAGATTTCGACTGCAGAGTGATACTTCCGCTCCTCAGCTCGATACCTGAGGAGTACAGGAGCAAAATGAAATATGTGACCGACTATGAAGTGCAGCTTGGCTGGAGAAGCCAGTACTGCGGGCTCTTCACGCTGATGAAGGGCGGCGTCATGTACTACTTCCTCGACAACGAGTACTACTTCAAGCGCGGTCAGGTATACGGCGAATTCGACGACGCTGAGAGAGTCGCCTTCTTCTCGAAGGCTGTGCTCGAGACCGTGAGATATATCGCGAAAAACTTCAGGCCGGACATCATCCATGTCAACGACTGGCACACCGCTCTGGTGCCGGTATTCCTCAAAGAGTTTTACAACGGCGATCCGCTGTATGACCCTATAAAGACGGTCTTCACGATCCATAACCTGAAGTTCCAGGGCCAGTACAGCAGATACGTGAGCGGCGACATCTGCGGACTGAACGGCACGCCTGCTGAAGGACAGATGATCCATGACGACGCGGTCAACTTCCTTCAGGGCGCGGTCATATACTCAGACGCGGTCACGACAGTCAGTCCGACTTACGCCAGAGAGATCTGCACAGTTGCGTACGGAGAGCGCCTGGAGGGACTGTTCCAGTCCAGGAGCTACAAGCTGAGCGGTATCCTGAACGGCATAGACCGAAAGAACTTTGACCCGAAGACAGACAAGGCCCTGGCGGTCAATTACGGCCCGGAAAGCATCGAAAAGAAGGTGAAGAACAAGCTGGCTCTTCAGAAAGAGCTGGGCCTGGAAGAAGATCCTGACATACCGCTGTTCGCGATGGTCAGCCGTCTGACGACTCAGAAAGGCGCGAACCTCATCGCCGATCTTCTGCCTGAGTTCAGGGAGCGCAGGATGCAGCTCGCGGTCCTCGGCACGGGCGAATACCTGTACGAGCACGCGATCGCGGACTTCGCCTATCACAACCAGAGCGAGTTCGCTGCCAGGATCACCTTTGACGAGAAGCTGTCGAGGCGATTCTACGCGGGCGCTGACGTGTTCCTGATGCCGTCTGAATTCGAGCCGTGCGGACTTGCCCAGATGATAGCGATGCGCTACGGCACTCTGCCTCTCGTAAGAGAGACCGGAGGACTGAAAGATACCGTATCGGGATACTGGGATGTCGGCAACCTGGCAAACGGATTCTCGTTCAAGGACTTTGACGACAACGGACTGCTCAGCGCGGTCGACCTGGCGCTCGGCCTCTGGAATGAACAGAAGGATACGTGGAAGGAACTGCAGAGCAACGCCTTGGGCATGCACTACGGATGGGAGGAATCAGCCGCGAAATACCGCGACCTGTACGCAGGCCTGCTGTAAAAAGACATGAAAATATTTCACGATTCAAGACAGAAACAATACAGAGAACCCTTCGGGGCAGCGGAAGCAGGGACGAAAGTCTCTCTTTCGCTTTATATGGAAGATGAACAGCCGGAGAGCGTCCAGCTGATGCTTTGGCGCGGCGAGGCAGCGAATCCGGAGTTCATGGAAATGAAAGACTGCGGCGACGGCAGGTTCACCATCGAGATCGCCGCGCCGGATGAGGGCTGCCTGCTCTGGTACGCGTTCGAGATAGAGACCGAACGCGAAAATGACAGGCAGGTCTTTTATTACGGCAACAATGCTGAAGACCTGGGCGGAGAGGGCAGCGTCTACTACGACGACCCTCACCGCTACCAGATAACCGTATTCAAAAAGGCGGAAGTGCCGGAGTGGTACAAGGACGGGATCATCTATCAGATATTCCCGGACAGATTCGCCCGCGACAAGGACTGGCGCAAAAGATGTGAGGCAGCCGTCAAAAGAGTCAACGGCAGACGCAAGGATACGAAGCGCGTCATCGAGGACAAATGGACGAAGCCTGCCTACTATGTGCGCGGCGAAGGCTCGAGCATCGCTGAATGGCCGATGTACGGCGGCAGCCTCAAAGGTATAGAAGAGAAGCTCGATTACCTGAGATCCCTCGGTGTCACCGGCATCTATCTGAACCCGGTGTTCGAGGCGACTTCCAACCACCGCTACGATACGGCCGACTACATGCACATCGAACCCGCTCTGGGCACCGATGAGGACTTCGTTAGCCTGGCTGAGGAAGCCCGTAAGAGGGGCATCCGCATCATCCTCGACGGAGTGTTCAGCCACACGGGGTCGGACAGCATCTATTTTGACAGATACGGCAACTACCCGGGCGCGGAGGGCAAAGGAGCCTACGGCAATGAGGATTCCCCTTACCGCGGCTGGTTCAAGTTCGATGAGAACGAGCCTTACGGATACAGGAGCTGGTGGGGCGTCGAGGACCTGCCTGAGGTGATCGAGGAAAACGAGAGCTACAGGGAGTTCATTCTGGGCGAAGACGGCGTCGTCGCTCACTGGCTTAAGATGGGCGCTTCCGGCTGGAGGCTGGACGTGGCAGACGAGCTGCCTGACTCTTTCATCGCCGAAACGCGGGCCCGCATAAAGGCGACAGACCCCGAAGCCCTTCTGATAGGCGAGGTCTGGGAGGACGCCAGCAACAAGATCAGCTACGGAGAAAGGCGCAGGTACTTCATGGGCGACGAGCTCGACGGCACCATGCACTATCCGCTGAGAGACATTCTCCTTGACTACATCAACTACACCATAAGCGCGAGAAGAGCTTCCGACAGGCTGATGAGCCTGGCGGAGAACTATCCGCCTGAGAACCTTTACGGCGCGCTCAACCTTATAGGCAGCCACGACAGGGAACGCATCATGACCATGATGGCGGGAGAGCAGGATTACAAATCCGCGACCCGCAAGGTAAGGATGCTCTCCACGCTGCAGTACTGCCTGCCGGGAGTGCCGTGCGTATACTACGGCGACGAAGCCGGCCTGATGGGCGGCAGGGACCCGGAAAACAGGAGCGGATATCCGTGGGGCTTCGAGAACTTAGACCTTGGATACCATTACAGGATGCTCGGCCTCTTCTACGATGAACACCCGGCCCTGAAGAGCGGAGATTTCAGACATCTTTCCGGACAACACGGTCTCGGTGAAGACATATTCGCGTTCACAAGAAGCGGAAAGGATGTCACCGGCACGGATGAAACCATTCTTGTGCTCGCGAACAGGAGCTACAGTCCTGTTGAGGCAGATCTCAGCGGCTTCGATGAGCTGAAGTGCGGCTACGCGTTCGAACTCCTGACATCGGCTGAGATGCCTGTCGACGAAAATGGCAGCTTAGGGAAGATCAGGATGGAAGAGCTCTCCGTTATGATGATAAGCCTCAGGGCGGAAAAGCCGCAGACGGAAGGTCTCGGCAGAAAAGCCGGAGTCATCTGCCACATAAGCTCGCTCCCGGGCCGCAAGCTGGGAAAGGGCGCGAGGGATTTCGTCGACTATATCGCGTCAGCGGGCTTCAGCATCTGGCAGGTGCTGCCGCTGAACCCGGCCGGGCTCGGCAGCTCGCCATACAGCAGCTACGCCGCTTTCGCCGGGGAATCCGCGTTCATAGACCCTGACGAGATACCGCCGGAAGACGGATTCGCTTCGTTCGTAGAAAAGAACAGATACTGGCTGTATGACTATCTGGCATTCACGCTGCTAAGGGAAGCCAACGGCAAAAAGCCGTGGTACGAGTGGCCTGACAAAGATAAGAACGCTGACACAGCGGCATTCCTGGCCTCGCTCGACGCGGAGCAGAAAAAGAGGGCAAGGAAACTCGCGGACGAGCAGTACTGGTTCAGCACCCAGTGGGACGATCTCAAGGCTTACGCCAACTCAAAGGGCGTACTCATGATGGGCGACCTGCCTATGTACATGGCGTCCGACTCTGCTGACGTATGGGCAAACAAAGGCATCTTCAGGATCGATGAAGACGGCAGAAAGAAAGTCCACGCGGGAGTTCCGCCTGATCTGTTCAGCAAGGAAGGCCAGGACTGGGGCAATCCGCTCTACGACTGGGACGCCCTCAAGGCTGACGGATACGGCTGGTGGATGAGGCGCGTAAGACAATGCGCGGAGAGGTTCGACATCCTCAGATTCGACCACTTCAGAGGCCTTTCCGAATACTTCGCGATACCTGACGACGGCAAGCCGAAGGACGGATACTGGCAGCACAGCGCCGGCCTTGGCTTCATCGCGGCCATGAAGGAAATGCTCAGGAAAGAAGGCTTCGGCATGAAGCTCCTGATGGAAGACCTCGGTTTCCTGGATGACGGAGTAAAGAACCTCCTGAAGCTGACAGGACTTCCGGGCATGGATATCTGGCAGTTCACCGCGGATGAGATGATCAGAATGAATAAGGAGGAGCCGGAGAAGGCGGAGAACCGCGCATTCTATACAGGCACTCATGACAACGAGACGCTCATGGGCTGGATCACGAGGATCAGGACAGAGGATGCTGAAAAGTCAGGAAAGCATGAGAAAGCAAAGCCTTCGGACAAGGAGAAGGAACTGCTCAGAACGGAATGCGAGACCGAAGCGCTCGACATCATAAAGAAGATCTACGAAAGCAAGGCCGCTCTGGCAATGATGCAGCTGCAGGACGTGTTCCTGCTGGACAATGAGGCGCGCATGAACGTGCCGGGGATCGCTGAGGGCAACTGGGACTGGAAGGTCGAGGGCGATTCGATAGAAGACGCGTATCCGGACGCGGAGGCGCGGGCGGCATGGCTCAGGGAACTGGCGGAAAGCACGGGCCGCATTTAGAAAAACACGGAGAAAGACCATGATCAGAAACATAGTATTTGACATCGGCATGGTGTTGATAGGTTTTGAGCCTTTCGGCTGGCTGAGGTCGATGTTCGACGAGCAGACGGCCGACAGGATAGCGCACGCTGTCTACGGCACAGGCCACTGGGAGGAACTCGACAAGGCCATCCTGAGTGAAGAGGAGATACTCGAGCTGTTCATCGGCGAGGCGCCCGATCTCAGGGACGAGATCACGGAGGCATATGACCGCGTAGGCGAGTGCGTCAAAAAGAAGAACTGGCCGGTCCCTATGATAGACCTCCTGAAGGAGAACGGATACAGCGTTTACTTCCTCTCCAACATGTCCGAGCACGTCATCAACTCCAACCATGAGGCATTCGCGTTCACGGAGCACATGGACGGCGGCGTATGGTCGTGCGACGTGCATATGATAAAGCCGGACCCTGGCATCTACAAAGTCCTTTTCGACAGATACGGACTCGTCCCGGAGGAGTGCCTGTTCATAGACGACAATCCTCCTAACATAGCCATGGCAAAGAAGTTTGGCATGAAGGGCATAATATTCGAGGATTACGGCCACCTCATGGCAGATCTCGACAAGGCGCTCACCAAGGACGCGTCCCACGATAAGATATCCGTGCTATGCTACGGCGACTCCAACACCTACGGCTACGATCCGTTTACGGGCGGAAGATATCCGTATGAAAAGCGCTGGACGACCATCCTTGGAGAGATGCTGGGCGGCAGATATGAAGTGATCCCCGAAGGCCTGAACGGCAGGACGACTGCCTACGACAGGCCGGGAGCGGCATGGAAGAACGGCGTCAGCAGCTTTACAGCGTGTCTCGGGACGCACAAGCCGGTGGATTACATCATCATCATGCTGGGCACAAACGACTGCAACGCGACGCTCGGTCTTTCGGCTGAAGACATCGCGGGCGGCATGGAGACCCTCGTGAAGATAGCGGAAAAGGAGACGCCGGGGCTGCAGGGCTACGTGCCGGAGATCATAGTCGCGGCGCCCGCGGCGATACAGGGAGATATCGAAAAGTCGCCGTTCGCGTTCGAGATCACGCCGGAATCGGTTCAGAAGTCGGTCGACATCGGCCCGCTGTACAGGGAGATAGCGGAGAAACACAGTGTGAGGTTTGCCGACGCCACGGCCGGAATAGAAGTCGCGCCTGACTGCGAGCACCTGACGGAAGAAGGGCACAGACAGATAGCGAAACTGTTTTACGATACGATCACAGGCAGGCCGTGAAGCGGCCCGCGGACAAGACAGATTTTTGTTAATTAATACACGATTTCATTAAAATTTTGTTTTAATTTCTGATATTTCGTCTATTGTGATGGATATGTGATAAAATACTTTAGTGTCGCGTACCGTGCGGCGCATGAAATCACAGGAAAGGATGTGATGATTTGCTTATCTACATTGCTAAGCGACTGGGGGCGGCGATAGCGACTCTGCTCCTTATCATGACGATTACTTTCTTCCTGATGAACACCATTCCGGGAAGCCCGTTCCTGACTGAGAAATCGACTCCTCAGCAGATAGAACTGGCGAACCAGAAATACGGTCTCGACAAACCGCTCATAGTTCAGCTGAAAAACTATCTGGTGAACTATTGCAAGGGAGACCTCGGTGTTTCACTTAAGATGCAGGAAGGAACACCTGTCAAGGACATCCTGTTCAAGCAGGGGAAATTCGGATTATCCATGAGGCTGGGCTTGCTGGCCGTACTTGTCGCGGTGATCCTGGGCATACCGCTCGGGTGTCTCGCGGCGTATAAACGAGGGACATGGATAGACGGACTGCTGAGGGTGCTGACGACAGTAGGCGTCGCCATACCGACCTTCGTGCTGGCCGCGACACTGCTTATTTATCTGGGTGTAAAAGCCCAGCTGCTCCCGGTACTTTCGGGCAGTCTTACAAACTGGAAGGCTTATATCATGCCGGTAATATCGCTCTCGTTCTATGACGTCTGCTATATCGCCAAGCTGACAAGGACTTCCATGCTTGATGCGATCAACCAGGACTACATCCGCACCGCCAAGGCAAAGGGTGTAAAGAACAAGTGGATCGTGCTCAAACACGCGCTCAGAAACTCGCTGATCCCTGTAGTCACTTTCCTCGGACCGCTGATTGCGTTCATCATCACCGGTTCGTTCGTAGTAGAGACTACGTTCTCGATCCCGGGACTCGGCAAGTACTTTGTAGAGAGCGTCATCAACCGTGACTATACCGTGATCATGGCGACCACCTTCGTAGTATCCATACTGGTCATCGTAATGAACCTCGTAGTGGATATCGTATACAAGGTGATCGACCCGAGGATCACGCTCAGCTCAACAGACGAATAGGAGGAAGGCATGAAACAGGCATTCAAGAAATTCAGCCCGTTCCAGGTCGATCCCGATAGGGTCTGGGCTGACTACGGCCTCAGCGGCTCCGACTTTGCTCCGGCAACGGAAACAGAGAAGGAGAACATGGTTGAGGTCAGAAAGAGCGTTTCCTATTGGAGAGACGCGGCGAGGAGATTCAAGAACAATACCGTTTCCATGGTAGCGCTCGGGATCTTCATCATCGTGCTGCTCTTCGCGTTCCTGGGACCTGCTCTTATTCCATACGACTACGCGAATCAGTACAGAAGCTCGCAGAAACTCGGTCCTTTCGAATACTCCGATAAGGAGGCTCTTGTGAAGAGCATAGAGGGCCAGGTGGACTGCATGTATGCTACTGCTCTCCTGCCGGGGTCCGCGACGGCCCTCGACGCGGGAACATACTATTTCAAATACAAGGGCAATACTTACTGCTTTACCCTTGAACAGAAACTGTCGGATTCCGTGATCTGCCTGAAGGACGGAGAACTTTCCATAGTAAGAGAGGTACACATCCAGAACGGCGAGATCAAGAGATCCACTCCGCTCGAGTTCACGGGCGAGGCCGCGGAAGGCGCTAAGGAGATCGAGGTAACCTCAAAGGTGTTCCCTCACATGGTCGGAACCGACTCGCAGGGACGCGACCTGCTGGCGAGGACGATGTACGGAGCCAGGGTCTCGATCATCATCGGCATAGTTGCCGCCCTCATCGTACTGGTCATCGGATCCATCTACGGAGCCATTTCCGGTCTCTGCGGAGGAGCGGTCGACTTCGTCATGATGAGAATAGTCGAGCTCATTTACTCCGTGCCTGAGATCCTGCTGGTACTGCTGCTTCAGGTAGTGCTGAAGGATCCTCTGCAGAAGTGGTTCGACTCTTCGAATTCATGGTTCGCCAACGCGCTCTCCACGCTGGGAGCCGGCATCGTGAGCATCTTCATCACATTCGCTCTTCTTTACTGGGTCACCATGGCCCGTATCGTAAGAGGACAGGTGCTGATGCTGAAGAAGCAGGAATACGTTACAGCTGCTACGGCACTCGGAGCTTCCAACGGCAGGATCATCAGAAGGCACCTGCTGCCTAACTGTGTAGGCCAGCTCGTCATCACGACCTGCCTGCAGATCCCGTCGGCCATCTTCCTCGAATCATTCCTGTCCTTCCTCGGACTGGGTGTTTCGGCGCCGATGGCATCGCTCGGATCACTCTGCTCCGACGCGCTCGGAACGATCACCATATTCCCGTACAGGCTGCTGTTCCCGGGCTTCATACTTACAATAATAGTTCTTACCCTGAACCTGGTCGGCGACGGACTGAGAGACGCTCTCGACCCGCGTCTGAAGAAGTAGGGAGGTGGAACGATGTCAGAAGAAAGAAAAACATTACTTGAAGTAAAGGACCTCAAGGTATCATTCTTCACTCCTGCGGGCGAGGTCAAAGCCGTTGACGGCATCTCGTATACCCTCAAGGAACATGAAGTAATGGGCATCGTAGGCGAGTCCGGATCCGGCAAGTCGGTAGAGGCTTATTCCATAATGGGCCTTCTCCAGAGTCCGGGAAAGATCGTCGGCGGATCGATCACGTTCGACGGCGAAGACCTGCTGGCTTATGATGAAGAGCAGATGAGGGATTTCAGGGGCAACAAGGCAAG
This sequence comes from Anaerovoracaceae bacterium, assembly GCA_045114795.1. Lineage (GTDB taxonomy): Bacteria > Bacillota > Clostridia > Peptostreptococcales > Anaerovoracaceae > Crickella. The sequence continues at coordinate 52,312 of JBGUKZ010000043.1, forward strand.
CATGATCTTCCAGAACCCTATGACATGCCTGAATCCGGTCTATACGATCGGAAACCAGCTGATGGAAGCCCTTACCTGCCACGACAAGGATTATCCGAAAGAAAAGGCCAGAGCCCGCGCAATCGAGATGCTCGAGCTCGTAGGCATAAACAACGCGGAGAAGCGTGTGGACCAGTATCCGCACGAGTTCTCCGGCGGAATGCGTCAGCGCGCGATGATCGCGATGGCGCTCATCTGCGACCCTAAGCTGCTGATCGCCGACGAGCCGACGACGGCTCTCGACGTCACCATCCAGGCGCAGATACTCGACCTCATGAAGGACATCCAGAAAAAGATCGGCACCGCCATCATCTTCATCACGCACAATCTGGGCGTTGTAGCGGAGATGTGCGACAGGGTATCCGTTATGTATGCGGGCAAGATCGTTGAACAGGGCACTGACGAAGACATCTTCTACAGACCTGCCCACCCGTATACGATGGGCCTGCTCGAATCGATGCCGAGACTCGACGCGGACGCGCATGAGAGACTGATCCCTATCGAGGGTACTCCGGTCGACCTGCTGAATCCGCCTGAAGGATGCCACTTCGGTCCGAGATGCAAGCACTGCATGAAGATCTGCCTCACAAAGGAGCCGCCTTACGCGGATCTCGGGAACGGGCATATATCGGCATGCTGGCTGCACTACATGGGCAAGGGCAAAAAACAGGAGGTGACGGAATAATGGCAGAACAGACCAAACTCCTGGAAATAAAGGATTTAAAGAAGCATTTCAGAATAAAGAAAGGCGGATTCAACAAGCATCAGACCGTAAAGGCTGTTGACGGAGTCACGCTCGACATCTTCAAGGGAGAGACCCTCGGACTCGTAGGCGAGTCCGGCTGCGGAAAGACTACTCTCGGACGTACCATCATAAGGCTCTACGAGCCGACATCGGGCTCCATCATCTACGACGGAAAGCCTATATTTGACTCAGAGCAGAACATCGCCGAGAAGATGCTTCCTTACAGACGCAAGATGCAGATCATATTCCAGGATCCGTCGGCGTCGCTAGACCCGCGCATGACGGTCGGAGAGATCGTAGGCGAGGCGCTGGATATACACAAGCTCTGCACCGGAAAAGGCGAGAGAGAGGCGAGGATCAAGCAGCTCCTTGATGAGGTAGGCCTCAACACCGAGCACTCCAACCGTTTCCCTCACGAGTTCTCCGGCGGACAGCAGCAGCGTATCGGCATCGCGAGAGCCCTGGCAGTAGAGCCTGAGTTCATCGTATGCGACGAGCCTATCTCGGCTCTCGACGTATCGATCCAGTCGCAGGTAGTCAACATGCTCGAGGATCTTCAGGAACAGCTGGGACTGACATACCTGTTCATCGCGCACGATATCTCGGTCGTAAGACACATATCGAACCGTATCGGCGTTATGTATCTCGGCAATCTTGTTGAGCTTGCCGAATCATATGAGCTTTACAGGAACCCTATTCATCCGTATACTAAGACATTGATGAGCGCGGTGCCTATCCCTGACCCGGTGGTCACACGTTCAAGGGAGAGGCTGATCCTTGAGGGAGACATCCCGAGCCCGATCGACCCGCCATCAGGATGCAAGTTCCACACAAGATGCCCGTATGCCACGGAACGCTGCAAAGAAGAGAACCCTGTGTTCAGGGATTACGGCGGCGGACATTACGCGGCATGCCACCTGCTTGAGAAGTAGGTCAGACAAGTTATTAATGTAACAGTGGTTACTTTAATAAAATACAGTACTGTATAAGTTATTGAAGGAGGAAAATTTATGAAGAAATTTCTTACTCTGATCCTCTGCGCTGCCATGGTGTTTGCATTCACGGCATGCGGAGGCGGTGGAAGCAGTGACGGCGGCGATTTTGTTGCTACAGCATGCATCGCTTCTGAACCTGAGACCATCGACCCGAGTCTCATCAGCTCCGTTGACGGTTCCACATATGTAAACCATATGTTTGAGAACCTCATGAAGTACGTTCCGACAGATGAGAAGGCTGACGAAAGCGGAAAC
>JBGUKZ010000044.1:0-16715 GCA_045114795.1 Anaerovoracaceae bacterium
GACTGCATCCTCTGGTGCTGCACAGAGCTGAACAGCAAAGAAGATATCGATGAAGTCATAGCTATCGCAAAGGAGGTGTTCTAAGATGAAATTAATATTCGAGAAGAGCATTCCTGGTAGAGGACAAGATATCTTCCCTGCATGCGACGTTCCTTGCAAGCTCCCTGATGCTCCGCTTCGCGAGAAGAAGGCGCATCTCCCTGAGATCTCTGAAAACGAGATGGGAAGACACTACACGGCTCTTGCAAAGAGAGCTCACGGAGTAAACGACGGATTCTATCCGCTCGGCTCCTGCACAATGAAGCACAATCCTAGGATCAACGAGAAGATGGCGGCTCTTCCTGGATTCGCCAAGCTGCATCCGCTCCAGCCTGCGCATACTGTACAGGGCGCTCACGAGCTGATCGCTGACCTCGAGAAATTCCTCTGCGAGATCACGGGCATGGCAGGCGTTACATTCCAGCCTGCGGCCGGAGCTCACGGTGAGTTCACGGGACTTCTCCTGATCAAGGCTTACCACACAGACAGAGGCGACACAGAGCGTAACGAGATCATCGTACCGGACGCCGCTCACGGCACAAACCCTGCTTCGGCAACAATGGCTGGTTACAAGACCATCGTCATCAAGTCGAACGAGAACGGTACAGTCGATATCGACGACCTCAAGGCTCACCTCGGTCCTAAGACTGCAGGTCTGATGCTGACCAACCCTAACACGGTCGGTCTCTTCGACCCTAACATCATGGAGATCACAAGACTCGTCCATGAGGCAGGCGGACTCTGCTACTATGACGGAGCTAACCTCAACGCTGTAATCGGTATCGTACGTCCTGCGGACATCGGATTCGACGTTATCCACATGAACCTGCACAAGACATTCTCGACACCTCACGGCGGCGGCGGTCCGGGAAGCGGCCCTTGCGCATACAAGGACTTCCTTGCTCCATTCGCACCTGGTCTGGTCTGCAAGGACGGCGAGAACTACGAGAGAGCTGAGAAGTCCATCGGCAACCTGACAGGCTTCTACGGCAACTTCCTCGTAATGGTCAAGGCTTACACATACCTGCTGACCATCGGCAAGGAGGTTTACACTCTCGCTCAGAACGCTGTGCTGAACGCCAACTACATGCAGGAGAAGCTGAAAGATCTCTATCCGATCGCATTCGATACGACCTGCATGCATGAGTTCGTAATCGGACTCGATCCGATCTACAGAAAGACACACGTATCGGCTCTGGACGTAGCCAAGGCGCTCCTCGACTACGGCATCCATCCGCCTACAATCTACTTCCCTCTGATCGTCCACGAAGCTCTGATGATAGAGCCGACCGAGACAGAAACGAAGGAGACACTCGACGAGGCTATCACGGCATTCCGCGAGATCTACGAGCGCATCTTCAATGCGCCTGATACTGTCCAGAATGCTCCTCAGACCACACCGGTACTGAGACTCGACGACACAAAGGCTGCGCGTGATCCGCATCTGAGATACGAATTCTAATCGATCGCAAGGGGCCGCGTTCTCTGATCGCGGTCCCGGGCACAAGACTGTAAAGGCCCTGCAGTGCAGGGCCTTTAGTTTAAAGGGCATCATGTCTCAATACTTCATTTACTATATCGAATCATCAATAATATGCCTGATAATATTCGGAATAATGCTCGTCCACAACATGCGGATGGTCGACAGGTCGGAGCGTGTCGTAAGGCTTGACGGCGCTCTTATCGCATTCATGCTCTATTTCATATCCGACGCTGTCTGGGCTTCCATGATCTCGGGAGTCGTGCCGCAGAACGCTCTCACCGTCACCATCGTAAATCTTACAAACTTCATACTGATGGCGGGAATTATTTTCATGTGGTTCAGGTATGTTGTCACGGTGGAGCGGGTACGCGGAAGAAATACTAAGAAATTTGTCATTCTGTCCTCACTGCCGCTCTGCCTGTCGGTGCTGGCGATGATAGTCATCCTGTCCACCGCGCCGCAGATGATGATAAATCCTGATTTTACGGTCACCAGGTTCTACAGTCTGTTTCAGGTAACCGTCCCTATCATCTACATAATAGGGATACTGTTCTTTGTGCTGAGCAAACTATCCTCCAGGGAAAGCCCCGATGACAGGAGAACGCATCTCTATGTAGGGATGTTTCCTCTGATGGTGGTCATCGGCGGACTGGCTCAGGTGCTGATACTCCCTGAGACTCCGATATTCTGCTACTGCTGCACCATACTGATGCTGATAATTTACATACAGTCCCTGGAGAACCGCATATCGATCGACCCTCTGACAGGCCTGAACAACCGCGGACAGCTCCACAGGTATATCGCTCAGGAGAACGCGCTGTTCAGAGAGGGGAAAAAGACCTACGTAATGATGATCGACGTAAATGATTTCAAGAGCATCAATGATACATACGGTCATGCTGTTGGAGATCAAGCTCTCATAGCCATCTCCGGTTCGCTCAAAAAGGCCGCGGGATCGGTAAACGCGCCGGTCTTCATCTCGCGTTACGGAGGCGATGAATTCATTTTCATCGCGCATTCGGAAAACGAAAAAGTTCCTGAAAAGCTCGTCCGGACCATACGCCAAAAGGTGCGCGAGGCATCTGAAAATGCAGATATCCCATGCAAAATGTCGGTCGCGATCGGGTATGATGAACTCAGGCGTACCGGCGACAGTTTCAGGGCATGCCTGGAGCGGGCCGATCAGAACTGTTATCTGGACAAGGAAAGAATGAAAGGCGGGCGATAGACCGTCCGGGCGCGAGGCGACCGGTAAATAACGCAAAATAAGCGGGAGCGTTTTGCTCCCGCTTTTTGTCATATTGCTTATTATGTTCCGCGAACTACAGTCTGGCTGCCTCCATGATCGCCTCCACAAAGGATGGGTGCGGATGTATGATGTTCGCTACTTCCTTGATCGTCATGCCTTTTCCGATGGCTACGGCAAGTTCGCCGATCAGGTCGGACGCTCTTCCGCAGAGCAGGTGAGCTCCGATCAGCTTGTGATCGTCCGCTCTGGCAACGAGCTTTACGAAGCCTCTGTCGAGTCCGGCTATCAGAGTCTTGCCGTTCGCAGACATCGGATACTTCTTTGTAACAACATCGATGCCGGCTTCCTTTGCCTCGTCCGCCGTCATTCCGACTACCGCGATCTCAGGATCGGTGTAGATGCAGCTAGGGACTGTATCCATGTTGATGGTAGGAGTTCTGCCGTTCATGTAGTCTACGGCATTGCGGCCTTCGGCAGCCGCCATGTGCGCCAGCTGTATGCCTCCGTTGCAGTCGCCGATGGCGTATACATCCTTGACCGGAGTTTCATATCTGTCGTCGACCTTGATGAAGCCCTTGCCGTCCATGAGATCCGGATACTTTTCAAGGAGCTCGTCGCTGAACACGCCGGCAGTATTAGGTCTTCTGCCCACGCACATCAGCACCTTGTCGGCCCTGACGCTGATCTCTTCGCCCTTTTTGTTCTTCAGCGTGACGACCAGCTTGTCGCCGTCCTTCTCGATCTTCTGTACCGGAGACGATACGTGGACGTCGACGCCCTTCTTCTCCATGCTCATCTTGATGCTGCGTCCGATCTCCTTGTCGATAAGCGGCAGCAGTCTGTCCATACCCTCGATGACGGTTACATGATCTCCGAGGTCCGCGTAGATCGTAGCGAACTCGATGCCGATGACTCCGCCGCCGATGATGACGAATTCAGGGATCTCTTCTGCGCCCATGTCGAGCAGCTCTGTGCTGTCGACGACTCCCGGCAGATCGTAGCCAGGAATAGGCGGCATGAATGGCTTTGAGCCTGTAGCTACCATGATATTCTCTGCTGTGTACTCCTCGCCGTTGATCATGACGCGGTGCGAATCGACTACCTGGGCTACGCCCTCGATCAGATCGATCTTTTTCTTCTTGATAAGGCCCTCTATCCCGTTTCTGAGAGTGTCGAGCACTTCGTCCTTGCGCTCGCCGATCCTCTGGCGGTTTGCCCTGAGGCCTTCAACTTCGACGCCTACCACTGTGCCGTTGGCCGTATCCCTGTATACGTCCGAAGAATGCATGAGTGCCTTTGTAGGGATGCATCCTCTGTTGAGGCATGTTCCGCCGACACGGTCCTTCTCCGCGATCGCGACTTTCATGCCGAGTTCGGCTGCATAAAAGCCGGCTTCATAGCCTCCCGGGCCCGCTCCGATAATAAAGAGATCATACTTGTAATCGCTCATTTGGGTTTTCCTTTCTTTGTTTATAGTAATTTCTTATATTGACTTTGCTATGAGGCCGAGTATCTCGTAGGCTGTCGCCGACGCGCCTTCAGGGAGTTCGTCCCTGAGCGAATGGATCTCGCCCGCGTCATACCTGCGGCCTTTCACGAGATCCTCGACTATGTCGAAGACTTCGGTCTCGAGCGCGTCCGAGTAGATGCGGCAGTCTTTTATGTACTCGCCTTTCATGGCCATCTGTATCTCGACTCCGCCCCATTCGAACCTGTGCTCTATGACCTTTTCGAACGGTATCCTGGTGCCCAGCCTCCACTCCTCTGACGCGTATTTGCCGAGCAGGGCCTCCGGTATCTCAGGGAGCTTTTCCTCCGCAGGCTCGCTGCCGTATTCCCTGGATGCCGCTCTTACCATGGCGTCCTGCATGGCCGCGATAAGATCCTTTGTATCCGCCTTCCTGAGAGGTCCGTCTATATGGTCTCTGAGATTCGTCACTCTCGACCTTACGGATTCGACTCCCTTGGACTTCAGCTTGGCTTCAGACACGTTGAGATACTTTGAAAGGTCTTCCGCAGCCACGTCCATCATGATGGTGCCGTGGTGGTAGTTGTATCCGCCGGAAGAAAAGTACGCATGGCCGGAAAACTTCTTGCCGGCAACGGTCAGGTCGTTCCTTCCCGTCTTTGACGCGTTGATGCCCATCAGCCTGCACGCCAGAAGGATGACGTCGGTCTGTCTCTCAATGTCGAACAGATCGTCCTTCGCTATGAACGTGAAATTGAGGTTGCCCATGTCGTGATAGACCGCGCCGCCTCCGGATATCCTTCTCGCAAGATATATCCCGTCGCGCTTTATGGCTTCGACGTCGCACTCGCGCCATGGGTTCTGGTTCTTGCCGATGACCACGGTATGAGCGTTCTGCCACAGGTAAAGCGTGACCTCGCCTTCCTCAGCGTTCATCGTCAGATATTCTTCCGCCGCGAGGTTCACATACGGGTCCGTACATGCGGTCCTTATTACTTTAAGCCTGCACGTCGGTCTCATCGGTATTCTCCGTATCCTCTTTATTCTCCGTATTTTCCGCGTCTTCCAGAGCTTCCTCGTCAGTCTCGAGGTTCTCTTCTCTTTCCTCGTTGACCTGCTCTTCTTCAGGCGTGAGTTCCGCGTCCGTGCTGCCTTCAGGGTTTGTCAGGGTCGAAGGATCGATCTTCTCAGGACGAGGTTTGTCGGTCTTGTAGAAGGTCCCGTAGTATCTGTCTCCGCGCCTTATGTTGCCGTTCTTGTCTACGATAAGGTCTCCCATCCACTCTGTCCTGATGACTCCATGTCTGTAGTCCCATTCAGTGATCCGGTCTTCATATACTGAATCGTCGTAGTTGTATTCATATCCGTACCGTTCAGCATAATCCCTGTCATAGTGGGACCTCTCCATGTAGGTCAGCGTGACCATGTCCTCTTCGATCATCAGGTCTTCGTAATACTGTGCCTCTTCGTATCTTCCCTGGCAGGCCGCCCGCATCTCTTCTGCCGAGCCGAAAGTGCTCCTCTCGCTGTGTATGACTATGAAGCTGATCAGATAGCCGATCAGCGATACTCCAAGAATGCCCGCGAGCACATACAGCACCATGCGGTTCCTGCGTCGTATCTGCCATTCCTTCGCCCATGCGGCGGCGTCTCTTCTGTCCTGATCCATATCCGTTCCCTGCTGTCTAAGGTTGCTTTATCATCAGAATCTCAGAAACAAAGGCCGGCACCGTATGTGTCGGCCTTCATTCAGATCCTGTCCGTTTTATCTTACTTCATCAGCATGCCGAGGATGTTCACAACGTCCTTGGCATCAACGCCGTCAAGAAGTCCTCCGACTACGCTGAAAATGTCGCCCGAGCCGGCATTGGCTGTCTGTGTCTTAGCCTGCTTGCCCATCTTGGACATCAGGATAGGTGCCAGGATAGCCATGATCTTGAGGATGGTCTTGGTGTCAAGGCCGCTGCTCCTTTTGGCCTTAGCGGCAACTTCCTCTTCCTGCGCTCCGAGAAGGTGCTTTACGATCTTGGCGCCGTCTTCCATGTCGACGTTCTTTACTGCCGACTTGAGGTCATCTGTGTCATCCTTGCTGTGGTCCATCAGAGCCTGCATAAATCCGAACTGGGTGTCCTGATTCTTCATCTGGCCCTGCATTCCTCTGAGAAGCATCGGCATTACTGTCTCGATAGCCGATTCAGCGCCTTTCTCGTCAATGCCGAGCATGCCGCTGACCTGCTCGAGAGCTCCGCTGTTGAGCATCATCTTCATGATGGTTTCCATGTCCATGGTTTATATCCTCCTTGCCATCAGGCAAATCCAAGAAATAAAGTCTCATTCGTGGTTAAATTTTAACCGCTTTGCGTTAGTTTTTCAATAGTTTGCGTATTACTTCACCGCAACTCCGCATTCGCGTTCCATTATCTTCGCGAACGACCTGATGCATGTGTGGACTATGCCCGTGCAGAAGGTCTTGCGTTCCGGATCGGCGAACTCGTAGTCGGCTATGAGTTCAGGGCAGATGCTGCTTACGTACTCCTTCGCGACGTCATCGTTGAGTTCTCTGACGAGGTCGATGCACTTTCTGAAGGCAGGGTCGCCCTTGACCGTTCTGCCGAACACCTTGCCCAGGCACATCGTCGCTCCCGCTACCGCGCCGCAGACATTGCCGCCGTCGCCGAAGCCGTACGGGAAGCCTGTCGAGAGGGCGATCGCTTCTTCGCCGATGCCAAGTTCATAATGTCTGTTGAGCACCTCCAGCACCGACTCCGAGCACATAAATCCCGTTGTAAAGTTCTCAGTCGCGTCGCTGAGCATCTTCTCCATATTTACTTCACTGACCATGCTTTTTCCTCCGTTTATTGCTTTCTCTTTTGCGCTGTTCTTTTTCCGCGTTTCTGCGCTTCAGTGTTTTAGGCTTCATCACGCTGTACCCGAAGGTGCCGAATTCCTCCGGAAAAAGCCTGTAATACTTGCCGTGGCTGAATGCCACAAGATCCATCGCGCCGAAGTCATAGGCGCCTTTTTCATCGACATATTTATCGTCGATATGCACGGCGCTTATCTCCGCCATGAACATATCGTGTGTCGGCATTCTCACTATGTCCTTTACCCTGCACTCTATGTTTACCGGCGACTCGGCGATAAGCGGCGCGGATACCGTGTCCGCCTTCTCGCGCGTCAGCCCCTGAGCCGCAAACTTGTCGACGTCGCGGCCCGAACGTACTCCGCAGAAGTCCATTGCCTTCGCGAGTCCTGCCGGGACCAGGTTGATGACAAACTCTCCGCTTTTTTCTATTATGTCATGAGAATAGCGTTTTGGCTGCACGGAAATGTATGTCATGGGAGGATCCGAATTGATTATGCCTGTCCAGGCGATCGTAATGATGTTCGATTCCTCCATGGTTCCGCAGCTCACCATCACCGACGGCACAGGCGCAAGGAGCGGTCCCGGTTTTGAATTGACCTTCATTTATACTATTACCTCCTTACCGCCGCGATCGCTCGCCATTCTCCGTCCGCCAGCACCTCTATTATATCAAAGCCCGCGTCTTCTATGGCTTTTTTTACTGTTTCTTCTTTTATATCAAGTATCCCGGATGTGATGTATATGCCGCCCGGCCCAAGCTGCTCCGCCGCGGCAGGGCAGAGCATCATCACCAGATCTGCCATCAGGTTGGCGACTATAACGTCCGCTCTGTAGTCGACGCCCTCCATCAGATCTCCCTTCATCACGGCTATGCTGCTCTCAAGACCGTTCTTTCTGATGTTCTCCGTCGCTACGCGCACAGCCTCTTCATCTATGTCTATGCCGAGAGCGCTTTCCGCTCCCAGCAATACGGCCGCCATGGCCAGTATTCCCGTGCCTGTGCCTACGTCAAGCACCGCGGCATCTTCAGGCATGTACTTCTCGAGAGCCTTCACGCACATCGAGGTCGTTTCGTGCAGGCCGCTCCCGAATGCCATTCCCGGGTCCATCTCAATAACGAGCTCGCCCTCCGCGGGTTCGTAGTCTTCCCAGCCCGGCTTTACGACTATGTATCTGCCGACCTTTGCAGGTTTAAAGTGTTCCTGCCATTTGTAAAGCCACTCGCTGTCGTCTCCGGCGGGCGAGGCCTCACAGGACACTCCATCCATGCCGGCCAGAAGAGCTTCAGTGCCGGCCAGCTGCCGGCGGCCCTCTTCATCATCCGTGAAATAGAGGGTGATTGCCGGCTTTCTTGTGAGATCCGCGCTCAGTTCTTCGTTGATATAGTCGTACTTGTACAGGTCTTTGTGATCCAGTATGTCCTGCACATCGGACGGATCGTCTATCTGCATCGAGTCATATCCATGCTCGAGCAGGACGGCCTCGACCGTCTCAGGCGATCCCCTGTCCGCCGTTATTTTAAATTCAATGTATCTCATACCTTACCGCCTGCAAAAGTTCTTCAGTTTCCGTGTTTATTGTACATCAAAAATATATATTATTCATTTGGCAAATGATTTGGCAATTTTATCTTGCTAAATTATGCCAAAAATGGCAATATATAAGCAGATAAATTATCCTTGACCCAAGCAGGAAGAGAAGGAGACTTAACGATGTACAGCGTCAGCGAATTGATCGAAATAAAAAAGAAAAAGGGATATACGAACGAAGAGATAGCGGAAATGACCGGCGTGCCCCTCAGCACCGTGCAGAAGATATTCTGCGGTCAGACCAGGCATCCGCGGGCAGATACTCTTCTTGAGCTCTCTAAAGGACTCTCTGAATACAATTATGATTTTGCCACTTATGCGGTGCGCGAGGAGGCTGCCGAGTACTCAGTGGAATATGAAAACCGTTTTGAGGCAATAACGAACGAGCGTTGGCCGAGGCAGGGACACTACACTCTTAAAGACTACTACGCGCTGCCTGATCAGGTGCGTGTCGAACTTATAGACGGCGTCATATATGATATGACCGCGCCAAAGCCGGTGCATCAGGATCTCCTATTTGAACTTGCTCTCGAGTTCAGGAAATGCGTAGAAGCATCCGGTTCTGACTGCAAGGTTCGTGTTGCGCCTTTCGATGTCAGGCTTCTGCAGGATGATAGAAATATGTTTGAACCGGATATCTTTATCACATGCGACGAGTCAAAGATCACCGATGAATACTACGATGGCTCTCCGGAGCTAACAGTGGAGATCCTTTCTCCGTCAACAAGAAGAAAAGATTTTCTTGTAAAGACACTGAGCTATCAGAAGGCTGGCGTCAGGGAATACTGGATAGTCGATCCTAAGGACAAAGTGGTAAGAGTATTCTTCTTCGAGGAAGATGATTTCCCGGTAACATACAGCTTTGACGACAAGATCCCGGTCCGTATATCTGAGGGTAAATGTATCATAGATTTCAAAGAGATCGCTGATAGGATCTGATGGCCGGAAGCTAATGTCCTGACCGGCATATGAAAAGGGCGGGTCGCACGACCTGCCCTTTGTGTTTTGCTTATTGCCGCGTCCGGATATCTTACGAGTTATCCGAGCGTGATCTTCATGAATTTCTTTTTGCCCTTCTGAAGGATGAGCTCGCCGTCCTTGAAGTCGGCCTCTGTGACCGAGTATCTCTTGTCGGTGATCTGCTCGCCGTTGATCCTGGCACCTCCGCCCTGGATCGTTCTGTAAGCCTCGGATGTCGACGGCTCGAGTCCGGCTTCCTTCATGAGAGCCGCAAGACCCATTCCGTCGCCCGCGAAGAGCGCCGCGTCGAACGCCTTGGTCGGCATGTCGTCGGAGACTCCGCCGCCCGCGAATACCGCACGGCTTGCCTCGAGAGCCTTCTGAGCCTTCTCTTCTCCGTGTACCAGCTTGGTGACCTCGTACGCGAGGATCTCCTTGGCCTTGTTGATCTCAGCTCCCTCGAGAGCGGAGAGTCTGTTGACCTCCTCCATAGGGAGGAAGGTCAGCATGCGCAGGCATGTGTTGACGTCTGCGTCATCCACGTTTCTCCAGTACTGGAAGAAGTCGTATACAGGAGTCTTTCTCTCGTCGAGCCAGAGGGCTCCGCCTACGGTCTTTCCCATCTTCTGTCCGTCGCTCTTAAGGAGCAGCGAAACTGTCAGTCCGAACACTTCGTCTCCGCACAGCTTTCTTGTGAGGTCTACACCGCCGATGATGTTGGACCACTGGTCGTTTCCGCCCAGCTGAGCCATCAGGCCGAAGTCTCTGTGCATGACATAGAAGTCATAGCTCTGAAGGAGCATGTATGAGAACTCGAAGAATGTGAGTCCGGTATCCCTTTCCATACGGGTCTTGAAGCAATCAGCACGGAGCATTGTGTTTACATTGAACTGCGAGCCGATATATCTTGCAAACTCGGTGAACTTGCAAGGTCTGATCCACTCTGCGTTGTTTACGCTGACGGCCTTGCCCGGGATCGGTTCCCTGTTCTGATGTCCCGGATGATATACGCCCTCGTTGCCTTCGTACTTCCACTCATCATCGAAGTCGATGTACTTGTCGAAGAGCTTCTTGAACTGTCTGCAGTTCTCATCGATGGTATCGATGGTCATTACCTGACGCATGTCGGCCTTGCCCGAAGGGTCGCCGATCTCGCCTGTGCCGCCGCCCAGCAGGAACACCGGAGTGTGGCCGTACTTCTGCATGTACATCATGGTGATCATCGGAATGAAATGGCCGATGTGAAGGCAGTCCGCCGTCGGATCGAATCCGATGTAGAACTTGATCTTCTCTTTTCCGAGCAGTTCTCTGAACTTCTCAGGGTTTGTGCACTGCGCTACAAGTCCTCTTTCTACGAGAACATCGTACACGTTCGTATGTTTGCTGACATTGTCAGGAATAAGTGAACTCATCGTTTTTCTCCTTGTCTATACAAATGAAAGCCGCGTGTCTGCGACTTTCAAAATATATCATCATAGGTCTGACATGTCAATCAAAGACCGCCAAAGCGTAAGGCTTTGGCGATCTTTCAACACTACTCTTGATTCTTGTATTTTTCTATACATTCTATGAATGTATCGTAGACTTCGGAATCTACTTTTTCCTTGATGCTGTCGCGCACTTCCGCGCTGGCCGCAACGATGGCGTTATAAGTCTCCTCATCGATCTTCAGTATCTGAGTACCGCTGTCCTCGATGGTCTTTACCCTGTCGGCTATCCTGTCATCGGATGCCTGACGGGCATACTCAGTCGCCGTAGCGGCGGCTTCCCTGAGGATCGCCTGATCCTCTTCCGGCATGTTCTTAAAGAACTCGTCGTTCATGATCAGGGTTATCAGGTGAGGCAGGTGGTTGGTCTCAACGACGTAATCCTGCTGCTCATACAGCCTGTTGGACACGATGACCTCGTAAGGGTTCTCCTGAGCGTCAATCGTGTGCTGCTGCAGACCGATGTATACCTCGGCAAAGCTCATCGGCGTCGGATTGGCTCCGATGGATTTCCAGAAGGCCAGGTGGAACGGATTCTCCATGGTACGGATCTTCTGTCCCTTGAAGTCTTCTATAGACTTCACCGGCTTGTTGGTGCTCATGATACGGAAGCCCTGGTCGGCTATGCCGAGCAGCTGGTATCCGCCTTTTTCGTAGACACTGCTGACCAGACCGCTGAATTCCTCATCGTCCAGGACCTCCCTGCACTCATCGAGGTTCTCGAATGCGCAAGGCACGTCGAAGATCGCGAGGTCAGGCATGAACGTGACCTGCGGAGCCGTGTTCTGCACTACGAACGGGATGTCTCCGTCCTTGCAGGATTCAAGCAGCTCACGGTCGCCGCCCAGAGTCGAGTTGGCATAGACCTGGATCTTTATGCGTCCGTCACTGAGTCTGTCTACTTCTTCAGCGAATTTTTCGGCATATATCTGAGTGACAGTATCTTCCGGGCTCGCTGTCGCGAGCGGATAAGCGTATCTCTGCTCTCCGTCATTTTTGCCGCACGCTGTCACAAGCATTCCGATCAGCAGCACGCTGATGAACATGACAGCTAGGCGGAGGCGTTTGTAATCATTCATTCTTCTCATTACGCACCTCCTACAGCAGTACCAGCGAGAACGCCGGCACGAATGTGAACAGCAGCAGCGCTATCATGAAGAGTCCTATCATAGGCAGAGCCTTCTTCGCTATCTCCATGACCGGAACGTCCGTCAGCGCGCTGGCTACGAAGAGGTTGACTCCGATAGGCGGAGTAACGAATCCAATAGCCAGGTTGACTACCATTATCACACCGAACTGGATCGGATCCATGCCGATTCCCTCCGCTATAGGAAGGAGTATCGGTGTAAGGATAAGGATGGCCGGCGTCGTATCCATCACCATTCCCACAAGGAGCAGGAACAGGTTGATGACGAGCAGTATCAGCACCTTGCTTGAGAAGTTGCCGAGTATGAACGAGCTGACCGTCTGAGGCACCTGCATGAGTGTGAGCACTCTTGAGAATGCCGTCGACGCCGCCAGTATGAACAGTATCGGCGTGAAGGTCTTTATCGCCTCAACAAGGATCCCCCACAGGTCTTTTACCTTGATCTCCTTGTATATGAACAGGCTCACTATGAGCGCGTAGTATACAGAGATGACGGCAGCCTCCGTCGGAGACGTGATCCCGGAATAGATGCAGCCGAGCACGATGACCGGGCTGAGTATGGCCCAGAAGCTCTCCTTGAATACCTTGCCGAATCCTTTCTCATGCAGCTTTCCTATCTCCGCCTGTATCCTGACTTTGTCTTCGCCGTTCTTTTTGCAGAAGAACACGGCGTAGCCCATCAGGAGAACAGCGATGACGAGTCCCGGGATGATGCCCGCGAGGAACAGGTCGCTTACTGATGCCCCTGATGCCATTCCGTACATGATGAACGGAATGCTTGGCGGTATGATGACGCCCAGTCCGCCGGCGACCGCTACGACAGAAGTCGAGAATGTCTTGTCGTAGCCCAACCCGATCAGGATCGGGATGGTCATGCTGCCTACGGCAGCGACGGTCGCCGGAGCCGATCCGGAGATGGCTCCGTAGAACAGGCATGTGATGATGACCGCGCAAGGCATGCCCGCGGTGAACCTTCCGAAGAAGTACGCGAAGATGTCGAATATCTTGCGTGATATGCCGCCCTTGGCCATGATGATGCCCGAAAGAACGAACATCGGAACGGCCAGAAGAGGGAAGCTGTCCAGTCCGCCAAACATCGCCCTGATGAGATACTTGGCTCCCACCGTGAACGACGGGTCGAAGATGTGCGGCAGCACGGCTGTTATGCCGAGCGTGATGCCTACAGGTATCGCTATGATAAGGAATACCACGAACAGTATGAACAATAATCCTACCGGCATGACTACTCCTTTCCGGCGTCAGCTGCGGATACAGGCTGACCTGCCTCAACAAATGACTCAGGAGTATTGCGTTCCGGGTGAGCCGGATCATAGACAGTCTGTCCCAGCGAGACTCTCAGTTCTATGATCCACCTCTGGATTATCCTGAACGCTACCAGTACGAACGATACGAAAGGCGCCGCCTGTATGTAATACATCGGTATACCGAGGGCAGGGCTCACCTGTCCGCTCGTTACCGCCGACATCATGTACGAGAAAGCAAACGGTATCATGTAGAAGAAAAACGCCAGCTCTATCGTATGATTGACGACTTTGATGATCGCCTTCGTACGTCTTGAAAATTGCGCCACGAACTGCTCTATCTTGATCGAGATGCACCTCTTGGTGCAGTAGCTTACGCTCAGGAAACCTGCCCATATGAACAGATATCTTGTGAGCTCCTCGGTCCACGACAGCGATGCCTTGAGAGCAAATCTCGAGAATACCTGTACGCCCATGATCACCGCCATCGCGAGCAGCAGCAGGGTCAGAAGGAATTCCTCCAGATTGTGATCAAGCCATTTTATTGCTTTTGTCATGGCTTTTACCTTTCTTTACAGCGCTCCGTGCAGCAGCGTGAGTACCTGCTTGAGATCCTCGACTCCCATCTGTCCCGGCGCGGAAGCCTTTGCGGCAGCTCCGAATGTCAGAGCCGATCCGAAGACCTCGCCTGCAAGACGGCTGATAACGCCGGTTCCTGCCATGGACATTGTGATGATAGGGCGGTCAGCATACTCGCTTGCCATCTCCTCAGTCGCGGCGAGCAGTGTCAGAACGTCTTTCTTGTTCTGCGGCATAACTGCGATCTTAGGGATATCTGCGCCCAGATCCTGCATCTTGCGGAGACGTCCTACGATGTCGTCCTTGTCAGGAGTCTTGAAGAAATCGTGGTTGGATGCTACTACCTTGACGCCTGCGGCGTGAGCTCCGTCGATGATCTTCTTTACGATCTCATCTCCGGTGAACACTTCTACGTCTACCAGGTCTACATAACCTGTCTGAGCAGCCTTGATGTTGATGTCCGCATAGGCCTCATCCTCGATGGCCTTCTCCCCGCCTTCCTTGGAAGTACGGAAGGTCATAAGTATAGGCATGTCGCCCAGCACCTCGCGGAGGTCCTTCAGAACGTCCACCAGCTTGTCGAAGTCGAATACGTTCTCAAACCAGTCGATCCTCCACTCCACTACGTCTGCAGGGAGCTTTGTGATGGCTCTTGCCTCATCAAGTATGGCTTCCTTTGTTACTCCTACGATAGGCACGCAGATCTTAGGCATACCTTCGCCGATAACAGTATTTCTAACCTTAACAGCGTTCATAATTTCCTTCCTTTCTGTTAAGCGCGTGTGCAGATTATTCCTCTGCAGCCGCGAGCATCTTGCTGTAGTTCATGTTTACGAATACTCCAAGCAGTGTTCCGATAGCTGTCAGAACGATGTTCATTACCATTACTCCGGACGGAGTCATGGAAGCGGCAGCTGTGAGGAGCGTGTAGTTGCACAGTGATGACGCGATCATTACGAGAGCCGTAACCGTTCCCTTGATCTTAGGGAAGAGCATGTTGCATACGGAAGTTGCGATCTGCAGAAGTCCGCCTGCTCCGAACCAGCCGAGTACGAAAGCGCCGACCTTGAGGATTCCCTGGGAAGGAGCCATGAGTACTGCTACCATCATGAGAGCGCAGACAGCAGGGTATACCATAACGAATCTTACGTCTTTGACCTTGCTTGTCAGCAGAGCTGTGACAACGAGTCCGATCATTGTTCCGATAGCGTAGAACGACTGCATGGACTGCGGTTCAGCCCAGCCAACGACGTCCTTTGCGAAGTTCTGCGCGCAGTTGAGCCAGAGCTGGAATGTACCTGTGCATGTGAATCCGATGAGGATCATAGCGATGGAACCTGCGGAGAAGTTCGCGTGCTTGATGCTCTGAAGAAGTCCTTCCTTCTTCTCTGCTTCAGCCTTCTTGTCTGTATCAGGCAGAGGGAAGAAGAGGATGAGAGCCATCAGTACGAGGTAAGCGATTCCGACGATGTAGAACAGCTTGTTGTAGGAAACAAGTCCGCCTGCAGTCTGGCCTACTGTGATTCCGAGGAAGAACGGAAGCAGGAACTGGGAACCGGAGATAGCAAACTTGATACCCATGGTCGCAACGCCAGGGGCCTTGTCGATGATCTCAGCAACAGCAGGATAGATACCTGTGTCGAGGAACGAGTTCGCGATACCGCCTACGATAGCGCATACATAAGCGATCCTGTAGCCTGCGCCGCCGCCTGCGTTGAATGCCATCGCGAGGCCGATCAGATAAACGGCATAAGCGAATCCGCCGATAGCTGTCGAGATCCTGCGTCCGAGCTTGTCCGAAAGAGGTCCCGCGAACGGAAGAGCGATAAGTCTTCCGAGACCGAGAGCCGCAGCGATAGCTGTGATAGCCATAGCCTCAACGCCCCAGCTTCCGGCAAGAGCATCCTTGATAACAGCCTGTCCGAGAACGGAGCAGCCGATACCGTGAAGGAAATAGTTCAGATAGAGAACTATTACACTTGGTAAATACTTTTTGTTAGTCATGATTATTTCCTCTCATTTTCCATAGTCGTCATTATTGACTCTTTAGTTATTTGATTAGTCGTCGTAGCTGATGCCGAGGACTTCCTTCATGTGCTCGATAGGCATTGGCTTGCCTGTCCAGAGCTCAAATCCGGCAGCTCCCTGGAAGAGCATCATGCCAAGGCCGTTCATGGTCTTGCAGCCGACTTCCTTGGCCATCTTTCTCATCTTTGTCAGAAGGCATCCATAAGGAACGTCTACAACGATGAGTTCAGGTCTGAAGAAGCTCTTGTCAGGAACTACGGAAACGTCCTCGAGCGGCTTCATGCCTGCGCCTGTAGCATTTACGAAGAGGTAGCTGTCTGCCATCTCTCTGCGGAGAGCTTCAGTGTCAGCGAGGTCAAACATCTTTGCCTTGCAGTTTGTGTTCTCGTTGATCTTCTTTACTGTGTCTTCTCCTACTTCATAGAACTTGTCCTTGATGTTGAAGATGGAGATCTCAGCAACTCCGTCAAGAGCAGCCTGGATCTCGATAGCTGTAGCAGCGCCGCCGGCTCCTACGATAGTCATCTTCTTGCCTATAGGATCGATGTCGTTATCCTT
>JBGUKZ010000045.1:0-2272 GCA_045114795.1 Anaerovoracaceae bacterium
CACTTCGCCCTCGCCCATGGCGGTGTGCTGGTGGATGGTGACATCCGCTCTGCCGCGGGCATTGAGCCACGGCGGGTTGAGGATGTAACGGCAGTCCTTAGTCTGGTTGTAGGTGTCTGCGAAGAGGACGTGGGTCAGCTCGTCGCCCGCATACTTGAGCATGTGGCGGACATCGCCCTTGCCGTTGTCATAGAAGAAGCCGTGGGATGCGCTGTAGACATAGCCCAGGTTGGGGGAGCGGAAGGACTTGACCAGATCGCAGGCCTCGTCGTTGAGCTCGCAGAAATCGTAGGGATGGGACTGCACTTCGACACGGAGGCCTTCCTTCTCGATGATGGGAAGGAGCTCTTCCATAGAGCGGAACCACATGCCGTTGCAGATCTCCTGCTGGTTGGGATCGCCGGAGAACTCTGTGTTGATGACCGGAACGCCCATGTTGACGGCGATCTCTATGATCTTCTTCCAGTTGGCTACTGCGTGCTGCCTCTGTTCCTCAGTGGGGCCGGACCAGCGGTAGACGACGATGAAGGAAGAGATCTCAACGCCCGTGTCCTTCAGAGCCTGGCGGTACTCCGCCTCACACTCTTTGGAGAACAGGGGGTGTTTGTAGAAGGGATTGATCCTGGGGTGTGGGGACTGCTCGATATATTTGTAGCCCCAGTCCGCCACCTTGTAGACCATGTCTTTGATGCTCATCTGCTTGGCGAGAACATCTACGTCAAATGCTACTTTCATTTAATGCTCCTTTCAGAAACACTCTGTCAGTCGTCTGGACAGAAAAACTCTGTCGGTTATCTGAGTCCGGAGTTTCTCACTGGCTGAAAATGGTCGCATTAGCGGCTGAGATCAGTCTCATTAGCGACTGATTGTCGCCTTGAGAGCATCGATAGAGGTCTGCAGGCCGGCGCTGACACTCATGGTCAGGTCTTCCATCTCGAGGGAGACATAGCCGTCGTAGCCGTTCATATGGCAGACAGAGAAGAACTCTTTCCACCACTGCAGGTCGCGGCCGCAGCCGACTGCTACGTAGTTCCAGTTACGCTGTGCGCTGCACTCGACAGGAAGGTTCTCAAGGATTCCGTCAATGTTGGCGTTGTGCTTCTCTATGCGGGCGTCTTTGCCGTGGACATAGAAGATCTTCTCGCCCAGTGCCCATGCAGCTTCGATCGGCTCCGCGCCCTGGATCATCAGGTGGGAGGGATCAAGGTTGAGGCCCAGGACATCGGAATCCTCGCCGACTGCTTCGCAGAGCTGGTTGAAGGTGCGGACGTTGTGGACCAGAGCGCCGGGGAACTCCTCGATGGCGATCTTCTTGACGCCTGCTTCCTTGGCGATGCGGCAGGTCTCTTTCCACCACTCACCTGCGACTTTCCACTGATACTTGACGCCTTCTGCCATGTAGTTGAAGCCTTCATACTCAGGCCAGGAAATGGTGGAGACGAACCAGTTGGGGGTCTTGTCGCCGGGGGCTCCTGCGGGAAGTCCGGACATGGTTACGACAGTGTCGACGCCCATCTTGCCGGCCAGTACCATGGTGTCGCGCATGGTCTTGGAATGCATCTTGCCCATAGGTGTATCGATGAGGGGGTTGCCGGAGCAGTTGAGTGCGGAGATGGCAAGGCCTCTCTTTGTGATCTCGGCCAGGAATGCCTCGCGCTTTGCATCATCATTGATGAGCTCCTCAGCGGA
Source organism: Anaerovoracaceae bacterium (assembly GCA_045114795.1). GTDB lineage: Bacteria > Bacillota > Clostridia > Peptostreptococcales > Anaerovoracaceae > Crickella. The sequence continues at coordinate 1,690 of JBGUKZ010000045.1, forward strand.
AGGGATGAAATTGCAGCCGCCCCAGCCGCCTGCGGTCATCTCGATCGCATCAAGGCCATAGGCGACGACCTTGTCGAGCATTTCTGTAAAAGGGATCTTTCCGAAAACATCAGTGCAGATAGAAAGTTTCATTTTTTATTCTCCTTTTCTGAGTGGATGACTTGTAGGAAGGGAGGAGACAGGGGACGGTTCTGTGTCTCCTAAGACAAGAGACACAGAACCGTCCCTTGTCTCCTCCAGGTCCTGTCATACCAGCAGTGTTAATAGATAGGAGAGAAACACTGCCGGCTGACAGACAAGAGGGTAACTATCGTTTTAGCAGATCTGATATTAGTTCACGTCTACCCAGACCGCGCCGGCGTCAGCGGAATCCGCGCATGCGTTGATCCACTTGATACCGTCGATACCGTGGTCGATGTCGGGATAAACGAGGTTGTTCAGGGTCTCTTCGTCGCCGCGCTCTTTGGCGTCCATGGCAATCGCGAATCTCTTGTAGAGGTTGGACCAGGAATCGATGAGGCCGGTGTAGTGCAGCGCGCCCAGTCTCTCATCTTCCAGGGCTTCGGGATAGAGGTAATCCATG
>JBGUKZ010000046.1:0-12921 GCA_045114795.1 Anaerovoracaceae bacterium
ATATCACTCTTCTGCAATGTCAAAAGGGACTGCGTCATAGAAAATATCACTCTCCCGGTGCTTTACGAAGCGCCGTTGATGCTTGAGGACGCGCATTTTTCATGGATAGTATGCCGCGAACTCGGGATCGACGCAGGTCCCTGTGACATTGAAGAATGGAAGAATATGGTCGACAGGATCAAAGCCGGCGGCAAACGCGTTACGATCGCGCTGGTCGGGAAATACATAAAGCTGCATGATGCTTATCTTTCCGTTGCTGAGGCACTTAGGCACGGCGGTTATGAGACAGGCTGCACAGTGGATATAAAGTGGATCGAGGCCGAGGATATCACTACTGAGACGGAGGATGACATTCTGGCTGACGCAGACGGTATCCTAGTGCCGGGCGGCTTCGGCGACAGGGGAATAGAGGGCATGGTCCGTGCCGCCGGTTACGCGAGAAGAAAAAATATACCGTATCTGGGCATATGTCTGGGCATGCAGATCGCGGTCATAGAATATGCCAGAAACGTACTGGGCTTCGAAGATGCTAATTCAGGCGAATTCGATGAGGGAAGCGCACATAAAGTGATCGACCTCATGCCTGACCAGTACGGGGACATACCTAAGGGCGGAACGATGAGGCTTGGAGCGTATCCGTGCATCGCGTTGCCGGGCTCCCTGCTTGAGAAGATCTACGGATGTGACAGTATCAGTGAAAGACACAGACACCGCTATGAATTCAACAATGAATACAGGGAGCAGTTCACTGAAGCGGGCATGCAGATTGCCGGCACCTCGCCGGACGGACGGCTGGTGGAGTCAGTAGCCATCCCCGGGAACGATTTCTTCATCGGTGTCCAGTATCACCCGGAATTCAAGAGCAGGCCTAACAGGGCCCATCCGCTGTTCAGGGAATTCGTAAGAGAATCAGGCAAAGAAAGCAATAAAAAAGAGAAATAGTTGAATAAGCAAAAGGCCATAAAAATGCCTTTTTCGGGTAAACCTGGATCAACTATGGAATTCGAATAGTGTAAATAACGCAAGACCGTTGAAAATTCAACGGTCAGAAAGGCGGGATCAGTTCCCGCCTTTTTAAGTATGCTATAATTAAAACAAAATAATAGCGGATATCAAATCCATCAGCCGGAAAAGCCGGATCTTCCTGATCCTGTCCGGGCTTGCCACGGGTGCGTTTTGACTGTGCTGCTATAAAGCTCTGCAGCTTGGAGAAGCCTCAAAGGTCGCGCCCATTGACAGGTTAAGCGTAGTCATTACGCTGGTTATGGCACTGTAAATCAAAACAACAAAAAAATGGGAGGAAATAATCATGAAAACCATCTACACGGAAAAAGCACCCGCAGCGGTCGGACCGTACTCGCAGGCAGTGGTGATCAATGGGCTGGTCTATACATCCGGCCAGATTGCCCTCGATCCTGCGACGGGAGAACTGGTGGGGACAACCATAGAGGAGCAGGCGGAGCAGGTGATGAAGAACCTGGTTGCCATCCTGGAGGCGGCGGGCACAAAGCCTGAAAACGCCGTCAAGACCCTGTGCTTCCTCACGGATATCAACGATTTCGCCGCCTTCAATGCGGTATATGCCCGCTACTTTACAGAAAAGCCCGCCCGGTCCTGCGTGGGAATTCAGTCCCTGCCGAAGGGAGCCATCTGTGAAGTCGAAGTCATAGCGACGGTATAGGAGCGCCTATGAAACAGTACATAGTGGATGCTTTTACAAGTCAACCATTTGCGGGGAATCCTGCGGCAGTATGCGTCTTGGATCGCTGGCCGTCCGAGAAATCCATGATGAATCTGGCCATGGAGAACAACCTGTCTGAGACGGCGTTCATCGTGAAGGAGCCGGAGGGATACCGCCTGCGCTGGTTCACGCCGGGCACAGAAGTGGAGCTGTGCGGTCACGCCACGCTTGCCTCGGCGTTTGTCGTGCTCAATTTCTATGAGACAGACAGTGATGTCGTAGAATTCAACACGATGAGCGGGCTTCTGACAATCAGGAGAAAAGGCAATCTGTATGAAATGGATTTCCCGACCTATGAGCTGGCGGAGATTCCGGTTACAGACGCGATGGAGCGGGCCTTTGGCGTTCGCCCGATCAGGGCGCTGCTGGGGCTGGATTTGGTCTGCGTGTTTGAGACGGAGGAGCAGGTTCGTTCTTTGGCTCCGGATCAGGAACTCCTGAAGACGATAGAGGGCCGCATTCAGAACGCTACGGCGCGAGGCACTCAAACCGATTGCGTCTCACGGAGCTTTTGCCCCAAGCTCTCAATACCCGAAGACCCGGTCTGCGGATCTGCCCATTGTCAGATTGCGGATTACTGGTCGTGTGAGCTTGGGAGGAAGGAAATCAAAGCTTACCAGGCGTCAAAGCGCGGAGGCTATCTGGACTGTGTGATGCTGGATAATGGGCGAATTGCGATCAGCGGAGAGGCGGCGCTTGTTGCGGTAACGGAGATCGTGGCAGAGCTTGATTGAGCGAAAAAGGTGATAAATGTATCCTGTATCGACTATGGAATTCAAATAGTCATAGCTTAACCGACAGTTTAGTGACAGAGTCGTGCAGAGCTGTTAAAATGTAGAAGCTTTCGGGAGGCGGTCCGGCGGCTGCCTCCTCAAAGATTTCCAACAATAATAGATTACTTGTAAAGGGGTTCAATGTGTCGTACAAGGGTTATCCATACCCTTTCAGGCACGGCGGACCTTGATTTATTGACACTTGATCAATTAAAAAAGAAAGGAAATCTTGAAAATGAAAGACTACTCAAAGGAAAACAGCGCATATGCTGAAGCAAGAAGCAAGTGGGCAAAAGCTCACACCGAAATGTTCCTCAATACGCTGGAGCAGGTCGGAGCAGGACTGGGCATCGGGATCACCCCGATCCAGTACGTCAGGGCCTACAAACTATGCGTCGAAGACCTCAAATTCGGATACCCGGCCGAATACAAACTTGCCGAGCTCATCTCGACAGATGAAAACTATGGGCAGGTCTTCCTGATAATGGAGGAACTGATGAAGAGGTACAGACTGGCCTTCCAGAAGGAACGCAAAAGGCAGATCGAACAGAAGAAGAGAAAGGCAGCCCGCAGGAGGGCTGCCTGAAAGAGAACTCCCCGTCTTTTGACGGGGAGTTTCATTTTATTATCTTTCACGCCGGTGACGCAATTTGTTACAATAACCATGTACGGCAAGAAAAAGGAGAAGAATAGATGAAAGTACTGCCATGCTTACAGAAAATAGACTGGAGCGACCCGGAGAACAGAAGGATCGCGGACGCACTGATTGCTGACGCTAAAGAGTATATGAGCAGAGTGGTCGATCACATCTACAAGGGCAACGAGATACGAGCCGACCGCTTCATGGACGCTGCCGAAAAGCAGGAGGAGATCGGGAGACTTGACAGAAAGCGTACTGCGGCTCATGACCAGATGCTGAAAAGCTTTGCGTCGTTTCTTGACCTGCTGAGAGGTGTTGAGGGGTTCGATGAGAACGATTACAGGTTGGCAAACAGGACGCAAATCGCTGACTTTGTCGCAAAGATCGCCTTCGAACTCGTTGGCATGGAAGTCGAGGCTTCTGGCGACGGAAGCGTCAGGGATGAACTGGCTGATAAGCTGCACAAAGGGGAGATCACTTTCGAACAGATCCTGAAAGGATGGAAATAACATGTATAAAGCGGAGGCACGCAAATGCTTCCGCTTTTTCGTTTAACGGTATTGTCGACGTGTTGCCAAAAAAAGAATTACACTTTAAAATGAAAGGCGAAATCACGTCCGCGCGACCGGGTTTGCGCAGCACAGAAAAGAGAAAGAGTATATGGCAAAAAGAGAAGACATCAAAAAGGTACTTATTATAGGAAGCGGTCCGATCGTCATCGGTCAGGCGGCGGAGTTTGACTACGCAGGCACTCAGGCCTGCCTCGCGCTGAAGGAGGAAGGGTATGAGGTGATCCTCTGCAACTCCAATCCGGCAACGATCATGACTGACACGTCCATTGCGGACAAGGTCTACATGGAACCGCTTACGCTCGAATACGTTGCAAAGATCCTCAGGTATGAGAGACCTGACGCGATCGTTCCGGGGATCGGAGGTCAGACGGGGCTCAACCTCGCGATGCAGCTCGACCGCAAGGGCGTTCTTGCCGAGTGCAGGGTCAAGCTCCTCGGAACTCCGGCAGACTCCATCGAGAGAGCTGAGGACAGAGAACTCTTTAAAGAGATGTGCGAGTCCATAGGAGAGCCGGTGATCCCAAGCGAGATCACTTACAGCATCGAGGAGGCAAAGCGCGCGGCAAAGGAGATCGGCTATCCTGTGGTGCTCAGACCGGCATTCACGCTGGGCGGCACCGGGGGAGGCTTCGCCAATAACGAGGAAGAACTCGAAGATATAGGCATCAAGGCATTCAATCTTTCCCCCGTACATCAGGTCCTGGTCGAGAAGTCCGTGAAGGGGTTCAAGGAAATAGAATTTGAGGTGATGCGGGACGGCACTGACAGGGCCATCACTATCTGCGGCATGGAGAACGTCGATCCTGTAGGCGTGCACACAGGTGACTCCATAGTAGTCGCCCCTATACTGTCCCTGAACGATCATGATCTCAAAATGCTCAACGACTCAGCCATAAAAATCATCAGGGAACTCAAGATCGAGGGCGGCTGCAACGTTCAGTTCGCTCTGCATCCGGAAACAAGCGAGTACTACCTGATAGAGGTAAATCCGAGAGTATCAAGGTCATCCGCGCTCGCGTCAAAAGCGTCGGGTTATCCTATCGCAAGGGTAACGGCAAAGATAGCCATGGGAATGACGCTAGATGAGATAGAAGTGGCCGGCGGCCTTGCTTCGACAGAGCCTTCACTTGATTACATTGTAGCTAAGTTCCCGAGATTCCCGTTCGATAAATTCAGCGACGCGTCCAATGTGCTCGGCACTCAGATGAAAGCGACCGGAGAGGTGATGGGAATAGGAACTACTCTTACAGAGAGCTTCCTGAAGTCCATAAGGTCTCTCGAGACCGGAGTGTGTCACCTGCATCTTGCCAAGTTTGACGGAATGAGCCGCGACGGTCTGATGGAGTATATTTCCGAATTCCGTGACGACAATATGTATGCCATCGCTGAGCTTCTCAGACGCGGGACCGGCATAGCGGAAATACATGATGTCACTAAGATCACGGAGGTATTCCTCGAGGCGTTCAGGTCCATAGTAGATATGGAGAGGACCCTCAGGGAGAACGTAAACGACATCGAAACTCTCAGAGCCGCCAAGATAATGGGGTTTTCGGATAAAGAGATCGCGCTGCTCTGGGACATCAGCGAGACTGAAGTTTATCAGACGAGGAAGCGGAAAGGCATCGTGCCTGTGTTCAGAATGGTAGACACGCTGCATACGGGCAAATACATAGCGTATCTGTACTCCTCATATACAGGGGAGAACGAGTCCAGGCTCACAGACAAGAAAAAGATCATAGTGCTTGGAGCCGGCCCTATAAGGATAGGCCAGGGCGTTGAATTCGATTACTCGACAGTACACGCCGTGCAGACCATAAGGCGCGCCGGATACGAAGCGATCATCATAAACAACAATCCTGAAACGGTCTCGACAGACTATACCACTGCCGACAAACTCTACTTTGAGCCGCTCACAGCAGAAGACGTCATGGCCATAATCGATTTCGAGCAGCCTGAGGGAGTCATCGCGACGCTCGGCGGCCAGACTGCCATCAATCTGGCAGAACCTCTTATGGAGAGGGGCGTTAAACTCATCGGAACGGACTGCGAAGCGATCGACCGCGCGGAGAACAGGGACAGATTCGAAAAGGTGCTTGAGGAACTCGGCATCCCGCAGCCTCCGGGGCGCGCTGTCACCAAGATCGAAGACGGAGTCAGGGCAGCGGCCGAGATAGGATATCCTGTTCTGGTAAGACCGTCGTTTGTGCTTGGCGGCCGCGCCATGCAGATAGTGGGTGATGAGGCTCAGCTAAGGCAGTACCTGAAGACCGCGGTAGAGATCGACGAGGATAAGCCTGTTCTGGTGGACAAGTATATACTCGGCAAGGAGGTCGAGGTCGACGCCATATGTGACGGATGGGATGTCTTTGTTCCGGGGATCATGGAGCTTGTTGAAAGGACCGGCATCCATTCCGGAGACTCGATCTCGGTCTACCCGGCATACTCGATAAGCAACAAAGTGAAAGGCCTTATACTGCAGTACGCTAAAAAGCTCGGCAAGGGCATAGGCATAATAGGACTTTACAATATCCAGTTTATCGTTGATGAGAATGACGATGTGTTTATCATCGAAGTAAATCCGAGGTCATCAAGAACGGTCCCGTTCCTCTCGAAAGCTACCGGGTACAGCCTCGCGGATATCGCGACAGAGGCTATTCTGGGCAAATCGCTGAAGGAACAGGGTATATTCGACCTCTATCCTGAGGAGAAGAAGAGATTCTATGTAAAGGTCCCTGTCTTCAGTTTCAACAAGATAAAGGGCCTCGACACTTATCTCTCTCCTGAGATGAAGTCCACAGGAGAGGCGATAGGGTACGATAACAAACTGAACCGCGCGCTCTACAAGGCTCTTACGGCATCCGGCACAAAACTGCGCAACTACGGTACCGTGCTTGCGACACTTGCGGGAGATGACAAGGCGGAGGCGCTTCCTCTGATAAAGAGGTTCTACAACCTTGGGTTCAATATCGAGGCGACCCGCGGCACCGCTGCTTTCCTCAGGGAGAACGGCGTAAGAACGCGCGAGATGAAAAAGATAAGCGAGGGCTCTGACGAGATCCTTGAGGCGATCCGCAAAGGCCATATCGCGTATATCCTGAACACAAGAAAGGCGGGCGACCACGTTACGGCTAACGACGGAGCTCTGATAAGGCAATGCGCGAGCGAAAACAACGCGACGCTCTTTACTTCGCTCGACACGGTAAGCGTGCTCCTCGACGTACTCGAAGAGACGACACAGACTATTTCAACAATAGACGCCTGACATAATGGATATGCGAGACAGGGCGCCATCGGATCCGGATAGCGCAAAGCATAAAACCGTTGGGATCCCCAACGGTTTTTATGTGGTGTTATCTAATCGATGATCCGGACAGCAACCCTGACTATTTCCCCCAGAAAACAACTAACTATAGCAAGGAGAGTATGCTGCCCGGACCAGGTATTGCCGGATGCGCTTTTTAACAATAGGCAGACCCAGAGACACACCCGGTGACAAATCGTTGTCTTAACCCAAAGAGAGCTATGGTGTTACTCCTGTTACGAGAGCAGAGGCTATGAACGACTCCCGTAAAGTAGAGAGGGGAATGGTCAGCCCTTCAGTGAGGGAGCGGAAGGTTGTTTTCTCCCTCACGATCAAGATTGTATATCGGAAAAAAATCACGCGATAATCCCAAAAAACTTTGCGGTTATAACCAAATTGTTATAACATAAGTTTTGAACGTAAGCATGACTACAGTTTTCATGCATTTGAAAGCGCAGTTGAATATGTAGGTGCATATAATGACTTTCAGACATCTTGAGTGCGCGATAGAGATAGCGCGATGCGGATCAATGAACCGCGCCGCTGCCAATCTGAACGTATCGCAGCCATACCTGAGCGGAATAATAAAATCACTTGAAGAAGAATTGGGATATGAAGTCTTCATACGGACCAAGACAGGCATTGGGCTGACTGAAAACGGCAGTGAATTCATACAGCGCGCCCATGTTATCATGGAAGAACTCAGCGCGATCAACAGTATTGGCATCCACAAAAGCAAAGGCCTCCGGGTGGCGGCATACTATTCGACTTTCTTTATGCGGCGATTTCTTGATTTCCGCGCGGGATCGGATGAAGATGTGGAAGACGTTTTCCTTGAGATGGGTAACTTTGAGATAATGGATGCTGTCGTGAACCGCGAAAGCAAGCTGGGCTTCATCGTTTTCCCGGGTGAGAAGCGGGAAAAATACTTTGAGAAACTGCGGGAACTCGGGCTGGAGCACCATCTTCTGTATGATTATGTCCGGCTTTACGCAGTCGTTTCGGCCAGACATCCGCTGGCATCCAGACAGTCAGTCACAATATCCGAAATGAGGACATATCCGTATGTCGCTTACGCGGATGAGAGCTCGCAAAGTTTTCTGGCCACTCACATCGGCCTCAATGAACACAGCCGGGTGCTCAGAGTGTCAGACCGGGCAGGATTCAATGATGCCATACTGAGCGGAAACTATCTCTCTGTCTTATCAAATCCAATACTGGAGAATAGGTCGGTGAAACCTGTGTCTCCCGCTATCAAAGGATTGCTGGAAAACGGATTCATTGTCCTGCCGATAAGCGACGCCGACCTCTCCCTCGAGGCATACTACATAACATCCCGCGGGTATAAACTGACTGAGCGCGAACAGGCATTCATCAGGTATCTGAAATGACACCCGGAACGGGACAGCAGATCAAAAGCAAAATCTTCATAAAACCCCCGGAAACCTGATCACGGCTTCCGGGGATTTTTGCTGCGTTATTTCAGCTGATTCCGCCTACAGACCCAGTGTAGGGAAGAATGTCTTTATGGCATCTTCTTCCGCGTCCATTTCGCCTTTTTCCTTCCAGAATGCAGCCATGGACTTGGCTACTTCAAATACATTTCCTTCTTTCGAGGCATCCGCGAACGCGTCGTTCATCGCCTTGTCGTAGAAGGTGATGCCGGCGCATTCCTCCTTGACTTCCTCTGCTTCAAGGTCAAGACCCGCGGCCATGATCTCGCATCCCTCATCGAAGTTCTCGTTCAGATAGTCAACGGACCTGTTCCAGCAATCCGTGAGCACATCGTAGATATCAGGATTCTCTGCCGCGAAGTCGGTCGATACTGTGAGTATGTCGATTATGGTCTTGTCATAATCCTTCGAGGAGGCGAGAAGCTTTCCCTGATCGGCGCACTGGCTGAGGATAGGCTCCCATGTGACTGCGGCGTCCACATTGCCCGCCAGCAGAGCTTCGCCTGCTTCGTCATTGCCCATGTCTACGATCTCCACATCTTCTTCCGTGATGCTGCTGTCACTCAGGACCTGCATGAAGAAGTAGTAGGAAGTAGCGGATTTATCGAGCGCGACTTTCTTTCCCTTAAGGTCGTCGACCGAATCGATGCCTGCTGCCGCCACCAGTCCGTCGCCGCCCGTTGAAGCATCCATGGTGCACACATATGCTTCAGGCGCGCCTGCCGCGAACTGCACCAGGTCTCTGTCGAGCACCTGTCCGAGCGCCTGTATGGATCCGGATGAGAAAAGCGAACCATAGGTCGATTCATCTTCGATTATCTGGATGTCAGCTTCATAACCGTATTCCTCAAAATAGCCTTTTTCCTTAGCTATGAAGAGCGGGGCATATCCGGCCCATGTGCAGAACGCTATGGTGATCTTCTTGTTGCCGGCCTCGCCTCCGCCGGTGTCACCTGACGTATCGCTTCCGCCTCCGCATGCGGCGAGAGAAAGAGCCATGATAGCTGCGATGATCAATGCCAATACCTTTTTCCTGTTCATTATGATTCTCCTTTCACGTCCATCTCTTCCCAGAGAAGTGTCATTATTTGTTTTTTTATCTTTATAAAACCTTCATCCGTAAGGGCTTCATGGTTTCTTTTACAGTCGAGCTTTATATCTATATCCGCCTTGATCGTGCCCGGCCGGCGGCTCATCACCAGCACGCGGTCGCCAAGCAGTATCGCTTCATCTATGTCATGTGTTATGAAGAGGACCGTGCTTCCGGTGCGGCCGGTTATATCCGCCAGCGATTCCTGCATGAGCATCCGCGTCTGCGCGTCGAGTGCTCCGAAGGGCTCGTCCATAAGAAGTATCTCGGGGTCATTTGCCAGGGTCCTCGCTATGGCGACCCTCTGCTTCATGCCGCCGGATAGCTGGTCGGGGAGGGCGTCTTTGAACGCGTTCAGGCCAACCATGTCGATGTATGACAGAGCAGTCTCGCTGCGTTCCTTCGCGGGAACGCCTTTCATCTTCAGCCCGAATTCCACGTTCTTCTGTACCGTGAGCCACGGGAACAGGCTGTAGCTCTGGAAGACCATGCCTCTGTCGGCTCCGGGGCCGGATATCTCATGTCCGCTTATCATCACGGATCCCGATGTCTTTTCCTCGAGCCCGCCGACTATGTTTATCAGAGTGGACTTGCCGCAGCCGGACGGTCCGACTATCACGGCGAATTCCGACTCCCTGACTGAGAAATTTACGTCTTTCAGGGCTGTGACTTCGCCCTGCCTCGCGCTGAAGACCTTATTGAGTTCCGATACTTTGAGTTTATCCACTATGCGTCTCCAAGCCGCTTGTACCACGGCACTATGATGCGGGTGAGGACCCTCATCACGAAATCCGTCAGAAGTCCGATGAGTCCTATGAAAATGAGTCCCATGAATATGACATCGGTACCCATGAAGCGCTGGGACTTAAGGATGATGTATCCCAGGCCGGAACTTGCGGCCACCATCTCGGCAACTACCAGATAGGTCCAGGCCCATCCGATCGTCATCCTGAAGTCGTCAAGGACTCCCGGCAGAGCGGCCATGAAGATCACGTCTTTGTAAAGCTGCGTCCTGCTCGCGCCGAGGGTCAGAGCGGCGTTTATCTGATTCACGTCTATACCGGAGACCGTGTCCTGTATCATCAGTACCAGCTGGAAGAATGTCCCCAGAAAAATAATCAGGTACTTCTGGCTCTCATCGATACCGACGTACAGGATGGTGAGCGGCACGAGCGCCACTACTGGAAGGTATCTCGCAAACTCCATTATCGGTCTCATAATGGCGTTGAATGCCTGCGACCTTGCCATGACCATGCCGCAGGGAAGGGCAATCACTGCCGCGAGAGCCCAGCCTATCATGACCCTCTTTGTTGAGATCCAGCAATTGGCCCACAGGCTTCCGTCAGCCGATGATTCAATGATCTTGTTTATCACAGCAGTAGGCGAAGGCACGAATATCTCTGCGACAAGACCGCCATAGGTTATGACGCACCATATGACGATAATCAGAAGGAATGATGTCGATGAGAGAATGCGGGTCTTCTTCATTTTTAGCCTTAGTTTATGCGTTCCGGCTCCATTGCCATCGATTTAGCGATTTAATACGCTAAAGTGCTAACGTGATGAATGCAATATAACAAACAATCCGGCTCATGTCAATTATTCCGGCAATACAAGAAAGTACAAAATATCATACAAAAACAGGCCCCGGAGGGCCTGAAAGATAAAAACGAGTAATACCGATCGTAATTAAATACCTATTTGATACGCTTTGAAGCCGCCTCGGCATGAGCGGAAAGTCCTTCGCCTTCCGCAAGCCGTTTCACGAGAGGGGCGATGGAAGAGGAAGCTTCACCGGTCATCCACTGTGATGTGCAGACCTTGAGGAAGGTGCCTGCCCACACACCGCCTGTGTAGCGGGACGCTCCGAGAGTAGGGAGGGTGTGGTTCGTTCCGGAGGCGTAATCCCCGAAGACTTCCGCAGTGTTTCCGCCGACAAAGAGGGAACCGTAATTCCTCAATTTGTCTGCGGCAGCTTCAGGATCTGAAATATTGAGTTCAAGATGTTCCGGAGCAATGCTGTTGGCGCATCTGACAGCCTCATCTAGATCGTCTGCCAGCAGTATTTCGCCGTAATCGTTCCACGATCTGCCCGCCACAGCCGCTGTCGGAAGATCCCGGAGCTCTTCTTCCACGGCTTTTATCACCTCTGATGCCAGATCAGAGCTCGTGCTGATGAGTATCCCTTTTGCGTTCACGTCGTGCTCGCACTGGGCAAGAAGGTCGGCGGCGATCACCGAAGGATCGGCAGTCTCATCGGCTATTATGAGCACCTCGCTCGGACCGGCCACGAAATCGATGCCCACCTTGCCGTAGCATTGCCGTTTTGCCTCTGCTACATAGCGGTTGCCCGGCCCGACTATCATGTCCACAGGCCGTATCTGCTGTGTGCCGTAGGCAAACGCGGCGATGGCCTGCGCGCCCGAAACAGCATATATCTCATCGGCTCCGGCTATATCCATTGCGACGAGGGTTTTTCTGTCGATGGACGCGGTGCCGTGGACGACAGGAGACGCGGCGCAGATCCTGCCTACGCCCGCGGCCTTTGCCGGTATTATCAGCATCAGAGCGGACGAATAAAGAGGGTAGTTGCCTCCCGGTACATAACAGCAGCAGGAATCCACGGGGATTATCCTGTGGCTCAGATGTATGCCGGGCGCAGGGCAGAAATCATCGACAGGCTGCAGAGCCGCTTTCTGAGCAAGGGCGAAAGCTTCTATATTTGCCTTTGCCTGCTTTAGATCGGAGACAAAAGCGTCATCGACCGATCCGTATGCTTCTTCGATCTCCGCTCGGCTGACCCTGAAACCGCTCCTGTCTGACGCGTCAAACGCGGCAGTGTAATCCCTGAGGGCTTCATCACCGCGCGCGCGTACATTATTAATTATTTCAGCAACGGTCTGTACGAGCTGTTGGCTTTCATCGCTGCTGCGTGTTTTTGATGCCTTTATCGTCTGCATTTGATGCTCCGTTATCTGTTTTGTTTGAGTTCCGTTATGGGCATATTATAGAAACTGGCAAATCTTTAGTCAATTGACTGTCCCTTTATGCTCTGCGTAATAAACAAAGCCCCGGCTTCTGAGCCGGGGCCTGTCTGGGAGGTTCCCATGTATTGAAGGTTGATACTTGTTTACGCGTTTGCTTCCGCCATCTCGCTGTCGTCTTCTTTCTCATCGTCTTTTCTTGCGACTATGGCGATGACTGCCTCTGCCAGGAGGATAGCTGCTGTGACGATCGTCCATCTGTCTGTCAGGGCCATCGGGAGGCTCATGTCCTCTGTCAGGATGAAGAGGATGGCTGTGCTGAGTGCCGCGATGACGCTTGCCGCTGTCGCGAAGCCTCTGTGCTTC
>JBGUKZ010000047.1:0-21919 GCA_045114795.1 Anaerovoracaceae bacterium
TCCACTCTTGCCATGTGGAGTGCGTGTGCCTTCTGTCCCGAAAGGAGTGAAATCAATGGCATCAAGTAAAGACTATCTGGAATACATACTGGATCAGCTGACAGGGCTGGATGATATATCCTATCGAGCCATGATGGGAGAATACATCATTTATTATCGCGGCAAGGTAGTCGGAGGCATTTACGATGACCGCTTTCTGGTAAAGCCTGTGAAAGCTGCGGCGGCAATGATGCCGGACGCTGAGACGGAACTCCCGTATGAAGGCGCAAAGGAAATGCTGCTGGTGGACGAAGTAGAGAACAGGGAGTTCCTGCGGGAACTTCTGGAAGCAATGTATGATGAGCTGCCTGCGCAGAAGAAGAGGAGAAAATGATGAAACTGAAGAATGTACTGATAGTTGTAAAAGACATCGAAAGATCAAGGGCGTTCTATCATGACTTGTTTGGCCTCGAGATGATCCTTGACAATGGAGGGAATATGATCCTGACAGAAGGACTGGTGCTGCAGGAAGAGAAATACTGGAAAAAGTTCCTTGAAAGAGATGTCATTCCGGAGAACAATGCGAGCGAGATCTATTTTGAGGAGCCTAATATTGAAGAATTCATTGAGAAACTCGAAAAGTACTGTCCTGAAGTGAAATACGTCAACAGACTAATGACACACAGCTGGGGACAGAAGGTGATACGCTTCTATGATCCGGATGGCAACCTGATCGAAGTGGGAACGCCGGTGTAAAAAAGCATAGATCATGGACGGTTTTCGTATCGCATTATAAGGAGCGTAAACGATGTATCACTATGACGCATTTATTTCATATAATCACAATCCCAGGGACATCAATGTGACCAGAAGCATCCAGCACAGGCTGGAGAATTATAAATTGCCTAAAGGAACCGGGACGGCCTACGGGAAAGAAAAGATAGAGAGGGTGTTCCTTGACAGCGGCGAACTGGAGGCATCGGGCGACCTCAGCAAGGCGCTCCAGGACGCACTCAACGATGCCGACGATCTTATCGTAATCTGCTCGCCTGAGAGCAAGTCGTCCATCTGGGTGAACCGCGAGATAGAATTCTTTCTGAAAACGCATCCTATAGAAAATGTCCATGCGGTACTGACCGAGGGAGAACTTTACGATGTCTTGCCTGACGCGCTTCTCTACGAAGAAAGCGAGGACGAGGAGGGGAATAAAGTACAAAAGATCAGGGAGCCTCTCGCCTGCGACTACCGCATGCCTCTTAGCAAAGCAAACCGTCAGGAACTGCCGAGACTGGTCGCGGCGCTTGTAGGCTGCAGGTATGATGACCTGGTGCAGAGACAGAAGCAGTACAGGATGAAGCGCCAGATATCGCTGCTGGCGGCAACAGCGGTGTTCCTTTCATCTGCCATCGGGTATCTGGTATGGAGCAACCACAAGATAAAGGAGAGTCTGAACAGCACGCTGAGAGAGGAATCGATCAATCTCGCGATACAGTCGGAGCAGGCGCTCAGCCGCGGCAACAGGGTAGCCGCCATACGCTACGCTCTGGATGCCCTGCCTTCGGAAGGCAACGAGCGTCCGGTGGTCCCGAGAGCAGTCATGGCGCTGTCAAAAGCCATTGACCTGTACAAGACCTCTGCTTCAGAAGGGTGGAACGCCGTAAGGCAGTTCGAGTCAAAAGGCAGGAATGTGAATTGTATGCGTACAGCCTCTGTTTCGGACAGGAAGTTCTTTGCGGAACTCTTCACTTCCGGGGCAGTGTCTTTGTGGGACGCGGACAGCGGCAAAGAACTGATGGCGGATTATATCGGACCGCTTGAAAAAATAAGCGACATCGCGTTCACAGATGACGGCAGGTTCATCATGCTCGACTCGAAAACGATCTATGTAGTCGATCCTGTAAAAGAGAATGAGATCAAAAAGATCGAAATGGGCAATGATGACGAACTGGTATTTTACTATGATAGTGAGCCCGCTATCGCGGAGGGAATTTTATGGGCCAACTTGTCTCACTATGACAGTGATGCCATGGAAACAAAGTATGAACTGGTCAAGGTGGATATTGACAAGGGAAAGATCACAGAGAAGCACCTGATACACGATTACACGGACCGGATAGTGACATCACCGGACGGGAGATATATTGCCTATTCAATATCGGGCTATGATTATGATTCAGATAACGGCGGATTTCAGGATAATCCGGACACTGTCAACGTGATCGATACAAAAGATAAAGACGGATTCAAGAATGCTGCATCTTTCGAGAAAGCTTTCATAACGGATCTGGAATTCATCAACGATACATGTCTTGTGGTATCAGGACTTGACAGCAGACCGGATATGTCAGACCAGTCACAATATAGCAGTGTAGACTTGATCAGTTACGGACACCGCATGCTATATTCAAAGGCAGTCGAGAAGAATGTCTTTATTTCCGCAGTGGATGCCGCAAAAGGCAGCCGGCTGTGGGAGCATGAATATACTCTTTTTGGCAGCGGCACCGGCGATCTGATCCCAAAAGAAAACGGAGTAACCGGATGGGACATAATGTTTGCTCTCGGAGACACGGTGCTGACGCTGGATAAAGAGGGCGAAGAAATAGCCCAGCTCAACACGTCTTCCAACATAGCCGGTTTTTATAACAGAGATGACCTCATCCGCGCGATCATGATCAACGGGGAGATGGCTTTTTATGAGCCTGAAAAGGGTGAAATGACAACCTTATATAACAACATCAACGCGCCTGTCGGAGATATCGCAGTACTGGATAATGAGATCATATTCGTTGAAAATTCAGATCCAAGCATACTGTCTTTCGCGGAGACGGTAACAGAATACAAATTTCAGGGGGCAGATCATGCCTGGGAAGCATATGAATATGATGATGACTGCAAAATAGACGGCAAGGAGTATAAAGACCTGAAAGCGGCAGCAGCAGCCTCTGACGGCAGATTCCTTGAGGTAAGATACGATTTGTCCGGGGATGACAACGGGGGAGATATACAGCTGCTGGTCAGAAACAGTGACGACGGGAACATAGTTCTGAACAGACTGGTAAAATGCCGCTCTGAAAAAGATTACTATCAGGGTGTCAGTCTGGATTATCTAGGGGTGAGCGCGTCAGGGGACAAGGCCTATTTCATTGATGACCATGTGTCTGACGGCGTAAAACTGCTGACGGTGGATCTCAGCGACGGCAGTGAGAAACTGACAGATCTGGATCTGGATGATCCGGAAGATGATACTGACTCTTACAGGATGGCTGAGTCCGAATACGCTCCTGTGCGTTTTGGCGGCGAATACTCTGAATACGCCGGTGACCTCTGCTTGTTGATGACGCAAAGCACATATGAGGAAACAGAAACCGGTTATTCCGGAAAAGACACTCTTATTCTTGCCGGCGTCGATCCGGATACCGGTGAGGCAGTCAGGCATAACATCAAAGAATTGGGCGAAGATGAATGGTACGGCAATGTCCCGTGCAAAGTCAACGCGGCCTGCGGCAGGCTGCTGCTCCTTGAAGCGGACGAGGAAAACAGTACCACAAAACTAGTGTGCTATGGCTTTGACGGCAGCGTGATATGGACCAATGATTCCGTCCCTGGAAAAATATCGGGACTGCTTCTCATGGATGACGGCAGCGCAGCCATCATTGAAGACCGGCAGGACGCAGGTGTGGTGCACTTCTATTCAGAAAAAGATGGAAATGAAACAGCTTCAACCGAGATCGCGGGTGTCGACACCAGCGGGAAGGGGTGTCTGAGGTACTGCAGCATGTCAGATGAAGAATCCATGCTGACTCTGGGCACCAACGCTTTCCTGATGGATCCGGACACGAAAGAAGTAAGGACTGTCGTAGGCGGATCATATATCGCATATGATCCGGTAAACAAGGTGTTCATGCTTGGTGATGCCAATGATCAGGATACCGGACATGTCCCTTACCGCAGCCTTGACGGAATGATAGAAGAGGCTAGGGCAATGCTGGAATAGCGAACTGAAGTATCGGAGAATCATTGAATGGTTTATATCAATAACATTTACACAGGGCTGTTGGTGTTCCCGTTCATAGCTGTGTTAATTACTCTGCCGTATGCTGTCTATCAGTATAACCGGCATGGTTCGGTATCGAAGTACAGGACGCTGATCATATACAGCTTCATCCTCTATATGCTGATAGCGTTCTTTATGGTAAGTCTGCCTCTTCCGGACAGGGCGTCGACAGCAGGGAACACGTGGAGGGATCATCTTAATCTGATCCCGTTCAGGCAGATCTGGCTGTACTGGCATGACAGAACATTCAGCATACCGGCTTTTCAGAAATATCTTGTGAGCATGCCGTTCTGGCAGCTGCTGTTCAATATCCTGCTGACTGTACCGTTTGGCGTATATATGCGCTATTACTTCAAACTAAGCCTGAAGCGGACGGTCCTTTACTCGTTCATGCTTAGCTTGTTCTATGAAATAAGTCAGCTGACAGCACTTTTTGGCATCTATCCGGGACCATACAGACTGGCGGATATCGAGGACCTGATATGTAATACCCTTGGCGGCGCCGGAGGCTGGTTTATGGCGTCTGTGTTTGCAAGAGCGCTTCCGGGCAGGGACGAGATCGACGAGAAATGCAGAGCGTCCGGTCAAACGGTAACAGGCATGCGCAGATCATGGGCAGCCATCTTCGATTATGTATGCATTTCCGCGATCTATTTCTTTCTGATAGGTGTGATCCGTGTGCTGGAACCTGGTTTTACCGGATATTCAATATATGGAGAGGTATATTGCTGGTCGTTTTTCTGCATAGTATCTCTTATACAGGTTCTCGTGACAAAAGGATCGACGCTGGGACATGCCGCCTGCAGGATGATCCTTGTTTCAGCAGACGGAAGGGCAGCTTCGGCATGGCAACTCATAAAACGCTATCTGTACCTGCTGCTGTTTACTGAGCTGCCGCTTATCATAGCGGGCTGGCTCATGGACAGACGGTTCGCCTTCATAATCGACATCGTGATACTGGGACTGGTATTTATCTCACGTATCTATTTCTTTATCTATCTCATCAATGTAATATTAAGAAAAGGCAAGCTGATGCCACACGATAAACTAAGTGGCACACTTTACATGGCGACCGGTATCCCTGAAAGAAAATAACTACGGGAGATGTAATGGACATTTTAACTGTGCTGATTTACGGAATGGTCTATCTCGGCAGCGCCCTGATGGTCTACAATATCTGCCGGTATATAGGTTTTTCACGGCATATCCGGGAACGCGGCGACTGGGAACATGACAGGAACATCCTTAACATCCCGATCCTGCTTCTGGTATTGTTTTTGATCGGCTACCTTGTGATCGGTTTCTTCGGAAATCCGGATATAGTGGTTTCCGGTATCCTGTTCGGTGGCAGCATCTTTGTTGCGGTGATGCTCAGGATGATCCGCCGCGTAGCGAACCGCATACAGGAGAATGAGCAGCTTGAGGCACGTCTCACAGCTGCCGAAAAGGCAAACGAGGCAAAATCGTTCTTCCTTTCCAATATGTCCCATGATATCCGCACACCTCTTAACGCGATCCTTGGCTATACCATGCTTGCGCAGAAGGAAGGACTGACCCGTGATGATAAGCTGCAGTACCTCAGGAAGATCGATGTCGCAGGACATCAGCTCCTTTCCATCGTCAATGATGTTCTGGAGATGAGCCGCATTGAGAGCGGGAAACTGGAACTGGAACCTGAATGCATCAATATAGAGAAAAATGTACGCGAAGCCGCCGAGCTTATGAACGGGCAGATGGAGGCCAAAGGCATCAAATATCAGGTGAGCTGCGATGTTGAGCAGCCGTGTGTCTTATGTGACGGAAATCATCTCGACCGTGTGATCATGAACCTTCTGAGCAATGCCTGCAAGTTCACGCCTGAAGGCGGAGAAGTAGTCGTTTCGCTTCAGCAGACAGAGAACGATCCTGAGAAAGGACGTTATGAGATCCGGGTCAGGGACAACGGCATAGGAATGAGCACGGAATTCGCGAAAAATGTATTCCAGCCTTTCGAGAGGGAAAGGACGTCGACTGTCGGCAAAACGCAGGGGACCGGCCTTGGCATGGCGATCACGAAAAAGATCATAGACATGATGGATGGCGATATCCGGCTCATTACTGAAAAGGGGAAGGGAAGTGAATTCATCGTTACTGTAGACCTGCCGTACGCTTTCGAGCAGCCGGGCCAGACAAACAGCGGGTGTCCGTGCGCGGGCGACAAAACCATAAGGCTCCTGCTGGCAGAGGACAACTCGATCAACCGTGAGATCGCCACAATTATCCTGACAGACATGGGCTTCCAGATAGATACTGCGGAAGACGGCGATATAGCGGTCAAAAAACTGGTGTCGCAGGAGCCGGGATATTATCAGGCTATCCTGATGGATATCCAGATGCCGGTGATGGATGGATATGAAGCCGCAAAAACGATCAGGGAACTTCCTGACAAGCGGCTTGCAGATATCCCGATAATCGCGATGACGGCGAACGCCTTCAAAGAAGACGAAGAAGCGGCAAGAGAAGCCGGGATGCAGGGACATGTGGCGAAGCCTATTGATATAAACGCCCTGCAAAAGACACTCAAAGAAGTATTGTTCGGCGCATAGGAACGCAATGGAAAAGGAGGAAACCTGATGAGATACTATCTATACAATCCTTTGGCTAACAACGGGATCAAATCATACGTCCCGGATGCGGAGATGATAGACGCGTCAAAGCTTGACTATCCGGAGTTTTTTGCCGGACTGGATCCGGACGATGAGGTCGTACTCATAGGCGGCGACGGCACGATAAACTATCTCATAAACCACGTCGACACGGATCGTATCGAAAACAACATCTATCTTTTCGGCAACGGCAGCGGCAATGACTTCCTGAACGACATCAACGAGAAGCCGGGCAGGGAGATACTGCTGAATCCTTATCTGAAGAACCTTCCTGTAGCAAAGGTAAAAGGGAAGGAATACAAGTTTATCGATAACATGAGTTTCGGCATAGACGGATACTGCTGTGAAGAAGCCGACAGGATAAAGGCAAAAAAACCAAATAAGAAGATCAACTATACGGCTATAGCCATAAAAGGGCTCATATACGCGTTCAAGCCTCGTCACGCATGGATAGAAGTGGATGGCAAGGAGTATGAGTTTGACGACGTCTGGCTGGCGCCGTCAATGAAGGGCAGATACTGCGGCGGAGGCATGATGCTGGCTCCGGGCCAGGACCGCAATTCCGGCAAGCTGACAGTTATCGTCTACATGAGCAAGTCAAAGATAAAATCGCTCAAGAATTTCCCTTTGATATTCGAAGGCAAGCATGTCGAACTCACTGACATGGTAAAGGTGATAGAAGGGAAGAAAGTGCATGTCAGGTTCTCGAAGCCATGCGCCGTGCAGATAGACGGCGAGACCATCCTGGACGTAACGGAATACTGGGCCGAGCAGAAATAGCGTTCTCGCAGAAGACAAAAAATAAGCTCCGCGTCTCAATGGCGCGGAGCTTTTATGATGCGCTGCATCAATACTGCTTATTACTTTGAAGGATAGCGTCCTACAAACTTGAGGGTCTCGCATACGGAAGAGAGGTCCTCCAGCATCTTTTTGCCTTCTTCGGACTGGTCGTCTCCATCGCATTCGATATAGAAGTAGTAACCCCATTCCTCATAGTTGAGAGGTCTGGTGTGCAGGAAACGGATATTGAATCCGTGGCTGCTTATGGCGTTGATGGCCTTGACGAGAGTTCCCTGCATGTTCTTGACGGTGAATATGATCATGAAACGCGATCCGTCTTCACACGCGGACTCATTTTCATTCTTGGAAAGGACTGCGTAGCGCGTGATCTCCGTGCCGCTGTCCCATTTGAAGACCTTTACGATGCTGAGATCTCCTTTATAGAAAAGATCCATGACATGGGAGACTTCGCCGCTTCTGCTGCGCTCAAAAGGAAGAACGCAGACATCGCATTCTCCGGCTTCAACAGCCTCATAAGTCTTGTCATAGTTCAGATAGTCGATTTTGGATGCGTCTGCGGAAAGAGTGCAGGCTGCTTTATAGTCTTCAGGATCCATTCCTGCGCAATATGCTATACGATCCAGTTTCAGTTCATTTGTTCCCACGGTGTTTGCTCCTTTCATTCAGCAATTGCTACTCCGCAAGTATATATCCCGGACATCAGTAATTGCAAGTGATTATTCTTTGATTTCCATGATATCGGGGTTGTTCTCGGGATGTCTTTTCTCATCGTAATGCCCGTATTTTATCATGATGCGCTTTGACATATTGCGCATCATATGCTCTACGAAGTATACGGCCAGAGTGCCGACTATTGCCGCCTCGTAGAAACCTGTTCCAATAGCGAGACCAATGCATGCGGATGCCCAGAGACCGGCCGCTGTAGTCAGCCCGGAGATGTGTCCTTTGTGTACAATGATGGTGCCGGCGCCGAGAAAACCTATGCCGGATACTACCTGAGCTCCTATACGCGACGCGTCTCCTCCATAATGCAATGATGTGAATACTCCCGTACACATAGCGAGCATCGCGCCTATACAGACAAGAATGTGTGTCCTGAGACCCGCAGCCGAACCGTGAGCGTCTCTGTCATAACCGATGAGTCCGGCGCAGACAAGCGCCAGAAGGGTACGTATGGCGATCGTAAGCAGGCTGGGCTCGAGCAGCCATGGAAATCTGTCAGCTAACATATCTTAAGTCCCCCAAGAAAACGGCCTTTTGGCCCTGTTAAATCAATACTGAAATAATTATACAAGTAATCTTTAAAAAGTAAAAGTCCCGGCTCTGAAGCCGGGACTTGTCTGGATCATTCCGATCTGCCTGTAATACTCAGGTTTAGCCCTGTGTAAGGCTGATAACACTCTGGATCTGTCCCCAAACGATAAGAACCATGAAGATAGGTCCAAGCCACTTGATGCAGAAGTTGAAGAAGCCCTTCGACTTGAATGCCGAGCTGGACTCAACTTCGTCATCGATGTAGTGAGGTACGATCCAGCCGATCAGGATAGCCATGATCAGGCCTGTGAGAGGCATCAGGATACCTTCAGCGACAGCATCCCATACATCGAGTACATCCGGAATACCGAACAGGTGGAACCACTGCATCGTTGTTCTCGCACCGAGTCCGTCAAGAGCGGTCATCAGGTTACCGATGAGTGCCCATGCTCCCATTACCATTGTAACTCCGAATCTGTTAGCGGATTTACCTTTCTTGATCCTGCTGTCGAGGATAGCGGAGATGCCGCCCTCCATCATGCCGATCGAAGAGGACAGGCATGCGAAGAATACGAGCAGCCAGAAGAGGAATGCGAAGAACGCACCGCCCTTCATGTCGTTGAATACTGTAGGCATGGATACGAAGAGCAGTCCCGGGCCGGCGCCGAAGTCGAGACCGTAAGCAGCGCATGCAGGCATGATAGCCAGTCCTGCGAGCAGGGCAGCGCATGTGTCGCCGACTGTAACGATGACAGCGTCTTTCTCAAGATTCTCTTTCTTATCCAGATATGAACCGTAAGCGATCAGGCAGCCCGATGCAAGCGACAGTGAGAAGAACATCTGCGATCCGGCAAGCTTCAGTGTTTCGAAGAATCCGGAAGCGGAGTTCATGCCCTCAAAGTGAGGCTTGAACAGGAATGCGAGACCTGCTCCGGCGCCCTTCAGTGTGCAGGATCTGATCGCGATGATGACGAGCATGACAAACAGTGCCGGCATAGCGATCTTGCAGAACTTCTCGATACCACCGGATACACCGCCGAGAACGATGATGATGGTAAGAGCGAGGAAGATCAGGACCCATACTACTGAGGAAGCGTTAACGAGTGTCTCATCGAATGTAGGACCTGGTTCAAACTGATTGCCGCCGAACATTCCGAGGGACTTGAAGAAGTACTTCATTACATATCCGCCGAATGTGCAGTAGAATGCGATCAGGAAGAACGGTACCGCAGTCTGGAGAACACCGTTGAATGTGAATCCAGGATGGATCTCTTTATAAGCTTCGATAGCCGCTTTCTGCGACTTACGTCCGATGGCGACCTCGGAAAGTACCAGTGGATAACCTACTACTACGAGAAGAATAACGTAGAGAAGCAGGAACGCGAATCCGCCGCCAAGACCCATCTTGTACGGGAATCCCCAGAGGTTACCAAGACCAACAGCGGAACCGAGCGAGGCCATAAGGAATCCAAAATTGGAATCAAATTTACCTTTTTGCTGTTCCATAATAAATACCTCCTTAGAACATGACGCTTGAAAAGCGCCTAACTATACAAGGAAATATTATACTATAGATTTATGTGATGTCAATATGAAAACGTCTTCACACAAACAACATAAAAGCAAATTAAGTTTCAAATTTCAACGTTCTTCAAAGTTGACAATCCTGATACAAGCATGAAAAGAGGGCGGCTGCGCCGCCCTCCGAAAGCTGCTTTCATGACATCAGTTTCCCTTATATTTGAAGTCTCCGTCACGCCATCCCGGATCATACTCCCAATGCCATTGTTCAGGAACATGCTTTGTACCGTCCTGGTATGATTCCTCCTTATATTCAGCCGGGTGGTTGACGGTCTCCTCATGTGTTTGAGCAGGCTCAGCATCATGATGAATAATGATCTCGTTATTGTTTTCATCATACTTGCCGGTGTGCTCATCCCAGGCGTCTTTGGCCGGTACATCAACCACAGTAACAGTTTCGGACCATGCGTCTTTTACGAGAACTTTCCGGGTTTTCATTATTGGTTCATCATGTTCCGGCACGTCTATGACTTTGTGCTTATGTTTTTCGCGCTCCTTGAGCCATTTCTGGTAAGCGTCTTTCTTTGCCTTTTCCTTGGCTTCTTTCTCGCTCCAGGAGGTGAGTCCGGTCTCGGTTCCTTTGGTGAAATAATCGCCGCCTTTCTTTATTACATTTGCAGGCTGCGAGGCGTACGAGCCTTCCTTTGCCTTAGGGAGCTGGGTTATGATCCTGCCCCAGAGAGCGGCCGCCGGCGCTGACATCGATGACATCTCGACGTTCTCATCGGTGCCTATCCAGAGGGATGCCGCATAGGCTTGGGTGAAACCGTCGAACCAGATATCATACTGGTCATTTGTAGTTCCGGTCTTGCCGCCGGGGACAACGCCCTCGACATACATATAGCCGTTGGCCTTGACGACGCTGCGGAGCACGTCCGTCATTATCCATGCCACGCCTTCGTTCATTGCCTCGGTCTGCGTAGATTTGCCTTCGAGCAGAACTTCGCCGTCACGGTCTAAGACCTTATAGTAGCAGATCGGCGTATTGAGTTTGCCGCCTGCAGGGAAGGAGGCATACGCAAGGGCCATTTCAAGAGGCATTACGCCCTCTGTCATGGCTCCAAGAGCCAGTGCGGCAGGGTTGACGTCATTGACAGGATCGCTTGTATCATCATCGACTGTTGACAGCCCGAATTTTTTGAGCTGCGCAATGGAATAATCGCTTCCGATCTGAAGTTCCAGCTTGACCGCGCAGGTATTGATGGACTTCTGGATGGCCGTCTTGAATGTGTTCTTTCCGGAGAAAGAATTGTTGAAATTGTTAGGCCAGTATCTGCCTTCGATCTTGCACCTCTCGTCCTCTATGGAGGAGTGGGTAGTAACGTAATCGCCCCAGCCCTTAGTGCCCTGTTTATCTATATGATAATTGACAAACTGCCATTTCTGATTGTTGGAAGCAAGCTCATAGCTCTTCTGAAGGGCCGCGCCGTATACAGAGAGCGGTTTGATCGAAGAACCCGGCTGACGAGGATTCAGCGATCTGTTGAGGACCTTCTGGCCTCCGAACTGACGCCCGCCGACCATCGCTTTCACTTCACCGGTGCCGACGCCGACTATGGTCATGGCGGCCTGCGGCTGGCGCTGCCTTGGCGAGAGGGTGTAGGCTCTCGTTGTGATTATGACGTCGTCGCCCTTTATCTTAAGAGCGTCTTCGTAATATGGATCCGTAAAGTAATCCTTGCTTATGATGACGTTCCCGTTACCGTCAGTCGACTTGTATCCCATTGGTATATTGAGATATCCGCCGGAGATGGAGTACATGATATCGTCGTCATCATAGAAGTAATAGGTCTTGAACTCGAGACTGTAATCCGTCTCTCCGTTCACCTCGGTCTCATATATATGGAGCTTGTGGTTGGCCATGATGGTGATGCTGCCGTCGCTGTTCACCTTGACGTCGCCTTCATCTCCGCTGAGTTTGAAGTTGCCGTCCTTGTCGAAGTAATTGGAGTATTTGTACAGAGCGATCTTTCCGTCATTGTTGAGCATGTTGCCGTCGTAATCTCTCGGCGCGCTGACATAAGGGAAGTTGCTGCCGTCCTGGAACTCCTTCGCGATGACTTTCATCGCTTTACTGTCGACAGTAGAGTATATCTGAAGGCCTTTCGTATAGACCATGCGCTCCGCGGTCTCGTATTCCATGCCATACTGTTCCATAAGGTCATTTATGATGGTGTCGACCAGATATTCATGGAAGTACGAATAAATGCTGCCGGTATTGCTGAGATTAGGTTTGATGAAGTCGTTGAGCGCCTTGCCGTATGCTTTGTCGTACTCGTCCTTGGTGATGTAGTTCTGATCGAGCATGAGATCAAGGGTCAGCTCGCGCCTTTCCCTGGCGATATCATTCGTGACGACAGTATCCGGCTCTGTAGCCACTACTTCGGAATCGACGACGTTCTGCGCCTCGCTGCCGAGTTTGAGCAGGGCATATGTATCCGGGGACTGAGGCAGAGCGGCCAGAGCGGCACACTGAACGAGGCTCAGATCCTTGACTTTCTTTGAGAAATAGGTCCGCGCCGCGGCGTTTACCCCGTAGCAGCCGTGCCCCAGATATATGGTGTTCAGATACGCTTCTATGATTTCCTCTTTGGAGAGGGAATGCTCAAGCCTGCTTGCGTAGTACATCTCAAGCAGTTTTCGCTTTATGCTGCGGACGCTCTTGGTATCCGCGAGATAGACGTTACGCGCAAGCTGCTGGGTTATGGTACTGGTACCGCTTATACGTCCGCTGCCGGTCAGAGACGACAGTACTGCGCCGATCATACGGGTCCAGTTGAATCCGTGATGTTTCCAGAACGTTTTGTCCTCGATGGCAACGAAAGAATTGATGAGATCCTCAGGCATGTCTTCATATTTGACGATCTTGCGGTTCTCAGTATAGAAAATGTTGTCGATCTGCTTGCCTTCATCGTCGTAGACAACAGAGGCGGTATCGACAGCGGAATAGATGTCCTTGTAGTCATACTTAGGGGCGACAGTGATGATCGCCAGAGCATATATCAGGCCTGCAAGAACGAAAACCATGCCTACCGCGGCGATATCCGCGATAAGCTTCAGGAAACTGAATCTATACTCTTTATTTTTGATTGTCTTGCCGTTTTTTACGTAAGTAGCGCCCTGGGAAGGATCGTAGTTCTTATTCTTCCTGTAGAACAGGGTGCGGCCTAAGCTGCCTTTATGCTTCTCGCCTTTGGCTTTTTTCTTAGGCTTCTTGGCAGATGCTTTTTTAGAAGACGTTTTTTTGGCAGATGCTTTTTTGGCAGCAGGTTTTTCCGGAGCCGGCTGTTCCGCGGAAGGGGACTGCTTGGCTTCAGGCTGCTGCTGTTCGCTCTTTTGCTGTTCAGAGACCTGGCTGCTCTTTGATTTCTGAGCGCCTTTCTTTTTCTTCTTGCTTTTCTTTGAAGACTTGCCGGCCTTTTTTTGATCGTCGGCTGCCTTGGCCGGCAAAGAACCTTCCGGCTTTAAACTCTCTTTGCTGGCGTCAGGATCAGGAGCAGAACCGGACACTTCCGCAGCTTTCGGTTCGCCGCCGGGCTGAGTCACGCCGGTTTCTTCCGGATCGATCTGTTTCCAGTGAAAAGTACGCGCAGCCGTCATCTTGGTCGTGTTCTTTTCGCTCAGATATGAACTGTAATCAGCAGACAATTCGTCAGCAGGATCTTCGAACTGTGACAGAAATTCTTCTATCTCGCGTTCTGCGTCAGGGGTCTTGCCTCTGTCTGATCTCATCCTTTTCCTCCTATAACGTGTTGGAATTCAATAATCTATTTTACCATATAACAATTATTACTTAAAGATTGAAGTGTTTCCCTTGCCTTTTATGTAGCAGAGTATGGTGTTTGCGATCCTTGTGGCATTCGAATTCTTCATCCTTATATGTATGATATCCGCCTTGGCGTTCTTCAGCGCGAGATATGAACAAGGGGTGAAGAAGCTGTCCGTTTCCGCCGCAAGGTTCACATCTGTCGTTTCGTTCCTGTTTACCTTTTCATAAGTGCTGCGGAAGGTGCGCTCCAGGGAATCCTTTTCGTTTACGAAAGCCGCTGTCTGATCTGTCAGCTCATATGCGCATTCGTAAAGGTCCGCGGCCGCCTTGTTGTCGTTGAATATCCTGTCTGCGTACTGGTCGTTGACGCCCTGAGTGACTACCGTGATCTTTATGCTGTCGTCAGAAGCGTCAAGACCCGTGAGACAGTTGTAGCCGTACACGTCGCCGGCTTCTTTTTCATAAGGGATCGCGTCGCTCTCCGAGTATTGATATGAGCCGCTGGTGATCGTGTAAAGAATGCCCGTAAGCTTGTCGGTGGTCTCCGCGTTATAGACCGTCTCAGGCAGAGCCTCTTCATCTTCTATGACTTCATATTCATATTTGAGGTCTCCGTAGGTATCGCCATATGCCTTGTTCCATGCTTTTATATGCTTATCTATATATCCCGTGAAGGAACTGAGGTTATACGAATTGAGAACGATGGTCACATCGAGAGAAACAGGGTACATGTTGCCGTTGCTGCCGATGCTGACTTCGGCGATCCTGCAGTCCGTGGACCTGCTCTTGAGCCTTGTCAGCAGGACGCTGAGGGCGGACAGCGGGTCAGGACGCTTGCTGATGCCCGGACCGATGACTCCTGATGTTATACCCGTGATCGTGACTCTGACGGCAGAGTCGCAGGGGTTGTCCTCTCGCTCCGCGGGTATCGTCACCTCGGAAGCCCTCTGTTCGAATGAAGCAGTCGATATATAGTTGGAAGAGCCTCTGTCGAGATAGATGGCCCTGGTCTTTGATGTTATCAGCTTTTTGCTTATCCCTTTATAGCCCCTGGCTAGATCCTGTTCATCGTTGAAGAACACGATGGTCGTTCTTCCGGCTTCGACGTCAGAGGCCGCGATGGCCGCCGCGGACGCCAGGACACGGGCGTTGTCAACAGCGGTCTCGTAGTTCATGCTGACCGCGATAAGGGTAGGGGAAAGGTTCTTCTTGCGGCCTGCCGCAGGTTTGCTGAAGATTATATTGCCGTACTTGTCCTCTTTATATTCAAGAGAACGGCTGTCAGCCCACTGTTCTATGAGATCCATAAGAGCCCGCTGGTCGGTGAAACCGCCTTCCTCTGACTCTCCGGCGGCTTCGATCGCCGTCCTGACCTCCGAGTATGCCTCTTTGTCGAGCAGTTTTGTGCTGCGCGATCTGTATATGGATACTCCCGCAATTATCGCGATGATCAGGAGTATCAGCAGTATGAGGAATCTTTTTTTGCTAAGTGACTTGATCATTGTCAGCCTCACCATTAAACATATTTTTACATGAAATATTATACTCTTATAAAAAGTCGAATAAAATGTTGATTTTGCGGAAGATGACGCCTGTATAACGCATTGAAAAATGAGCAAAAAAAGTGCTTGCATTATACAAGACCGTTGTGGTACTATAATTAGGCTTGCGATAGCGGGCTAATCATGAAACTACAAGGAGGTGCGGCGAATGTCCAGAAAATGTGAAATATGCGGCAAGGGTCAGACATCGGGAAATACTGTTTCTCACTCCAACATCCATACAAAAAGAAAATGGAACGCCAATATCCAGACCGTAAGGATCAACGATAACGGCAGAGTAAGAAAGGCTTCCGTATGCACAAGCTGCCTCAGATCGGGCAAGGTAAACCGTGCCGTCTGATCGGAGCATATCAAGAGGATGGTCTTGAGCGTAAGCTCGAGGCTTTTTTCTTTGTCAAAAACATGCGATAATATAGACATGTCAGTGATAACAAGAAACAGTTACGGCGCGGTAGCCGTCAATAAGGTCGTGTTAGAGCGCATGATAATCGAAGACATGCTGGGCATGGACGCTTTTCTGATGCTCTCAAACAAAAAGGGCAGGCCTATAAAGGAGAAACCGACGCCTATAATCGATCCTGACTATTATGATGCTGTAGACGTGAACGAGAAAAAGGGCGAAGTCAAAGTGAAGATATATGTCGTCATAAAATACGGCAGCAATATATCAAAGACTGCGGATAAGATCTTCGAAGTCATCGAGAACGACTTCAGCATGCTGAGACTCGACAAGCCTCGTACTATCAGCGTCAAGATAAGAGGCATCACCGGTGTGAACAGCGATGAGATCGTAAAGCGCAATATAGATATAGTTAGAAACAATGTCTGAGCAGTACTTACACGGACTGAATGACGATATCTGTTCTATCAGGGGCATAGGCGCCAGGAAAAAAGAACAGCTGTCAGCGGCAGGTATCGGTACCATAGGAGACCTGCTTTCTTATTATCCCGTGAAATACAAGGACAGAAGGTCGGTAGTGCGCGCAATGGACGCGGCGGCCGATAAGGACACCCTGACAAGCGGAAGACTCATCAAAGCGCAGCTCAGGCCTCTTTCAGGAGGGCGTACCATTACGGAGTGCACGCTGAGAGACGACAGCTGTGTTTTTTATGCCGTATTCTTCAACATGCCTTATCTGCGCAAGACGCTGGACATCGGCAGCGAATATGTTATCTTCGGCCGCATGAGGATTCGAAACGGCGCGAGAGTGTGGACCAATCCCGAGTTCAGCAAGGCAGGAGGAGAGAGAGACGTCAGGGGCATACTGCCGGTATACAGGCACTCTGCAGGCCTCACAGACATAAACCTCAGGAAGTGGATAAGGGAGGCTCTTGATACCACTGACCTTGAGACAGACTGGATAGGAAGCGATATCATTGAAGAGAGAAGGCTCTGCGGACAGGAGTTCGCTTACCGCAACATTCATTTCCCGGAGAGCGAGAAGCATTACAAGGCCGCAAGGTACAGGCTTATATACGAAAAGCTGCTTATGTATCAGCTGGCGGTCAGAATGAACAACGCCGGCCTGGATGAGGGCCTGACTGATTCTTCGGTCCCTGAAACTGACATGCGGGGCTTTTACGCGGGACTCCCATTCGAACTGACGGAAGGGCAGTCAAAGTGCATAGATGAGATAATGACCGATCTCAGCAGCAAAAGAAGCATGAACCGCCTTGTGCAGGGCGACGTAGGCTGCGGCAAGACCGTGATCGCCGAGGCGGCCATGTACAGGTGCGCCAAAGCAGGCTTCCAGTCCGCGATGATGGCTCCGACGGAGATACTTGCAAGGCAGCATTATGGGAGCATAAGCAGAGACCTTTCGCGATACGGCATACGCTGCGGGCTGCTTGTCAGCGGCATGAAGCCGGCTGAAAGAAGGGCACTCATAGAAGACGTGGCAAGCGGAAACACAGACGTGCTGATCGGCACGCATGCCATCATACAAAAAGACGTGCTGTTCAGGGATCTGGCCCTGGTGATAACGGACGAGCAGCACCGGTTCGGAGTGGCACAGCGCAAGTCCTTTGTGAACAAGGGCAGGGGCGTCAATGTCTGCGTCATGAGCGCGACGCCTATACCGCGCACGCTGGCCGCGACTGTATTCGGCGACATGGATTTCAGCATCATCAGGTCCATGCCTAAGGACAGAAAGAAGATAATAACCAGAGCTCTTGACGCCAAAACAAGGGAACGCGCTTACATCGACATGGGCCGCGAGCTTGAAAAGGGCGGAAGAGCGTATGTCATCGCTCCGAGCATAGATTCGGAGGATGAAGACCTGTATTCGGTGCAGAAACTCTTTGAAGAGATAGAGGAGAAATACCCGGGATACAGCGCCGCTCTGCTGCACGGAAGGCTTTCAAGTGAAGAGAAGTCCTCCATCATGGAGGCTTTCAAAAGGGGAGACGTGCAGATACTGGTGTCCACGATCGTCATAGAGGTGGGCATCGATGTGCCTGAAGCGACAGTGATAATAATAGAAAACAGCGAACGCTTCGGACTCGCTCAGATGCACCAGCTGCGGGGAAGAGTAGGAAGGAGCAGCAGACAGTCATACTGCTATGTCATCAATTACAGCAACTCAGAGACTGCCGTCGCGAGAGCAAAGGCGATGGCTGAGATAAGCGACGGTTTCGAGATAAGCGAGGCCGACTACGAACTCAGGGGACCGGGGGACGTCATGGGAACGATGCAGTCCGGCACCGCGTCCACTGACATACTGATGCTGTCGAGATATACGGACATACTCGAGAACGCCATGAGCGATGCTGACCGCATAATGGAAGAATACCGCGGCGGAAGCTGCCTGACGGATGTAAGATACGCGTACGAACGCGTGATGCACGGTGAAACGACTGATAATTCAAACATAATCTAAAGCCATGAAGATAACATCGGGAAAATACAAGTACAGAAACATAGAGATCCCCAGAGGGATAAGGCCGACGACAGAAAAGGTGCGTGAGGCTGTATTCAGCATGATATCCGCCTGGATACCTGACTCCGAAGTGCTCGATCTGTTCGCGGGAAGCGGAGCGATGGGACTTGAGGCGCTCTCGAGAGGGGCTGCGGGATGCGTTTTCGTAGAGTCAAGCAGGCAGAATCAAAGGGTGCTGCAGGCTAACATAGATAATTGCGGAGCTGGTGATGTCTCGAGAGTTATAGGAAGGGACTTTACTGCAGCCCTGTCGGAACTGGCCGGAGGAGGGAAAAAGCACTTCGACGTGGTGATCATCGATCCGCCGTATGAGAAAACGGAGTTTTACGACACCGCGCTGGCGCTTTTGCAGGAATATGAACTCATAGATGACGCTTCTGTGGTGGTTTGCGAGCATTTATACGATAATAAATTATTGGACACTTATCAAAAACTGCAAAAAATCAAGGAAAAGAAGTACGGAACCATAGGAGTTGATGTATTTACCGTATTGTAAATGTAAAACACTTTTGGTAGTATTTGTTAGAAGCAGGAGACCATATATATGGAAAGAAACGCTCTTTACGCGGGTTCGTTCGACCCCGTGACCAACGGACACCTCAATATAATAGAAAGGGCCGCTAAGTTATTCGATTCTCTTACGATCGCCATCGCAGTCAATCCGAGTAAAACGGGCTTCTTTTCTGTTGATGAACGCGTCGAACTCGTCAGAGAGGTCACAAAGCACATACCTAACGTGAAGGTCGACAGTTTCGAAGGCCTGACAGCCGATTACGTGAATGAAAACGGTTTTGCCGCCTACGTTCGCGGGCTCAGGGCTGTCAATGACTTCGAGAACGAGCTCCAGATGGCTCAGATGAACGATCTGCTGTTCACCGGCGGCACTGAGACGGTGCTGCTCATGACGGATCCCGAGTATTCGTTCATCAGTTCCAGCCTTATCAAGGAAGTCGCCGTGCTGGGCGGCAATGTGGAAGGGCTCGTTCCGCCATATGTGTCTCAGAGGATAAAGGAAAAACTGGGTAAATAATGTGAAAGGCAGTAGTCTTTCCCGATTGATAAAACAGGAGGAAATACAATGAACGACGACAGCATCAAATTAATGTCTCTTCTTGATGAACTTGAGGATCTGATCAATTCTTCGAGCAAGATGCCGTTCTCCGAAAAAGGCATCATCGATCTCGACGTGGCCCAGAAGATCATCGAGGACATCCGCGCAAACCTGCCTCGCGACATCCAGCAGGCAAGATGGCTCGACCAGGAGAGGGACCGCATCATCAGCGACGCCAAGAGAGAATACAACAGAATGATCAACGAGGCGAAGGAACAGGTCGAATACCTTGTGAACAACAACAATATTTACAAGGATGCCCAGAAGAGAGCCGATGCTATCCTGAAAGAGGCTGAGAACCATGCGAACTACATGAAGTACAGATCGTATGAGTACATCGATCAGCTCCTGTACGACATGCAGACAGACATAGCAAGCGTCAGCACTTCTTACATTCAGCCGATGACTGAGTACTTCAGCCAGATGTTCTCCAATATCAACGCGAGAGTCAACCAGAACCGCCAGGAGATGAAGACCCTTGCCGAGAGAGTCCGTCTCGGAGAAGAACCTGCGGCTGAGGAGCCTGAAAAGGCTGAAGTTGAGGAGTGATCATCAGATCAACTGAAAATCGAGGGGCCTGCTTTTGAGCGGGCCCCGTATTTACTGAGGGAAGAAATCAGATAAGAATGAAAGCAGTCGGCATAGTTGCGGAATACAATCCTCTTCATAACGGCCATGTCCATCACATGGAGCAGGCCCGCCTCCTGGCAGGGGCGGACGCGGTCGTCGCTGCCATGAGCGGTGATTATGTGCAGCGCGGAGAACCTGCGATCATGGATAAATGGGTGAGGACTCAGCATGCCCTGAAAGGCGGAGCGGATCTTGTGATAGAAATACCTGCGCTTTTCTGCCTCGGCAATGCAGGCCAATATGCTGAAGCGGGAGTCAGACTGCTTGAGGCGACAGGAAAGGTCCCGCATATCGCGTTCGGAAGCGAATCAGGCGATACGGAGTCGCTCGTAAGGATAGCGGAGACCTTCAGGGACCATGACAATGAGATACAGGATCATATACGTTCTCTGCGCGGAAACGGCCTGTCGTATCCCGCGGCCAGGTCGCTCGCGTACGCCAAAGCGCGCGCCGCGGTAAAAGGCAGCGATCCGGATGTCGATCCTGAGATCTTAAACGACATAAGTATTCTCGAAAAATCAAACGACATACTCGGGATCGAATACATCAGGGCCATGAGGTCTGCGGAGCCTGTTGTCATCCTCAGGAAAGGCGCGGGTTACAGCGACCGGTATGATGAAGGAATGCCGTATCAGAGTTCCTCGGCCCTTCGAGCGCAGGCATTCGACGGACATGACGTATCTGGATTTGTGCCGTCCTTTACAGCAGAGGCGCTTAAGGAATGCCATCTCACCGGTCCGGACCGGGACGGATGGTTCGACGCATTGCGGTACGCGGTTCTTTCAACTGATGAAGACGTGATGGAAGATCATCCTTCCGCCGGCGAAGGCCTTTCCAATCTGATGAAGCCGGCGCTGGAAAGCGCGGATTCATGGACATCCTTCATCAGCAGGATAAAATCCAAAAGGTATACATATACAAGATTGTCCAGACTGTGCATGCAGCTGCTGCTGGGCATAACAAGAAGCAAATACGGTATTTCAGAGCCTGAGTACATCAGAGTGCTGGGATTCAGTGAAAGGGGACGGGAGCTTCTCGCTGAGATTAGAGATGAGGAGTCCGCGTCTCTGCCGGTGATCATTAATGTCAACAAATCTTCGGGGGACCTGAGCGAAAAGGCGCTGAAACTCCTTGAACTTGACATGCATGCCGCGGACATCTACAACCTGATGACGGGAACTGACATCGGGCAGGGGAGCGACAGAAGACACGCTCCGGTGATGATCAGATAAAAGAAAAGACCGCCGATCCTTAGATCAGCGGCCATTGGTCGGGGTGACGAGATTTGAACACGCGACCTCTTCGTCCCGAACGAAGCGCTCTACCAAGCTGAGCCACACCCCGATGCGCAAGACAGAATATAACACAAAATAAATCGTAAATCCACAACTTTATCAAAAAAAGTTTTTTGAAAAGCGTTAGAAATATCGCTCTAAAACCGTTGACAAGCCGGAAACCGGTGAATATAATGTATCGGTGCGACAAGATAAACAAAGATAAAACAGGTAATTTGAACATATAAGGAGGTGTCGACAGTGGCAGTACCTAAGAGGAAAACATCACAGGCTAAGACCAGCGGCAGAAAGGCTGCTAA
>JBGUKZ010000048.1:0-6380 GCA_045114795.1 Anaerovoracaceae bacterium
CGAGAACTGCCTGATGGATATCGCGAAATATCATGAGTGGGCTCCGATGAGAAGAATGGCTGTAGGCGGACTGCAGCACATCTTCGAACTCTGGGAGAACATGGAAAAGTTCAACTGCGACATGGTCATGATGTACGACCAGCTGCAGTGCAAGGGCATGCAGGGTGTCGTAGGACTCTTCGAAGACGAGTTCCGCGCCCGCAACATCCACGCTATCTGGATGCCGCACGCTCTGCCTGACAAGAGAACTGTTCCAAGATCGCAGATCAGACAGATCATCAACGACTACATGTTCACAGTAATGGGCGAAGAACCGCTCGATCCGTCACTGCTCGACTTTGACGATATCGACAGCTGGTAGAAAGGAGGCCGGTAATGAAGGCAAAGAAAATCATCAAAAAGACGCTCGGCATCGCCGCTCTCGCTTATGCCGGACTGTTCTGCGTATTCTACTTCGACCTCGACGGCAAACTGCTCTACTACGTTGTTGAGCCGTTCATGAAGAACCACTTCGACAACATGGAGAGAAGAGATCCGCATACGGTACCGTACGAGCAGCTCGATACTGAATACATGTAAGAAAAAAATGAAAGAAGTTACAGTAAATGAAAAAGAAGTTTAAAGCTGAATCCCAGCGTCTGCTGGACATGATGATCAACTCGATCTACACGCACAAGGAGATCTTCCTGCGCGAGATCATATCGAACGCGTCGGACGCAATCGACAAGATGTGCTACCTCGCCCTGACCGATCCTTCGGTCGGCGAGAGCCGCAGCGATTACGAGATCATCATCACTCTCGACAAGGAGAACCGCACGCTTACGGTCAGCGACAACGGGATCGGCATGGACGAGCAGGAGCTCGAAAAGAACCTCGGAACGATCGCTTTCTCAGGCAGCAGCAGATTCAGCGAGCAGCTCGAGAAGGACTCGAAGGCCGCGAAGACCACGGCTGACGATCACACCGGCGAGATCGACATCATCGGACAGTTCGGCGTAGGATTCTACTCCGCGTTCATGGTAGCCGACAAAGTCGAGGTAGTCAGCAAGCGCTACGGTTCGGACAAGGCTTACAGATGGGTCTCCGAGGGAGCGGGCGGCTACAGCATCGAGGAAGCGGAAAGAGACGGACACGGAACGGACGTCATCATGCATATCAGGCAGGACGGCGAGACCGAAGACGAGTTCAGCAAGTACATGAGGGAATACCCGATCTACAAGCTGGTCAAGAAGTACTCCGATTACATCCGCTTCCCTATCAAGATGCTGATGCCTCATCCGCAGGTCAAGGAAGGCTCGGATCCAGAGAATCCTGAATACGAGGAAATCTGGGAATACGAGATCTTCAATTCCATGGTGCCTCTCTGGCAGCGCAAGAAGGCCGAGGTCACCAAGGAAGAGTACGACGAATTCTATAAAGCAACGTTCCAGGACGACATGTCTCCTCTCGAGACGCTGACCGTCTCGGTCGAGGGCATAGTGAGCTACGACGCGCTGATGTTTATCCCGGAGAAAGTGCCTAACAAGTACTACACGGACGACTTCACGGGAGGTCTCCAGCTCTACAGCTCGGGCGTCCTGATCATGGAGCAGTGCAAAGATCTCCTGCCCGAATATTTCAACTTTGTCAGAGGCGTCGTCGACTCCCCTGACCTGTCGCTCAACATCTCCCGCGAGATGCTGCAGCACGACAGGCAGCTGAGACTGATCTCACAGAACCTTGAGAAGAAGATCAAAGCGAAGCTCGAGGAGATGCGCGACAAGAACAGAGAGGAGTACGAGAAGTTCTACAGGAGCTTCGGCCGCCAGCTCAAGCTGTGCGCGCTCGACGACTACGGCAAGTACAAGGAACAGCTTCAGGACTTCCTGATGTTCTACTCATCGACGGAAAACAAGCTTGTAACACTGGCTGAGTATGTCGACCGCATGAAGGAAGATCAGGAGTACATCTACTACGCGACCGGCGACAGCTTCGAGGCTGTTGACAAGATGCCGCAGACCGAGGTGCTTAAGGAGAGAGGCATAGAGATACTCTACTTCACCGAAAGCACCGACGGATTCATTCCTGACATGTTCAGGACTTATAAGGAAAAGAAGTTCATGTCCGTCATCGACGGCGACTTCGACCTGGGCGACGGCAAGGATGAAGAGAAGATGAACGAGACGTTCAAGGACACCTTCGACTTCATCAAGGAGACCCTGGGCGACAGAGTGGACGTGGTCAGGGCGACCACCAAGCTCAAGACCCACCCTGTCTGCCTGTCCAGTGGCGAAGGCATCACCTTCGAGATGGAGAAGTACTTCACGGCAGTCAATCCGGAACTTGGAATGAAGGCGAAGCGCATACTCGAGCTCAACGTGGATCACGACGCTTTCCTGGCTCTCGAAAGAGCGAGGATCGACGATCCGGGGAGAGCGAAGAAGATGTGCGAGGTCCTGCTGAATCAGGCGCTGATGATAGCGGGCCTTCCTATCCAGGATCCGAGCGCGTATACAGATATCGTGACGTCGCTGTTCTAGGAGCAAATTATTAATGGAAGATAACACAAGAGATACAAAAATCTTAACAGTAGCCGGCAAGGGCGGCGTGGGAAAGACCTCGATATCCTCCGCGATGGTAAGGATACTCTCCGAGGAATACCCTGATTCGAGGATACTCGCGATCGACGCCGATCCTGCCATAGGTCTCACGACGGCTCTGGGAGTCGAGCCTACTGACACGCTGGACGGCATC
Organism: Anaerovoracaceae bacterium; assembly: GCA_045114795.1. Classification (GTDB taxonomy): domain Bacteria; phylum Bacillota; class Clostridia; order Peptostreptococcales; family Anaerovoracaceae; genus Crickella. The sequence goes on from JBGUKZ010000048.1 coordinate 2,734, forward strand.
CGTAAAAAGATAGTCAACAGCGTCGAGGACGGCCGCCCTAAGGAAGCCATCGAGATGCTCAATGAAGCGAGGTTCCGCATCTTCGACACCATGCTCGAGGAGCAGAAGTTCAGCTTCCTTGCGATCGGAAGACCTGAGGCCGCCGGATGCTACTGCAAGGTGAACGCCTACCTGAAAGAGGTCATCAGCCTGCTGGCCAATGACTTCGACTACGTCATCATCGACGGCGAAGCGGGTATCGAGCAGATCAACAGAAGAGTCATGGAGAAAGTCACACATCTCTTCCTGATCACCGACCCGAGCCGCAAGGGATGCAAGGTGGTGGACACCATCAAGGAAGTTGCCGATGAGCTCGTCATGTACGACAAGTGCGGAGTCATCGTCAACAGAGTGAAGGAGGAACAGATTCCTCTTATCAAGATCGAATCGGCCGAGGTGCTGGCTTACATCCCTGATGACAGGACCCATGCCGAAAACGATATAATGGGCGTCAGCGTGTTCGATCTGCCGGAGGATTCTCCGGTAATGGTTGGCACACGCGAAGCGCTCCGCAAAATGCAACTGATATAACCAGATATATAAGTTGAGAGGGAGGTTTTAACATTGAAAGACTTGAAGCATTTGATCTACTTCGAGAGCCTTCTGGACAACGCTGACAACGAACTGGTGGAACAGGCAAGGAAAGACGGCAAGTATATCATGGGATATACCTGCTATCACATCCCTGAAGTCCTCCTGAACGTTGACAAGTGTGTATCGGTCAGACTGCGCGCGCCGAGGACGGGATCGATCGACATATCCACATACTATATGTCGAACTACGTCTGCGAATTCGCCCGCGCTCTGCTCGAGAGAGCTATCGAAGGTGGATTCCAGTTCCTGGACGGACTTGCTGCGGTCGATGCCTGCTCGATGATGAACAGATTCTACGAGCACTTCAGCATCCTCAAGTGCAATGAAAAAGAGCACTTCTTCCTGCCGATCCTCGACGTTCCTTACAAGACGGAGGAATTTTCCTACGACCACATGCAGAGACAGCTGGAGGTCAGACTCCTCGCTGCCATGCAGGAGCATCTGGGAGTGGACGTCTCCGACAAGGCTATAAGAGAGGCTGTTAAGGAGCACAACGAGGTCTGCAAGATCATGCAGGAGATCAGCGAGCTGCGTAAGGCTGACAACCCGGTGATCACAGGATACGAGTTCCACGTCCTGAACCTCGTGACCTACACATGCCCTAAGTATCTGATACTGCCTTATCTCAAGGAGACTCTCGCGGAACTCAAGAAGAGAAAACCTGACGACAAGCTCCCGAGATGCAGAGTCGGCATCGTAGGATCCGAGATCGACGACCCTGAGTTCACGAAGATGGTCGAGGACGCGGGCGCCAGAGTAGTATTTGACAGACACTGCTTCGGTTCGATCCCGGGAAGAGAAGTCATCGAGCTCAGCGACAAGGAGCCTGCGCTTCCGCAGATCGTGCGCCACTACATGAACACTTCAGAATGCGCGCGCTACATCGCGGACAACAAGGTTCTCCAGAGAAGAGAGACTGCCGACAGACTCGCGAAGGAGTTCAAGGCGGACGGAATCATCTACGAGCAGATGAAGTACTGCGACTTCTGGGGCTTCGAAAGAGCCCTGGTAAGCCATATCATGTCGGAAGAGTACGGCTGGCCGGTGCTGTCGATCGACAGACTGTACAACGCGAAGGGTTCCGGACAGCTCAGGACAAGATTCCAGGCGTTCGTGGAATCGCTTGAGATCAAGAAGATCCATAAACAGAAAGGAGGCAGGAAGTAATGGTATTATCAACAGAATTGCTCGGCCTCAAGAACGCTTTTGCCGAAAGACAGGAAAAGAAAGCAAAGAAAGCAGCCGCTGCAGGCAAGCCGAAATATCCTAATCCGGCATTCTGGCGCTGCAGAGACAACATGGACTTCAAGGCGCAGGGAAAGAACCTGATGGAAGTCGGCAAGATCATCGTTGACATGACGAAGGAAGCCGACATCAAGGGATTCTGCGCCAAGCAGGTCGAAAGATGCAGAGACGACCTCGCGAGATGCGCTCTCGAGATCAAGCAGGCGACAGAGATGAGCCCGGCCGAGCTCAAGGAAGTATTCCTCTATGGAGAGAAGACTCTCGGAAAGCTCTACCGCAAGGGAGACATGGTCCCTGTAAGAAGAGAGTGGAGAGGTCTTGCCGACACGGCTTACGACTTCTACAGATGGGGCAAGATGTGGTCCATGCTGATCCTGACATTCAGCAGAGACCTCGTTCCGGCTCTGAACTCGACATTCCACTACAGATGGATGATCTCGTACATGTGCTGCGTAGGCTTCATGGACAAGAACACCATGGGTCAGAAAGGCAGCGCTCTGAAGATGTCACACCTGATGACATACGACATCTTCCGTTATGTAGCTGAGAACCTCGTATTCCTCGCCAAGTGCGACAAGAAGAACGGTAACTCCGCCGCTCTCAACAAGAAAGTCGTTCTCTTCGACGAGATGACAATGGGACAGATCATGGCGGGATTCCCTGACCTCCTCGGTATCCCATATCAGCTGATGCCGGTATTCCTGGTATCCGAGATCGACCAGCTCACATGCGTACCTTACATCGACGCTGTAGAGAGCTTCGGCCTTCCGGCTGATACCTGCCCGGTACCGTCTTCAGAGTGCGGCGCGCTCGTAATCGATGCTCTGCCTCACATGGGCTCGTGCTTCATCTCAAGCTCGATGCCTTGCGACGGATCGACAATGGCTTCGTCCTACATGTCAAGAAGATTCCCGGATCTGCCGGTATATCACCTGACATTCCCTGTAAGATACGAATATGAAGAGACAACTCAGGATGCCGTACAGGACATCAAGGGCTGCATCAAGTTCGTAGAGGAAGTCACAGGAGCCAAGTGGAGCTGGGACGCTTACTTCAAGCAGATGAAGCGCTTCAATGAGGAGACTGCTTACGAGCTGCAGAAGTGGGAAGTCAACAAGACAGATTACCCTCAGATCATCGGACCGTCCTACGAGCTCTTCCGTAAATGGAACTACGAGATGGACGGCGGCGCGGATCCTCGTGTCATCCCGACCTTCAAGAAGGTCAACGACATCATGATGAGAGCGTACGAGAGACGCGAAGAGGCATGGCGCGGCAAGATGAAGTACAGGGGAATCGTATGGTCCTGCCCTGCTCACTACTATGCAAACTTCAGCAACTGGCTCGCTAACTGCTGGGGAATCGACATCCTCGTTGAGATGGAGTCCCTGAACTTCACAAAGGTTCTCGAGACAGAGGACAAGGAAGAAGCTCTCATGGACCTCGCAAGACTCTACGAGCGCATGGTAATGAGAAGACACACAAACGGCGGTTACCAGAACGTAGTCGACGAGATGTGGAGACAGGTCGAAGACTGGAGAGCAGAGATCATCATCATGTACCAGAACGTAGCCTGCAAGAACATGGCTACACTCCAGGGTATCCTCGATGACACATGCAGAGACAGAAATCACCACATGATCTGGATCGAGCATGACCTGATGGACCCTAGAACGGTTTCAAGAAAGACCATGAGAGACAAGGTAAACGAGTACATGAGAACGGTAATGCACGCAGAACCGGTCGATCCTACACTCTGCGACTTCGAC
>JBGUKZ010000049.1:0-8981 GCA_045114795.1 Anaerovoracaceae bacterium
GAGGTAATCGAATAATCGCTCGCTGATCGCCCGCAGCCTTATAGACTGCGAGCGAAAAGCACTTCGCAAACGCGATACAACACAAAATCAAAAAGCGCTGCTTCGGCAGCGCTTTTCGTATGCCTTGCAAATTAAAACAGAGGCACCGCTTCAGCGGTGTCTTTTTTCTTGTCGGCCGGCTGGTTCTGTCACGTAGGGAGGCCGATTTTGCCAAATATACGTGACATGGGCTTAGGAAAAGTCACGTACGGAAGCCGATTTTGCCAAATATACGTGACATCGACTCCGGAAAAGTCACGCACGAAGGCCGATTTTGCCAAATATGCGTGACATCGACTCCAGAAAAGTCACGTACGAAGGCTGATTTCGCGAAATATACGTGACATCGACTCCGGAAAAGTCACGTACGGAAGCCGATTTTGCCAAATATACGTGACATCGGCTCCGGAAAAGTCACGCACGGAGGCCGATTTTGCAAAATAAACGTGACATGGTCTTTGGAAAAGTCACGTACGGAGGCCGATTTTGCAAAATATACGTGACATCGACTCCGGAAAAGTCACGTAGGGAGGCCGATTTTGCCAAATATACGTGACATCGGCTCCGGAAAAGTCACGCACGAAAGCCGATTCTACTCAATAGACGTGATTTTCGCGCCGAAACTGACAACAGCCGGCGTGCTCCTTCTGCTTGAAGCATGTATTCGTAAAAATGTATAATGTATACGATGAATAATATATAGATCAAAGGGTACCCTTAAACAGGAGGTTTGTATATGAAAAGGAAAGCTTTAAGAAGTCTCGTCGTCATGATGCTTGCTGTAATGGTATTTGCGATGATGCCTGTGACAGTATCAGCCGCGACAAAGACTCCGGGAAAGGTAACGATTACAAGCGTTACTTCGGGCAAAGTATCTACTTCTACCAATAAGACCTGGGTGAGAGTAAAGTGGAAAAAGGCTAAAAACGCCAAGGGATACATCATCTATATGAAGCGCGGCGAAGGAAAGTGGGTCAAGCAGAAAAAGGTAGGCAGACTGTGCAGATCCTTAAAAATCACAAATACTCCTGCCGGCAGAGTGTACATCAAGGTGCGCGCCGTCAACAAGAAGAAACTCGGCAAGTTTTCTGCCGTAAAAACGAAATACATTAAGAGCCCGCTAACTTTGCAGCAATATGTCAACAAGGTCGAACCGTCGATGAAGAACGTGAAGATCTATGGCGGCAAGGTCTCGTTCAATGGAAAGCAGATGATAGTGTCCTATGATGTTTACGATTGTTTCAGTGACGCGGCAGAATTCGACTTCTGGGACGATCCCCCGGAAGAAGTAAAAACTTATGTCCGCAACTATCTTATTGAGAACATGGAGCCGAAAGAGGTAGCGGCTTACTATAGAAAAAGAGCTAAACTCTATTGCGGAATAACCAGTTTTGAATATGTTATCAGAGCTACAGCTAATGGCAACGTAGTTCCGGGGACTACCGCTAAATATTAATATTACGTAAATCGGGGAGGAGATAATAATGATTGTAAAACTGACAAGTGAGACATATGAAAAGGAAGTAATGCAGGCTGAGGGAACAGTGTTGGTCGATTTCTATGCTGACTGGTGCGGACCTTGCAAGATGCAGGGACCTATCGTTGAGCAACTCTCAGAGGAGAGACCTGACGTCAAGTTCTGCAAGCTCAATATCGACGAGGCGATGCCTATAGCCATGTCGCTTGGTATCATGAGCATCCCGACCATCATGGTCGTGAAGAACGGAGAGATCACATTCAAGGAAGCGGGACTGATGCAGAAGGCGCAGCTCGAAGCGCTTCTGTAGGGATCATCAAAACGGATCTTAGAAACGATCTTTGAAGTGGATTCTTAAAATAAATCCTTGAAACGGGATCTGTGCTGAAAGGAGAAGAAATGCCGCATATTGATATAAAGATGCTCGCGGGAAGGACCGATGAGAAGAAGAAAGAAGTAGCTGAAGCGGTGATCGAGGCGATGATGAAATCGCTGGGATGCGAGAGAAGCCACCTGTCAGTTGCCGTGCACGACATCGCCCCTGAAAAGTGGAACGAGGAAGTAAAGGAAACAGTGGATGCTTCCAAGGTTTACGCGGGCGAAGTCTACGAGATGAAATAAAAAAGAAGCCAGATAACAGGACAAAATTTGTGAATATTCACAAAGAAAGTTTAAATGTTTTTGTGAAAAAACACAGAATATGATTGACCATTTTTGCTTGCGGGAGTAGAATACAGTCAGCAAAAGGGTTAACATATAAAGCACTTACGTTGAGGCCGGCGAAAGCCGGCTTTTTCGTTGCCTGTAAAACAAGCTCGCTCCGATCAAGCGAGTTTGCCGGGCCTTCGCTCAGGGCTGAATAATTTGGGCGATTATGCAGGCGATTGTGATATACTCATACGGATGGGATTCATTGAAATACGAGATCTGAAAATCGAATTCACTAAGGTCGACGAGAACGGCATGGAAGTGCCCGGAAAGGTGGCTCTGGACGGGATCAGTCTGGACATCGAAAAGGGAAGTTTCGTTGCGATCGTCGGCATGAATGGTTCGGGCAAGTCAACGCTCGCCAAGTGCCTCAATGGCCTGCTGACACCGACGGCGGGCAGTGTTGTCGTGGATGGATTCGATACAGCCGGCGATGACACCATATGGGAAGTCAGAAGGCGGGTCGGCATGGTATTCCAGAATCCGGACAATCAGCTGGTGTCATCCATAGTCGAAGACGACGTGGCATTCGGCCCTGAGAACCTGGGCATCGACCCTGCTGAGATAAGGGAGCGCGTGGACAACGCTCTCATCAGAGTCGGCATGTTTGAGAAGAAGGATAAAGGCGCCCACATGCTTTCCGGCGGCCAGAAGCAGCGCGTCGCGATCGCGGGAGCGATAGCGATGAGGCCTGACTGCATAGTCTTTGATGAGCCGACCGCTATGCTCGACCCTAAAGGCCGCGCAAGGGTAATGGATATAATCAGGGATCTTCATGCCGAAGGCATCACGTGCATACTCATAACCCATTTCATGAGCGAGGCACAGCAGGCTGAACGCATCATAGTGCTGAAGAACGGCAAGTTGCTGTGCGACAGAACGCCGGCGGCGCTGTTCGCGGATGCGGAAATGCTGGAAAAAGCCGGTCTGGAGATGCCTCCGGCCATAGAACTCCGAACCAAGGCGGAACTGCCTGAGAATCTCACTACCGCTGAAGAAATAGCGAATTATATACAGGAATGTCGATAGAAGTCAGAAACCTCACCTACATTTACAATCCCGGCATGCCGGGCGAGACCGTCGCGCTCAGCGATGTCTCTTTTGATGTTTCTGACGGAGAAGTGCTGGGCATAATCGGACACACCGGATCCGGCAAATCGACGCTGCTGCAGCATCTGAACGGCCTCATCAAGCCGGCTTCGGGCGAGATATATGTGGATGGACAGTGCATCACGGACGGCAAGGCGAAGATGACCGATGTCAGACGCAAGGTCGGCCTGGTGTTCCAGTATCCTGAGTACCAACTGTTTGAGGAGACGGTCGCTAAGGACGTAGCCTTTGGCCCTAAGAACCTCGGTATGGATGAAGCCGAGATAGAGGAAAGGGTAAAGACCGCGATCGGGCTGGTAGGGCTCGATTATGAGGAGATAAAAGACATGTCGCCGTTTGAGCTTTCGGGCGGCATGAAGCGCAGGGCCGCCATAGCGGGTGTCATCGCGATGGATCCGAAGATACTGATCCTCGATGAACCGACAGCGGGGCTGGACCCGGCAGCGCACAGAGATATACTCGCCATGGTGAGGCACATACACGATGAGATGGGGATCATCCTTATCTTTGTATCTCACAACATGGCTGACATAGCCGCGCTCTCGGACAGGGTCCTGGTGATGAGCGAAGGCAGCATAGCGCTGAGCGGCACTCCTGCGGAAGTATTCTCGCAGGGAAAGCGGCTCGAAGGGATGGGACTCGGACTGCCTCCGGCAAGAGAGATCGTCGAACTCATAAAGTGCAAGGCTCCGGGATTCAAAAGCGACGCTCTCACCATTGATGAGGCGGCAGGAGATATAAAGTCATATCTGGAGGAAACACGCGGGTGATAAGAGACATCACACTCGGCCAGTATTATCCGGGCGAATCATGGATCCACAGGCTCGATGCCAGGACCAAGATAATCGCGACACTGCTCTATATCATAGAGCTGTTTGTCGTGAACAATTTCTGGGGATTCCTGATCGCGGCCGCGGCGCTTCTCGCGGTGATAGCGGTGTCGAAGGTCCCGCTGAAGTTCATATTGAGAGGCCTGACCGCGGTGTTCCTTATAATCCTGTTCACGTTCGTGCTCAATTTGTTCATGGTGGACGGAAGGATATTGTGGCAGTGGAAATTTCTAAAGATCACGTATGAAGGCCTGTTGAGGGCGTTCTTCATGGCCGCGAGGCTCGTGCTGCTGATCCTCGGCTCTTCGATCATGACGCTTACGACAAAGCCTATAGAACTGACCGACGGACTCGAGAAACTGCTCAAGCCTTTCTCAAAGATCGGACTGCCGAGCCATGAGATCGCTCTGATGATGACGATCGCGCTGAGGTTCATCCCGACGCTGATGGAGGAGACCGACAAGATCATAAAGGCGCAGCAGGCAAGGGGCGCCGACTTCGAATCCGGCAACATACTGCAAAGGGCCAAAAGCCTCATCCCGATCCTTGTGCCGCTGTTTGTCAGCTCGTTCAGGATCGCGCAGGACCTGGCGCTCGCGATGGAGGCGAGATGCTACCGGGGCGGCGGCGGGCGCACGCGCATGAACGAGATAAGATTCAGACGCGGCGACGCTCTGGCGGCATGCCTGATGGCGCTGTTCCTGGCGGCGATCATCGCGTCGAGATACATATAAGCTTTCGGACAGGGCGGTGGGTGCCGCTCTGACAGTTCAGATATACGGAATGCGACAGAGAAAACTGAGGAATCTGGAATCAAGATACGAAGCCTACGCGGATCTGATCATCGATGATCCGGCGGCGATGCGCGGCAAGTGGAGCGAACGTTCCGGCGGCGCGCCGCTTTTCATTGAGATAGGCTGCGGCAAGGGCAAGTTCATTTCCGAGCTGGCGGCGCGCGAACCGCAGCACTTTTTTGTTGCCATAGAAGGAAACAAGAGCGTAATGCTCCGCGCCATGGAAAAGATACGCAGAGACGGACTGAATAACGTTTCGTTCATTCCGGAACTTGCCGGCGATCTTTCGGAGTGGTTCGGAAACGGCGAGGCTGACGGCATCTATCTGAACTTCAGCGATCCGCTTCCAAAAAACTACTGGTACAAGAGGCGCCTTACGTACAGAGACAGGCTGAAATCGTACTTCAGGGTCCTGAAGCCGGAAGGGACGGTCACGTTCAAGACGGACAACACCGATCTGTTCAACTGGTCGGTGCTTGAGATCGTTGCCGCGGACCTGAAGATACTGGACATAACGAGGGACCTGCACGCGGATCCCGAGGCAAACGCGGCAAACATTGAGACAGAATACGAAGCCAAGTACAGCGGCTTCGGCGAAAAAATAAAAAGAGTAGTGATCGGGCGTTGAAACAGCAGACGCATCGTGATGACTGCGGACAGAGGGAACGACTATGAAAAGCATGGCGGCATACAACGGGCGTGAGATACCGAAAGAAGACAAAGTTTTCGCGGCGAGCGGAAAGGCTCTTGACGCGGTCGCGAAATACGGACCTGATAAGGTCATCAACGCAACTGTCGGCGCTCTTTACGATGATGAAGGAAAACTTCTGGTGCTGAGATCGGTCGAGAGGGTTATGAAGAGCCTGCCTGCGGACAGGTACGCGGCATACGCGCCTATCGCGGGAACTCCGGGTTTTAAAAAAGCCATACTGAAAGCGGCTCTCGGCGATTACGAGCCGAAGAGCTACACCTGCGTGGTTGGCACGCCGGGTGGCACAGGCGCGATAAGGAATGCCGTTGCTAACTATTCGTGCCCGGGAGACAGGATACTTACGCACAGCTGGCACTGGGCTCCGTATAAGAGCATCGCGGCTGAGCTGTACCGGGGTATCGAGCGCTTCGAGATGTTCGATGAAGAGGGCCGCTTTAACATAGCGGATTTTGATTACAAGGTAAAGAAACTCACGAGGAATCAGGAGCATCTGGTCATCATACTCAATACGCCGGCAAACAACCCGACGGGCTACGCGCTCACGATGGACGACTGGTACGGAGTGAAGAAGACGCTCGATGAGGTCCCTCTGGACAAAAAGATCGCGCTGGTGCTCGACACTGCATACCTCGACTTCGCGGGGGAGCCTGAAGAAGTGAGACGGTTCTACGCTGTCGTGGACAATCTCAGGTCGAACATACTGCCGGTCATAGCGTACAGCGCCTCTAAGACTTTCACGTTATACGGGGCAAGATGCGCAGCGATGATATGCCTGGCTCACAGCCCGGAAGTCGCCGAGGAGTTCGGGCGGATCAACACGTTCTCGGCAAGAGCGACATGGTCGAACCCGCCGAGAGCTCCTCAGGAAGTGATCGAACGCATCTACGCTGATGAGGATCTTCTTGCCGAGGTGGAGGCGGAAAGGGCAGAGGCCCGCGACATGCTGCTCGCGAGAGGAAGGGCGTTCGAGGAGGAAGCCGCAAAGTGCGGACTTGAGATAGTGCCGTTCAGCGCGGGATTCTTTGTGACCGTGCCGTGCGGCGATCCGGACAGGCTCTGCGAAAAACTCAATGAAAAGAATGTGTTCCTGATACCGCTGGACAAAGGCGTAAGGGTGTCCGTAGCGGCAAGCTCGGAGGAGAAATGCAGAAGGCTGCCTGCGATGATAAAGGCGGCAATGGACGAACCGGTCTGATCTGCCTTATCCAAGGTTTCAGATATAAAAAAGTTAATTCAGGAGGAAAAAATGAAAAAACCAGTATCAGTATTCGCGGTCATCGTACTCGTTGTTTCCATGCTCGCGATGGCTTCCTGCGGAAAGGCGGAACTCAGCGGAGAGACGATCGATGACAAAAGCATGACGATCACTGCAAGCAAATCGGACGCCGGAGATTACTTTGTGACAGGGTCGCTGGTGTTCGAAGAAGGTGAGCAGCTCAGCATCGAGCCGAACCTGGAATCCGGCGAGATGACTATCGAGTTCATCAACAGCGAGGGAATGGACAATCCGGATGTACTCCCGGATATGGAAGGCGAGGCTCAGTATACAGCCTTTGTAAGCGGCACAGACGCGCAGAAAGTCAGCATGCCGGCCGGCACATATATGGTCAAGGTCACCGTGACAGAGAAGGCCACGGGAACTGTCGCGATCAACGTTGTCGCAAACTAAGACCCGGCGCTGAACACGGATAATTGCGGACTGATAGAGAGATGTTGAGCGGTACGCTTATAACTTTGCTGGGAGCAGGGCTTTGGGGACTCAATGCTGTAGTCAGCAAGTTCCTGATGGCCCGGGGCGTGGATACGATGTGGATGGTGAATTTCCGCATGATCGCATCGGGATTTGCGCTGCTCATGTTTGCTTTTTTCAGGAACAGACGCGGCCTTTTCGATATCTGGAAGGACCGCGATTCCGTTATAAGGCTGCTCATCATAGCCGTGTTCGCTTTTGGTCTCTGCCAGCCTACATATTATATTTCGATCGATTACAGCAACGCCGGCATCGCTTCCGCCATACAGCAGACCGCGCCTGTGTTTGTGCTTATCTATGTGATAATCAAGGAACACAGAAAGCCTACAGCGGCAGAACTGACGGCGCTCGTGCTGGTAATAGCAGGGTCGTTCCTCATTTCCACTCACGGAGACATAAGCGCGCTCGCGATACATCCCATCGCTCTGATCTCCGGACTGATATCCGCTCTTTGCTGCGCTTTGTATGTAACGCTGCCGTCAAAACTCATAAAGCGCTACGGTACTTTCGAAACGGTAGGCTGGGGACTCTTCGTCGGAGGAATAGTCGTCGCTCCTTTCTGCAAGCTCTGGAACTTCCCGGAGGCATGGGACGCTCCGATGATCTGGGGCATGCTGTTCATAATCCTACCGGGCGCGGCGCTCGCGTTCGCGCTCTTTCTGTACGGCACCAGCATAGTAGGACCTGTCAAGGGAGGAGTCTACAATCTCTTTGAACCGGTCACCGCGCTCGCGGCATCGGCGCTGTGGCTCAGCCAGAGCTACCACATCACCGAGATCTGCGGTACAGCAGCCATTCTCGCGGGCATCGCCATACTGACAGTCGCAAAGGAAAAAACAAACTGACAAAACGCTGCTTCTGCGGTATACTGTAGGAGCACGAATAAAAAGGCGCGACGCCGTTATACACGCAGGTGTAGTTTAATGGCAAAATAAGAGCTTCCCAAGCTCTGGTCGAGGGTTCGATTCCCTTCACCTGCTCCATGCAAAGACGCCCCTTCATGGGGCGTTTTGCATGGAGTAAATAAAGAATCGAACCCGAGACGTAAGCTTATCTGAAAGCAAAGAGGGTTCGGGTCCGGGTGTACACTTATATGCACACCCGGAAAACGGCAGTCAAGGATCGAAGACCGCAAATGCGGCGCCGTCAGGCGTCCTTGACGGCCGGATATTCCCTTCACCTGCTCCAATCATCTCAGTTTTTATTAAAATACACAAAATATGGTAATCGGCCAGTCAAAATTTGTTGACAATTCACAAATACAATGTTACAGTAGCAGTAATTTAATACCAACAAACCTTTGAGGGAGAGTGAGTAGGTCACGATGCTTGCATATGAGCGAGCTGCCGGCGGTGAGAGGGCAGCATGCGGAGGCGTGATTGAATGGACTCCTGAGGGCGACAGGAAAGGGACGAAAGTCCTGAGTATGGGAGACGGAGAGAAAACTTCGTTAACAAATGACGCATATGATGGTATGCAGTGAGTGGGCAGGGGCGACTCTGCCAAGCCGGGTGGCACCGCAGAAGTTTTGTATTATCATGCTTCTGTCCCAGCATGTATT
>JBGUKZ010000050.1:0-2113 GCA_045114795.1 Anaerovoracaceae bacterium
ATTCCACGGGTTCGGACTCGGTGTATGCATACATACGATGCTGGCAGGCGGCGGACGCTGCGTGCTGGTGCCTAGGTTCACACCTAAGAGCTACGCAAAGCTGATCACTAAGTATAAATGCAACTTCATCGCAGGAGTGCCTACTCTGTTTGAAGCGCTGCTGAGACTTCCGTCCATGAACGGTAAGGATCTCTCCTCTCTCAAGGGAGTGTTCTCGGGCGGTGACTCGCTCTCGATAGAGCTCAAGAAGAAATTCGACAAGTTCCTCTACGACCACAACTCGAAGATACAGGTCCGTGAAGGCTACGGCACTACGGAGAGCGTTACAGCAGCATGCCTTACGCCTCCTCAGCTTCATAAGGAAGGCAGCATAGGCATTCCTTTCCCTGACATGTATTACAAGATCGTAAAGCCGGGCACTGCTGAAGAGCTGCCGTACGGCGAAGAGGGAGAGATACTCATGTCAGGACCTACAGTTATGGCCGGTTACCTGGACATGCCTGCCGAAACTGCAGAGACCATCAGAGAGCACGAAGACGGACTCAGGTGGCTTTACACGGGCGATCTCGGTACCATGGATGATGAAGGCTTCATCTACTTCCGCGGAAGAGCGAAGAGAATGATCATCTCCTCCGGATACAATATCTATCCGGCTCAGCTTGAAAACGTCTTTGACGCGCATGATAAGGTGCAGATGAGCTGTGCTGTCGGAGTTCCTGACAGCCATAAGATGCAGAAGGTCAAGATGTTCGTGATGCCTAAGAACGGCGTTGAAGCGAACGATGCTCTCAAGGAAGAGCTTCTGGCTTATGCGAGGAAACACATCGCGAAGTACGCGATGCCGTATGACATAGAGTTCCGCAAGGAGCTTCCGAAGACACTCGTGGGCAAGGTAGCTTATCGTGTGCTGGAGGAAGAAGAAGCAGAGAAGTACAAAGCTGCGCAGGAAGCTGAAAAAGCAGCTGAAACAAAGTAGAAAGCAGACCGGAAATGGAAAGACAGGATAAAGGGCTCGCATGGATGCTCCAATATGAGAATATCGCCTGGTATGAGGACGGCGTGGTCAGGATACTGGACCGCCGCATCTATCCTATCAACGTGGTCAAGGTAGAGTGCAGGACCCATCAGGAAGTCGCTGACGCGATACGTGACATGGTGACGCAGAGCGCAGGTCCGTATACGGCGGCGGCTATGGGAATGGCGCTTGCTGCTTATGAGTGCAGGGGAAAGAGCGAGGCTGAGCAGATCGATTATCTGCAAACAGCCGCCTACACCATCTCGCATGCAAGGCCAACCACCACCTGGCGTATGGAACGGATCACCGGCAGATGCATAGATGCCGCAAAAGAAGCTCTGGCAGGCGGAGCATCAGACGTTTCAGAAGTCATAAAGCAATGCGCCATAGACATGAACGACGAAAGATATTCGGGTATCAGCAGAGTCGGAAAGTACATGGCAGAGCTCTTCCCGGAGCATGGTGCAGTCATGACATACTGCTTCGCGGAGACCATAGTCGGGATGATGCTCAAAGAAGCCAGACTGCAGGGCAAGGACATAAGGCTTTTCTGCCCTGAGACCAGACCGTACTTTCAGGGGGCGCGTCTTACTGCCAGTGTAGGGTGTGACATGGGATTCGATGTCACCATAATAACCGACGGCATGCCTGCCTTCGTAATGAAGAAGGAGGGCATAGACATTTTCACGACTGCTGCTGATGTGATCTGCTGTGACGGTCATGTGGTAAACAAGGTGGGTACGTACAATACTGCGATTGCCGCGAAATACCACGGCATACCGTATTATGTGAGCGGAACGCCTGATCAGGGGCATCCGACTGTAGACACGGTAAAGATAGAAATGAGAGATCCGGATTTTGTTCTTCAGGCAATGGGGACCAAGACTGCGAATCAGAATGCGAAAGGTTACTATCCGGCCTTCGATATCACTCCGCCTGAACTCGTTACAGGCGTGGTGACCGATCAGGGCGTGCTCAGACCGGACAATCTTTCGGAATATAAAGCGATAAAAGATCAGTTTCTGGTATGATTCCTGCGTGCGGCACGGTCTTCGATCCATGCCGGCACCAGTATTGAAACGAGAATGAGAAATGATC
>JBGUKZ010000051.1:0-2058 GCA_045114795.1 Anaerovoracaceae bacterium
GGACACCAGGATCAACATCATCGACACTCCGGGACACGTCGACTTCACGGTCGAGGTAGAGAGATCGCTGAGAGTTCTGGACGGAGCCGTGATGGTGCTCTGCGCCAAGGGCGGCGTCGAGCCTCAGAGCGAGACCGTCTGGAGACAGGCCGAGAAATACGGAGTGCCGCGAATGATATTCGTCAACAAGATGGACATCATGGGTGCCAACTACTTCCACGTACTTGACATGATCCGTGACAGGCTCAAGGCAAATGCCGTCGCGGTCCAGCTGCCTATAGGCTCGGAATCCGAATTCGTCGGTATCATCGACCTGATAAAGATGAAGGCCGAACTTTACCACGATGACGACCTCGGAAAAGTCTATGAGGAGAAAGAGATCCCGGAGAACATGCTCGAAGAGGCCAGGGCCTGGAGAGACAGGATGCTCGAAGCCGTAGCCGAATGCGATGAAGACCTCATGATGATGTACCTCGAAGGCGAGGACATCCCGGTAGAGGACATCAAGAAGGTCATCCGCCGCGAGACCATCAAGGGCAATATCTACCCGGTGTTCTGCGGTTCGGCGTACAGGAACAAAGGCGTACAGCTGATGCTCGACGGAGTCGTCGACTACATGCCGTCGCCTGTGGACATCCCGGCCATCAAAGGCGTCAATCCTTATACCAAGAAGGAAGAGGAGAGAGCGGCCGACGACAAAGGCCCGTTCTCGGCGCTGGTATTCAAGATCATGACCGACCCGTTCGTGGGCAAGCTCGCGTTCTTCAGGGTATACTCGGGATCGATCGATACGGGCAAGCATGTGTACAACGCAACCAAGGACCGCAAGGAGAGATTCGGGCGCATCCTGATGATGCACGCGAACCACAGGAGCGAGATCGATACGGTCTACTCCGGCGACATCGCAGCCGCGGTGGGACTCAAGTTCGCGACAACAGGCGATACGCTCTGCGACGACAAGCACCCGATAGTGCTTGAGTCGATGGACTTCCCTGATCCTGTCATCGAGATCGCCATAGAGCCGAAGACCAAGATAGGTCAGGAAAAGATGGGCATAGCTCTTGCCAAGCTGGCAGAGGAAGACCCGACATTCAGGACCTATACGAACCCTGAAACGGGCCAGACCATCATCGCGGGAATGGGCGAGCTCCATCTCGAGATCATCGTGGACAGGCTCCTCAGAGAGTTCAAGGTCGAGGCCAATGTCGGCAGGCCGCAGGTATCCTACAAGGAAACGATCACACGCACCGCGAATGTGGACTGCAAGCATGCCAAACAGACCGGCGGAAGCGGACAGTACGCTCACGTCAAGATCAAACTGTATCCGAGAGAGCCGGGCGAAGGGTTCGAATTCAAGAACTCCATCGTCGGCGGAGCGATCCCGAGAGAATACATCCCGGCTGTCCAGAGCGGTATAGAAGAGGCCATGCAGGCCGGACCGCTCGCGGGCTATAACGTAGTCGATGTCGGCGTCGAACTGTATGACGGTTCGTTCCACGAAGTCGACTCCTCGGAGATGGCATTCAAGATCGCCGGATCGAAAGCGTTCAAGGAAGCTGTCATGAAGGCAAAACCGGTGCTTCTGGAACCTGTATTCAAGGTAGAAGTCACCGTGCCTGACAATTACATGGGCGACATCATCGGCGACATCAGTTCGAGACGCGGCAGGATCGAGGGTTCGGACATCGAGAACGGCGCGGCCGTCGTAAGAGGCTATGTGCCGCTCTCCGAAATGTTCGGCTACGCGACAGACCTGCGCTCAAAGACACAGGGACGCGGAGTGTACACGATGCAGTTCGACCACTTCGAAAGGCTGCCGGAATCACTTGCTGAGAAGATCATCAAGTAACGGCCTGAAGCAGCGTTCACTACCCGGACCGCCCGGGACACAAGAGACAACAATACTTTTTTCTATAATTTGTTAAACAGGAGTTATTAAAAATGGCTAAGCAGAAATATGAAAGAACCAAGCCGCACATCAACATCGGCACGATCGGCCACGTTGACCACGGCAAAACGACTCTTACAGCAGCGATCACATCTGTACTGAACAGAAAG
>JBGUKZ010000052.1:0-4678 GCA_045114795.1 Anaerovoracaceae bacterium
GCGAGGAGGATCCACCTGTTCCCATCCCGAACACAGTAGTTAAGCTCCTTAGCGCCGATGATACTCGGAGGGTGACCTCCCGGGAAATTAGGACGTCGCCGCTTTTTTCTTTGTCAAAAATCAGTACGGTCAACAAAGGGAAAACTTTGTGGCCGTTTTTCTTTTATACGCATAAACAATAGAGCGCGGCATTATTTGTTATCAGATGCAATGTTTTAAAATTAGTACATAAATCCTCCGATTAATCTTAACATTTATTATGTTTTAGGATACTGAAAATGGTAAAATAGTTTCAGCATTGTGGGCACTGGGTTTGCCGTGCCCGTAGCAACGTGATTCTATATGTTAATCTTGTTATAGAGAGGGAATAGAAATGAAAAAAGCATTAAGCGTTCTTCTCGTAGCAGCAGCGATTTTCGGATTCTACGGCAGCGCCGTAAGCGTGAACGATATCCTCGCTTGCAAGGACTACTGGGAAGAAGCAGGCGAAAAGTCCACGGCTGACATGAACAAGCTCGAGGACGGCCTCAATCAGCTCAAGGAAAATGAGCAGGCTTATCTCGACGGTAAGGATCAGCTCGCGGAAGGCGAGCAGGCTCTTGCTGACGGTGAAGCGCAGTATGAGCAGGGCCTTAAGGACTACGCAGAGGCTCCGGGAAAGCTTGCAGCCGGTGAGAGGAAACTTGCAGCCGGAGAAAAGAGCTACAGTGATCTCAAGAAACTGATCAAGGGACTTCGTGAAGCCAGAAAGCATGGCGTGAGTTCGAATAAGGACCACGACAAGTGGTGGCACGACGCATATACTGAAGCGCTGAAGCCGAATCGTGAAAAGATGGAGTCTCTTCTGTTAGCCGATTCTATGCAGGGAACACTTGGCCTTGTCGATCAGTTAAACGGAAATGAGCCTGGAACTATCGCAGGCCGTTTCAGCAATAAGGGTCAGAGCTATGCAAAGTTTGACAAAGCAGTTGTGCAAACAAGCAAAGATTTTAAAAACGCTGCAACAGTTCTTAAGAATTATCAGAAGGCACTGTTCAATTTTGTAACACTGGCAGACGATCTGAAGGAAGCATATACAGCATATGTAACAAGCGAAGATCCGACCAGCGAAACAAGTCCGGAATATGCGGCTTATGCCAAAGCAAAAAAGACATTTGAAATGACCGCTGCCGGATTCTGTGACAAGGAAAACGGGTATGGAAATCTGAACGCTCAGCTGCCTGCTATTGCCGGTGATCTGGGCCCTACAGTAACGACGCTGTTCAATCTCCTTGAGAATGTTGCATCCAAAGACGCAATGTCTGTAAACGCACAGTGGGGCAACGTTCCGGTTGCTTTCGCAATAGGAGCACAGTTGGATGGATATAAGCCGCAGGTAAGCGCTCTGTTCAGCAAGTATATCAACATGCTCGATAAAGAAAACAAGAAAGATGTCACAAAGGCCGGCTATTCTCAGCAGTTCGCTGCATGGGACGAGGGTTATCAGACACTCGCGGATGGTAAGGATCAGCTCGCCAGCACATCGGAAGGTGTACCATATGCATTCAAGAACATGGTCACCAACCCGACCATCAAGGCTGCTATCAAGAAGTACGATCCGAAGCTCATGAAGGAGCTCAAGAAGTACAAAGGCAGCAGGCTCAACAACAAGGAATTCGGTGATGATTTCGATGAAGACCTTGAAAAACTTGCAAAGAAGATCATTCCGAGAGCTCTCAATGTTCTGAAGCACGTCAAGTCCAGCGCAGAAGATCAGCTCGCTGACGGACGCGCTCAGCTTGCACAGGGCCGTGCTGATTACGCGGCAGCTCCTGGAAAACTGGCTGAAGCGGAGCAGATGCTCGCTGACGGACGCCAGCAGCTCGAAGACGGCAAGGCTCAGCTCGCTCAGTACGAAGACGGCGAACAGCAGGTAAGAGACGGACTTGCGCAGCTCGTCGGCACAGAGCCTGATCTCGAGCTCGAGAGCATCGCAGACAGACTGAACGGCGATACGGACTTCGACAACGGCGACGAGCACCTCGATATCGACGAGGGTCTCTCCGCAGTAGACGTCGGCAGAGGCTACCAGGCTGACGACGGCGTACTGATCACAAATGAGATCATGGCCAGAGCGGTCGGCACAGCCGGACTCCTCGCGGCAGGCGTTCTCGCAGTGATCGCAGCGATCCTGTCCTTCCTCAAGAAGAACAAGGGCGCCGGAGTCTTCGCGCTCCTCGCTGCAGCAGCAGGCGCGTTCGGCGCTGTCTATGGAACACAGGCGGGCACATACTTCTCGAGCATCGCAGGCTCGACAGTCGGAGCTACCGGCTGGATCGCAGCAGGCATCCTCGGCGGAGTTGCGCTCATCCACGCGATCGTTCACTTTGCTGCTCCTAAGTCAGTATAATCATTCGACGATCTTATAACCGGATAACAGATAACACAGGGAGATGGGCGGAAGCTCATCTCCCTTATGTTTTGCGGGAAAACCGGAGCGCTGTCAAAGAAAATGTTTGACAGATAGCGGAAGAGATGTTATTATATGGCGGTGCGGTCATAAGGGTGACCGTGCCGCTGATCAGTTTGACGGAGATCCGTGATGAAAGACGACATCGAAAGAGTTGAATACGCGAGCATGCTCTATGATTTCTACGGCAGCCTGCTTAACGAGGCGCAGAACGAAGTCATGGCGCTGTATCACGAAGACAACCTGTCGCTTTCAGAGATCGCCGAAGAGCTCAGGCAGACCCGCCAGGCGGTCCATTACACTCTGAGAAAGGCCGAGAAAGCGCTCGGAGCTTACGAAGAGAAACTGGGACTGGTCGCCTCGTACAAAGAGAACCAGAAGCTGGCGGAAAAAGCATATAAGATAATCGATTCAGCGGGCATCGCAAAGGCGCATGCCGACGGTCTGAAGCAGATAATACAGAAGATCACGGAATAGATACATGGCATTCGAAGGATTATCCGAAAAATTACAGGGAGCATTCAAGGACCTGCGCGGCCAGGGCGTGGTCTCGGAGAAGGATTTTGAGGACGCGATGCGCGTCGTCAAGATGGCGCTTCTGGAGGCTGACGTCAACTTCAAGGTCGTAAAGGAGTTTGTCGCGACAGTAAAGGAAAAGGCGCTGGGCGCCGGCGTGCTCAAGAGCCTGACTCCTGACCAGATGGTCATCAAGATAGTGAAGGACGAACTGGTCGATATGATGGGCGGCACGGCAAGCAAGCTCACATTCAACCCGGGCGGATTCACCGTTATCATGCTGGTAGGTCTTCAGGGTACAGGTAAGACCACGACTGCGGGCAAACTCGCGGCATGGCTCAAGCAGACGGGTAAACATCCGATGCTGGCAGCATGCGACGTTTACAGACCTGCGGCTATAGATCAGCTGGAGATAGTAGGCAAGGCGGTCAACACGCCGGTATATGTCAACAGGGACACAAAGGACCCTGAGCAGATCGCCAGCGAGGCCGTCAGGGAGGCCATGAGGACCGGCTGCAACGTGCTCATCGTCGATACCGCAGGACGTCTGCAGATCGACCAGGAGCTCATGGACGAACTCAAGATCCTGAAGGCTTCGGTCAGACCTCACGAGATACTCCTCGTGGTCGACGCGCTGACAGGTCAGGACGCGGTCAACATCGCTGACGGATTCAATCAGGCACTCGGAGTCGACGGCATCATCATGACAAAGATGGACGGCGACTCAAGAGGCGGCGCGGCTCTCTCGGTCAAGGCGGTCACGGGCAAGCCTATCAAGTTCATGGGTACGGGCGAGAAGTACAACGCTCTTGAGCCTTTCCACCCTGACAGGATAGCGTCGAGGATACTCGGCATGGGCGACGTCATGTCGCTGATCGAGCAGGCTGAGAGCGCGTTCGATGAAGAGGAGAGCAGAAAGCTCGAGGAGAAGATCCGCCGCAACAAGTATGACCTTGAAGACTTCCTGGGACAGATGAGGCAGATCAACAAGATGGGCGGGATCAGCAAGCTGATAGACATGATCCCGGGCATCTCCGCGGCTCAGAAGAAGGACATCGACTTTGAGCAGAGCAGGGCCGAACTCAGGAAGTGGGAAGCCATCATCCTCTCGATGACGCCGTTCGAAAGAGCGAAGCCAAACGTGTTGAACGCTTCGAGAAGAAAGCGTATCGCGAGAGGTTCGGGGCACACTGTGCAGGATGTCAATCAGCTCATCAAGAAATACGAAGAGATGAAGAAGATGGCCAAAGTCATAGCAAATCCGGATTCGAAAAAGGCGCGCAGCATGATGCGCAATCTCGGATTCTAGATGCAGGTTTCGCATTATTATATAGATATCAAAATACATTAAATAATAAATGGAGGAAACAAAATGGTAAAGATCAGACTTAAGAGAGTTGGAGCTCACAAGAAACCTTTCTACAGAGTAGTCGTCGCTGACTCGAGAACACCGAGAAACGGCAAGTTCATCGAGGAGATCGGCACATATGATCCGCTGAAGGATCCTAGCGAGATCAAGATCGACAACGAGGCTGCAAAGAGATGGCTCGCAAACGGAGCTCAGCCGACTGATACAGTTAGAGCACTTCTCAAGAAGTCCGGCGCTATCGAATAAGGAGGCACGGAATGGGAAGTCTGGTAGAAGTAATCGCGAAAGCGCTGGTCACTAAGCCGGACGAGGTCCTTGTCACCGAAGAGACTGACGGAAGAGAC
>JBGUKZ010000053.1:0-20469 GCA_045114795.1 Anaerovoracaceae bacterium
GCCAGACCAACTGTTCCCTCATTATATAAAAATAAGTGCAGCTGCAGAGATTGCTCTCTGTCAACTACACTTTTATGGTACTAAAAAAGCCCCCGCGAAAGGACTTTGACCGTTGGCTGAAAAGCGTCGTCTGTGTTATGCTTTGGCTGAGATGATCAGACTGAACAACGCGGCAATAGAATACATGCGCAGGTTCGGATTCAGGGACATTGTCCTGCTTACGGACAGCAGCAAGACCTGATGCGGTTCCTCCGGCGAGGGGGTGTCGGTAAGTTTTACTGACGATGACGGATCCGGATACAGCGGCACTCACATGTGCCTGGAATCACCGGTAGGGAAAGTGTATGTCCCGCTCAGCGGAGTGCTGCTTGATGACGAGCCCGGCATAAGATACGAGCGACGGCCATGGCTCGAAGGCTTTGAGCTGGACGGCATCAAGGCTGCTCCGGTGTGCTGCATATGGCCTCCCGCCGAAAAACAGTGATAAGAAAGGCCCCATCTCACGATGGGGCCTTTGATCGTTTCGATCAGATCTGTCATTCAGTTTATTGCCTTACTCTACTGATCTTCGCCGAACTCCGCTTTGAACGCTGCTGTCAGCTTTTCCGGCCAGTCTGAAATCGGCTCAAGCCTGCCCGTAAAGAACCTGAGCGTAGCCGGCTCATGCACGAATCTGAGTCCTCCTATGAGATCCCTGTGGTCATATACCCACTTGACTCTGTCTATCACGTATTCTACCTGCGAAAGCGTAAACACGCGCCTCGGCAGCGCCAGCCTGACCAGCTCCATCGAAGCAAGTCTCTCGCTTCCGTCAGCCTCTCTCTCCTCTGAGAGGGTGCCTCTTTCCATTCCGCGTATGCCGCCGCAGAGGTACATGGCGCATGTAAGGGCTCCGGCAGGATATTCTTCCTGAGGGATATGGCTCACAAAGCGCGACGCGTCGAGATGGGCGCCCAGGCCTCCGCCCGGAGTGATCACCGGAACTCCGTACTCGTCCAGCCGGTCGACGCAGTATTTGATGAACTCCGGTCCCTGAGAGATGACGTCCATCTCCATCGATTCATCAAAGCCTACGGTCATCGCTTCCATTTCTCTCACGGACATGCCGCCGTATGTGAGGAAACCTTCGAACATCGGAACAAGATCTTCCATGGAGTGGAACAGTTCCTCGTCCCTTACCATGATCGCGCCTCCGCGCGCGAAACCAAACTTGCGGCCGGAGAAGTAGATCATGTCAAACTGGTCGGCGATCTCCATCGTGATGTCCCTGACAGACATATCCTTTCTTTCTTCATCCCTTGTCTTGATGAAGTACAGATTGTCCTGCAGCAGCGACGCGTCCAGGACCGAGATGATCCCGTGCTTTCTCGCTATGGCACAGGCGTCCTTGAAGTTCTGCACCGAAACAGGCTGTCCGCCGATCAGGTTTGTGCCCGACTCGAGCCTCATGAAAGCTACGTTATCGGCCCCTTCCTTCTGTATGCATTCCTCAAGCCTGTCCAGATCTATGTCTCCCTTGAACGGCAGGTCGCTGACCGGCTCAAGGCCCTCATACTTCACCAGCTCCTCTACATGGCCGCCCAGTCTGGTGATGTGCGCCTTGGCCGTCGTGAAGTGGTAGTTCATGATGACGCATTTGCCCGGCTTTACGAATCTTTCGGCAAGTATGTTCTCGCACGCCCTTCCCTGATGGGCAGGCAGGCAGTACTTCATACCGAAGATCTCCTCGAGCTTGTCCCTCATACGGTAGAACGATTCGCTCCCCGCGTACGCGTCGTCAGGCTTCATCATTCCTGCCAGCATCTCATCGCTCATGGCGTTCACGCCGGAATCGGTGAGCATATCCATGAAAATATCTCCGTTATGAAGCTGGAATGTGTTGAAGCCCGCTTCCTTCATTTTTGCGAGTCTGCGGTCTGCCGGCGGCAGGGTGAGCTGCTGGACTATCTTGACCTTATGCATCTCCATCGGAATAGGCTGATGATCGTAGAACTTAATTGCGGGCATGGCGGTTTCCTCCTTTGTTCAGTCCCGTAAAAACCCCGCTCATGGACCATGTATGTGAACGGGGAGCAAATAAAAAGTCCCGCAGGCTGTACGCTGCGGAACTGTACTTAACAGTATTAGAGCATTTCCGATACTCATCGTCTCACAGCAATACAGCTACTCCCTGCGGCAGTAGTAATAATAGTATTCAGCTGCGAAACTTTTATTGATAGTCATAGGTTTTATGATCCTCTTTATCGCTAATGGTTATGACTATTGAGCATTGTACAATGATTATTTGTAAAAATCAACAAAATATATGAGTGTATTTTGTATAAAACAATCAATTCGTATGCCTCGAATTACAGATCGCCGCCATTCTGATTGCCGTTCAGCCTGGCCGTTAAGAGAAAACGCTTTGGCGGAACATACTCCGCATCTGTTATCTCGGGCATCAGCATATCCCTCCAGACGCGTTCTATGATCCAGGCATCCTCATAGCGCATGTCTTTGATGATGCTGTCACCGTTCCGGTTTTCAAAGCGCCAGATCATTACGCTCGGAAACGGCCTTTCATATTCGCCGGCATACATCATCAGAAAGCCGCCCCAGTCCGTTTCGAATTCTCTGCCTTTCAGGCGGTTCGTTGAAAGCAGACAACTGATAGTCTCCAGATCGCCTATATCCATACCGGCAACTATTACATCCTGCAATTCTGTCGTTCCGGCTTTAAGGGCAACATGCCAGATATCATTATTCATTTGATACGCTCCTTTCTTCGTTACCATAAAGAGCGCGCTGAAAAGGCCCCATCGTCACGATGGGGCCGATAATTGTTACAATTGGCTCCATCGTTCAAGCTTTAGCACCTTGCCGTAAGGTAGGTTGCTGCACGGTCATTGAGCTTGTCTCTCGCGTGCTCTTTATGGATGATCATATGTAATTTGTATTATCAGTTTACCGCATTGTCTCCGAAAAATCCACTATAAATACATCTGAGGGATTTTTCAGATCTGCGAACGGGCCCGGCACTATTTCGCCTGTCCGTTTATTGCCGTAATAGTCCGTATCAAAGATAATGTCTGAACCGTCCGGCGCCTCAAAGCGCTGCTCCGGCTCGAAAGCTTTGCCGAGAATGTCCGAGGTGATCATCCGGCATTCTCCTTCCTTCTCCTGTCTGCAGGCCCGGGCTCCGTTCAGGTAGAGATTTCCCTCCGACCAGACCGGCAGCTTTCCAAAGTGAGCTTTCTCCAGTTCGGCCATGTTTGCCGGCGCTGAAAAATCGAACTGTGAATGCCACTCCTCATACGTCGGGTACTCATCGAACACCCATGTCCCTGCCCGGCGGTTCTCATGATCCATGCCGTCATCTATGTCATGAAGTATGACCGCATCGTCCGACGGCCACTTCTGGACGAAGATGTTGTTATAGAATCTGTTGTCGCCATGCAGGATGGTCATGAATCCCATGACCTCCGTGCGGTGAGGTATGTGATACGGTGTATACCGCCAGCCCGTGCCGGCTCCCACGCAGGTAAACGCTCCGCAGATGAGATTGTGCACCATCGCTACCCCCTGGGTGGCGAAGCGCAGGCTTACCTCGGACAGCAGGATGTTGTTATCGATAAGAGTCGGCCCATGGCTGACTTCAACGAACAGGTCCTGTGACATCATGCCGCCCTTCAGCTGTTTGACTCCCGCCGGGCGCTGGTTGTCGTGCAGATAGTTGCGGCTTATCCTTGTGCCCTGAGCTTCCCAGTCGCACCATATCCCCATCGTGCAGTGGTGGACGTGGTTCCTGCGGATAATGACGTCTATGGCCGCGTGCAGCTTTATGCCTGCGATCTCAGCCCCGCCAAGCTCCATCATATTGTTAATATGGTGGATGTGATTGTCCTCGATCACGCTGAAGACGGACCCCATGCGTCCTATGATGCCGCCCTGCTGACAGTGATGGATATCGTTGCGCCTTATGATGTGTCCGCCTATGTTTTCCTTGAGCCATCCGTGATACTGTCCGCGGCACACAGCGTCCCTTTCCATCTGCGTAGGGCTCTTGACATACTTTGTCGTAAAGTAATTGTCGTTTTCCGGATCATAATAACGGCCCAGAGAGATGCCCGCGCACTTGCTGTCAGCTATCTCGCAGTCCTCGATTATCCAGCCCTTGCTCCAGTGCGGTCCGATCATGCCGTCCTGAAAAGCCGCGGGAGGCGCCCACGTCGTAGCGGCCTTCTCGATTTTGAAGCCTCTGACAGTGATGTAGTCCACTCCTGTTTTTGACGGCCAGAAGCACTCTCTCCTGACGTTTATCTCGACGTTTTCGGAGTTCGGATCCCGCCCCTGGAAGTTCGCGTATATAACAGTTTCGCGGCGCTCTTCGTCCTGCTCCGTATACCATTTCCTGCGGGAGTTTTCCGGATCCCAGCTGACATCGCTGATCTCCCCACGGGCGCAGTCTTCGATGCTTGCAGCCTCGTACAGGGCCTCGCCGTCAAGGTACACGCAGCCCGTATGCTTGTCCGCCTTAGCGAAATACCAGTCGCCATATACGAGCGTCGTGTACGGATTGTATCCGCCAAACAGGGAGTTATCTACCCTTGTTACCCAGACATTATCCGAATACCTTTCCCAGCCGCCGATCCGCTCCGCTCCGGTGATGACCGCGCCAAGAGGTTCGGTGCTGACATAGGTGATCCTGCTGTCTTCAGTACCCGGATTTGCCGGGTCGACCAGCTCGCGATAGATCCCCGGTGCCACCAGGACCGTGTCGCCCGGCTCAGCGACCGCAGCCGCTTCGTTTATTCTTCTGAACGGTTTATCCTGACTTCCGTCGCCGCCGGATTCAGCTTTTATATCTACATATATATCCATCTTCTCTATCCTTCAGCCTTTCGCTCATCTTATTTCTGCATTCCCGGTCAGTTCAGCAGGTCACGTATCAGTTCCGCGCCGCCTGGCGCTATGCACGGGATCGTTCTTCCCAGTACGCTCACATCTTCAAAATAGCCTTCGTCCAGCGGCAGCTGATCTCCGTTCTCCGTGGTGAGCAAGGCAGACCCGTCCGGCTCAAACAGGCACGGGAATATCCGGAGTTCTCCGTATCTCTCACTGTAGTAGCTCCTGACGCCGCCCGCGTATCTGTGTTTCCCCTCATACCGCGCGTGCTTTATCCACGCGAGAAACTCATCGACGTGATCGACATCATAGGCAAGATCGATGCGGTCATATGAATAACGCTTATCGCCTCTTATCAGGCCAAGCGCCCACCTGCCGCACACCCAAAATGAGACTTTCATGCTTTTTGAGTCGTTCAGCATGCTGAAAAGGTCGTACCAGGTGACTACCTCCTTGCGGTTCGTGCTGTATACGGATAAGCACAGCATCAGAAACGCGGCGAAATATATGGTGGTCGTTACGAAATAAGTATATTTGTTATTGGAAAGCGAGACCCTCAAAAAACCGGTGATATCCGAGATCACAAATACGATCCCTGCCAGCCAGAAAAACCGGTTCGACAGAGAAAGCGCCATTGTCGACGTGACGATAAGGGCATATACCGCGCCTACAATAATGAGTTTCGGATCATCCAGGAATTTCAGAAGCAGCACTATCGATACCAGGACGCACAGTATAAGCGTCACGATCTGCCACCTGTGTATATACGTGGTCTCAAGTATGGCCCAGATCATAAACAGATGACCGACGCAATACAGCGCGCCTCCTACAGGATATGAGAACATGACCGCGATGTCTCCAAGCGCGTACCAGACCAGTGTCTGTATGAGGATCCTGTTTCGTTTTGTCGGATAGTACTTCGTCCCGAGCATTGCTGCGGCGATCCAGAATATATCCGTTCCGCCCTTCAGTATGATCCTCAGCGTACGGAATGCCCTTTCGGGAGAAGTGAGCAGAATGACGCTGTTTATAATGAACAGCAGCATGCCCAGGGTAAACAGGCATGCCGAGACATATGCCGCAGATATGTTCTCGTCAAAATGATTTATCAGTTTGTCAGCAATTTTTCCGCTTATCTTCAAAAGTAGCCCTCCTGCAATCTCACATTACCGCTGTCTCTATGGCGGCAAGAACGGGGTTGTATCTGATCCTGCCCCGGGCACTGACACATTCCGCGTCCCGGAAAGCCTTTTCCGCGCTTGAGCGGATCTCTGCCGCGAGCGGACTGTCATCGTTGTCCACTGCGACAGCCAGTTCGTCAAGCTTCGTGAACGACTTTCTGTTTATATTGCACGATCCTATTATTACACGCCGCTCGTTCATGAGCAGCTTTGAGTGCAGCATGTTTTCCGTCAGATATATTTCAAGCCTGCCGTCTTGCGATCCGGAATATCTGAGCAGTTTAGATACGGCGAGCTTGTTCATGTCATCCATGAAGTTCGCGCTTCGCGGAATCAGGACACTCACGCTCACGCCCCTGCGCAATGCTCGTTTTATAGCAGACAGTATGTCTTTTTCAGGCGCGAAGTAGGCCATCAATATGCATAGTTCGCGTTCCGCGCCGTCAATTATCTCCAGATAGCTTGACTTGAGTTCAAAGCAGCTGACCGGATCCTTCATGTTGACCCTGAACAGATCGCTTTTCTTTTGAGGATCTTTTCTTTTTTCCAGGAACTGCGCCACAATGTCCGGATCGCTGATCTTTATCATGTAATCATGATAGACCCTTCCCTTTGAATCGCTGTAATACTCCTTGTCTTCTATATTGATGCCGCCGAGTATCATGACCTTGCGGTCAAATATATAATACTTGGAATGGTCATAGGTCCTGGCATCGTCTGTAATCGATATGCCCGGATGTTCTTTCATCTGCATGTACAGGCTGCTTCGGGAAGTCCTTAGCCTCTTTTTCATGAGGTCTCTGTTATAGATAAGCTCCAGCATGGAGATCCTGAACCTGTCCCTCAGACCCGGGCGATGGCATAAAGACCGCTGCGACTCTTCGGCATATTCGAGAGTCACCGCATACTGATCCTTCTCGATCGTGACCTTCACGCCCCTGTCCGCCGCCGCTATCAATTCGCGGGCTATCTCCGTTCCGATCCTGTCTTCTCTCCATATGAACATATGCACCGCGATCTCGTGTTCCGCGGCGCGTATCTGCCGTATTATCTCAGGGAAGGCATTTCTTCCTCCCTCAAGAAGTTCAAGTTTCGTCTCTTTTCCCATATCCATAGTTTGAGGTTCAGTTTCCCGGATAGCCCTCTAATATCTGCAGGACGCCGAGGCATCTCGGCATGAAGCCTATGGCAAAATGTATCAGGACAGGGCCCCAGATGTTTCTGTTTTTCTCATACAATACGCCCGTCACAAGGCAAAGGACCAGCGCCCCTGTCATATAGAAGAGCGCGTACTGCATGTGAATAATAAAGAAAAACACCGCTGTGATCCACGCCGTGATAAGCGCTTGCCTTGTGTTCACATTCGTATGTTTCCGGAGCGCATCATGATAGTCCATCTGCCCGTAACCGCACAGGGTGATCCCGATATTATCCTGTACAAACGCCTTTATAAAGAACTCCTGAAAGACGATGCTGAAAGGATACAGCCATCTGGTGTGCACGTTGAGATAAAGTCCGAAAGCCGGGATCTCGCGGTACACCGGGTTCTTTGTATTCATATACAGCCTGAACGCGATCAGCGCGGCAACTACGAGCATTGAGATCGCTATGCTTACGGGAAGGGATCTTTTGAGTTCTTCCTTGCTTGGCCGCAGCGCCGACCAGTTGCATTTCATAGGCGTAAGGCACGCAAACAATACCATCTCCGTCACGAGTATGATGCCGAGTATCTTGCTGCCGTATGTAATGTAGTCGGACATGAGATCGGTATGCGCGATCATTCCGTGGATCTTCATGCACAGAATATGCAACGCCACCGTCATTATCATGAACAGCATGACGGACTGTGTATGGCTCATCGTTTTTCTGCTGCTTTTCATATAGTCTCAGTCTCCTATCTTTCCATGTCCGCTATCCTGTTCACCATCAGATGGTAAAACCTTCTGAATCCGCCCGAATAGTCGGCTTCGTCAAGCTTTTCCATTACCATGACAGGGTCGTCCGTGCCTATCACATCCACGCCGCAGCTTACCAGATACTGTATCCCGTCCGGGTCGTCCGCGGTCCAGCAGAACACCTTCATGCCTGCCTCGTGCAGAGCATGCACCAGCTCAGGCGTTATGGTCCCGACCTCTGCCGAAAGGTTGTCCGCGTCTTCCACTTCAGCGTAATCCTTCCATGTCACCATTACCGCGTGAGCGGCGGTCAGATCCGGGTCGAGTTCCTTGATCTTCGCGATCGAATCGCTGAAGAGACTGATGATCATTACCCTGTCATGCATCCCTGTCTTCCCGATCAGCCTCAGCACTTCTTCCTCGAGGCCCGGTCTCTTTTCCGACGGCTTGGTCTCGATCTGCACAAGCATGTTGTTTTCCTTAGCGAGGAGGAGCACTTTTTCAAGCGTAGTTATATGGATAGGCTTATCGTTTCCTTTGCTGTTTATGACCTCATATTGCGCGAGCTCGTCATAAGTCATGTCAGCAACTGATTTGTCCAGACCGAAACGTCTTATCAGCGACTGGTCGTGTTCGGCTACCACCACGCCGTCAGCTGTGATCTGCACGTCAAGCTCGATCCACGGAAGGCCCTCGGATACGGCCAGCTCAAAGGCCTCATAACTGTTGTCCGAAGCGTTCACATTGTCTCCTCTGTGCGCGCAGACCTCAGGGCGCGTTACATCCTCCGACAGGTAGTCGAAATTTGCCGCCGTATAGAAGATGCCGCCCGCAAGCATCATTACGACGCAGGCGGTAACAGCTGCCTTTTGGGCGCGGCTGAACTCTTCGGTCCTGAATATATACGGAGTGATGCCCGCGAGCGTTCGGTCCTCCTCAAAATACTGATAAAACAACGCTGTTATGCCGGCGTTATTGACAGAAGGAACGACCATCGCCCTTATGATGTGAGCAACCGCGTCCGCGGCATCACCGCCGCCCAGCATTACTGAAATCAAGCTTATCCCGCAGCCGACAGTCAGCGAAAGAAACAGCATGCATACGACCGTATTCAGGTGCCGTCCTTTTCCCAGTTTCCAGCCGCCTACGCAGCTCTCAAAAAAGCTTTTCTCGCGCAGCACATATATGTTGATCGAGAACAGAACTCCGATCTCCACCAGGATCATGATCAGATACGCTATCTTAAAAGAGTTCGCGAACAGAGGCCTGGCCTCTATCCCGAGTTCCGCGAAGAGCGGTATCTTGACTTTATACGCGGCGTTGCTCAGCGACAGTATCCCGGTAAGAGGAAACAGTATCATCACAAAGAGCAGCACCGGCCAGTTGCGCGGAGACAGAGTCTTGCGGCAGGTCTTCGCTCCCGCCGCTATCATGCTCCAGATATCGGTCTTACGCCCGATCTGCGCCATGGAGAAAGAGTGCAGAAGGCCTCCTATCTCAAACAACGCGGTGTATGTCATGATGATCAGGAACAGCAGGATCAGTATCACCGTCACGGGAGATGTACACACCTTTAGCATGTTGGATTTATCTATATATCTGACGCCTTCCAGATCTATCAGCACCCTGCTGAAAGCGTTACGCATCACTTCCGCGGCGAACAGTGAAAAGACAGCGCACGAAAAAGAGAAGATGAACTTGCTCAATGGGTCGACAGCAAGGATCATCCACACATTTCTGATGAACAGTTTTATTCCACTCAATTTACTCTTCATTATGCGCTGTTCATTAATGCTTGCCATATGCAGTCACTTTCCATTACTCAAGTTCCTCGTCCATTTTGGCAAGAAACTCTTCAAAACTATATGAGATCGTATAGTATGTGTCCTCGTCGATATTGCAGCTGTCTATCTGACAGTAGATCCCTTTAGACGGGCTGTACGCCCAAAGCGTATCGTCGATGCCGCCTATGACGACATAGCCCGGCCAGTTATTCTGCACATCGTATTCATCATTGATCTCTTCCAGTTCTTCAAGCCTGAAGAAACGGCCATAGTTATTCTCTCCCAGAGGCCCTTCTCCGCCGTCATGCTCACTCATAAAAGCGAGGTAGTCATCCGGAAGCGGGATCCCGTTCACTTCAGAGATCAGTTTCTCCGGCTTTTCATTGAATTCAAACTCCCTGAACATATCTTCCTTGTTCTCCATATGATTATAACAGCTCATTGTCCACCGGTTTCAGTCCCACTTCTTTACCATTGGCATTCCGAAGAGTATCGCCTCGGAAACACCGCTTGCGTCCATTGCTTCTGTCAGGGCCTTCAGGCCGTCCGAATCCTGCACAAAATCGAGAAATTGCAGATGTGAGTCAACAATATTTTAACGCGGCCGGGAATCTGCTTCCCGGATCTCTATTTTCTTTTCGTAGATCATCCCCAGTCTCCCCTTTTTTTGTCTTTTTCGAAAAGATATATGTGTATTATATTACACCAGTATATATATAAAAAATGCTAAGATAGCGAAAAGCCCCAACGGGGCTTTTATGGAGCAGGCGGACAGAACCGTTTATTATAATCAGATCCTTGCAACCCCTGTCTCTCTTGCAGCTTGTGCTACTGCTGCTGCAACTGCGTCTTTAACTCTCGGATCGAATGCCTTCGGAATGATGTGATCCGGAGCGATCTCTTTATCACTGATAACTCCTGCAATTGCTTTGGCTGCGGCAATCTTCATTTCCTCATTGATTTCTTTTGCGCGTACATCGAATGTTCCGCGAAAGATTCCCGGAAATGCAAGAACGTTGTTTATCTGATTCGGGAAATCTGAACGACCCGTAGCAACCACTGCCGCCCCGCCTGCTTTTGCATCGTCCGGATATATCTCAGGTGTCGGATTAGCACAGGCAAATACGACCGGATCAGGATTCATGGATCGAACCATTTCTGTTGTTACAAGGCCGGGCGCACTTACTCCGAGGAATATATCTGCCCCTTTCATTGCATCAGCAAGAGTCCCCTTTATCTTGTTCCTGTTTGTTATCTTAGCGATCTCTTCCTTGAACGGATTCATTCCTTCTGTACGTCCTTCATAGACAGTCCCTTTGCTGTCACAGAGGATAGCCTCTTTAAGGCCGTATCTGAGAAGGAGTTTTGTGATTGAAATTGCCGCGGCTCCCGCGCCTGATACTGCCATTGTACAGTCTTCCCACTTCTTGCCGGTTACCTTCATGGCATTGATAAGGCCTGCAAGTGTGATAACAGCGGTTCCATGCTGATCATCATGAAAGATCGGAATATCGCATTTCTCTTTGAGCTTTCTCTCGATTTCAAAGCATCTCGGCGCCGAAATATCCTCAAGGTTGACTCCGCCAAAGCTTCCGGAAATCAGATATACAGTGTTGACTATATCGTCTACATCTTTGCTCTTGATACAGAGAGGGAATGCGTCTACATCGCCGAATGCCTTGAACAGCACACACTTGCCCTCCATTACTGGCATGCCTGCCTCAGGGCCTATATCTCCGAGTCCGAGAACTGCAGAACCATCTGTTACTACAAGGCACATATTCCAGCGGCGGGTGAGCTCATATGACAGGTCGATGTTGTCCCTGATCTCAAGGCATGGCTGTGCGACACCAGGTGTATATGCGAGTGAAAGATCGACTTCGTTTTCAACAGGAACTGTGGCGGCAACTTCGATTTTCCCTCTCTTCTCATAGTGCATTTTCAGACTTTCTTCCGCATAATTATGATTGGCCATTTTGGTCTCCCTTCATTTTTACCGTCGCTTTGATTGCGCCCAGGCAGTGGATCCTTACGACTTGATTATCATCAGTTTTTGAAATCAGTTGCAATTGTTCCACATAAGGCCTGACAAACTCCGGTCTGCGTTTACCCAAAACCCTGAATATTCTCCTCCCACTCATCCCCTGATTATCTCGTCAAAACAAACCTGTCATACGCCTCATCCATTTTCGCCTTAAGGCGTGTGTAATCCTCTTCACCGGTGATCACGCCGTAGCATGGCTTGTCATCGTCGTCCAGGCAGCATTCTGTGTAGTGCGACAGGTATTCGCCCGATTCATCATAGTAGTAAGCCATCACGAACGGCAAAACATCCTCGCGGATGTCGGATTCCCATAGTTTGCCGTCGCAATCGATCATCAGGTATTCAGCGCCGGTCATCTGCCTTGCGCGGACTTTAGCGCAGTCTTCCGGAACTGCGTCCTCGCCTTCGAATCCACGGTCTATGATCCACTGGATGAAGAGTCCTATGTGGTTTGCGGCCAAAAGCCATATCTGATTGATCTGCTCCTGCGTCAGCTCGCCTGTAATGCCATTCGTCTCCCTGAATTCTTGCTCAGCACTCTCCCAATGCCAGTCAGCTCTGTCAATTGCCATAAAAGGTCACCTTCCTTTACTTTGTGGCGCTATTGCTTCTCGTAGAGAATCTCTTTGTCCGGGCCACAGATCCTGCTCACTTCGATGCTTCTTCCATCCGATTTTTTGGTGCCTTTGACCTCTGCGCCGTCTTTCTCTACCATTACTTTTCTATTGTACGTTAATTGCAATCGCCGCCGCAATACATAGAAGAAGCCCCTCTTAGTGGCTTCTTCTATGGAGCAGGTGAAGGGAATACTTCGCAGTCAAGGCGCATGCCCGCTTCGCGGTGGCTGCGCCAGCCTTGACTGCTCGTGATACGGGTGTGTCTTACACCCATATGCTGAACCCTCTTTGATCATATGGCTTACGTCGAGGGCTCGTCTCCCAGCCGTCTTGTTCCAATGAAAAAGAGGTGGCTTTACCACCTCTATTTCATTGGAGCAGGTGAAGGGAATCGCTTTTGTAGGCCTCTGTATTTTCAACGGTTCCAGAGACTCTGTTCTGATTGCCTCCAATTATTTCTCGATTTCCTCCAACGCATAAGCTAATTATCTGCGTCTCTTTTTATAAAGGAGAAGTTCCGGATCAGTTCCGCCTTCTCCATAGGTGCACACCAGAATGAAATCATTGTTTGCAAGTATGCCAAAGCATCTCCCGATATCAGTTTTCGGTTCAAGCTGATTCCCAAGATATGTAGTGCTGTCATCCAGGAATTTTACATTAAGTCCGCTTGGGAGCGGATACTCAAGATTGACATACCTCCCGACGAGTGCATTCAGGCAGTCTAATTCAGGCATTCCCTCAATCTGAAGATTGTTTATTTCCTTGATAAGCTGTTTCTTGAATTCATCAAACTTTCCGCCATCGCTGAGTTCGTCATGTCTTTTCCAGTAATCCAGTGAAGGAAGCATCTCTTTCATGTATGAGCGGGCCTGCTCTTCGGTGAAACCGTCTTTTGCCATATGACCGACGCAAACATCGATAAGATCGTCCATGTCATTGTATGTGTATGTTCCGTCAGCATAGCACCATTTGCAGTAGTCCTCATTGAGCATTCCGTCTTTGTCCCTGCCGATGATCGAATCTTCAAGGGGCATGCCGCAGCATTGGCATATCAGCTGGCGAGGCGAACCCAGCAATGTATTGATGGAAACATTGAAACACTTTGACAGCAGTTTCAGTGTCTCTGTGTTAGGAACTGTTTCACCGTTTTCCCAGCGTGATACCGCCTGTCTTGTAACAAAGACCTTTTCTGCCAGATCATCCTGTGACAAACCGTTCTTTGATCTGAGCTCATATATTATATCTTTCGTAGTCATATCAATACGTCCTCCCTGTAAATTATAGTACTATGGAAAACTTGTCAAAACACGCAACCCCCTGTTGCTTTCTTGTTTTCTAGCTATTCATTTGCATGGGATCATCTTTCTTCTATAGCTTAATACAAAATTAATACAAAATCATAGTTTTAGTCTTTCTTGCGCCGTAACTATTACTACTCCCCATGCTTTTCTGCATACTCTTGTTTTTTATTGACATTACTTGCGGTGAAATCATTTCTTCCTCAAAGAAACATCTATTGATGTCCCGGCAGGGAGCTCTCCTCCTGCTGCAACACTCTGATAATAAACTACCGCTTCCTCCTCATTTGTAGTGTCATAATACGAGACGTTACCAAGCGTAAGATTTTCATTCCTCAAGGCAGACGTTGCCTCATCCCGTGACATGCCACTTAAATCCGGGACCTTAGCCATATCTTCTCCCTCTTGATCAAAACGCACAGTGATTACAACGCTATAATCAGCCTTTGATGGATTATCTTCGTGGTTAATCAATGCATCTACAGGATCTATTCCGCTTATCTCACCTTTGCCAAAGTAATAACCGCAAATAGCATACTCACGGCCTGGCCTGATGTTCTCCTCAAGTTCGGACTCAGATTTTGCCATGCCATATTCATCAAAGTCCGGGATATTTGATCCCATTTCCTGTTCTGCACTACATTTGCTTGAAGCGTTAGTAACAATGAGTTTAACTTTGTGATTCCTATAATCCATGATAACAGCAATTGTGCCTTTACCTTCATGGATTTCTTTGCCATTTTCATCAAACGATATAAGCTCAGTATCCAGTGTTTGAGCTTCTGATATTTGCTTTCCGTCCTTGAATTCATAGGTGGTAAGTATGACTCTCTTAAAACTGTTGTCTACAGAGTAATGAAAGGGGCTCGCCTGCCCGGGCTCAAGCAGGATTGTTGCTGTATTATATTCATCTGTTGATTTATCATATGGTTCAAGATAATTATTACGAAAGAATCCCATACTATTCAGGAACCAGAAGAGCATACCGATCAGCAGAGCAATAAGAATCACTATAATAGTTTTAAGACGGTGGCCTTTAACCTTACCTTCGTGAGATACACCCATTATATTCTTTTCGGATTGTTCGATTATTTTTTCAGGTGCAAGATCTTCTCCAGCCAAAAATTCATTAAGCGTAATATTCAATGCAGAACATAGTTCTTCATATACTGATACATCTGGCAGGCAGACACCGCGTTCCCATTTTGAGACAGACTTATTGCTCATACCGAGTTTCTCTGCGAGCTGCATCTGTGTCATATCTAATTCTCTACGCTTTTCAGCAATATAACTGCCTATTTTTCTCTGATCCATGGATAAACCTCCAATAAAGATTACTTTATTCCATGATACTTCCTCCCGCAAAAAACAACAGCCCTTCAAAGTAGAACTGCCAGCGCAACAAGCATCATTGCGGGGTTCATCATAAATACTTGAAAATGCCGCAGCATTTGATTATTATAAACATAGATAAAGGCTACCGATAGACGGTTAGCCGCTAACAAATTAAGCTATTTGAAATAGCCGCCTAAGTTTACCGGACTACAGGGCGGCTATTTCTGTGATTTATTATCTTTACTTCCGATGGCATATCCGAGAGCGAAGGATGTAAAGCATAGGCTCAACAACCCAATCATTCCTTCAATGGTCAACATTGGCTTAGCCCTCCTTTCCGCCAGATTCTACGAAGGGTTTCTATAGTAATCGGAGGGTCACAGTCCCTCCGGAGAGGGCTAACCGCCTACCGTGTATGGTAGCCTTTCCGAATTATAGCACAGTCGTATCTACCGTTCCACTCATCCTTTAGCCTGTTGGTCTCTTCTATGAATTCAGCTTTAGGATTGTTCTTGCCGATCTTCCCGGTCGGGAGGAATGGACTGTTCTTTGGGAACACCTGCATCTGATTTGGTTCAGACAGCTGCCTGTTCATGAGATCTGTGAAGAAAGCTTTTACGTCTTCTGTGAAATTTTCTGCTTGAAGAGTGGATCCTTTTTATCGAATAGATGCTCTTCATACACTTCACCTTTAGGTATCATGCTGTAGCCAGGCAGCAATTCTCCATCAGCCGCAGCTTCTTTTTCGTCCGGACATGTCTGCCTTCAGGATCAAAGTACATGCTACGAGTCGCTATCTTTCTTACCGGTTCTTCCAGCTGTTCACTAAAACATACACTAGACAGACTTCATGAGGATGTAGGTGTGCCGCAGTATGGCTTCCATGTATATAGGCATACATTCGGAACTAAACTCGCTGCGAACGGTGTAGCACTGCAGACTTTGGCCTCACTTATGGGCGATTCAGACATATCAGTCACAGCAAAATACTATATAAACATTCCAGCAGCAGAGAAAGTAGAAGCTATCAAAACACTTAGTGCCTGATTATGCTCTAAGTTTTTCTTAACCTTAAAAGGCCCCTGTGGAGCAGGTGAACAGAATTGCTTTTGTAGACGACAGTGATTTCAACGGTTCCAGAGCCTCTGCTCAGATTTCCTCCAATTGTTGACTCATTTCTCCCACTATTATCATGATGACGCCAGCGGAATAAGCAGCGAGAATGTGCTTCCCTTTGCCGGCGCACTAGCTACTGACACGCTCCCTCCGTGGAACTCAGCGATTTCTTTTACCATGGCCAGACCCAGCCCGCTGCTGCCGTTCTCTCCCCGCGAAGGATCCGTCTGCCAGAACCTCTGCCAGATCTTGTCCTGATCCTCCGGAGCGATACCTATCCCGTTATCCTTTACATTCAGAACAGCCATCACGCCATCCTTCTTGAGCGACAGCTTTATAAATCCGTTTTCACTGCCGTATTTATACGCGTTCTGCAGGAGGTTATATATGGCGCGCGAAATAAGTGACGCATTGAAGCTGCATGTGATCCCGTCTTCGATATCCGTTTCGAGCCGTATCCCACGATCATCCTGAGGGACGAAGCCCTCCGCCGTAAGGCTCACGAACTCGCTGAAATCACCTTTTCTCAGCGGATACTTTTCCGTTCCCTGCTGCAGCCTTGTAATGCCCAGCAGCTCCTCTATAAGCGCGGACATGCGTCGCCCTTGCTCCTCTATGTTTCCGATCGACTCGAGATATTCTTCCGCCGTCCTGTCTTTGCGCTTCGCGTGATCGCACTCAGCGAGTATCACGGACGTAGGGGTCCTGAGCTCATGTGATGCATCAGAAGTGAACTGGCGCTCGGCTTCAAACAGCTTCTCGAGCCGCTCAAACATCCTGTCAAATGATCCCGCAAGCTGTTTCATCTCCTTAGGGCCTCTCTTGAGGTTTATTCTGTCCGTGAGGTCGTCAGCGTCATTGATCGAATTAGCGGTCTCGACTATCTTTTCGATCGGCCTGAATGTGCGGGATGATATCCAGAGCGCTCCAAGGAATGTGATGATCAGTATGGCCGGGAGCATCACCATGGTGAGCCTGAGTATTATGTCAGTGATCCCCTGATGACTGTCAGTCAACGTCGCACCTCTTATCCAGAGCCCTGAAACCTCCATATCCACATACGTGTCATATAGATAGAAATCCCGCCCGCCGGAACTGACCGTCCTTATCTTGTTCGCTATGAACGGTTCAGAGGAGAAATCCATGCCTTCCTTGTTTGCCGAAAGCATCAGATCCCCGTTAGTGTTATAAAAGGAGCAATAGACGCCTCGTTTATAGACCGACAGATCGTCCCATTCAAAAGTTCCCCTGTCAAATTCAACATCATTCGCATTGTCTATAACGACATCGACAAGATATGCCGCCGGATCCTCCGGAAGACTGTGTCTGTTTATGACCAGCACAAACACAAGTACCATGATCGATACCAGCAGCACCATGAATGTGACCCATAGGGCCAGCCTTAGTTTCGCGGACATTTTCAATCATCCTCCCTGAGGACCCAGCCGGTCCCCCTCACTGTGTGGATGAGCTTTTTGTCAAAGCCTTTATCTATCTTGCGGCGCAGATAACCGATGTATACGTCGACCACATTCGTCCCGCCTTCATAGTCGAAATTCCAAAGATTATCTTCTATCATCTCCCGCGAGAGCACTACACCGCGGTTTCGGATCATGTACTCGAGCAGGGCAAACTCCTTCGATGTCAGCTCTATGGTCTCTCCCGCGCGGACTACCGTCCTGGCAGAAGTGTCGACTGTCAGGTCCGCTATGGAATACTCGTCGGTCTTGTTCCCGGTATACTTGCGTGCCATTACCTTGACCACGGCGCGGAGCTCATCAAAGCTGAACGGCTTGGTAAGATAGTAATCGCCTCCGGCACCAAGGCCGGCAACCTTGTCAGCTATGCTGTCTCTTGCGGTAAGAAAGAGCACCGGCGAAATGCACCCCTCGGTCCTTAACTTCTCAACCACGGCAAAGCCGTCCATCTTAGGCAGATTCACATCAAGGATTATCACATCGTAATCCACTGCCAGAGCGTAATCCAGAGCATCCCGCCCGTCAAAGCAGCTGTCAACGCTGTACTTTTCATCTTTCATAGCCTCGCTGATGAGGCGGTTCATATTTTTTTCGTCTTCTACTACAAGGATCCTCATGTTATATGGTCCTCTCTCCGTATTACACAGGACTCACCGGCAAGGCGGCATCACGCCTGCCTTCGGTTACAGAAATAATTCTACCTTATAATTCTAAGAATTCAATTAGCCGGATGTTGTTTATGAAATCGCTCAATTATTTTTTCAAAATGATCAGTTTCTAATAATTCTCTTAATTTTAGGTCTTATACTGCAACCATCAGATGAAAACAGAGCACCGGAAAACGAAGTCCGGTGCTTACAGGATAAACTTGATACTCATGATAAAGGAGGAAAATAAAATGACCAACAGCTTCACAACGATCTATACAATCATCACAAAAGCAGCCGCAGAGGCAGGCATCAGAGACAATGAAAACTACAAGGTAAGGATAATCAGCAAAGACAGCGATATGCTCGAGTTTGAGCTGGAAACTGAATGGACAGTGACCACATGCTTCGCGGATATGGAGTCCACGCAGATTCTCGGTCTCATGAACGAATCAAAGCCGCTCGAAGCTCTTATTGATGAGATCTCCATCACAAGGGGCAGAGCAGGCAGCCCTCTCAAAGCAGCATAACAATCCAGCATCACAGTCACGCATAATATGGAAGATCCCTGCCGCAGGCAACAGCCCGGCAGGGATCTTTCGTTTATCATCCGTTATGCTTCTATACTTCCGGCTGTGGAGGGACGCATTTTATCGCTTCCGCCAGATCCTCATCTGTAGGAATATAGTCTGTCATAGTCCCATCGTTGAACTGCTGGTACGCGACAAGGTCAAAGTAACCTGTTCCGGAAAGTCCGAACAGTATGGTCTTTGCTTCTCCGCTATCTTTGCATTCGAGCGCGGTATCTATCGCGGCTTTGATCGCGTGGCTGCTCTCAGGAGCCGGAAGTATGCCTTCAGCTCTTGCGAACATTTCAGCGGCTTCGAATACTTCTGTCTGCTCATACGCGACCGCTTCCATCATGCCCTGATCATACAGTTCAGAGATTATCGTGCTCATTCCGTGGAACCGCAGTCCGCCCGCGTGTATCGGTGACGGGATGAATTTATTGCCGAGAGTGTACATTTTGGCAAGCGGGCAGACATTGCCCGTATCGCAGAAATCGTACATATACTTGCCTCTGGTAAGACTCGGGCATGATGCCGGCTCAGCGGCAATGAATCTGTAGTCATTTTCTCCTCTGAGTTTTTCTCCCATGAACGGCGCGATGAGCCCGCCCAGATTTGAGCCGCCTCCGGTGCATCCGATTATGATGTCCGGCTTCACCCCTATCTTTTTGAGCGCCGCATATGCCTCCTGACCTATCACGCTCTGATGCAGCAGTACCTGGTTGAGCACACTGCCGAGAACATACCGGTATCCTTCTGTCCCGACGGCCACTTCGACCGCCTCTGAAATCGCGCACCCGAGACTTCCCGACGTGCCCGGGAACTGCTCGAGGAGCGCGCGGCCCACCTGAGTGGTATCAGACGGAGAAGCGAAAACATCCGCTCCGTATGTACGCATGACCTCACGGCGGAACGGCTTCTGTTCATAAGAGCCTTTTACCATGAAAACTTTGCATTCAAGCCCGAAGTGAGCGCATGCCATAGACATCGCTGTTCCCCACTGGCCCGCACCCGTTTCAGTAGTAACGCCTTTCAGTCCCTGCTTTTTTGCGTAATAGGCCTGAGCTGCCGCTGAATTCAATTTGTGCGAACCCGATGTATTATTGCCCTCAAATTTGAAATAGATAGCCGCAGGCGTTCCGAGCTGCTTTTCAAGATTGTATGCCCTGATAACAGGCGAAGGTCTGTAGATCTTGTAGTACTCTCGGATTTCTTCAGGGATCTCGATATACCTTGTGTCATTGTCGAGCTCCTGAGCAACGAGTTCCTCGCAGAATACACCCGCGAGTTCTTCGGCTGTCATCGGCTGCATCGTGCCCGGGTTGAGCAGCGGAGCAGGCTTCTTTTTCATATCTGCTCTGAGGTTGTAATAATGTGTAGGGATCTCTTCTTCTGTCAGATAGATGCGATAGTTTTCCATTGTTTTCTCCTTTTCTCCAGTCTCCGATAATGTGAGTCAATGTACATGGACGGGCTTTGACGGACCTGTCCGTATGCCTGAAAGGGAGAAACAAAAAAACTCCCGTCCCGGCAAAATACATGCTGGGACAGAAGCATGATAATACAAAACTTCTGCGGTGCCACCCGGCTTGGCAGAGTCGCCCCTGCCCACTCACTGCAT
>JBGUKZ010000054.1:0-1671 GCA_045114795.1 Anaerovoracaceae bacterium
TTTATGAACATTCTGGTATGTGTAAAACAGGTTCCGGATACGACTCAGATCAAGATCGATCCGGTCAAGCACACCCTTATCCGCGAAGGTGTTCCGGCAATTCTGAATCCCTTTGACGGCTATGCTCTTGAGGCAGCTGCACGTGTTAAGGATAAGGATCCCAGCACCAAGATTACCGTTGTCACCATGGGACCGCCGCAGGCAACTGCAGTCCTGAAAGAGTGCGTCGGTATCGCCGCAGATAAGGGTTATCTCGTTTCCGGCCGTACATTTGGCGGCTCTGATACACTGGCAACTTCCTATATCCTCTCTCATGCAATCAAGGCTATCGAGGAGAAGGAAGGCAAGTTTGACGCAATCTTCTGCGGCAAGCAGGCTATCGATGGTGATACTGCTCAGGTCGGTCCCGAGATCGCTGAGTGGCTTGGTGTTCCCCAGGTTACCTACGGCCTTGAAGTCGAGGCAACTGAGGATGGATTCAAGGTAAGAAAAGAAGCTGAAGACGGCGTACAGATCATCGGCGTCAAGACTCCTTGCCTGATCACCTTCACGAAGCCCAGCTTTGATCCCCGTTATCCCACCATCAAGAGGAAACTGATGGCCAACAAGGCTAAATTCGAGACTCTGGGTGATGATTTCGATCCCACCATGGATGCAAGCCACTATGGCCTGAATGGTTCCCCGACTCACGTTAAGAAGTCCTTCACACCTCCTGTAAAATCGGGCGGCATGAAGATCAAAGAAGAGACCGGCGAAGAATCTGCTAAGAAGCTTGCCAAGATTCTTGTGGACGCCAATATTGTCTGATAGGAGGGGATTGAAGAATGGAAGCTAAAACTAAAGATTTGTGGGTATTTATTGAAACAAATGAAGACGGCTCTCCCAAAAAGGTTGGCCTTGAGCTTCTGAATCCCGGCCGTATGATGGCCGACAAGCAGGGCGGAAAGCTCGTTGCAGTCGTTATCGGCGACAACGTAGCTGAGTCTGTCGAGCAGGCAGGTATCTATGGCGCTGACCAGGTCATCGTCGTAGAAGGCCCTGAGTACAAGCTTTACACAACTGATGCCTATGTAAAGGCTCTGTATCACCTGACCGAGAAGTATGGTCCCACCACCATCATGATCGGCGCAACCAACAACGGCCGTGACATGGGCCCTCGTTTCTCCTCCCGCGTTGGCACTGGCCTGACTGCAGACTGCACAAGCCTGGACATCGACGAAGAGACAGGAAACGTTGCATGGACCCGTCCCGCTTTCGGCGGCAACCTGATGGCTACCATCATGTGCCCTGACCACCGCCCTCAGTGCGGTACTGTTCGTCCCGGCGTCTTCAAGAAACCTGAAGCCGGCGAGAACAAGGCAGAAATCATCAAAGAAGATTATCATGTCGCTCCCGAAGACATCCGCACATGCATCCTTGAGACCATCGAAGATGCAGCTGGCGAGATGGTCGATCTCGAAGGCGCTGACATCATCGTATCCGGCGGACGCGGAATGGGCGGCCCTGAGGGATTCAACACCACCCTTAAGCCCCTCGCTGATCTGCTTGGCGGCGTAGTAGGCGCTTCCCGTGCAGCTGTTGACAGCGGCTGGATCGCACACGCTCACCAGGTTGGCCAGACCGGCAAGACCGTTGGACCTAAGCTTTACATCGCTTGCGGTATCTCCGGCG
>JBGUKZ010000055.1:0-1627 GCA_045114795.1 Anaerovoracaceae bacterium
CCCGACAGCACCCTCTCCATCCTCGAGTCGATAGACAAAGATATCCTTAAGACAGGCCGCCAGAAGGCCACATACTCCCTCCTTTTCGC
Source organism: Anaerovoracaceae bacterium (assembly GCA_045114795.1). Taxonomy (GTDB): domain Bacteria; phylum Bacillota; class Clostridia; order Peptostreptococcales; family Anaerovoracaceae; genus Crickella. Next base: position 90 of record JBGUKZ010000055.1, read on the forward strand.
CCAGGCGATCGACGCCAACTACGGGTACGTCAACGTCTCCGACGAGGACCAGCTCGCATCAGCCGTCGACTATTTCGACCGGAAAGGCTCCGATGCTGAAAAGATGACCGCATGGTATCACCTCGGTCTCATCCAGCAGAAAAAGGGAGAAAACAACAAAGCCACGGTATCGTACACGAAGGCTGAGCGCGCAGCCCGCAAGGCTGGCGACAAGAAGGCCCTCGGAAACATACTGGTAAGGCTCGCCCAGACTTACTCTGCCGCAGGCGCCGTCAACTCCGCCGCCCAGAAGCAGTATGAAGCCTACAATGTTTTCGAGTCCATGCACGACAGCCAGCGCAGCCTCTCCGTGCTGCTTGACTATGCAGCCTCGTTCGAAGCCCTCGGACGCTACGATGATGCCGGAACGATCTACCATAAGGTCCTTTTCTCGGCTCATGAGACCGCCGACACCCTCGCTGAGGCCCGCTGTCTCCTGGCTCATGCTTCCATGCTCATAGAAAAGCCCGAACAGGATCCGCAGCTCGCCATCGAGATGATCTCCAGGGCTCATGTGTCCCTCTCCTATCCGCTCGATGCCGGTGACATGGGCGTGCTCGCATATTCATTTGCGCTGCTCGGTCATGATTCCGAAGCCAGGTCTTGGCTGGCGAAAGCCGTGTACAAAGCTGAGACGACGTCGGAAAAGGCCGCTGTGGCGTTTCGGGAGTATCAGGTGGCATCCTTGTCCGGCAATGCCGCTGCGGCGCTCAGAGCCCTCGAAAAAGTGGTTTCTCTGACCGATCAGACCCCGGGCCAGTCCGCGCTGTCGTCCCAGATTGATTATCTGGCCGACCAGGAGGCCATGGACGCTGTCAAGAACCGTTCTTCGAAGATGAGGCTGTGGGCCCTGATCCTGCTGCTTTCGGCGATCATTGCCACTGTGCTCTGGTTCCTCAAGGCCAGGAAAATCCAGGCGGACAAGATCATTTCCGAAGAGAAGGCCGAAACCGAGAAATATATGACCATCGCAGAGGAAATGGAGTCGCGTGTCAATGACATGCAGTCGCAACTGAAGGATCCGGGCAAGATGGCCGAGAACTATGCCGTGCTCGAGAGGCTCTGCGAGCAGTATTATGTCTATGAGGGCACCGAAAATCTCCAGCCGAAGATTCTGAAGGAGGTGAAGAACATGATCGAGTCGCTGCGTTCGGATTCGTCTGCCCTGGAGGACATGCTCAACCGTCGCTACGATGGCCTCATGGACAAGTTCCGCCGGCAGTTCGGCTCTCTTAAGGAAGATGACATCCGTCTTTTCTGCTTCCTTGCGGCCGGCTTCTCCAGCACCACGATTTCGACTCTCATGGAGCACGACAAGCAGTATATCTACAACAGGATCTACCGCCTCAAAGGCCGCATCTCAGCCTCCTCGGCCCCCGACAAAGTCCTCTTCCTAAGCTACCTCGGCAAATAACAAACCGGAGTCACAGCTTGCAAACCATTATAGCTATAACTCCGGTCCTGAATTTTCCGGCAATCCAGACGCCCTTATTTCAAAC
>JBGUKZ010000056.1:0-18451 GCA_045114795.1 Anaerovoracaceae bacterium
TAAGTAACTTCGCGATTTCTATCGCAAAGTTACGAAAAAACGAGAGAAATGCAAAAGAAAAACTTGTTTTCTTTTCATTTCCGAGTGCATGTAACTTCGCGGTCGAATGACCGCAGAGTTACGAAAAAGTTTTGATTTGTTTGGTTTTCTCGGGAAATATTACGAAATTTGCGCTGTATTACAAATGATCCAAGATAACCATGAGAGAGAAAATCGATTGTTTCCTGCCTTACGAAGACCTTCAGTCGACTGCCGAGATTACGGCGCAGCTAAGAGGTAGTAAGACAGTACAACATATATTCCTACTTGTAACACAGGCCCTCGACACGGAGGTGATGGCATCCTTCCCGGGCTGTCAGCAGATTACGGTAGACAACCTCACCAGCAGCAACACGCTGATGAGCATCGCTGAGAATGCAAAGGCTGATTATGCTCTGCTTCAGACGAAATCCACCCGACTGACCATCGGTGACAGCGCGATGGAGCGTATGCTACGTGTGGCTTCCGACGCGGATGCTGCGATGGTGTATGCCGACCATTACGACAGCATCGGCGGTGAACGGAAAGACCACCCTGTCATCGACTACCAACTGGGTAGTATCCGCGATGATTTCGATTTCGGCGCCATCCGACTCGTCAAGACATCACTGCTTCATACCTTCGCCATGCAGGCGGGAGAGCACGACTATCGGCATGCGGGTCTCTATGCCCTGCGACTCTTCCTCAGTCGTAACGGAACGATCTTCCACATCAACGAGAAGCTCTATACCGAGGAGGAGACAGACACGAGGGCCTCGGGCGTGAAACAGTTCGATTACGTGAACCCGCGCAACCGTGAGGTGCAGATAGAGATGGAGCATGCCGCCACAGCCCATCTGGCTGAGATAGGCGCGAAGATCGACCCGTCGTTCTACCGTCGTCCTGACTTCAACGAGCAGGAGTTCGACGTAGAGGCTTCTGTCATCATCCCCGTATACAACAGGGAGAAGACCATCTGCGACGCCGTGACGAGTGCCCTCGGACAGAAAGCGAACTTCAAGTTCAATGTCATCGTCGTTGACAACCATTCCACAGACCGTACCACGGAACTGTTACGTGGCTTCCACGACGAACGACTGATCCATATCATACCCAAGCGCACAGACCTCGGCATCGGAGGCTGCTGGAATACAGCCATCAATGATGACCGCTGCGGACGGTTTGCCATACAGCTCGACTCTGATGATCTCTACTCGTCACCTAAGACGCTCCAGCAGGTGGTGGACACTTTCCACCGCCAACACGCGGCGATGGTCATCGGCTCATACCGTATGTGCGACTTCGAGTTGAACACCTTGCCCCCAGGTCTCATCGACCATCAGGAATGGACTGACGAAAACGGACCGAACAATGCGCTGCGCATCAACGGACTGGGTGCACCCAGAGCCTTCTTCACACCACTGTTACGACAAATCGGATTCCCTAACACGTCGTACGGTGAGGACTATGCGCTGGGACTCATCTTCTCCCGTCATTACCGTATCGGACGAATTTTCTCGGAACTGTACCTCTGTCGGCGCTGGGGAGGCAACAGCGATGCTGCGCTCTCTATCGAACGGATCAACGCGAACAACCTATACAAAGATCGGCTACGTACGTTAGAGATCATGGCCCGTCAACAGATGCTACAGGGCAAACAAGAACTGATGGACGACTCTCCACTGCAACGGTTCTTCAGTCGGCAGTTGGAGAAATGGACCGATGCCCGTAACCGTTACCTCGACCTGCGTAACGTCAGGACGCGTGAGTTGGCGGTGGGTGCCTCTTCCATCCAGGTGCAATGGAATCCTGCCCGTATGGTCTCCACGGGAGCCAAGATTGACAAACAGGCCCTTGCCGAGCGACCCTGTTTCCTCTGTGAGCAGAACCGTCCGAAGGAGCAGGTGAAGAAATCCGTGAACGCACAATACGACCTGCTCGTCAACCCCTTCCCCATCCTACCTGTTCACTTCACGATTCCCTCTGTGAAGCATGAGCCGCAACTGATCCGTGAGAGGTATGGCGAGATACACAAGTTGCTCGACGAGTATCCTGAGCTGATGGTCTTCTACAATGGTCCCAAGTGCGGAGCCTCAGCTCCCGATCATGCTCACTTCCAGGCTGGCACCAGTGGTATCCTGCCGCTGCAGACGGGTTGGCGACGACTCGGTAGGAACCTGACCACCATCATCAGTCTCAACGAGCATGAAGATATCTCCCTCATCGAGGAATATCCTTGTCCGGCCTTGCTCATCAGGAGTCATTCACTCTATGGCGACGAGCAACTCTTCCGTCGTCTTTACGAGGCACTGCCACAACGTGAGGACGAGACAGAGCCGATGATGAATATCGTCAGCTGGCGGCACGACGACGAATATCTCTCTGTGGTCTTCCCGCGTCGTAAGCACCGTCCCGACTGCTATTATGAGGAGGGAGCCAACCAGTTGGTCATCAGTCCGGGAGCCCTTGACATGGCAGGCATGATCATCACACCCAGACAGGAGGACTTTGAACGACTGACCCCAGAGAAGGCCATCGCCATTCTCCATGAGGTATCGCTCTCTCAGGAAGAGCTGCAGGATGTTATCAGTCGTCTGAAGTCGGGCACCATCAAGCTCAACCCTCACTTCCAGTCCATCAACTCCAAGGAGCCTAACGTCACCGTCGGCATCATCAGTGGCGAGAAGATATCTTTTGTACTGAACGACCCCTTCATTGCCAAAGGCGAGGTTATCACAGGCAGTCAGACGGTGGAGTTCCTGGAGGGTGGTATCCTCTGGCGAGGCACCCAGTATCGCGAACTCACGTTCACACCGCAGTCGGAGAAGGCCTCTTTCTCGCTCAACGATGTGACCATTGGCGTCAACTTCCATTGGGAGCGGAAAGAGACACAGGTGTTCGAGGGGACGCTCCGCATCGTGGTCGAGGCCGACAAGATCGTTGCCATCAACGAACTGCCTGTTGAGAAGTATCTCACCAGTGTCATCTCCAGTGAGATGTCGGCCACCGCATCCCCGGAGTTCCTCAAGGCCCATGCCGTCATCTCCCGTTCATGGCTGTTGGCCCAGATGGAGAAGCGTCGCCAACACGAGAACGGTAACGACAGCTTCTTCTCGTTCACCAAGAAAGACGACGAGCTGATCAGATGGTACGACCGCGAGGACCACACCATCTTCGATGTCTGTGCCGACGACCACTGTCAGCGCTACCAAGGTATCACCAAGGCCAGCAACGAGCATGTGGGACAAGCCATTCAGGAGACACGTGGACAGATCCTGACCTATGGTGAAGATATCTGCGACGCCCGCTTCTCTAAATGCTGTGGTGGACAGACGGAAGAGTTCCAGTATTGCTGGGAGGACACCCCCAAGCCTTATCTCGTCTCTTTCCAGGACCCCTACTGTAATACCAACGACAAGAAGATCCTCTCACAGGTTCTCAACGACTTCGATCAGGAGACGCCCCACTTCTACCGCTGGACCGTAGAGTACACGCAGAAGCAGCTCTCTGAGCTCGTTTGCAGGAAGCTGAAGGAGGACTTTGGTGAGATCACGGATCTGATTCCTTTGGAACGGGGCAAGAGCGGACGTATCTGGAAACTCAAGATCGTGGGCACCAAGAAGACCTTTACCATCGGTAAGGAACTGGAGATCCGCAGGGCTCTTAGTGAGACACATCTGCTCAGTTCGGCCTTCGAGGTGGAGATCAAGAGACCGGAGACCGGAGACGGGAGTCAGGAGACGACCTTTATCCTTCACGGTAAGGGATGGGGCCATGGTGTCGGACTCTGTCAGATCGGTGCCGCCGTCATGGGTGAGCAGGGCAAGACCTACGATGAGATCCTGCTCTTCTACTACCGTGGTGCCCAGATACAGAAAATCTACGAGTAATCATGAGTATCAACGACCATTTATATATATGAGAAGAAACCCTTGGGCTTGGGTGCCCTCACTTTACTTTGCGGAAGGACTGCCTTACGTGGCCGTGATGACGATCTCACTCATCATGTACAAACGTCTGGGCTTGTCGAATGCCGACATCACACTCTACACCTCGTGGCTCTACCTGCCATGGGTCATCAAACCGCTGTGGAGTCCTTTCATCGACATTATCAAAACCAAACGGTGGTGGATCATCAGCATGCAACTGCTCGTCGGTGCGGCCCTTGGCGGTGTGGCCTTTACGATTCCAGGCCCTTACTGGCTGCAGGGTTCACTGGCCTTCTTCTGGCTGATGGCCTTTTCCAGTGCTACCCATGATATTGCGGCCGACGGTTTCTATATGCTCGGTCTTAACCAGCACATGCAGGCTTATTTCGTGGGCATCCGTAGTACGTTCTACCGCATTGCGACCATCTTCGGACAGGGACTGCTGGTGATGCTGGCAGGCAACCTTGAGGTCATCACCCGAAACGTGAGATACTCGTGGAGCCTGATGTTCTACGGCATGGCTGGTCTCTTCATTGCCTTCTGGCTATGGCATCATTACATCCTGCCACGCCCCTCCGAGGACTCCATGCGTCATATTCAAGACCCGTCGCTCTCACCCTCTACTTATATCCTACTGGAGTTCTGGCGCACGCTGAAGACCTTCTTCCAGAAGCCTCAGGTATGTGCTGGTCTCTGTTTCATGCTCTTCTACCGCATGCCAGAAGGCCTGTTGGCGAAGGTCAGCGCGCTCTTCCTCATCGACACACAAGCAGAGGGAGGACTTGGTCTCTCTCCCGCGGAATACGGTCTGGTACAAGGTACGGTCGGCGTCATCGGACTGACCATTGGTGGTATCCTCGGTGGTATCGCGGCCAGCCGCGACGGACTGAAGCGCTGGCTCTGGCCGATGGTGATGGCCATCACCCTCCCCGACCTGGTATATGTCTATCTGTCGTATGCCCTCCCCGAGAGTCTGTTCGTCATCAATATCTGCGTGTTTATCGAACAGTTCGGCTACGGCTTCGGCTTCTCGGCCTATATGTTGTACCTTATTTATTATAGTCAGGGAGAACATAAGACTGCCCACTATGCGCTCTGCACGGCCTTCATGGCCCTATCGATGATGATACCTGGATTCTTCGCCGGAGCCCTGCAGGAGAGTGTCGGCTATCAGACATTCTTCCTCATCGTCATCGCCGCCTGTAGCCTGACCTACATCGTGTCTGCCCTACTCGATATCGATCCGGAGTTTGGAAAAAAGAAAGAGATTAGGGAAAACCCTACCGACGAATAGGAAAAATCTCTTGACAGCATCGGGGAATCTACCTATCTTTGCACTGTCAAACATTTAAAACATTACAATTATGAAGAAGATATTTTACCTCCTGATGATGATTCCGGCATTCGTACTGACCAGCTGCGATACCGATGAGATGGTGGCCGACAGACTGACTGGTGCAAACTGGGAAGGCCGGCTTGACACATACTACCAGAACACCTGGGGCGATGAGTTCCAAGATGGACAGTTCCATACCGTATGGCGCTTCGACGCTGCCTATTACGATGCCACCTACGGCACAGGCTATGAGGTTGACTACTCCCTCACCGATCGCCGCGACTATGCCTACAGTGCTTTCAACTGGGAGGTGCGCAACGGTAACATCTATATCGATTACAGAAACCGCGACTGGAACAATGTGCGCATCGACTGGGAAGACTACGATATCAGCCACAACCACTTCCGTGGTGTGATGTACGACTGGGAAGACCGTGTCTATCGCTTCGACCTGAAGAACAATACCGGATGGAACTGGGACGACTTCGACATCCACTTCGGTTTCCGTACCCGCGGGGCTGAGTCTGACTCCATCCCTGTCTATGTCAGTGACGATGGTCGCAGCTATGCCTCTGGTAAGTTCGCCAAGGCTATCTTGAATAAGAAAAAGGCTTCCAAATAAGGAAGCCTTTTTTCTTGGTATCATGTCTTGTTAGATGCCTGCTCCATCCTGGAAACCGGCATCTATTGCCTTGCTCTGCAGGATCCTCGAGTATGGCGGCACACTATGAGTCAGCCAGATGTTACCACCGATGACCGAGTCGTGTCCGATGGTGATACGTCCGAGGATAGAGGCGTTGGAATAGATGGTCACATGATCCTCGATGATCGGGTGACGTGGCACATTCAGCATATTTCCCTGCTCGTCATACTTAAAGCTCTTAGCACCCAGCGTCACACCCTGATACAAGGTCACATGGTTGCCGATGATGGCCGTCTCACCGATGACGACACCCGTGCCGTGGTCTATCGAGAAATAATCGCCGATCTGTGCACCCGGATGGATGTCTATACCTGTCTTCGAATGCGCCTGCTCCGTGATGATACGAGGTATCACGGGCACCTTCAACTCATGCAGCTTATGGGCAATACGATAATGGGTCATCGTGTTAACCACAGGATAGCAGAAGATCACCTCACCATAGTTCGGTGCCGCAGGGTCATTATCGAACATGGCCTCCACATCGGTATACAACTGACGTTTGATCTCTGGCAACGTGTCGATGAAGGTCAACGCCAGACGCTCGGCCTCGGTATAAACCTGCTCCTTCGTCCGAATAGCCTCACAGTCCTCACAGAACTGCAAGCCATGAGCAATCTGCTTCGTCAACAGTGTCAGCAACTCTTCCATATGGACACCGATGTAATATGAGCGCTGTGTCTCATCGGGCTGACGCCTGTTAAAATAATCCGGGAAGATAATGCTCTTCACCAGCGCCACGATCTGCTTCACCTGCTCTACAGAAGGCAACGGAGCCTCGGTGGCAGGCATCATGCCCACCTCCTTTTCCGTATGCTTCGACATCAGTGCTACATTCTTCTGCAACACCCCATTCACGGTTTTCTTGTCCATCATATCTTTTGTTCTTTTTACTTAATTCTTTTCTTCTTCCCGTGCCCTTCGCCTCTCATCGATATACGACTGGAGATACGCTTTCTCTCCCTTTCCATCAACCGGCGACAGGAAATCATCGACATACCAGTCGCCGCGCTCAAAGAAGAGACTGAGGATGATGACATAGTCGTTGCCGAAGTTCTCGGCATTGAGATAAACGACAGCTGTAGAATCCGTGATATCCTCAACCTTATCGATCTGGTAAGAGAAGTCACCATCATCCTGAGAACTCGTCCAGTGGTCGCAGTCCAACAGGATCTCGTCATCTGTGATAGCCCAAGCCTGCGACAGCAGCGCCTTATAGCGAGAGGAACAGAAAAGACTGTCATAGTTGACACGACGATCTATCACGATGCCGAAACTGTCGCGTGGCGGATTCTTGTAACGGCTATACATCGAATCGACACGCTGACTGATATACGCTGCCGTATGCTTCTCGGACATCACATCGACCAGTGAATCAGTCGTGAGCGAATCCGTATCATTGACGGTCCTACCCGTCTTATTGCCGCAGGCTGCCAATACCAGGACTGCGACGAATAAAAGCTTCTTCATCTTACGCCTCTCTGTTTGTTATGTCCCTCACATCAGATGATCTCGTCGTCCTCTTTTCCGGAGAGCATATCGACGATGGGCAGCTGACGGTTAATCGCTGAATGGAAAGAGATCAGCGTCTGACTGCTGGCCAGTCCCAGCGGCTGCAGTCTGTCGTGGATGATAGTCAGCAGGTGGTGATTATTCACTGCATACAGTTTGATAAACATATCAAAGTTTCCCGTGGTATAATGACACTCCACCACTTCAGGAATCTCCTTGAGTTTCTCCACCACCTCGTCGAAGGTACCGGGATCCTTGAGGTTCAGGCCGATATAAGCACATGTCTCATAACCGATCTTCTCAGGGTCGATGACGAACTGCGAGCCTTTCAGCACACCCATCGCCGACAGCTTCTGGATACGCTGATGAATGGCTGCACCACTCACATTACAGGTACGAGCTACTTCCAGGAACGGAATACGGGCATCCTCGGCTATCAGTCGGAGGATCTGCCTGTCAAGTTTATCAATCTTACTCATATCAATTATTGGTTTTATCGGTTGCACTATAATGAATCTTCAAAGCATACGACTGCTGCAGGGCTTGTTTCACATCCTGTATCAGTCCCATCGGCGTATGACGGTCGGCACGCAGACTGACGGTCAGCTTGTCGGCATTCTCCGGCGACATGGAAGCACGGATGGCCTCGATACGGGCCGGTATCTCCTCGGCTGTCACGATATCGCCATTGAGTTGTATACGGTACTCGGCATCAGGCCCCTGGAAAGGGCGCCCTATATAAACGTTGACCACCGACGCCTTATGAGCCAGTTTCTGCATCTCCTTGCCCTGCGGCACCTCCACCTTCACCTTCACCTCATCGCTGCGCATATGGGTGACAATCATGAAGAAGAACAGCACGGTGAAAATCAGGTCGGGCATCGACGCCACATTCAACGACGGCACATGGTGATGCTTCGTGCGGAACATGCTCTGTATGGGTCTCATACGCGACCTCCTTTCTGTCCATCAGACGACGCATCCGTCGTAGGCGCCTCACTGATACGCTGGGGATAGTAGGCATTGACCGCCGCTTTCTCGTCAGCCGTACAGAGACCATAGCTATGCCCATACCGTTCACGGGCATACTGCTCACGCAGGGCATGGTAAGCACCGACGATAGCGTTCTGCATCTCGAAATAGGCCTCATAGGTGGCCTGTCGGTCAACCTGCAGCGACACGACATGTCCTGTACGGTTCACCTGCGCCAGCGTACGCACCTCATCCCTCAGTTGTCGAACAGAGACCGTCTTCCCGTCACATGTCAGTTGTCCATCGGCATCCAACGCCACACGCATCACAAGATCCTTGTTGATGTCGACAGGCTGCTCATGATCAAGTGGTGGCGGCGGCATCTGTCGCAGCAGTCCCTTGTCCGTATCCATCGAAGATGTCACAAGGAAGAAGATCAACAGCATGAACGAGATGTCGGCCGTTGAGGTGGTGTTCAGCTCCGGAATCTGCTGACGATAGCGCTTACGAAACATCCGATGATCAGTAGGATTGAGGTATAGATAAACATATCTGTCGTCTTCAGCCAGAACGTATCCGTGAAACGGACACCGTTGGTAATGACTGGCGACGAGGAGCCTAAGAGGAAGGTGATGACCAGGCATACGACGAGGGCGATGGCCACGCACCACCCGATCTTGCCTGCCGGCACACCGTTGACGATGTCGTCGCCCTTCTGTCGGTTGCGGAGTGTGTGCCAGACAGAATAAGCCGTCACACCAAGTGCGACAGCCACCATCAGGTACATCAGACCCAGCATCAGGTCGGCAAGGAAAGGCGAGACCAGACTATTCATAACTATCGTTTCGTTTGATAGACCGAGATGATATCGAGAAGCGTGATGGCCGACTCTTCCATCTGAGCCGTCAGACGCTCAATCTTCGAAAGGATATAACTGTAGAAGAGCTGCAGGATCAGGGCAACCACGATACCGAAGATCGTGGTGATCAGGGCCACCTTCATGCCCGCTGCCACGATGGTTGGTCCGATATCGCCTGCCTGCTGGATCTGGTCGAACGCCATCACCATACCGATCACCGTTCCGAGGAATCCCAGCGAGGGCGCCATGGCGATGAAGAGCTTGATCCACGAACAACCTTTCTCCAGATTAGTGGCCTGCAGACCGCCGTAGTTCGTGATGCTACGCTCAATAGCCTCTATCGGCTGATCGATATGCAGCAGTCCCTGATAACACACACTTGCCACAGGGCCACGGGTGTTCCGACAGAGCGTCTTAGCACCCTCCACATCGTCGTTCTTCAGGTGTTGCTCAATATCCTCCATAAGCTTTCTGGCCTTGATCTCCGAGAGCGTCAGATAGATGATGCGCTCGATACAGAAAGCGAGACCCAGCACCAGGGCAAGAGCCACCAGCGACATGAACCCCACGTTTCCATCGATAAACTTTGTCTTAAGTTGTTTATGGAAGCCCCCATTCTCGACATCAGCCTCAGGGTCTTCGAGCACGAGATCCTCCGCCAGCGTCGAGTCGGCCACAGCCACAGAATCGACGGTTGCGACAGCATTCGCCACGAGCATCGTGTCTTGAGAAGTCTTATCTTGAGCAACTGTAGTTTGCGTAATGGCAAACAAACCTATGAGGGAGAACAGAATAATCACTCTTTTCATAATCCTGTCAGTTAGTGAGCATGCTAAAAAAGAAAGAAGCGGAGAGAACAGGATGGCCTTATGGCGTTTTGAACCTGTTCTTAATCCTGCGGAGAGAACAGGATTCGAACCTGCGAGCCAGTTTTGCCGGCTACACGCTTTCCAGGCGTGCCTCTTCAACCACTCGAGCACCTCTCCTTAGTATTTAGCGGATGCAAAGGTAGCATTTTTACCGCAGAATCCGTAGATTAGACAGATATATTTAATATTTTTTCGCAGTTTGCATTGGTCTGCCGTTCCACCTCCTCTGCCGTGATGCCGTAAGCCTCAGCCAGACGCTGCATGACATAGGCTACGAAAGCAGGCTCGTTACGCTGTCCTCGCATCGGAACAGGAGCCATATAAGGGGCATCAGTCTCCAACACGATCCGGTCGAGAGGAACCACCTCAGGAAGCACCTCTGGCAGGTGTGATTTCTTGAACGTCAGCACCCCACCGATACCCAGCACGAAACGGTCAAACTGCAACAGTTCGCGCGCCTCCAGGGCATTACCTGTAAAACAGTGGAACACACCACCAGGGAGATTGTCCTTGTATTTCTTCAGGATGGCCACCATCTCGTTCTGCGCCTTCCGACAGTGGATCATCAAAGGAAGTCCCAGCTCTACCGACCAGCGCACCTGTTCCTCGAAGGCGTCCAACTGCTCCTGTTCGAACTCACGACTCCAATAGAAGTCGAGTCCCACCTCACCGATAGGCATCCCTCCCGTCTTCCCCGACGGTGACGAGGATTGCACCGTATCAAGATGAGAAGTCAGGAAGGGTTTTATCTGAGCCAGCACCTCATGCCAATCGGCCTTCACCTCCTCAGGATGCAGTCCCAACATCGGATAGCAATAACCCGGATAACGACGACACACCTCGAGGACGGTCTCACACGACTTCGCATCGATGCCTGGCACACCAACGGCCTCCACCCCAGTCTCCCGGGCACGGGCTACGACAAGATCGAGGTCGGCAGCGAACTCCTCGCCATCCAAGTGGCAGTGCGTATCAATCATGCTTAGAATCCTAACTCTGACGCTTCATCATCGCTGCGGCATACGCCTTCAGCTCCGCCTTACGGTCCTCGGCGACAGACACCTGAGCCAGATAGCGCTGTGCCTCGGCATAGCAAGCCTCCATCTTCTGCTCACAGAGCTGACGGATACCGATCTGGTCATAGAGAGCCGTCACCGCCTTCACCTTCTCGTCGCGATCGAACGTCTCAGCATTGATCCATCCCATCAGTTCCTTACGCTGCGCCTCATCGGCACGGTTAACGGCATTGATGAGCATATAGGTCTTCTTGTTCGATGTGATATCGCCACCGATGTTCTTACCAAAGACCTTCGGGTCGCCATACACGTCGAGCAGATCGTCCTGCAGCTGGAAGGCCAGACCAATCTGTTCGCCGAACTTATACAGGTTGTTCTGATCCTCCACAGAGGCACCGGCGAGGATCGCACCGATCTTCACGGCACAGGCCAGAAGCACGCTCGTCTTCAGACGGATCATCTCGATATACTCGTCCTCCGTCACATCATTACGCGTCTCGAACTCCACGTCAAGCTGCTGTCCCTCACCGATCTCATAGGTCGTCTGGAGGAAGGTGGCGAACACCTCCTTCACCTTATCCACCTCACAGGCCTCGATGCGCTCGAAGGCCTGCAGGAGCATGGTATCACCCGAGAGGATGGCCTGGTTCGGGTTCCATTTCTTATGCACCGTCTCATGGCCACGACGCATGTCGGCATGATCCATCAGATCGTCGTGCAACAGGGTGAAGTTGTGATAGGTCTCCAGACCGATGGCCTGGGTCATGATGCGCTCCGGGTCCTCGCGGAACAGGTTGTAGGCCAGCATCATCAGCACTGGGCGTACACGTTTGCCTCCCAACGAGAGCACATACCTGATAGGCTCGTACAACGACATCGGCTGCCGGTCGTAGGTCAGCGCCTCCAGAGCTTCATTCACCTTTTTCAATAGTTCGTCAGATGTATACATATCTCAAATCTTTACTAAATCCTTACTAGAAATTGAACACCACCGGTATGCGGACCTTCGTCCTACAGGGCTTGGCGTTCATCACGCCCGCCTGCCACTTCGGCATCATCTGCAGCACACGCAGCACCTCCTTGTCGCATGCCGCGTCCAGATGCTCCACCACCTCCAGGTCTGACACGCTACCGTCGGTATTCACGATAAACTGTGCCACCACCTTTCCTTTCACCTTCCGCTGCTGGGCGGAAGCAGGGTAGCGTAGGTTTTTCGTCAGCCACTTCATGAACTCAGCGGCCCCACCGGGAAACTGCGGCAGATCCTCAACCACACGGAAGTCAACCGGCTCATTGTACATATCCACCACCTCGGGCTTCTCCTCCGTCTTCTGAGCCTCGGGCTTCTCCTGGAGGTTCTGTTCCTCGGGCACTGGCGGCTCCATAGGCAGCTCTGTGTCATCGTCCACCAGTCGGAGCTGTTCCGTCTGCTGTTCTTCCTGTTTCTGCTGCTGCGGGAGCATCATCGGCACCTCGTCTTTGTCGCGCTTCAGCGGCGAGAGTTCCATCTCCGCCTCCAGCTCGTCGTCATCGGCAAAGAAGTTCCACCCACTGCCGCCGCTATTCCATTCGAGAGCGACGAACAACAGGGCGAGCACCACGATCAGTCCTAACAGGAATCCCTGCACGCGACGCCCTTCCAGATCCGCTTCGCGACTTTTCTTAACCTCCATAATAAAAACGAGAATCTTCCGTTATTTTACTAAAAAGTGCATGCAAAGATACAAAGAAATTGTAATTTATGCGTAACTTTGCAGCGATTTTATTAAAAATTAGATGAGAAGAACTGTTTCCGCCGCCGTTTTTCTGTCTCTTGCGCTACTGACCCGAGCACAGGAGAGCCAGACAGCCTACAACTTCCTGCGACTGCCAGTCAGCGCACATGTGGCGGCCCTCGGTGGCGAGAACATCTCCATCACTGACAACGATGCCACGCTCATCTTCCACAACCCGGCACTTATCAACGGTGTGAGCGACCGCACCATCAACCTCAACTACATGACCTACATGGAGGGAACGAAGACGGCCAGTGCCGCCTTCATCAGGGCTGCCGGCGACAGAGGGACGTGGGGTGTGACAGGACAGTATATGGACTACGGGTCGATGAAGGAGACCACGAGCGACAGCCAGGAGCTCGGCACGTTCTCCGCCCGTGACATCGCCATCGGCGGCACCTTTGCCTATGCGCTCACCAACACGCTCTCAGGAGCCGTCACGGCCAAGGTCATCTCGTCGAAGATCGCCGGCTACAGTTCGCTGGCCGTTGGCGTCGATATCGGTGCCAACTACTACGACGAGGCGCGTGCCCTGAGCATCTCGGCTGTGGCCCGTAACCTCGGCGGACAGGTGAAAGCCTACGACGATACGTTCGAGCGTATCCCCTTCGACCTGCAGGTGGGTGTCAGCAAACGACTTGCGAATGCCCCGCTCCGCTTCTCCGCCACGCTCAGTCGACTGACCGACTGGGAAGAGAGTTTCGGTCGTCACCTCGCCATGGGTGTCGACATCCTGCTCAGTGAGACCATCTACATCGCCGCGGGCTATAACTTCCGTCGTGCCCACCAGATGACTATCAGCGACGCCGAGGGCGACAGTGCCCACGGTGCGGGTCTCTCACTCGGCGCTGGTCTGCAACTCGAGCGCTTCAAGTTGAATATCGGCTATGGCAAGTACCATGTATCGGCCGGAAGTCTGCTCATCAATGTGGCTTATACACTGTAATCATTAACAAAAGAACAACCATATGAAGAAAATCACTATTGCCATCGACGGCCATTCATCGTGCGGAAAGAGCACCATGGCCAAGGATCTCGCCCGTGAGGTGGGCTATGTCTATGTCGACACAGGCGCCATGTACCGCAGTGTCACCCTCTACGCCCTCCGTCAGGGACTGTTCAACGAGGATGGCAGCGTCAAGACCGACGAGCTGGAGGCCGAGATGCCCCATATCCATATCAGTTTCAAGTTCAACCCAGAGACAGGACGCCCCGACACCTACCTGAACGACGAATACGTGGAACAGGAGATCCGCTCCCTCGAGGTGAGCAGTCATGTGAGTCCTATCGCCGCCGTCGGCTTCGTGCGCGCCGCCATGGTCGCCCAGCAACAGCAGATGGGCAAGGACAAGGGAGTGGTCATGGACGGCCGTGACATCGGCACCACCGTGTTCCCCGATGCCGAGCTGAAGATCTTCGTCACCGCCTCTGCCGAGGTACGCGCCCAGCGTCGTTTCGACGAGCTGAAGGCCAAGGGCATGCCTGCCGACTTCGACGATATCCTGAAGAATGTCCAGGAGCGCGACTATATCGACTCACACCGCGAAGTGAGTCCGCTGCGCAAGGCTGACGACGCTATCGAGCTCGACAACAGCCACATGACCATTGCCGAGCAAAAACAGTGGCTTCTCGACCGCTTTAAGGAACGGACAGCTTAAGGAACTGTCCGTTTATGCGTTTTTTTTCGTCATTTTTTCGGTTTTCTCCTGATTTATTGCTACCTTTGCCGCCAATTTTATCACAAACCCGAAAAAATGACGAAAAAAGTTCTTATTATTACCATCTTTACGATGGCTGTCACCTCCGCCGTCAAGGCCGGTGGTCTGATGACCAACACAAACTATCACATAGCATTCGACCGTATGTTCGCTCGCGGAGCCTCTACGGAGATCGATGCGGCATACAGCAACCCTGCAGGTCTCGCCTGGGGACACGATGGTCTCCAGCTCTCGCTCAACTTCCAGAAACCCTGGCAGAACCGCGATATCGAGACCACCATCCCCCACTTCCTGGCCAATCCGCAACTGGGCTACCAGGGCTACGACATCCATCAGAAGTTCAACGGTAAGGCTTCTGCTCCTATCGTGCCAGCCCTCTTCGCCTCGTACAAGAAAGACAAGTGGGTGTTCTCATCCATGATCGGTATCGTGGGTAGTGGCGGCTTCGTGAAATACGAAGAAGGCATTCCCATGTTCAATGCCATGACGATGGGAAAGATCTTTGAGAAGTCGGTCGCAACCTTCATGGCCAACCCTCAGAGTCCCATCATCACACCCGAGATGTACGATATCGACTCTGAGGTGAAAGGCAAGCAGTACATCTACGGCGGACAGATCAATATCACCCGTAAGATCAACGACTGTTTCGCCGCCTCCATCGGTCTGCGTGCCAACTACTACGACGGCTACAACAAAGGCTATGTCACGGCCACGACTCATCAGCAGTTAGGCGGTCAGCAGCTCATGGATCTGCAGCTCGATGTCACCCAGCGTGCCTGGGGCTTCTCTCCCATCGTCAGCTTCGACTACCACCAAGGACCGCTCACCATCGCCGCCCGCTATGAGTTCCGTTCGAAGATCAACACCAAGAACGACACGAAGGCACTGAGCGTCACCATGCTGGGACAGAAGACCGATATCAAGGCACTCTCCGAGCAGATGGGCAACGCAGCCACACTGAGTGCTCTGGCAACAGCCATGGGCGACCAGATGGCTGACAAGATCAAGAACTACATGCCCGACGAGCATGTACGCTACGACATGCCTTCACTCTTCGTGGCTGCTGTCGGTTATGAGTTCACCCCACAGCTGCGCGCTGCACTGGAATACCATTTCTTCGACGACAAGCACGCCCAGATGGCCGACAACCGTCAGAAGGAGCTCAAGCACGGCACACACGAGGTGCTCGCTGGTGTGGAGTACGACATCAACAAGAAGTTCACCGTCAGCTGTGGCGGTCAGCGTACCGACTATGGTCTCTCTGACGGCTACCAGCAGAACACCTCCTTCGCCTGCGACAGCTATAGCGTTGGCTGCGGAGGTGCCTGGAACATCTCCGACAAGCTTCGCCTGAACGTCAGCTACTTCTGCACACTCTACAGTGACTACACCCACAAGCAGCCGAACTATCTGGGAACGCCATACGAAGGTCAGGATGTCTACAGCCGCACCAACAACGTTGTCGGCATCGGCCTCGACTACAAGTTCTAAGCCCATTCCCTGACACATCACGAACCGCCCTCCGAAAGACTGTAGAATACTTTCGGAGGGCGGTCTGTTAGGTTATGATTTCTTTTCCGAGTCCTTAGCTTTGACTCTTCATCTTCTTCTCTCTCTGTCTCGTCTTCAGATAGACATATACTGAAAGCAGGAAGTTCCACCGCATCTTCTGCATCTCACACTCATCGGGCGGGAGTGCATCGTGCTGCCGTCCGACCAGCAGCTTCTCGGAATAGCATCCTCCAGAACACAGATACTTGGCCCAGCAGTCGCGGCAGCTCTCGATCTTATGGACCGAGTCAGGACGGTACTCCTTCATCTTCTCTACGTCAATGCCATGACGGATATCACCGATGGCATACTTCTTGTCGTAGGCCAGATGCTCGCAACTGAAGATCTCGCCAGAATCAACGATCGAGAACATGTACTTTGCCGAAGAGCAGGCTCTCAGGTGTGTCCTGTGGTTATCGAGCGTGTCTATCTGTTCCCTGATCGACATACAGTGAACGGGCTGTCCGTTGTCTATGCGACGGATATAGTACTCGATCAGCTCCTCATACTGTTTCTTGAACGATTCCAGACGCTCGTCGTAAACGCACGCCCTGTTCACGTTCCTCGACTTATAGGCAGGCACGGCAGAGAAAGGCATGCCCAGGTTCTCGAAGTAGTCGTAGACTTTCCACATGCACTCGCAGTCGCTTGGGATGGTCGCCCTCATCTGGAACTTCACACCGGCCGCCTTCACCTTCAGGATATTCTTCAGCACAAGGTCGTTGCTACGCTTCCCGTTCGGGAATACCCGATGGGTCGTAAACTCCTCAGGACCGTCATAGCTGTAGAGGATATCGATATGGTGGTTCTTGAAGTACTCGATATTCTCGTCGGTGAACAGCGTGCCGTTGGTTGTGATACCATACCCCACGTTCCTGTCAGCGTATTTCTCGGATATATAGTTAAGCACGGCGTCTATGGTATCCATCCGGAGCATGGGCTCACCGCCGAAGAAATTGAGTCGGCACTGCATGTCCTTATCCGCATGCGCCATGATATAATCAATGATCTCATGGCAGTTCTCCGGCGTGATATCACCGAACCCGAAGTCGCCTTTGTTCTGGGCGAAGCAATAGGTACACCTCAGGTTACACTTGCCCGAGATTGGCAAGATCACATCCTGCATCGAATAAGAATCATCATCACCTTTCGATTCAAAGCTCTGACTGAAAACGGGGAATACCTCCAGCACCTCCTCTTCAAGACTCTGGAACTCCTCATCGTCGAAGAAACGGCCTTGTCCTGTCAGTTGGACAAAGAACTGATCGACAACCGTATCCTCCTTCAGGTTCACCACCGTCATGGTGGGAATATGCAGGAGGTAGCATTGGTGATCTCTCTTCAGATAATAAAAATCACATTTAGATAACACCTTCAACATCATCGTAAGCATTTAAGAGATTCGCCATTCTTTACAGAAACGGCGAATCCCATGATCATAAGATTTCTAACTCCAGTGAAATGTTACTTCACGGTGCAAGAGCCTAACTATTAAGGCTCCAAGAGCACTTCTCTGTCATAAGGAAGAGTAGGAATATCTACCTTGTAGTTAGCGTAACAGAAGATGAACTCCTCTTTACCGCAGAAACCGATGGGTCTCTCAACACGGATTCCACCCTTTGTCTCGTTCATCTCACTCTCATTCAGGATTGCGAAATCCTCTTTTCTAATCTTTTTCATGTTGTTAGTTTTATTTAGTTTTAGGTCTCTTTCATGCGCAAGACCGTTAGCGCTCGTAGGTTAGATATTTGACTCCACAAAAGTACAGATAATAATCGAGAAAACATCATCCTTTGAGAGTTTTTTTTCATCAAAGTGCTATTTTTTTCGTCTCCCGACTGACAGGTGCGCGAGGCCCCCTCTTATACTTTAGCCCCCCTTATGGGGGGCCAGTATAGAGGGGGACACCTCAAGCTTCTCCTGTCAGTCGCCCCCAACACATCCCCAGAGCCCCCAAGCGGTCCTGAACCACTCTCCCCACGGTCCCTGAGCTTCGACATGCTCAGCACCCGCAATGCCCCTACGCGGTCCCTGAGCGGTCCCTGAGCCTGTCGAAGGGAAAACCGCGGAATGTCATCGAAGAAGCATCGAAGCGCAGCCGATAAAAAAATCACGCCAGACCTTTGATGGTCTGAGCGTACCTTAATGTAAGAGCGACAGGAGGAGCGGTTAAGTCTCCCCATATAGGGGGAGATT
>JBGUKZ010000057.1:0-4249 GCA_045114795.1 Anaerovoracaceae bacterium
ACTGGCATTCCAGTATTGAAAAATTACAAAATACGGATAATTGCGTAAGAACCTCTAAATTAAAATAATTGTATGGGTTAATTCCAGCTTTACAGAGACTCAAATTCCAGTTTCACGAAATCAAAATAGCTCCCGGCCACCGGTGAAAATCCGATGATCGGGAGCTTGATTTATGTCCGGGTGTCAGGCTTTTACTTCCTGCCCGTTCTTGAAGGTAAACCGGATGTCGTCCTCGGCATAGACCGTGACGTAGTCCACCAGCCCGTGCCAAGTTTTCAGCGTGAATTCAGGCAGCTGATCCGGCAGCCTTTCAAAGGCCTTCAGAAAGGCTTCGTAATTGGCACGCTGGGTCTGTTTCTGGCTGATCTCCTCGGTGACTTCCTCAAGGCGAGCCTTGGCCTTGTCGAAGCGCTGCGTCAGGGCGTCGTACCGTTTCTGGTATTCGGCCTGATCCAGAGCAACGTGGGCGTTTTCGTAAATGCACTGCTGCACCATGTCGGAAACCACCTGCGTTTCCTGCAGGAGCTCATCGTGCTCAGCCTCAAGCGCTGTGGTGTCAAAGAGGACGGGGATCATGGCGTAGCCGTTTGCGATAACCTCACCCTTCGTCTCCAGCAGCTTGTTTACCGCCTTAAGGAAGGCGGCCTGAATCTCCTCGTCCGTCAGGTGCGGTGTGCGGCAGGTCTTGTCGCCGTCGTATTTGTGGTTGCACCGCCAGATGACCTTCCGGTATTTGCTGTTGGAGTGCCAGACCTTTGAGCCGTACCAGCAGCCGCACTCGCCGCATTTAATCTTGCTGGAGAAGGCGTGGACTCCGCTGTGGTATTTCTTTCCCTTGCCGCGCCGCTCAATCTCGCGCTGCACCATTTCGAACACGTCCGGGTCGATGATGGCTTCGTGGTTGCCTTCGACGTAGTACTGCGGAATCTCGCCCTCGTTGATCTTTGTCTTCTTGGTCAGGAAGTCGACCGTGTAGGATTTCTGCAGCAGGGCGTCACCCTTGTACTTCTCGTTTGAGAGGATGCTTCTGACCGTGGAGATGCTCCACTTGGTCTTGCCGCCCGGTGTGAGCACCCCGTCTTTGGTGAGCTCCTGTGCTATGCTGTTGTAGGTCATTCCCTGAAGGAAAAGCTGGTAGATGCGCCGGATGGTAACGGCCTGCTCCGGGTTGATGACCAGATTGCCGTCAGCGCCTTTGTCATAACCGAGGAACCGCTTGTAGGCTACGGAGACCTTGCCGTCTGCAAAGCGCTTCCTCTGTCCCCATGTGCAGTTCTCAGAAATGCTCCGGCTTTCTTCCTGCGCCAGCGAGGACATGATTGTGAGCAGCAGCTCGCCCTTGCCGTCGAATGTCCAGATGTTTTCTTTTTCAAAATAGACCTCGATGCCTTTCTCCTTGAGCTGGCGAATGGTGGTCAGGCTGTCGACCGTGTTACGGGCAAATCGGCTGACTGACTTCGTAACGATGAGGTCAATCTTGCCGTCCAGCGCATCAGCGACCATTGTCCGGAAACCCTCGCGCCGCTTGGTGCTGGTGCCGGTGATGCCCTCGTCGGTATAGACCTGAACAAACTCCCAATCGTCCCGGCTCTCGATGTATTTGGTGTAGTAATCGATCTGTGCCTCGTAGCTCGTGAACTGATCGTCGTGATCGGTTGAGACACGGGCGTAACCGGCCACCCGGCGCTTTTTCTGCTCAGTGATCGGAGCAGAGGTGAAGCGCGTCAGGGTTGCTGGGATCGTTTTGACTTTCCTGTGCTGTGCCAATATCTCTCCCTCCTTACCTTCTTCATGGTTTCGCTCATTCTCTGCCGCCGTTCTTCTGTAAAGGAAGCGCGGATGGCGTCACCCTGTTTCTTCCTGCGTTCCTCCGTCCACTTGGGCATCCGGCGCTTTGTGCTGTAGGTCATTGCCTTGCAGGTGCCGTCCTTCAAAAAGAAGGTGATGTGGCCTCCGGGTGCGATGTCTACGTGGTCGACCAGATCCGTGAAAGCGGCGTCGTCAAATGCGGAAAGGCTAAGCGCCTCGGCTGCCAGCTCCTTCAGGACATCCTCGTGGATGCAGTTGTTGCTGCAGTCCTTGGTGGTCGCGCAGGCAAATAGGTAGTATTTCTCTCCGGTGCTTCTCTTGCGAGTCTGCCGCCTGTAGTTGTTTCCGCATTCTGCGCACTTGATCTTGGCGGTGAAGCAGGAGGCTCCCTTCGGATTCGTACCGTTCTTCCTGCGCTGCTCGGAAACCTTGTCCCGGTATTCCTGCGTCCAGCAGTCCTGATGGCCGGTTGGAGTGCAGTCCTTCGGGATGATCCTGCCGTCCTTCAAGTGGATCTTGATCTGGTAGCGTTTGGGAACTTCGATGTGGTCTACCTGCGCGAGGAAGGCGGTCTCATCAAACTCGTCTAAGCCGAGGGCGTCCGCGCAGGCTATCCTCAGCTTGTCGTCCCGGATGCCGCCTTTGACCGGGCAGCGGCCATCCTTCTTCTTGGTGGTGCCGCACTTCCAGTAATTCTCGGTGCCGTTCTCACGTTTGCGGATGTGGTGCATGTAGCTGAAGCCGCAGTAGGGGCATTTGATCTTGCCGGTAAAGCAGCAGGTGTTCAGGCTCTTGTTGGCAAGGGCACCGAGCTTGCGGCGTCTTGCCATCTCGTCCTGCACATATTGGAAGGTCTCCATGTCGATGATCGCCTCGTGGGTGTTCTCCACAAAGTACTGCGGAAGCTCGCCCTTGTTCTTCCGGCGCTTCTTCGTGATGGGATCTTCGATGTACTCCTTCTGCAGAAGCAGGTTCCCGGTGTAGGTGATGTTGGAGAGGACGACCTTGATGTTGGAATCGCACCATTTGCATCCGGCCTTTGTGGTGATGCCCTCGCCGTTCAGCTCGCGCTCCGTTTCCAGACGTGATTTGCCGTCAAGAAAGTTCTGGAAGATGCGCTTCACGATGGCCGCTTCCTCTGGAACCACCACAAGGTGGTCGTCCTCCCATTCGTAACCGAGGATCTTGTTCCGGAAGTTCGGGATGCCTTTTTCAAAGCGCTTCCGAATACCCCATTTCACGTTGTTGCTGAGGCTGGTGATTTCCTCCTGCGCGAAGGAGGCCAGCAGCGTCAGCATAACCTCGCCGTCGCCTGAGAGGGAGTCGATGTTCTCCTTCTCAAAACGAACGCTAACGCCCAGCTCCTTCAGGTGCCGGACGGTCTCCAGAAGGTCTACCGTGTTTCTGGCAAACCTTGATATGGACTTGGTCAGGATGATATCAATGTTCCCGGCCTCGCAATCCTCCAGCATGCGCTGGAATTCCTCTCGGCTATTCGCCTTTGTGCCTGTGATGCCGTCGTCAGCATAGACGCCTGCGTATTCCCATTCCGGGTTGCGCTGGATCAGGTCGCTGTAGTAGCTGACCTGCGCTGATAACGAGTGGTGGAGCCGTTCAGTTTCCATCGACACTCTGGCATACGCAGCGACCTTTTTCCGGGTCGGCAGCGTCGGCATCACGGGCTCGATTTTTCGTATTTTTGCCATAAAATCAGCTCCTTTCACAGGTCTATACATCACTCTAAAGAGGACACATAGCAAGCGTTTTCTGAGAATAATGTACCCAATAATGGCCGGTACTTTTCGAGCATTTTTGTATCAATTATGGCGTATTGCTCCTCGGTAATAACGCCTGCCTTCAGCATGCCCTGAAACATATTCATGGTGGCCTGATAGAGCATTTCGCGCTCGAACTGATCCTCATTCATGTCCATCACCACCTTTGAACCGGGCTCGGATATAGCACTCGTGGGAGCAGTACTTCCGCTTGCTGTTGCCGTAAGCCGTGAAGGGCTTGTGGCAGCAGGGGCAGGTGTATTCATAGATGGCCTTGCGGTTGACCTGATCGAGATGGGCGTTCCACCACTTATTCCGGCAGGCGTCAGAGCAGAACTTTGCCTCTTTCCTGCCGGAGACCTGCACGAGGGGCTTTCCGCAGCAGCGGCAACAACCCACGTTCGGCGTTTCCTTTTTATCCGGATCAGCGGTGTTTCCGGAGAGGTTATTCCTGCGGCAGAAGGCAGATACCTGATTCTTCGTCAGGCCGAGTGCCTCTGCGATCGTGGCATATCCGTAGCCGGAGTCCCGGAGCATTTTAATCTGTTCTTTTTGTTCATTGGTCATAAGGGATACCTCCAGTCACTTTCCACTGGAGGTGAGATAGGCGGATTGACGAAGGGAAATGAAAAAAGCCGCCTGCAGGCACAAAGCCCACAAGCGGC
>JBGUKZ010000058.1:0-3147 GCA_045114795.1 Anaerovoracaceae bacterium
CTTGCTCGTCATGATCTGTCCGATGAATTTCTGCTTTGACTCCACCAACTGATACAGATAGCTGTCGAAAGTGTTTTCCGTGACGTAGGTGTAGATCTCGACCTCCGGGTTATCGTTGCCTTGTCGGATGATACGCCCTTCACGCTGTTGGAGGTCAGCCGGTCTCCACGGACAATCCAAATGGTGCAAGGCGATGAGTTTCTTCTGCACGTTTGTCCCGGCACCCATCTTTTGAGTAGAACCAATCAAAACTCTGATCTGTCCGCTTCGCACCTTGCCGAACAACTCTTTCTTCTTGGTCTCGGTTTCAGCCGAATGAACGAACGCGATCTCTGAGTCTGGAATACCTTTGACGATAAGCTTTGCTTTCAAGTCGTCGTAAACGTTGAAAGAGCCGTCGCCCTTTGGGGTGGAGAGGTCACAGAATACCAACTGAGTACAGCGGTCTGCCTCGGTGCGTTTCCAGATCTCGTACACGTTCTCCGCACAGGCGGAAACCTTGCCGGTCTCGCTGTCGGGAAGCAACGGGTTAAGGAGCCGTTGGTCAAGCGCGAGCTTTCGTCCGTCGTTGGTGATACAGAGCATATTATCTTCACTGGAGTTCACCATACGGTTTCTCACTCGTTCAGCGCGTTCCGACAAGCCCTCTACCATTTCTTTTTGGTGTTCAGACGGTTTCAGAGCGATATTGTGGTAATTCGCTTTCGGTACGGGAAGATGAAGCATATCAGCCGTCTGCACGTCCGCGACTTCCTTGAACATACTCATCAGTTCGGGGAGGTTGTAGAACTTGGCAAATCGCGTCTTCGCCCGGTATCCGTTGCCTTCAGGTGCGAGTTCTATTGCAGTCACGGTCTCGCCGAAAGTGGACGCCCAACTGTCAAAATGAACGAGGTCGTTTCGTGCAAGCGTTCCGTACTGAAGGTATTTCTGCATCGTGT
This sequence comes from Anaerovoracaceae bacterium, assembly GCA_045114795.1. Taxonomy (GTDB): domain Bacteria; phylum Bacillota; class Clostridia; order Peptostreptococcales; family Anaerovoracaceae; genus Crickella. The sequence continues at coordinate 942 of JBGUKZ010000058.1, forward strand.
ACATTTCGACCATGCTGTTTGATATAGGAGTACCTGTCGCAAAGACAACGCCTCGACCGCCCGTGAGCTCATCAAGATAGCGGCACTTCATATACAAATCAGAGCTTTTCATCGCTTCGGTCTGGCTGATACCGCCGACGTTCCTCATTTTCGTGAACGCGGCAAGGTTCTTGTAATAGTGCGCCTCGTCGATGAACAGTCGGTCAACGCCGAGTTCTTCGAAGGTCACAACGTCATCCTTCCGGGACTGATCGTTCAGCTTTTCGAGCTTCTGCTTGATCGACTTGCGGGCTTTCTCCATCGCTTTGATGGAGAAGTTTTCGCCTCTGTTGCGGCGCAGCTCTTCGATTCCTTGCAGTATCTCACGTTCCTGCTGTTCGAGCATAGCGATCTGTCGCTCTGTTGACATCGGAATCTTCTCAAACTGGCTGTGTCCGATGATAATAGCGTCATAATCTCCCGTGGCGATCCTGCCGCAGAACTTCTTACGGTTCTTCGTCTCAAAGTCCTTTTTGGAGGCAACAAGGATATTCGCGCTCGGATAGAGCTGAAGATATTCCGACGCCCATTGTTCGGTCAGATGGTTCGGGACAACGAAGAGACTTTTGCGGCATAATCCGAGCCGTTTCGACTCTTGAGCTGCGGCTACCATCTCGTAGGTCTTCCCGGCACCAACGACGTGTGCGAGGAGCGTGTTCCCGCCGTAGAGAATGTGTGCGATAGCGTTGACCTGATGCGGACGGAGCGTGATCTCGGGGTTCATACCGACAAAGTTCAAATGACTTCCGTCGTATTCTCTCGGACGCGTCGAATTAAACTTCTCATTGTAGAGTTTACAGAGCCGTGTGCGTCTGTCGGAGTCCTTCCAGATCCATTCGGCGAACGCCTCCTTGATCAACTGCTGCTTGCCTTGTGCGATAGCTGTCTCTTTCTTGTTGAGCACGGGAGTTCGCTTTCCGTTCTCGTCCTCGATATAGTCGAAGACGCGGACGTCGCGGAGGTTCAGCGTTTCTTCAAGGATTTTGTAGCCGTTGACTCTGCCGGTCCCGTAGGTGTTATACACCTTGACGTTGCCTCTGTCGTAGGATTTACCGTCGATGCTCCAGTCTCCCGTGTATGCCGCGAAATGTGTTTGAATGTTCCTACGCTGCCACCACGGGGTGCCGAAGAGCTCCCACATAAAGTTGTTGACGTCATCGACCGGAATCCAGGTGGAGCCGAGACGAACAGAAATCTCACTTGCTGACAAATCTTTAGGCATAACCTGCTCGAGCGCCTGCACGTTCACCGTGTAGTCTTCAGGGTAGAGTTCCGCGCTTCGTTTCGCCCATTCGAGCTTTTCACGGATGTTGCCGGAGAGATACTCGTCAGCAGGCAGATACTTCGGTCGCACTACATCATCGTCGCCTCTGTTCAGCGGATTTAAGAATATAACGCCTTTCAGTTCTTCCGCGATTTCTTCTTCCGTCTTGCCGGTCAGTTCACACATATACGGCATATCCACCTTCGTCTTTTCGGCAAGTGACAGAGCCAATGCTTCCGACGCGGTATCAACACTTGTAACGATGACCTTCTGACGGATGGTTCTTTTGCTGAACATATCCGCCTTGCCGACAAAATTGCCCTCATCGTCAAGGTTCTCAAGAGAAGTGAGCAGGTAATATGAGCTGTCCTGACTAAACGCCGAGTTGTTCGCGCGGGAATTGATCAGACCGTACTTCTTACTGAAATCATCGTAGAGGTCGTTCAGTTCCTTTTGCTTTGCCGCGATCTGCTCGTCAGGATAGTCCTCCATCTGGTACTCGATGAGCTCCCGAACACAGTCGCGGATGCGGATCATTCCTTTGATTCGGTTTTCAGCGGTAACGGAGACCTCCGCAGGGTTCATTCGGCTGTTTACTCGGTAATACACCTTTCCGTCGATGACCGTATAGGAGAAATTTCTGACGCTCGGATCTGCCGGAATGCTGTTGTCTTCGCCCTCGTCAACAAGGTCGTCGAACTCGACCTCCGTTATCTCCGCGTGGATATTCTGTATCGCTTCATTCAGCCCGTCTGCAAGAGTCTGATCCTCATAAGGTTCACATGTCGGCTCGGGTCCGAACGGACCGCTGACCATCTTCATCTCACCGACGACCATATCCGGGTTGTCGATGAAGTATTGATTCATCGTGATGCCATTTTCATCGGCTCCGAGATGCACCCA
>JBGUKZ010000059.1:0-19116 GCA_045114795.1 Anaerovoracaceae bacterium
ACTGAGCCCTGTTCAGTACAGAATTCAGTCCTTGTTAGTAGCCTAGTGTCCTGCCAAAATGTGTCTAACATTTTGGGGTCAGTTCAGTGCGGAGGCTTTTTTACAGGGCCGATCCCTGACGTGTATCCCTGACGGCGAGCTCACGGTTTATCGCGTTCAGGATGGTGCGCTTCCTGAAACTCCATTCAGGAGAGACGAGAAGCCTGCGGGGCACGTCGCCCGTCAGTCTGTGTATCGTGACATCAGGCGGGATGATCTCCAGACAGCGCACGACAAGATCGACATATTCTTCCATTGAATTGAAAGGCACATAATCGGGCATCGTCTCATACAGAGGCGATGTCTTTATTATATTCATCAGATGGAGCTTGATGCCGAAGAGCGGGCGGCCGCAAACATGCCTGACCGACTCCAGCATCATATCTTCGGTCTCGCCGGGCAGTCCGAGTATGAGATGCGTGACTGCGCGTATCCCGCGCTTTGCCAGAGCCTCCGCCGCCTCATCATAATCCCTGACAGTATAACAGGTGTTCATGGCATTGAGTGTGCTGTCGTGAACGCTCTGCAGACCAAGCTCGACCCACATAAAATGGTCCATGTTGATCTCTTCAAGAAGATCAAGGACGTCATCGCCCAGGCAATCCGGACGCGTCGCGATCGCGATGCCGCTTATCCTCGGGTCTTCAAGAGCGGAATAATATATCTCCCTGAGCGTGTCTGCCGGGGCATAAGTGTTGGTAAAAGACTGGAAATACGCCAGATAGCACGCGTCGGGCCACTTGGCGGAAAGCCTGTCGATCTGTTCTGTTATCGATGAGCCGATACCGTATCCGCCCCGGCCGGCATGGGCAGCGAGTTCGCCCGAACCTCCTCCGGAACAGAAAGCGCAGCCGCCGTATCCAAGGGTGCCGTCTCTGTTGGGGCATGTGAAACCCGCGTCTATGCTGAGTTTGACTGTCTTGCGGCCGAACTCCGACTTCAGATAATTGCTTATTGAATTGTATCTTTCGCCGCCCTGCATGTGTTCACTGAGCCTCCGGATGTGCTATAATATTATGGTTATATATGGGCATCATCTATGTGATGCGGAAGGGAAGAGAGCATTGAAGAAAACGTCAGGCTGTATGCCGTGCATACCGGGAGAAGATATGAATAACCTGACCGGAGATATCCCGGGCGCCGCGCTCCTGCCTAAAAAGCCAAGCGTGCTCATGCATGCGTGCTGCGGCCCATGCTCTACGTCATGCGTTGAGAGGACCGCTGAAGACTTCTCTCTGACCCTGTATTATTATAATCCAAACATTACCGACAGAGAAGAATATTACCTTAGGCGCGACACACTGCTGCAGTTCCTGAGAGCGTTCAATGAAGAACACAGGGACATGTATACCGCCGGATTCCTGGAAGGAGCCTATGAGCCTGAAAGATTCATCGAAAAGGCTCTCCCACTGGCGGATGAGCCGGAGGGCGGCAGGCGCTGCGAACTCTGTTTCGCGCTGAGACTGACCGAGACAGCCAGGATGGCAAAAGAGCTCGGGATGGAGTATTTCACTACGACCATGTCGGTAAGCCCGCACAAAAACTATGAAAAGATCAGGGAACTCGGCCTCGCTCTTGAAGAAGATACGGGCGTGAAGTTTCTGGATATAGATTTCAAGAAGAAGAACGGATTCGGCCGCAGCGTGGAACTGTCAAAGAAGTACGGTCTTTACAGACAGAATTTCTGCGGATGCGATTTCGCAAGGTACGCTGATGAAAAGTGAACGATCCATGTTCAGAATGAATACGATAGCGGCATTCCTGTCGCTCATGATCATGACGCTTTTCGTCTCATGCGGAGGCGGCGGTGACGCGGCGCCTTCTCCGGCGGATACTCCGTCTGATCAGGAGTCCGTCTATGACGTGCCGGATTTCAGGGACGCAGTGTATGACGAATCGCAGGCGCAGGGCAATGAAGAGGTCCTGGTCGATCTTTCGGGAGTTGACAAAGGCTACTTTGCGCTCGTCTGCAATTCCGACGCCAAGACCAAGCTTCAGGTGTTCAAGGACGACGAGGTCTACACATACGATGTCGTGCTCGGCAAGGAGCAGGTGTTCCCGCTCCAGCTGGGCAACGGCACATATACGATAAAGGTCATGAAGAACATAGTCGACACCAAGTACAGCGAGCTGTACTGCTGTACCGCGAATGTCGACATGGAGGATGAATTCGATCCGTTCCTCAGACCGAGCCAGTACGCCGACTACGATGAGTCATCGGACTGCGTGAAAAAGGCGGCGGAGTTTGCGGCGGAATCGACGGATGCGAATGATTTCATCACGCACGTATACGATTACGTCTGCAAGAACATCAAATACGACAAGAAAAAGGCTGAAAACATACAGCCCGGATACATCCCGGATCCGGACAGCACGCTTGAAGAGGGCAAGGGCATATGTTTCGACTACGCGTCGCTTGCGGCGTCGATGCTGAGGAGCCATGGCATCCCAACAAAGATCATCTTCGGATACGTCGGCAACAGCGGAGACCTCTATCACGCGTGGAACATGTACTATACGGAGGAGTCCGGCTGGGTGGCCGTGGAGTTCGAGGTCAGCCAGGACGAATGGAACCGTCTGGACCTGACGTTCTCAGCCAACGGTTCAGACAGCAGATTCATAGGTGACGGGTCCAATTACCTGGACGTCTACCAGTTCTGATACGAAAGGAGCCATGACAAATGAGCTTAGGTACCAAAGATAATTCGGGGAAGCTGAGTTATACGGAACTCGGATCGTTCTTCGAGAACATGGCCATGATGGTCAAATCAGGCATATCCGTACCGGAGGCGGCATCTCTTCTGATGGAGGAGGTCGATCCCGCGGACCGCGTCATGAGCGGCGCGCTTCAGAAGATATGCGATGAGCTTTCTGTGGGCATGCCTCTCGGCGACGCGATGAGAGCTTCGGAAGCCTTTCCTGATTACGCAGTGGACATGGTCGAATCGGCGGAGCAGACCGGCCGCATAGAGAAGACGCTCTTCCATCTGTCGGGATATTACAGGACCGAAAACAGCCTGAAGAACACGCTGACATCTGCCGTGAGGTATCCGGTGATCCTGCTCTTTATGGTCATCGCGGTGCTCGCGCTCATGCTGGCTCTGGTGTTCCCGGCGTTCTACGGAGTGTACAACAACCTGACGGGCGGTCTCGCGGCTTCTTCGTTCGGATACATCAACGTGCCGTTCACGCTCTGCAAGATCATGCTGGTCATCATGATCATTCTGGTCGTCGTGATGCTGGCCGGCATTTACATGTGGAAGAACGGAAAGAAGGAGAAAGTGAGAAAAGCGCTTTCCGCCTTTGGTCTTTTCAGGGAACTGTTTGAAGACCTGGATCTTTACAGGTTCACATCGTGCTTCGAGATGTTCCTCTCAAGCGGAGAGCATCAGGACGAGGCGCTCATAAAGAGCATGCCTGTCGTTGAAGGGGCCGCTCTCAGAGAGAAACTGCAGCGCTGCGCGGACAAGATGGCTGCGGGCATGAGTTTCTCCCAGACCGCTTATGAAGAGAAACTCTACGATCAGACAAACAACAGGATGCTGATACCGGCAGAAAGATCGGGCATGCTTGATGAGATAATGCAGAAGATAATGACGAACCTCAGAGACAGCATCGAAAGGATCACGGGACTCATCGCAAACACCGCTGAGCCGCTCCTGACAGGCGTTCTGATGATATTCATCGGCATAATGCTCATAAGCCTTATGGTGCCTCTTATCGGCATCATGAATTCGATAGGTTAATGTAAAGGACGGAACCGGAAGCATGAAGTCTGCTGCAGGCAAAAAGTTCATTATCGCGCTGGTGCTTGCCGCGGTGATACTCATCGCCGCAGTCTTGGCGTGGGCGGGAGCAAGGACTAAGAACAATATGGCCGAGCAGACGGAATCCATAAGGGATACGGTATACGCGAGGGCGCTCCAGTGCTATGTGATAGAAGGGGCCTATCCTGAGAGCCTTGACTATCTGATCGAAAACTACGGCCTCGCGGTCAACACAGAAGATTACCGCATCGTCTACATACCGTACGCCGAGAATCTTCCGCCTGAGATCAAAGTAATATACCTTAAGGACAAATGATATGCCGCAGCGTTTAAAGACACTCAGAGACGTAATAATCGCTCTTACGACCACGGTGCTGTTCGCGGTCATACTTTGCCTTGTCGTTTTCTCGGCGAGGGGGTATCAGCATTCCGTCGAACTCCAGGACAGAAGCGGCAATACGCGCGCGGTCCTCTCATATATCGTGAGCAGCGTCAGGGACAGCGACTTCAATGAGATCAGCGTCGAAGAAAGGTCGGGCAGGGAATGCCTTGTTATCAGCTGCGACGGATATGAGCAGAAGTTCTACATGGACGAAGGAAGACTTCTTGAAGAATACACCGAGCCGGGCGCGGGCGTGGATCCCGCCATGGCTCTTGAAATAGGCAAGACAGATACGCTCGAATTTGAAATAGACGATAACGGCATACTGACTGTCAGGACGGACAGCGGGTCGTCTTCAGTCAACACGGAGAGACGAAGATGAACAACAGGAAAGACACGGCTTTCACAGTCGAGCTGCTTGGGCTCTTCATATTGCTGATTATGGTGATCACCATAGTCGCCTCCGTTTTCGTGCTCAGCAGATCGCACAGCCTTGAGGCCGGCAGCCTTAACGAGGCAGTAATACTTGCTGAAAGCGCTGCCGAAGTATCTTCTTCAGCAGCTGACAACGAATCGCTGGCAGACAGACTTAAAACCATGGACAATAACACCGGAAAAAGTGCTGTCTTCCGCGAAAGCAGCGAAGCTTCCGGCTCGTGGAACGCCGTTTACGCGTCGCTTAAGGGCGAGGGCGCCGGAGCGGGTCAGTATATCATATGCGTGACACGCAGCTATCCGAACGGAACGCCTGAGGAAAGACCTGACGGCGGTACATATGCCGAGGACCTGATAGAAGTGTACGCCCGCGGCGCGGCGGATCCGGAAGACATCGGCCTCCTTGACCCTTCAGCTCTGGGAGAACCGGTATATACGCTGGTGACGGGCACATACTTCGGCCCTGACAATTACGCGAAGGAAGGAGGCAGGCCATGAATCACAGAACAAGACTCGGACCTTTAGCCATATTCCTCGCGGTAGTGGTGATGGTAATAACTACCATGGCCGTGCTTACCATAGCGACTTCGAACGCCGACAGGACTATGGCAAAGAGGTTCGCTTCGGTAACACAGACGAGATATCAGCTGGAAGCCGACGGCGAGAAGTTCATCAGTGAAGCGGTGACCGGTCAGGCCGGAAGCTACGAGTTCTATGAAGAACTCAACGGCTACAGCATCACGGTGGAGATATCCGAACCTGACGCGGCGGGCAACTATGAAGTGCTCACGTGGAAGATAAGCAAACTCTGGAACGCGGATGATCCTGTGAAGGACATCTGGAACGGACTGTGACACATACGCTAAAGCAAAGGATCCCGAAAGGAACAGACCATGACACTCAATGAGATACTTCATGCCGCTACGCTCAAGGGAGCGTCCGACATATTCCTGATCGCCGGCATCCCGGTGACCTTCAAGATCAAGGGGATGCAGGACAGGCAGGACAGCGGCATTATGAAACCGGACTCGATCAACGCGGTGATAAACGAGATCTACGATGTCGCGAAGCGTCAGAAGACCAGTCTCGACAACGGAATGGACGACGATTTCTCGTTCTCCATAAGAGACCTCGGCAGATTCAGGGTGAACATCTTCAGACAAAGAGGTTCGCTCGCCGCGGTCATCAGAGTCATCAGATTCGGTATCCCGGATCCGGCTTCGCTCGGCATACCTGAGAACGTGCTGTCTCTCGCGGACAACAAGACGGGCCTCGTGCTGGTGACCGGCGCGGCGGGCTCGGGAAAATCGACGACTCTCGCATGCATGATAGACCGCATCAACCGTACGAGGGAGGCTCATATAATCACGATGGAGGATCCGATCGAATACATCCATTCCCACGGGAAGAGCATCGTGTCGCAGAGAGAGATATTCATAGACACGCCGGGATATCTCGAATCACTGAGATCCGCTCTCAGAGAGAGCCCTGACGTCATCCTGCTCGGAGAGATGAGAGACTTCGATACGATCTCTTCGGCGATAACCGCCGCGGAGACCGGAGTTCTGCTCTTCAGCACTCTGCATACATCCAGCGCCGACAATACCATAAACAGGATAGTGGACGTCTTCCCCGCGAATCAGCAGGTGCAGGTGAGGAGCCAGCTGGCCCAGCTCATCAAGGGCGTTGTTTGCCAGCAGCTCGTAACGTCGGTGGACGGCACGCTGATACCTGTGTTCGAAGTCATGAAATCATCGCCTGCGATCCACAATATGATCAGAGAAGGAAAGCTGCATCAGCTCGAGTCGGCCATGCAGGCAGCTTCGGCGGACGGCATGGTGACCATGGACAACAGCCTCATGCAGCTGTACGAACAGGGCAGGATAAGCAAGGAGACGCTTCTTGCCGCCTGCAATAACTTCGAATTCATGCTCAAGAGAGTTGGCCGCTAGGGCCGGAAAGGAGCAAGCAATGCCAGTTGAAGAATTGAACACGCTGATAGTCACAATGTTCGGCGGCTTTTCCCTCCGCTATAACGGAAAGGAGATATCGCTCGGCAACCTAAACGGACTGCAGATGGTGCAGTTCCTGCAGCTGCTCCTGCACTACGGGCCTCAGGGAGTGTCGAGAGACCTTGCCAAGTCCGTGCTTTTCGGAGACAGGGACGTAGACGACGTTTCACATTCCATCCGCAACATCATCTATAACCTCCGCAAAAAGCTCAGAGAACTCGGACTGCCTGAAAGCCAGTATGTCGTAAAGCGCGCAGGCGTCTATTACTGGGCCGATGACATACCGGTCAAGGAGGACGCGAGGGAATTCGACGACGCGTACGACCGGGCAATGGAGACTGAAGACGACGCGGAACGCGAAGCCGCGCTCACAAATGCCTGCTACAAGTACAAGGGAAGATTCCTCTACGGGAACGATTCGGCTGTCTGGATCGTCCAGGAGGGCGAGCGCTACAGGGATCAGTTCGCCGACTGCGTGAACGACCTCGTCGCCATTCTGAGGGATGACCACAAGTTCAAGCTCATGTATGACCTGGGAGTCTATGCCACAAAAGTCGACCCGTTCTCGGAGTGGGAGATAGTCACTCTGGAAGCACTGTCGGGACTCGGTAAGTTCGACAAGACCGAGAGTTTCTACAGACAGACAGTCGACGCGTATACAGCGGAGTACGGCGGAAGGACCAACTCATACGTGAGGGAGTTTATCAACCGAATGGGACTCAAGCTCGTCGTAGGCACGGAGTCGCTTGAGGATATCCAGATGAAGCTGGGCAGCACGGATGAATTCGATACCAACGGCTACTACTGCTCGCTGCCGGTATTCCAGGAGATATACCGCATGACCGAGCGTATGATGGAGCGTGCCGGAGAAAAGATATTCCTGATGCTGTGCACCATACTCGACAGCAAGGGCAATCCGATGCGCGACGGTCCGAGACTGGACGAGCTTTCAGAAAGGCTCCGCGATACCCTGATCACGACGGTCAGACGCACGGATACAGTCACCAGATACGGCAAGGGCCAGTTCCTGGTACTGCTGATCAACATCACCTATGAGGACTGCTCCATAGTATCCAAACGTATCAACTCGAAGTTCATACGCAACGGACAGAGGACGAGCGTCAGCTATTCGGTGAACAACGTTATAGTTTCCGCTTTCCCGCCTGACAATCACTAGACAGGCAGAAGACGAAATAATAAAAAGGGACAAAGAGAACGATTTAAGGAGAAAGAACAATGAGCAAACTTATGATTCCGAAAGACTACAAACCGATCCTCGATCCTACAGAGACGCAGCGCGCTATCAAGAGGATCAAGGATCACTTCCAGAAAGAACTGGCGGACGGCCTCAACCTTGGCAGAGTGACTGCGCCGCTCTTCGTCATCCCTGAAACGGGACTCAACGACAACCTGAACGGTTATGAGAGAAGAGTGGAGTTCACGATCAAGGATATGGACGAGCAAAACGTCGAGGTAGTCCAGTCGCTCGCGAAGTGGAAGAGAATGGCTCTCGGAAGATACGGCGTGGAACCGGGCCGCGGTCTCTACACTGACATGAATGCCATCAGGCGCGATGAAGAACTCGACAACCTGCACTCGATATATGTCGACCAGTGGGACTGGGAAAGGGTAATGACTGCCGACCAGAGAAACAATGAGTATCTCGAGCAGACAGTGAGAGTTATCTACTGGTGCATGAAGGACCTCGCGGACTATGTGAACGACCATTATCCGCAGATCGGCGTCGATCTTCCTGACAAGATCACTTTCATCGACTCGCAGGATCTTGAGGACCGGTATCCCGACAGCACTTCAAAGGAAAGGGAGCGCCTGGCAGCGAAGGAATACGGAGCGATCTTCGTCAAGCGCATCGGCGGCAAGCTGAGATCGGGAAAGCCTCACGACGGAAGGGCTCCTGACTACGACGACTGGGAACTCAACGGAGACATCATCCTCTGGAACCCTGTCCTTGAAGACGCTTTCGAGATCAGCTCCATGGGCATCCGCGTAGACGCGGAAGCGATGCTTCGCCAGCTCGAGATCGACGGCAAAGAAGACAGAAAAGAAATGAAATTCCATCAGGATGTAATAAACGACAGGCTTCCGCTCAGCATAGGCGGCGGCATCGGACAGAGCAGGCTCTGCATGTACTTCCTCAAGAAGGCGCACATCGGAGAAGTACAGGTGTCTGTATGGCCTGAGGAAATGTACGAAGCGTGCGCGAAGAACAATATTTTCCTGCTTTAGAAAAATGTGAGACCGGCAGATGCAGTATATCGATGCAGTCATAGACAATAAAAGCGTCAATACGGACAATTTCTATACGTATAAGGCGCCTGACGAAGTCGGGGTCGGCGCGAAGCTGACCGTTCCGTTCGCCAGACGCGGCAAAAGCGTTGACGCGTACTGCGTAAGAGCCGGTGTCAAAAGCGAACTCGACGATTCCAGGATCAGGGAGATCGACACATACGATCCCGGCCGCTCGCTCAGCAGCGAGATGGTCGGGACTGCCATGTGGATGAGAAAACGCTACGGAGTCAAATACATAGACGGCCTGAAGATGTTCGCGGTAGAGGGCAAGAGAGAAAAAGCCCTCAAAACAAAGACTTCCGGGCCTGCCGATCCTGCTTATGAACTGACAGCAGAGCAGAAGGCTGCCGCTGATAAAATATGCGCTTCGGTAGAAAAGCATGAGACGAAGACTTATCTTATCAAGGGCGTGACCAACAGCGGCAAGACCGAGGTCTATATGCAGGCCGTCGCGAAAGCCCTGGAGCTTGGAAGGTCCGCGATAGTGCTTCTTCCGGAGATCGCCCTCGCGACGCAGGTGGCAGACCGCTTCAGGGAAAGGTTCGGCGCGGACAAGGTAGCGACTCTTCACAGCAGACTGAAGAAATCCGAGAGGCTTTCGGAGTGGCTGAGGGTCAGAAACGGTGACGCGAGGATAGTTGTCGGGGCAAGGACCTCGGTTTTCGCTCCGCTTGACAATATAGGAATTATCGTCATTGATGAAGAACACGAGAGCACATACAAATCCGACCACAATCCGAAGTATGAGACCGTAGATGTCGCCTATAAGAGGGCGTCACTTTCCGGCGCCGTGCTGGTGCTGGGAAGCGCGACTCCAAGCGTTACGTCCTATTACAGGGCAAAGAGCGGCATATACGAGCTCATTGAGATGAATGACCGCATAGGCGACAGCCGGATGCCTAAGCTGGAGATCGTAGACATGCGCAAGGAGACCGCGTCAGGCAATTCCGGAGTGTTATCCAGAGAACTCGCGGGAAGGATAGACCGTTCGCTCGCGAAAAAAGAGCAGGTCATTCTGTTTCTGAACCGGAGGGGATTCTCGACACGCATACTGTGCCCGGACTGCGGCCACAGCATGATATGCCCGGACTGCGGCATCACTCTCACGTACCACAGGTCATCGAACGCGGCTGTCTGTCATTACTGCGGACGAAAGTTCCCGGTACCTGCCGTATGTCCGGACTGCGGCAGCAAATACATCAAGTATGCCGGAGCGGGCACCGAGAAGGTAGAGGCTGAAGTTAAGCGGCTGTGGCCTGACGCGGGCGTGGACCGCTTCGACATAGATACGGCATCTGCCGCTGACGATCCGATGAGGGTCATATCCGACTTCCAGAGCGGAAAGACGGATATACTGGTGGGAACGCAGATACTCGCAAAAGGCCTTGATTTCAGGAATGTCGGTCTGGTGGGCGTCATCAACGCCGACGTGAGCCTCAACATCCCGGACTACAGATCGTCCGAGAGGACCTTCCAGCTGATCACTCAGGTGGCCGGAAGGGCAGGAAGAACTGGCGGAGAAAGCAGCGTGCTGATACAGACTTATGAGCCTGACAGCGACGTGATAATCGAAGCCGCGGCGGGAGACTACGAGAGCTTCTGCGAGGCGGAGCTTCTTCACAGAAGCATTATGAATTATCCGCCGTACTCTGATATAATCTCTATCGGATTTATTGCGGAAGACGATGAGACAGCGATGTCCTATGCCGAGACTTTCAGAAAAAGGCTGCTCGGACTCAGATCGGCTCCGGAAGACGCCGTTATAATGAGACCGAGAATAGATGAGAGAAGGACTGACGGAAGGGCGAGAGCGGTGTTCCTCATAAAGGCGCCGCAGGGCAGCCGGGCCGGCTACGTCAGCGAATACATGGCTTTCCGCGACCGCATGATCGCGTCGAAGGCGCCGGCATTCATAGAAATAGACGTCAACCCTTACGGGATGATATAGATCAACACACGAAAGAAGAACAAGATGGCACTCAGAAACATAACTGTCAGAGGCGACTCGATACTCGCTAAAAAATGCAAACCGGTCAGGGAGATCACTCCCCGCATAAAAGAAGCCTGCGCCGACATGGTAGAGACCATGATAGCAGCGGACGGGGTCGGCATTGCCGCTCCGCAGATAGGCATCATGAAGAGATTCTTCATCGCGATGCCTCATGTTGACGCGGAAGACGAAGCGACCAGAGACAAGATCTATTACATGATCAACCCGGAGATCACATATACTGAGGGCACACAGGATTCCAGCGAAGGCTGCCTTTCAGTGCCGGGATACATGGGACTCGTGGAAAGACCGTATAAGATCAGGATCAAGGCGACTGACCTTGACGGCAAAGAGCATGAGTACGAGTTCGAAGGCTTTGAAGCGACCGTGTTCTGCCACGAATACGATCATCTTGAGGGCATACTCTATTCGGATATCGCGAAAGACATGATGACGGTAGAGGAATACTCGAGGCTGCTCGAAGAAGCCAAAGCAATGCATGAAGATGACGAAGAGGCCGAAAACAGCGACGTCTGGGAACTGAGAAGCAAGGAAAGCGTGTAAGACAGCAAGTATGAGGATAGTATTCATGGGGACGCCGGCTTTCGCGGCGTGTTCCCTGCAGAAACTTATAGATGAAGGATATGAGATACCGCTGGTAGTGACGCAGCCGGACAGGAGGGGCAACCGCAACAAAATGATCCTTTCGGAGGTAAGGCGTCTGGCTCTTGAGAACGGTCTTGAAACAGCGCAGCCCGTCAGACTCAGGAAGGATCCTGAACTCATTGAAAGGATAGCGGCGCTTGAGCCTGACATGATAGTCGTGGCGGCTTTCGGGCAGATACTTCCGCAGGAGGTGCTCGACATACCGAGGCTCGGATGCATCAACGTGCACGGCTCGCTGCTTCCGAAACTGAGAGGCGCGTCTCCGATGCACGCGGCCATCCTTGAGGGCTTTGATGAGTCCGGCATCACGATAATGCGCATGGAAGCCGGCCTCGACACAGGCGACATGATAAGCAAGACCGTCTGCGACATAAGAGGCATGGACTTCACCGAGGTGTCGGAGACACTCGCGAAGGCAGGCGCGGATCTTCTCGCGGAGACGATACCGCACATAGCCGACGGGACCGCTGTATATGAAAAGCAGGACGACTCCGAAGCTACATACGCGGGCATGATGTCCAAGGCCGACGGATTCACCGATTTCGACGAGCCGGCTGAGACGGTCGAACGAAAGATAAGGGCGTTCATCGAATGGCCTGCCTGCTACAGCTATCTCGACGGACAGCAGATAAAGTTCTATAAAGCAGAAGTGCTTGCGGAGGAACCCGACGGAGAGCCGGGCACAGTGAGCCGCACGGACAAGACAAGTTACATCATAAATTGCAGGAGCGGAAAGCTGAGAGTTCTCGAGCAGCAGCTCCAGGGCAAGAAAAGAATGAGCGCCGGAGATTTCATGAGAGGGCATAAGCTCTCTGCCGGAGACAGATTCGGCGCAGAGGAGGGACTATAATGTATTACGGCTATTATGATTATTCCTGGTTCGTCCTGATCCCGGCCATCATCTTCACGATGATCTGCCAGGCGAGGATCAACAGCGCGTACAGGACATACTCGCAGGTGCCTTGCAGCACGGGCGTCACGGGCGCGGAGGCGGCAAGAGCCATGATGGACGCGAACGGCCTCAGCGGAGTCGCCATCAACGTCCTCAACGGCGGCAACTCGCTGGTCAACTACTATGATCCGAAGACAAAGAGCCTCAATCTCTCAAGAGAGGTATACGCTTCATCTTCGGTGTCGTCGGTATGCATAGCCTGCCACGAGGTTGGACACGCGCTGCAGGACGCGACCCATTACGCTCCGCTCGCTCTGAGAAACGGCATCGTGCCTCTGGTCAACCTTACTCAGATGGTCTCCTGGCCTCTGATATTCTTCGGACTGATCATGTCGACCGCTTCTCCTTACGGCAGCCTGATGTTCCTCATCGGAGTCGTCTGCTTCCTGTTCGTTATCTTCTTCCATCTGATCACTCTGCCGGTCGAATTCAACGCGTCCAACAGAGCGCTGCAGAATCTCAGGGAACTGAGACTGGTGAACGAAGAGGATTATGTCGGATCCAGAACGGTCCTCAAGGCTGCGGCGATGACCTATGTAGCGGCTCTCGCGACCGCCATCGCCAGCCTGCTCAGGGTGCTGGTCCTTGCCAGGAGAAGCAGGTAACGCCGGATGAACAGGGACTGGCTTGCGGTATTTGAAGCTTTAAAGGCAGTATATTCCGACGGAGCTTTTTCCAATATCTCTATCAACGAAGCTGTTTCGCGCCATAAGGGCTCGCGGGAGAGCTTCGTTCGCACGTTTGCGAAAGGCGTGCTGAGGGACAGCATAAGGCTGGATTTCATCATCGGCAGTCTCGCGGACAAGGGACTGGAAAGCATCAAGCAGAGGCCGCTCATCATACTGAGGATGGGCATCTATGCCATCGATCGCCTTGACAGCGTTCCCGAACACGCCGCGGTGAGCGAAGCCGTGGAACTCGCGAAGCGGGTCGCGAAGGGGAGCGACAGGTTCGTGAACGGCATGCTCAGGGGATACATCAGAAGAAAAGCCGAATTCGATCCTGAACTGATGGAGCCGCATATAAGATATTCATTCAGCAAGGGCGTATATTCGCTTCTGAGCGAACAATACGGCGAAGAGGTGAATGACATCGTTGAGGCCCTGAATACGCCGCCGGAGGTCTATTTACGGGCAAATACGCTCAAGGCCGGCAGGGATGATGTGGTGGATATGCTAAAAGAACAGGGCATTTACGCGCGTCCGTGTGAAGAAAACAGCGAAGCCATAAACGCTAAAGGAAGCGGCATAGTTTCGAGTCCTTTGTACAGACAGGGGTTTTATACAGTACAGAGCCTGTCTTCGATGATGGCCGTAAAGGCTCTCGGCCCGGAGCCGGGGAGCAAAGTGCTTGATCTTTGTTCGGCTCCCGGGGGCAAGACGGGATACATGGCCGAACTCATGGGAAATGAGGGCAGCATCACAGCCTGTGACATATATCCGCACAGGCTGATGCTCACGCAGGCCGCGATGAAGAGACTGGGCGTGAGCATATGCGCTCATGAAGAGCGCGATGCTGCCGTGTTCGATCCTTCCTTCGAAGATTCTTTCGACTATGTCCTCGCCGACGTACCGTGCTCGGGCCTGGGCGTCATCGCGGGAAAGCCGGAGATAAAACTCACGGCGGATCCGGCCGGTTACGACGAGCTCATAAAACTCCAGAAAGCCATACTGACTAACGCTTTGCGTTACGTAAAACCGGGCGGAAGGCTCGAGTACTCGACCTGCACGCTCAATAAAAACGAGAACGAAAAAGTAGTTAAAGATGTGTTAAGTAAAGCCGGCAGTTCAGCGAGCCTTGTTGAAATGGTTACAATTATGCCATATAATGGCAAAGTAGGTTTTTTCTACACTATCATTGAAAAAACGGAAGAATCAAAAGAGAGAAACAAAGAAAACAACAAAGATTGAAGATTACGGAGATCTGATCGATATGAAAAGCGGTTACTTAACAGACAGAGGCAGACGCAGACCATCCAATGAAGATTCTTTAAGAGCATGTGAAGACCTTGATTTCTTCATGCTCGCGGACGGAGTCGGGGGCAACAGGTCCGGAGAAATTGCCAGCCAGTCGGCGCTCGACGCGCTCGAGAAGTTCATTCGCCACAACCCGCCTGAATGGCTGAGTTCGCGCGATGAGGTCTTCAGGTATTTCAGGGCCGCTGTAAATTACGTCAATCAGTTCATCATCAAACTGTCGGAAGCCAAGCCGCAGTATGCCGGCATGGCCACGACGCTTACCTTTGCATATATAAGAAAAGACGAGATGTATGTCGCCAATGTCGGAGACAGCAGGGTATACCTGGCGCACGGCGACATGATACAGCAGATAACAGACGATCACACCTATGTCAACGATCTGGTCAAGATGGGTGCGATCACGAAAGACGAAGCGCATCTTCACGCACGCAAGAACGTCATAACCAGGGCGATCGGCGCAAACGCCAACAATGAGCCGGACTGTTTCAGCGTGCCTGTCGAAAGAGGCGACAGGGTGCTGCTTTGCAGCGACGGACTCTATGATGAGGTCGACGACGATACCATACTCGCGATCATCAACAGAGCGTCGGATATGGCCATGTGCGCCGAGGAACTCGTCGCGCTGGCAAACGACAATGGCGGCAATGACAATATTTCCGTCATCTGCGTAGATTTGGAGGACTGATAAATGGCAAGCAGGATACTATCCGGGCGTTACGAGCTTCTTGAGAAGATCGGCGACGGCGGTATGGCTGTCGTGTACAAGGGCAAGGACAAACTGCTCAATCGTTTTATTGCCGTAAAGATCCTGAGACCAGAATTTACAAAAGACGCGACTTTCGTTGAAAATTTCAAGAGGGAATCGCAGGCTGCGGCCGGCCTTTCGCACCCGAACATCGTGGGAGTTTACGATGTAGGCCGCGAGGGCAACATCAACTATATAGTGATGGAACTCATCGAGGGCGATACTCTCAACAAGATCATCGAGAGAGAAGCGCCTATGGACTACCGCAAGGTCATCGACATTGCCAAGCAGGTAGCTTCGGCCCTCAGGACCGCTCACAAGAACAAGATCATCCACAGAGACGTAAAGCCTCACAACATCATGATAACGAACGACGGCGTGGTGAAACTCGCTGACTTCGGTATCGCAAGAGCCGTCAACGACGCGACCCTTTCCACCGGCAGCAAGATAGTCGGATCCGTCCACTACTTCTCGCCTGAGCAGGCAAGGGGAAATTATGTTGATGAGCGTTCCGACATCTATTCTCTCGGCATCGTCATGTACGAGATGCTGACCGGCAAGGTGCCGTTCGACGGCGACAATCCGGTAACGGTAGCTCTCAAGCACATTAATGAGGAGATCGTTCCGCCTATCGAGCTCGAGCCGAGCATACCGCCTGCGCTCAACAGATGCGTCATGAAGGCGACGAGCAAGTTCCAGACAAACAGATACGCGAACGCGGACGAACTTATCGAGGACCTGGACAACATCTCCTTCGTCACCAATGTTGCCGGCCCGGGTCTCTTCGAGTCCACCGATCTTGAGGAAAAGCGCAAAAAGCGCAAACAGGAGATCGAGAAGGACATCGAGGAGGTCGTAGAAGCCCGGGAGCAGGAGCGGAGGAGGAAGAAAAGAAAAGCGATAGCCATCATAACAGCCGTGATCATCCTGCTGGCCGCGCTCGGCGGCGGATATATGGCATGGCAGATGGGCGTTTTCTCATCCACAAAGGCCGCGCCTGATCTCATGGACTGCTCGCTCGATGAGGCGACAAAGAGAGCCGAGGAACAGGGCTTTACCGTAAAGAAGGGCAAAGACATCTATTCATCAGAATACGCGGAAGGCAAAGTATGCCTCCAGGACCCTGAACCGGGAGTCGATATGCCTAAGGGAGGAACGATCACGATCAACCTCTCAAAGGGCAACAAGGAAGGACTCGTGCCTAGCGTGATCGGCATGCAGAAGGATGACGTTGAGAACTTCCTCAACAGCTACGGCTATGAACTGGGCAATGTGAAGACCATAACTTCCCATGAAAAGGAAGGAACGGTCCTTGAGCAGACCCCGGTCGCGGGATCGACGCTCGATAAGGAAAGCAGCGTGGATATCATAGTATCCGACGGCAAGGGCAAAGAGAAGGCAACAGTCCCTTCAGTCACCAACATGTCGCTTGACGAAGCCAAGAAGGCCATCAAGGCCGCGGGCTTCAAGGTCGGCAACATCGCCTATGACTGGAATGAAAACGTAGGCAAGGGATATGTCACATATCAGCAGTGGCAGGCCGGCATGCAGCTCGAGAAGGGCTCGACGATCGATCTGGAGGTAAGCTCCGGTCCTGAACCGGCGCCGGATCCTGAACCTGAACCTGATCAGAAGCCTGAGCAGGAGCAGAACAACGACGAAGGTTAGCACCTGACTGACGGGCGTATATGACGGGAATTGTCGTAAAAGGAATAGGGGGATTCTACTTTGTCTATGACGGCAGAGAAGTTGTCATGGGCAAAGCGCGCGGAAACCTTAAGAGAAACAAAGATCTTATTTACGTAGGGGATGTCGTCGACTTTGACATCGATGAGAACGACAAGGACGGCGAATGCGTCATCCACCGCGTTACAGAGCGCAGAAACCATTTGACAAGACCACCGGTATCCAATCTGGATATCCTGGTGGTCGTGTTTTCTCTTGTCAGTCCTGCCGTCAATTATCCGGTCATCGACAAGCTTATAGCGGGCTGTGAACTGGCCGGCATCAGCCCTGTGATCTGTTTATCCAAGACCGACCTGGTGCCTGAAGAGGAAGCGGATGAGGCGCTGGGTATCTATTCTCCGGTATATCCCGCCGTAAAGGTCAACGGGATCACGGGCGAAGGCGCGGAAGATCTTCGCGAACTGATAAAGGGCAGGAACGTAGCCCTCGCCGGACCGTCCGGAGTAGGCAAGTCCACGATAACGAATCTGCTTCACGCGGGTGAAAACGACATAGAAGAAGCGGAAGAGAAGCTGATCAAAGCGGCAACAGGACACGTGAGCAGCAGGACCGGAAGAGGCAGACATACCACGAGACACGTCGAGATATTCCCGCTGTCCGACGGCACCATGCTCTATGACACGCCGGGATTCACGTCCCTGGACATGCCCGGCATCGAGCCGCTGTCCGTTAGAGAGCTGTTTCCGGAATTCCGCGGGTTGAACGCCGAATGCAGATATTCCGATTGCATGCACATAAACGAGCCGGATTGCGCCGTAAAGGATGCTCTGGCAAGGGGAGAAATCTCCCGTACAAGATACGATTCATATCTGACAATGACAGAAGAGGTGAAAAAATGGCAAAGATAGCACCGTCGATACTCGCCGCGGATTTCGCAAGACTCGGCGAAGACGTAAAGGATATATGCGGCAGGGGGATAGACTACCTTCATATTGACGTGATGGACGGCGTTTTTGTACCGAACATCAGCTTTGGCGCCGATGTGATGAAGAGCCTGAACGCGATCGCGGGCGCTCCTTACGACGTCCACATGATGATAGTCGAACCTGACAGATATCTGGAAAGATTCGTCACGGAAAACACGGAGTACATAACTGTTCACTATGAAGCCTGCGACGATGTCGGCCATACGATAGAACACATACATCAGGCCGGCGTCAAGGCAGGAGTCTCGATCAAGCCGGGCACAGCGCCTGAGGTCATGGATGACTATCTGAAGGACATAGATCTGATCCTGGTCATGTCAGTCGAGCCGGGATTCGGCGGGCAGAAATTCATGGACAGCTCACTGCCTAAGATCGAGTACTATAAGAACAGACGCGAAGAACTCGGTCTGGATTACGTGATCGAAGTCGACGGAGGCGTCGGATCGGGCAACGCGTATCTCGTCAGGGATGCCGGAGTGGACATTATAGTAGCCGGCTCCGCGGTGTTCAAAGCCGCTGACAGGACTGCGGAGATAAAGGCGATAAAAGGGGAGTAAAACAGAACTCTTATCCACATGAGGACAAAAATCAACAAATGATGAGAACTTTAAAAGCCTGCGTTTGCAGGCTTTTCGATTGCTTCCGGGCCGTCACTCACACAGAAAACCACGATATCCGGCATTTATGCCACCTCAAAAAGTGTACAGTTTTAGGCCAGGCCGATCGGTAGAATCATAGGCAGGGGACATCTGTCATGCTGAGAAGAAGACTCGCGGTCTATACACTGTTTTTCGCCGCCGGAATCACGGCAGGATTTTTCATGACCGACGGCCAAAGACTTCTGGAAGCGGCGGGATTCTCAGCATCTGTCCTGATATGCGTCATGCTCATCGACGGCAGCGGCATAGACAGCAGCCGTCAGGATATAATTGACCGCAAAAGCGCGAAACTGATACTTGCAGTGATATTCATCTGCGGTCTGTTTCTGTTTTCTTTCCGTTCCGCTTACTACGACGGCATCGAGTCATCCCTGTCAGGGAGCGCTACGATAAAAGGAATGGTGATATCCGCTGAAACAAAAGACAATGACCTGATAATGATCATCCGAAGCGAAGGCGAGCGCCATTCAAAAGTCCGTTTGACCGTCAAAGACTTTGTGACTGAAGA
>JBGUKZ010000060.1:0-14145 GCA_045114795.1 Anaerovoracaceae bacterium
CGCATCTGGTAAACAGTTGGTAACAGTTCTGCCGCTGGATATAACTCGCGAGGCTCATTTGAGACGCACTTTCGTCTCGCTAGATTCCACGCTCTGCAACATTCCCCATAACCAGTCATTCGTGACGCTGTGAGAGCGTTCCACCTCGTAGCACATATTAGACGGCGTGCGAATTACGCAACCGTTCACGTAGCTCACAAGCTCGACGCCGTACAAGTTTCCGCTCCACGGCACGTAAGCTCCAAGTTGCACGCTTGTCCCCTCGACGAATTTAGGCGTTCCAGAGCAACCTAGCAAGAGGGCAAAGAGAGCTGTCAGGAAAAACCGCACGGCGTTTACCATTCCTTGACGGTCTCTTGGATTTCCTTAACGTTTGCCTCTATCTCGCTTGTCTCCAGCTTGTTATCATCCAACGTGACGAGGATAGACTTAAGGCAGACGAGAATACGCTCAATCCGCCTTATCCATTTCGCGACGGTCTCTTTCGCCGTTTCCACGCGGCTCTAGTTCACGTCCAAGAGAGCATTAACCTTGCCGAGCACGTATTTCTTTGCGAGCTTCTTGAATAGAGATTCTATCATGGTTCACCTCAGACGCTTGCAACCTGTAGCACACTCAGAGTTTCCGACCCGACCGTGATTTCCTTTACGGTCAGATAGTGTTTGAAGTCATCCAAATAGAGCGCGTTCGTGGACGTGGTCTTGCTTGGCTTGCTGTAAAAATCCTGTCCAAGGTACACGTTGCCGCTCAGGTACGCCATGCCATTCCTGTTGTAGAGGTAGGAAATCATACCGCCAGGCATAACCGTCTGCCCGACAATCGTGTTTTTTTGCACGTCCACACAGGCGCTCACGTTGCGGACGTGAACCTCGTCCGCAGAGAGAGCCGTAGAGCTGAGCGTCTTCGCCGAAAACGGGCCGATAAGGTCCATCTTATAGTCAGGTCCATTGCAATTCTTCCCGAAGTCAACATATTGTATCTCGATGTAGCCGTATATCTTCGGGTTGTACATTTTGGTAGAGAGCGCACTTTCCGCCCCGTTATCCACGTTCAAGCGGTCGTACCAGAATGTAAGCACGCCGCTCTTTTCGACCTCTGAGCCTTTAACGAAAAGCGTGGTAAAGCAGTCCAGACCCGCCTCGGCGGTGGAATTGATTTTGTATGCCGTGCTGTCCACGAGCCAAGCGTTTATTTCGTCTACGGTCATGTTAGGCTGGGCCTCTGAGATTATCCTCGTGTTCGCGCCCTGCTTGTATGCGAACGTCTTGCAACGTCTGCCGCCCACATAGGTATTGATTGTAACCGCAAAATCGCTCCCCGTCGGAACGGTCAGCTTATGCCTCGTGGGCTGAGTAATGTCGAAATCTATTGTGTAATAGGTCATGTCTTTGTCCTCAATTCAAAATTTGCTAGAGTAGTTTTCCAGCTCCACAGAGAGAGCCGACAGCGGTTGCACCGATAACAACAGCTTTCGCTAAGAGCCTCAGCAACTCGCTTTTCAAGTCGCCGTCTTCTTTGCGAGTCTCTAGTTCTCTCAGACGTAGCTCATGCTCTGTCAGGCGTGCGAGACATTGGCTCATGTTCGCGTTTAGCTGTCCGAGTTGCTCTTTGATTGTGATAAAGAGCTCTGTCTCTGTTTCGTTCATCAATACAGCTCCCTTCTAACAATCATATCACCCCCGCCTATCTGTTGCACGGTGAACACATTGCGATATCCGCTTGCGAGATTCGTCTCGCCCATGTACATGAAAGCGTAAGTCCACGCAAAAGACGCTGGCATACTGAAAGCGCAGTTTACAACTATTATAGTGTCTATAGCCTTTCCACCTGAGAAATCCACACCGCCGAAATCTATCGTGATGTTGTTTTCATCATGCGGTATAATAACATTCACGGCGAACGGTTGCACGGTCACGGTCTACGGCGTGGATGAATAACCGAGATTGTGTTGTACTATCGGCTTGTAGGGTATCTGGCTGAGCTGGTATGCAATAGACGAACCGTTTTGTCCGTCGAAAAAATTGATAAATTCGACGTGTGCCTCGTCCGCCGAAAGCATCCCAGCCGTGACTGTCTGAGCGGATATGTCCGCTGGAAGCTCAGAGTTTCCGCCTAGAGCGGAGATAGAGCCGTCGGCGTTCACGAGGGCGTATGTATCTCCAGACAGAAACAAATCCCCGCTCTTGTCACCTGTGCCGTCCACGAGAGAGACGTTATAGCGCTGTATATCGGCCGAAACGGTTATATCGGCATCCATGATGTACACGTCCCCTCGTCCAAGCACATATCCAGATACGGCGTTTCCGTTTTCGTCTGTTCCGTCCGCTATGATTGCGTAGCCGTTTGAGACCGTTCCTGAGCGCGTGCAAGCTGGTATAGTTGCAACCCATACGCCGCCCGTTAGCACGGCCTGAGCCGTGTGCATGGTATTGTCTGGATAAGTGACGGCAACGGAAACCTTGTCTATGTTCCAGAGGCCGATTTTTTTCGGCACGTTTCTTATGCGCAGAGACGTGGGCGAGTTCTGGTAAGCCTTCCACGGGAAAAGCGGCGCGGACGGATTCTAAGCCTGTATCTGAGTGTCTATTACTGCTATCATGAGTTTTCAGCGAGAAGTATCTCACATCCTCTTTTCATTTTAATTTACGCTTCCAAGTTCCGCGTTCGGCTCGAAAAGCACCTCGACGAAAGTGCAATCCTGCCCGTACATCGCGTGATTCTGCGCGGGAAGTTCCGCACGCATAGTGCCGCCCTGTGATTCCACCATGTCTTTCAGCCAGTCTTTCGTGTTGGTGTAGCCGTTCGCCATTTCCCAATTATCATGCACACCATCACCAAGAGTGACTGTGCCATTTTTGCGCAAGTTGAACTTCGTCAAAATCCACTTCCATTGCCTGTTTGCATACGTGCCGTCTACGTCTAAGCACATTGAGTGCAAGCAATACACTTTTGCTGAGACAACCTTGCTTTGTATAAGCCTGTTGAACACAAGTGCCATGTTGCCCCATCCGTCTACCAATTCCAGAAATTGAGTGTATGTGTTGCCGATGTAAGCGCCGCCCTGAGACGAATTGTATGCGCTCCAGTTCGTCGAGGCCGCGTTGCCTAGACCGTAGAAATATGGATTGCCGTAAGGCGTGGGCGTTCCTCCGCTGTTGCTTTCGACCCTGTAGAGCTGAGCCTTGCCTATGGAGAAAAGCGTCGGCATCGTGCGCAACTGCATATCAGTTAAGCGTGTGCCCCATCCTATGTTTTCGTAGCAACCGTAAAACACTTTTTTCAGCTTGCTTATGTTGCGTTGCATCTTCGCAAGAGGTTCCGCGCTGATTTCGTGCGCGTGCGATATCTCAGGCTCTCTCTGGACGAGGTTGCCCGACAACTGATTGCAGATATGCGCATATATGTCATTGCCCGCGAGGTACGCGCCGATAGACCCCGCGTCTGGCGTCCGCGCAGACCACGAGGTTGCGTCTGTGAATTTAGCTGAAAGCAATCCGTCTTCGACGGACGTGTCGGCGTCTATGAAAACAGGCGTGCCGTATGCTGGATTGCCCGTCTCTATGTATGTGCCAAGATATGCGTATTCTGGATATGCCCCTGTATTGTTGAATCTGTTGGCAATCCACTTGCTTGCGCTTTCCACGTTCACGGCGCGTATGCTTTTCGTCACCCAGAACGGATAAGGGCCTGACTGGCGGCACTAGCACAGCTCGTCGCGTTCCTTGCATCCCTCTATAAGCAAGCCGATATCCTACCAGTAAATCGGCTTGTGTTCGTAGCTGAGAGCGTCGGCTATATATGTGCCGTCCACTACAACGCCAGCGGGGGGCGTTATGTAGTGGAAATCTGTAGCCGAATTTATCACTTGTAGTAAACTCCAAGCGTTAGCGTTATGTTTCCGTTGCCGTCCGACGTAGCCCACGCCGAGAGATTCGTGTCAGAGGCCGACGCTATCTTGACGCTGTTTCCCGTTGCCGTCACTCCGTCCGTCCCCGTCACGCTCAGCTCCGCGCCAGCTCCGCCGCCCCCTGTCGTGCTTATGATATACGGCTGTTCGTCGCCGCCGCAAGTGACGTTGATTCCCGCGCCAGCTTTCAGAAGCACCTCGTATTTCGGCGGAGCGAATTGCGCCTCGTCCGCGTTCGCGTTGAATGTGAGACCCTTGCCCGCCTTGACGTTCTCAAACCAGAAAAATATGCGGTTCAACATCTTGCCGAGGCCTTTGTTTACCCCAATAGGTTTTCCCGTTTTAACTTGCATGATTCACCTCGCCATAATCAGAGCGCGGAAAGATTCCCGTCGGCAGACGCAAACGCGCTTAAAAGGTTGGAAACCTGAGAGACCGTCGGCACGCTGAAAAAGTAATACGTCACGTCCGCCTGTACTTCGACGCCTACCTCCCACATATCGCCGTCCACGTGCGAGGGCGTTATCCTCGCGCCCTGTGTAGGCACGTTGTTTGTCGGCAGATACATATATCCCCATTCGCCCGTCTCTGGATTCGAGGACAAGCCGACGCTCCATCTGGTAGTGTCGTGCGAATATGCCTGTACAAGGCTTTTCTCCGCGCTCAGAGCCGCGCCATAGGTCAGGCCGACGTACCTGTACGAGCCTTGCAGAGAGGCCGTTGCTTTGTATTGTGTGGTCTGTTGCTCTTGCCTGAATCCAGATATCTCTCGCGTGTACGTGTTCGTTACTGGTTCTATCTGGTAGCTTGTGTGTAGAGCCTGTTCCAGCACAAGATTGTCCTCTGATATCGTGTTGTATAGCATTGCGTCCCCTCCTTACGGTTGTATGCTCATAGCCTTGTCGAGCGCGTCCATCGCCTGAGCTATTTTGTCCGTGTTCGTCTTT
This sequence comes from Anaerovoracaceae bacterium, assembly GCA_045114795.1. Taxonomy (GTDB): domain Bacteria; phylum Bacillota; class Clostridia; order Peptostreptococcales; family Anaerovoracaceae; genus Crickella. Next base: position 4,855 of record JBGUKZ010000060.1, read on the forward strand.
ATCTGGTCTGTGTTCGTCTTAATCTGGTTCTGAAGCGTGTCTATCTGGTTGCCTATCTGCTCCTGTCCAGCCGCAGACCCCGCGCCCTGTCTTCTCCTCTTCCAGAAGTCAGACCATTCCTTGTCGCTTACGCCGTGCGGTTTTTTACCCCTCAGAGCGGCCTCGACCATTTCCTGAGTAGTTCCGTAGTCCTTTATTACGTTGCCGTCCTTGTCTTTCCCGCTAAGGGCGATTCCCGTCGCGTCGCGTATTCTGCGCTCTATGTTCGCGTCGGCCTGTGCCGCCCTCTGGTTCGCCGCCGTGTTCGCCGCTCTGCTCTCCGCCGCTCTCCTGTATCTGTCCGCCGTCTCGCCGTAGCGCGTGGCACGGTCGCGTGCAACCTAGGAAATCGGCACGCCAGCCGCGTCAACCGCGCCGTAATCGTATGCGTCGCCCCATTGGTTCATGGCCCTGTCCATAGCCATGCCTCTTTGCATCTGCGCGGAGCTTGCACGCCCGCCGCGCAGAGCGTTCAAGAGACGGTCGCGCTGTGATATGAGATTCACAACGTTCGCCGTCCGAGCGGCATTGTCAGCCTCCAGCTGGTTTATTGTGTCTCTTGCGTTCCTTATCTGCTCTTCGTTCTCGTCGCGCGCAATCTGCTCGTCAATCGCCTTAAGCTGGGCCTCGCGCTGTTTCTCCGCGTTTTTCTTTGCGGCCTTTTCCTCTTCTTTCGCCGCCTTGTCTGCCGCTTTCGCCTGAGCGTCTTTCGCTTTCGTCAGCTTGTCGTCCGCCGCGTTTATCGCCTCTTGGTTCTTTATCTGCTCTTCACGGTGTTTCTGCAAGAGCTGTGCCTGAGCGTGCGTTTCTTTTGAAAGCTCGTATTTCGCATCTGTAACGGCCTTGTCTGCGGCCTGAGCCTGTGTGCGCAGAGAGCCGAGCGTCTTCTCGTCCGCCCCGCTCTGCGCGGCAAGATTCCATTTCTCATGGAGCTGTGCGGCAAGCGTCTCCGCGTTGGCGAGCCTATACTCCGCCTCTTCCACTTTCCTCGACGCAGTTTCGCGCTCCGCGTTCCTCTGCTTTTCCGCGTGCGTGCGGGCGTCCAGCGCAATCGCCTAATCTCTCTCGGCCTCGATTACGGCACGCTCCTCGCTTGTCTGAGCCGCGTTTATGCGGGGAATGTAGCTCTTGGAGATGTTGAAAGCGGCCTCCGTCTGGTCTGCCCTTATTGTCGCCGCCGCCGTGGCCTCTTGAAGGTCTCTGTATTGAGATTGTCTCGCGTTGCCCTGTGATATGCTCTGATATTCGCTCTGCGCCCTCTTTGCCGAATTGGAGAAGATGTCGTTTATTTCGTTCATCGTCTTCTCGGTGTAGAGCTTCATCTCGTCCAGTTTCTGCTTGTAGTACCCGTAGATTTTCGTTACCGCTATCGTGGCCGCAGACGCTATCGCCGTCCACGGGTTGCAGAGACCCTAAAGGAGCTGTCCGCCCATTCCCGCCAGCTTGGATATTTCGCCGCCAACAGCTCCGAGCTGTTTCGAAAACGCGCTTGCCGCCGCACGGACCGTGCCGAGCGTGGATTTAGCCATGTTAGAGGCGTTTTCGACCGCACCCTTCAAGGCGGGCGTCATTTCGTCTTTCAGGCGAGTGACGAAATCCAAAACTATGTTGCCGTTCGCCATTACTCTACGTCCCTGTTCTTTATGCCGTCCAAGTATCTCATGTATTTCCCGAAAGCGTCACCGTTGCCGTCTCGCTTGCGCATATCGGCCATGCCAGAGAGCTTCACGTCGAGCGCGTGCTGTACGGTTGCAAGCAACGCCGACGAGGTCATGCCCTGCAAGTCATGCAATGTTCCAAGATTCAGCGCCTGCCCGTGGTGCACGAGCCCCAGCGCGAAAGACTTGTCTGGGTCGGCCTCTTCGTCTTCGCCGTCCGTCTTCTCGGCGGGTTCTATTTCGTCCCTGTTCCCGAAAAGCGTCCAGTTCAACGCCGCAAGCACCTGTCTGTAAGTCGCGCCTTTAAGAGCCTCTGTGGTCTTCGCAATCTTCGCCGCTATCATGTCCGCGTCGAGAGGGTCTGGAAGCTCGTCCCATCGCATAGTGGTCTAAAGCACCCTGAGAGAAAACACAGTCTCGTAATCGTCGGGCAAGTGAGCCGACGCACTCTCATACCACAATTCTGAGCCTATTGAAGGCTCGTGGAAAACAACCTCGCCCACAAACGCACAGCGCGGAAGGCTGTAGAGACCTTCCCTTGCGTCTGGACGTTCGACTTTCAGGCCGAGCTCATTCAGCCTGATTATCTGTTCTGGTTCGATATGCACGCCCTGTTTTTCAAGGGCGTGTATATCCTCCATTGCCATGCGCGAGGTCATGCGTTCAAACCTCAGTTTCTGTCGAGGTACTTAACAAGAGTTGCGCTGTACGTGGGGTAGTCAGAATCTGGATTAGAGCACGCCAGAGGCGAAATTACAACCCATGCCGCCCCAGCTGAGAGCGACGGTTCGTCAGAGCCAGTCTGCTTTATCTCGACCGTGGCCTGTATGCGGCCATTGACGGCATCATGCGCAATGCAAACGCCCTCTTTGGTGGCCTGAGTAATTCCGCAAGAGGCCGAGTAGTTCGCGGTCTGCAAGTAGCACCCAGACCCGCCGACGGAAAACGCGCCGAAAAGAATCTGCGCATGGTGGCAGAAATCCACATTGCCAGCAAGATTGTAGACGCAGTTCGACGTCGCATTGTCCTCCACTTGCACACCGCTGGCGTTCACCGTGGGCGGATTTCCCGCGCTCGTATTGATTGTGATTCCCTGAAGCGCAACGCTCTTGCCGTCGAAAGTCGAAACGCCTCCAAGGGCAACCGAAAGACTTGCATCGTCTTTCAGCCTGTATTCAGCCGTCGGGGAAATCGTCTCGCCGAAAACCTCGCTTGCCTTTATCGTGCCGTACTGGTCTGTGGCCTCGACCACCTGAGCCGCACGCCCGTCCCCTGTGCTTACGCACACAATGTCGGAATCGGCAATCCCGAAGGGGTCTGTCTTTATCATAAACGCCATTTGTTTTACCTCGTGTATTTGTTTTTTTTTGTCAGTCGAGAGCCACTACTCCGTGAACCTCTATCTGTGTTGAAAATTGCCATGTGCCGCTCTGCTTGTCAGCTCCGCAGTCGCCCTGAGCTATCCTGAAGCCAGCGGGCGAAAATCCAGATACGGAAAAGTCCTCTTGCACCTTGTCCATGTCGGATTGCCAGCTCTGCACAAGAGCCATGATTTTTTCCGTAAGGGCAAGATAGTCCGCGCCCGTCGAGTCAGCTTCAACGCGCGAAATCACGCGCAAGTCGCAACGGACAATGCACGTCGGGATAGTGGGCGTATCGTATGAGCGCGGATAGACTTTCAGCGTGACGAAATTCGCCGCGTTCGTTTCGACGCCTTTTTCCGTCCCCGTAGACCATACCCCGATTATCTGAGTGCTTTCGTCCGCCGAAAGCTCAGCGCTCAGGATATCCGCAAGCCTGTGTTCAATTTCCTGTTCTATCATCATCATCCGCGCTTTCGTATCTCTGGAAACGGCGAGGGAATCTTCCATCTTCCAAACCACGTTTTCCCCGTGGGTATCGCCCTGTTGATTGTCGCCGTTGTTTTATTCATCGCCTTTTGCAAAGCAAGCTCTATGTCGGCCTGTCCGCCTTTGAGAGCGGGGACGGCATATCTCAGATTGTCGAAGAGCGTAAGCCTGTAGCCGTCCGCCGTGCGCGTTTCCTGTGTCCTCGTCTCGGAAAGCGAAATGCTCTGTATGCTTTCGCCGCCGCCTAGAATCCCGCCCTGTCCAGTCTTCATCATCAGCGCACTCCACGCAAGCCTCGCAAGTCCAGCATGGCGGCGAATGTGCTTGTCCACAATCGCACGCGCTTTTTTCTCCGCCGCTTTCTCGGACATTGCGATGATGTACGCCTCTTTTCCGCCGTGCGTGAAAGTCATCTTGTAGACGAAAGAATTTTTGAAGAGACAGCTTGGAACGGTGACGTAGATTTTCACGTTCGGGATATGATGTTTGCCCGCCTTGTCGCGTATGCAAGGCCGCTTAGCGAAAAACGAGGGAAAGAATGTATCATCCTGTTCAAGCGTGAAGTCTTTTTTAGTAGCACGCGCCAGCTTTGTGGTCGCGCGGAGAGATACAAGGGTGTTGACGGCGGCGGCCACAAGTCCGCGCTCCGCCGTGTCGCCTAGCCACTTCATCCTAGCTTGCAAGAGGCCGTCGAGTTCCGTTATCGGTCTGCCGTCCTCAAAGTGTATGTCCACAAGCTCAGCCATTACACACCCCTCGCGTGGACAATAACGCCCATCGCTGAATCATCATCTACGCTCTGTACTTTGAGTTTCATCTCGCGCCACGTGACGGAATCGCCGCGCCTGAGCAATTTCGCGAAATCCCAATCTCTGCGCGGGAAGACGAAATCCAGAAACGCGCGGTCTGTGTCCATGCTTTCGTCCGTAATCGCCTCGTCAAGCGCGGAATCGAACACAACGCAAGCGAGCGTCTGTCTCTTGCCGCCCGTGGTCTCTATGATAACATCATCTGTGTAGAACGGTTCAAACGCGCCGTCGATATTGTCAAAAGGTGAACACATCAAATGAATTTACTTGCGCGGAGACGTCTGGAGAAAAAACTAGGCAACCGTCCCCGCGTTTGGGGACGGTTGCTCTTGTTCACGTGATTGCGTGTTTCTGTCCGCAGAATCAGACAAGACGCACAATCTTGTTCGGCTGAACCACGGTCGCGCCGAAAAGGCAGTTGCAAGCCATGATATCGTAGCCCTTGCCCAAGTCCATGAAACGTCTAAAGCCGAGAGTGAATCCGTCTTCATCAACGGCCTTCCACGTCTGCGGGTATGCGTCAGGGGTCATGGGTTCAAGGTAACGAGAGGCTAGGGCCAAGGAAGAATCAGCGGCTATAAATCCACGCACACCATCCGCGAGCCCGCTACTGCAAACCAGACCCTTGAAACCGAAGAGCTGAGGAACCACACCCCTCTAGACAGCGTCCCCATTTCCGTAGACGCCGACGTCGAGCTGAGAGAGAACCTTGACATAGTCCGTAGGCCCGAGCACAATCACAGCCCTATCGACTGGGATATCAGCGTTCTCAGCAATGGCGTACAATCCCGCAACCAGATTCTTGCTGGTGAGTTCCGTGTCAGAGCTGAGCGAAACCGTAGCCGAGTTGATAAGTCCAAGTACGTACTTGACCGCCGAGCGGGTCACGCTGTCGGCCAGAGCCGTAGCCGTGTCTTTAGCCCAGTTTATACCCGTTTCCGCGAGCTGTTTATCGGTGATATACGCGCTCTTGACATAGTGCTGATTAAGAGAAACCACCGCGCCGCCGATTTCGTTGCTTGCGCCAGTCGCGTAGTCATTCGTCCCAGCGACAAACTCAGTCGCGCCAGAGAGGTCATACACGGGCACAACCACAGACGCGCCAGCCCTGTCGGCCAGTTCGCTGTAAGAACGAGAGAAGAGAGACAGCTTTGCGAGGTTCGCATGAGCGCTCTGGACTGCGGCAGAGGCCGCAACTTTCAGCTGCAAATCATTAAATGCCATGATAATTTTTCCTTATGTTTTTTGATTGTTTGTGTTACTTGCAAGCCTCTGGATGTGCTTTGCACCAATCCAAAAGCTCTTTGCCGTGTAGTTTCTTCCACGCGTCTCGCGTGTCTTCGACTACGTTCGGCTGATTTACCCTTGCACCCAGAGCGGCAAGAGCGGATTTCTTTTCGTCGAGAGAGCTGAGAGCATGAGCTAATTCTCCCTTGACTTTTTCAAGCTCTGCGGCGGAGCTGAGAGCGTCTGCGCGTGCTTTCGCTAATTCCTCGTCGCGTGCTTTTATCTGAGTTTCAAATTCTTTGATTTTCTCGGCGTGCGTCTTTTCAAGTGCCGATATCTTTTTCGCCATTGTGGATTGCATACCCGAGACGCGTGCATTACACTCGGCAAGAGTGATAGTTTCCTGAGCAACGGGCGTTTCCTCAGCAACCGTCTCAGGCTGTGCAACAGGCTCAGCAACAGGCTCAGTCTCTGCAACCGTCTCAGGCTCTGCCGTCTCTTCGACGGGCTCAGGCTCTGCAACGGGCGTTTCCTCAGCAACAGGCGTTTCCTCTGCGGGAACAATCTCCGCGCAATCAGTCTTTTTCTCTTCCATTTTCTTTTCCAGTATCTCCGCCAGCGTCTTCGGCGTGTGCATCCATTTAGGCATCTTGCCAGAGGCCGCAATCCTTAGCGGCTCTTCGGTGTCTAAGATTTCGCACTTAAGGCCGTACTCATGAGCCTGTGAGCCGAGAATCCATGTCTCGTCCTCCATCATGCGTAGGATTTCACCATTTGTGCGGTCAAACTTTGTGCGATAAATTGAGAGCATTGCGTCTCTGTAGCCGTCCAGAACGTCGGCATCTTTGCGAAGGTCAAGAGCATTTCCACCTGTCATTGTCCAAGGCAAGTGAATCATCATAAAGGCGTTACTCTCAATAGAAACATCGTCACAAGCGCAAGCGATTACAGAGGCCGCGCTTGCCGCAATCCCGATTATGTGAGCCGTGGTTCTATGTCCATCCGCCGACGCCTCTTTGATTAAATTGGAGATAGCAAGCATAGCCGTTGTAGACCCGCCGTAAGATGTTATCTCAAAAACAACGTCTTCGCCGTCTTCAAGATTCTTTAAAAAAGAGTTCACTTCTGTGGGCGTTATATCCTAAAACGTCTCTTTGTCTGTGTCTGTATCGACAATAGAACCAGCTATCAAAAACTTGCGCATGATGTTTTATCCTCTCGTCATTCGGCCTCTTGCTCTGGCGTTTGCTCTTGCTCAGGCTCAGGCTCAGGTTCTGGTATGTCCTTTTCCGCCCAGCAAGGCGCGTTGGTGTCAGGGCGTATCTGCGTGTCGAGCGAATAGTCGCTATAATAGCCAACAGTTGGAACGCTGTACGAGGAAAGTACGACGCCCGTCCTCTTGACGTAAACCGAAGTGTAGCAACTAATCATATCCGCGCACGAGATAACGGCAGATTCGTCGAGTGCTACGCCGTTGCGCTGAAACTAAACGGGCCTCCGTGGGTTCCACGGGATTATGGCGATTTGTGAAAAATTACAGCTGGACAAATTTGCCGCTTCTACGGGCAGAAACGTCGCTATGGTGTTCGAGACTCTCTTAGGGGCAAGCACATAAAACTCGTCTTGGTTATATGTCCCAGCTGGTATCTGAGCCATGTTAAGATGTATCGACTTTGTGCCCTGTCCGCTCCCCTGATTAACCACAATTTCTCTCACGCTGTCAAGAGGGGTAGCAATAGCCTTAACCTTTATGTTTTTCGGCTGTGTGTGCCCAACGTCGATTTTGAACCCGTTTTCGGTTGTTGCCGAAATCTCCGTATCGCCGTCAAAAACTGAGACGGAAAGATTACGAATGTACTTTCCATCATTGTCAACTTCGACAGACAAGAGGCCGACGCTGTTCTGTTGCATAGAAACAACCTGTGCCACTCTACGGCTTGCATCAATATGGAGCTTGTAAACTTTCATTGTAGTGTGCTCTTGATTTAATTTACGTTTTCTTTGTCTGTGGGTACGTCGGCGCCCGTGCGCTCAGCTCCGCAAACACTTTCGTATGCTGGATGTGGTAGATTATGTGCCTTGCACCACTCGACCTCTGTTTGTACCTAAGCTAATTTTTCTTTCCAATCGGGGCCGAGGGCATCTTTGTAAGTTCCCGTCATGTTCTTTAGTTTAAGAGCGGTCGCATTTTCGTGCGAGGTTTCGTCCACCTCGTCCATGCGCGGCCATGTCCAAGAGCAACGCCTGAGCCAATTAGAGCCAAGCGCGGACGTATCAATTTCTCCGCGTCTCTCCGCCCACAGAGACCACCGCCAGAGCGTCCAATCAGATATCTATTCGAGGAAATGCTGACAATCGTAAAAGCTAGGCCATGTCAAAATCTGTTGCGCTCTGAAACTGGACGAGGAATCAGCCATGAGAGTAGCATACAGCTGTGAGAGGCCGAACGGCGCGGCGGAGCGCGTCGCAAGCCAGCGGACGAAATCGGGCATATTAGGATTAGGTCTCTTTGTGTCGCAAAGCGAGAGCCTGTAGCCCTCTGGAAGTACCTCGTACAACGCCCCAGCGGCCTAAAGACGTGAAAGCGAAACGGTCTGAGCGGGTTGCTGAGCCTGAGCCTGTTTGATTGCCTGCTCTAGTTCCTCGTCTGTCATGTTCTCGAAGTCCACACCCGTGTCAAACGCGCTTGGAACGGTTGTCTCGTTCTTTGTTGCATCTTGCTCTATGGTGGCCAACGTCTGAGCGTTTTTCTTTGCGGCGGCAATCTCATATCCGACGAGGTCTTCTAGGTCGAGCGTGTTTCCAAGCGAAGACGCACAAGGCGATATCCCGCGCCCCTAAGCTGGACGGAAAACATTACGCGGCATCATCCAATAGCTGTCGAGCCATTCCGCATCGGGGTCTTTGCGGAGAAAATAGCACTTGCTAGGGTCAAAAACTTCTGCCCCTCTCTGAGAGCGCGAGACCACAACCCCAGAGAATCGCCCCGTAGGAGAATACACACGGCCTAAGCTCTGTGTATAGCCCTTGCCGAAAATCTCTCTTATGGCCTCGTCCGTTGTGTTGGAAATTTCATCAGATTCGTACAAGAGCACGCGCCCTGAATCCTCTATCAATCCATCGTCGAAAAGCAGAACGCAATCGCCGCCTAGGATATAGCTCTTTAATATGAGCCTCAAAAGCTGATTAAATGAAACGCCGTCGAAAAAATCAGCGTTGCGCGTCCACTTTGCAAAAGCCTCTTTGATTTTCTCGCCGCCCTCTGGGAATACGCATTTTCCGCCCTCTGAACCTATAGCATTAAGTTCTATCTACTTGAGCATCCCGTCAAACGTGGGCGAGTTTCGATAAGCGTTGCGTGCCATGTCCAAAAGTCGGCCACGGCTGTACACGTCCAGAACACTATCCTCGCCGCTATACTCTATCTGTCCGCGCTCTCTCTGAGAATCCCACGGCTGAGAGACTATCTTGTATTTCGCGCCCATTGCCCTAACAATAGCCGAAAGTCTAGCCGTTGCGTTTGCCTATTGCTTAATAGTGAGCTGATTCCATTTAGGGGCACGTTTGCGGAAAAAGTCGAACATCATTAAATCCTCTGCGGCTTATGAGTACACAAATAAAATGGAAGACGGGCAAGCGGGATTGCGGCCTGAGAGCATCGCCTACAAGCTCTTTAACTCTTGCTCTAGCTGATGTATAAGCTCTGTT
>JBGUKZ010000061.1:0-1596 GCA_045114795.1 Anaerovoracaceae bacterium
AACAAGAACTCCATCAAGATCATCGGCGACAACACCGACATGTATGCACAGGCATACTTTGATTATGACTCCAAGAAGTCCGGCGGTGTCACAATGTCTCACCTCCGCTTCGGCAAGAAGCCCATTAAGTCCACCTATCTGGTACGCCAGGCGAACTTCGTTGCATGCCACAACCCTGCATACATCCGCAAGTTCAACATGTCCCAGGAGCTGGTCGACGGCGGCACATTCCTGCTGAACTGCAGCTGGGGCGATCCGGAAGGCCTTGAGACCCACCTTCCTCCTCAGGTCAAGCGCTTCATCCACGACCACAACATTCAGTTCTACACCATCGACGGTGTCAAGATCGGTATCGAGACCGGCATGGGCCCGACCAGGATCAACACCATCCTTCAGTCCGCATTCTTCAAACTCGCCAACATCATCCCTGAGGAAGAGGCGATCAAGTTCATGAAGGCTGCTGCTCAGAAGACCTACGGCCGCAAGGGTCAGGACGTTGTCGAGAAGAACTGGAAAGCTATCGATGCCGGCGCTCAGAACGTCGTCAAGGTAGATGTTCCCGACAGCTGGGGCCAGGCTGAAGGCGAAGAGTATGATATCTCCATCGCTTCCGGCGATCGTCAGGACGTCGTTGATTTCGTCAACAACATCCAGGCTAAGGTCAACGGCCAGGAAGGCAACAAGATTCCTGTATCCGTTGTTTCCACATACTATGAAGGATCCACTCCTTCCGGCGCTGCTGCATTCGAGAAGCGCGGTATCGCTGTCAACGTTCCCGTATGGGCAGCAGACAACTGCATCCAGTGCACATTCTGCTCTTATGTATGCCCTCACGCTGCAATCCGTCCTATGGCTCTGACCGAGGAAGAGGCTGCCAAGCTTCCTGAAGGCACAGTTACTCTTGACCTCATGGGCATGCCCGGATACAAGTTCGCGATCGTTGTTTCCTCTCTCGACTGCACAGGCTGCGGAAGCTGCGCAAATGTCTGCCCTGGCAAGAAGGGCAACAAGGCTCTGAACATGACCCGTCTGGAAGAGGGCATGGCACAGCCCAACGAGCAGGAAGCTTTCAACGTCGCTGTCAAGTTCCCGATCAAGAAGGACGTCGTTGCCAAGTTCAAAGAGACCACTGTCAAGGGCTCCCAGTTCAAGCAGCCCCTGCTTGAGTTCTCCGGCGCTTGCGCAGGCTGCGGTGAGACTCCTTATGCTAAGCTCATCACTCAGCTGTTCGGTGACAGAATGTACATCGCAAACGCAACAGGCTGCTCCTCCATCTGGGGCAACTCCTCTCCTTCTACTCCTTACACCGTGGATGAGAACGGAAATGGTCCTGCATGGTCCAACTCCCTGTTCGAAGATGCTGCTGAGTTCGGTTATGGTATGTTCCTGGCCAACGAAGCACTCCGTGAGAGCCTCAAGGAGAAGGTCGAGGCCATCAAAGAGACTGCCGGCGACGCCGTGAAGGCTGCTGCTGACAAGTGGCTCGAGACCTATTCGATCGGCGCTGAGAAGGGCGCTGCCACCGACGCTCTGGTCGCTGCTCTCGAGGCAGACGGCTCTGACGCCGCAAAGGCAATCGTTGAGCAGAAACAGTTC
>JBGUKZ010000062.1:0-2913 GCA_045114795.1 Anaerovoracaceae bacterium
ACGAGAGGAGCCCCGCCGTAGCGGAGTTCCCCGCCCACACGGCGCAGGTGGAATCCCTCCTGAGTACGCGGCGTCCAGCCGAGCATACCACGGCGGGCCCACAGGTCCCTGAACGGACTTGCTGTCCTGCCGTATTCACCCTCGCCGATCCGGTAGCCGTGAAGCCCCATCGTGACACGCCCGTTGGCGTTTCTTGCGTGGACATAGTCCTTCGGCAGGTCGAAGTCCTTTCCCACGATCGCAGCGAAGGCGTCGTAGGCTTTCCGGTTCGACGAGTTCGTGCCACCGTCCGTGAGAGCCATCAGACGCTCACGTGACAGGGGATAGGTGAGAAGCGGGGAGTCATGCCCCTGCACGGCCAGCAGTACCTGCTCGCCGCTGCGGACGAGACGCGCCTGCATACCGTTGCGCCGGAGCGTGTCCTGCAGCTCCGGAGCGATTCCCATATAATGGCCAAGTACGTTTGATCGTGTAGGCATGGTTTTCTTTCTTGATTAAAGGTTAAGCTTCACCGCGCTCCAGGGCGCTCTCCAGCTCCTTGTCCTTGAGGTCAAGAAATGCCAGGGCGTTCTCATCCTCTGAGCGGTCGGGATGACGTGCGATGAACAGAGCGAACTCGACGCCCCAGTCCGAAGGATGGAAGACGACGAATTCCGCAAGGGTGATCTCTCCGTTCTGGTACATCTGCACCAGTTCGTCCTCAGTGTAGGTTTTCTCTTCCATGGTCGTTATCGTTTAAGGTTCCCCGCATTGCGGTCGATGGTTTTCTGCTGTTCGGCGATGATCTCGTCGGTGTAATCCTCCTCAGGGACATAGGAGAGGTCGCCGGAGGCGTCCTTGACCCAGCACCCGTAGAGGCCGAAGTTGAACCGGTCCATCCCGGCTCCCCGGTCACGGTTCCACTTGAAGGACTTGCCGCGCTCCATGCGGATGCCGGTCCTCTCATTGAGGTCGATGCCGATGGAAAGGACATCCTTTCCGTCACCGACCACCGCAGCCTCTCCCATCTGGATGAGCGTGATGTCATCCGTGGTCAGCTCGAAGCGGTCCATCAGATTCCGGATGTTCCGTCCGATGACGGGGGTCGGAACGTACATGACCTGGTTCGTATCCGGGTCAATCTGGACGAAGCACTTGCGGTCAGCATCGTCAGGGGCATGGCTCAGGATGACACGGCCCTGGCGGAGTTCATACTGCTCCGACTCCGAATAGCTATCCAGTTCGCAGCGCAGGAGTCGCGGGTAGAAAAGAACGTCCACTCCGCCATCGTCGGTCCTGACCAGACGGAAGCGCGTCCTTGCCGAGATCGTGTTGCCTTCGTCATCCTTGACGCTGACCGGAAGGACGGGGGAGAGCAGTCCGTTCATGATGTCACTGTAGGGAGCTTCGGGAAGATCCTCCACCATCTCCCTGGTTAGCCCGTACTGACCGAGGAGGCCGTAAGGGACCTGTTCTTCATTGAATTCGAAATCTTTCTTCATGATGGATTGTTGTTAGTTTCCTTTGACAAGTTATGTAATAGAAAGGCCTATTCAAAATAAGTTATCTGTTTTGGGCTCAAATAATTGAGAAAATCGCAAATTTCTTCAAAATGGTACTACAAAAAGGTACTTGCACTTTTATTTCTTGACGAATTGGGTGATTTCGAGACACATCTGTTCGACCTCCCTGTTGACGTTCACGAAGTTCTCATAGAGGATATGCTCCTTGGCCTCCTTCGAGGGGAAGGTGTAGAACTTCGGCAGGTCCGTGTAGTGCTTCTTCTCCTCGTCGATCTCCTTCATGTTGAAGTCTGTCTTGCAGTAGAACTTCGATGTCTGGAACTCCTCGCTTTCCTGGATATTCATCGATCCGCCCTTGCCGGTCTTCGTCTTCACGAAGTCCCTTGCCGTTTGACCGCATATCCAGCCGGTAGGCAGGTCGGAGATCTTCGAGGCTGGGACCATGCTGTCCATGTTCTCATTCAGGTTGATCGAGGTGCGGTCCCGGTCGATGGTCACGCCCTTCTTCAGTTGCACGACCTTGCCGAAGATGTCGTTCGAAAGCCACTCCAGCGTCTCCTTCGCGCGGGCGGAGCCGCTCACGACGTTACCTACGGTCGTGATGACCTTCTGCATGCCCACCTTGCCGTAGTCGCTCTCCAGCTGCGGCAGTTCCTGGAAGCCCAGGGCCACGCTGACCTTGTTGCTTCTGGCCGTTCCGATGAGACGGTCGATCTTATGGAAATAGAGCGTAGGCAACTCGTCCACGATGATGCTCACGGGGACGTTCTTTCCCTGGCCGGTGTTCACGCGGGTGACAAGACGGTTCAGGATCAGGGCGTTCAGGGCCCCGATGATGCTCTCCATCTCCGGATCGTTGGCGATCAGCAGATAGCTGGGGTTCTTCGGGTCGCTGACCTTCAGGTCGAAGTCATCGCCGTCCCGGTGGAAGATCCAGTAGGATTCCTTCGTGGCCAGACGGGAGGTGTAGACACGGAGCGTGCCGATCATACCTTCGAGCTGCTCCATCGCCTTATTCTTCAGGGCGGTCTGGAAAGGGCCAAGCAAAGGAAGGACCTCCGGGTCGGTCTGGAGGACATCGAAGATCGTCTGGTAGTCCTGGTTCAGGAACGACAGGATATGCGGCATGTCCGAGTACTGGCCCAGCCAGTAGGCAGGCTGAACGAACAGGCCGTCCTTGTCCATGACCCTGCCCGTGAGCCGCTTCTGGCCGGTCTGCCGGTCAGTAGCGTATTCCGGATTTAGGGGCTTGCCGTCCTTGTCATAGGGCATCTTGTTCCAGTTGCAGAAAAAGAAGATGCAGGCCGCGAGGAAGTTCACGGCCGAGGTCTGGAAGAACTGGTCCGATCCGCCACCGCCTTCCTTCTTTCCCTTCTGAAGGGAGTCCAACAGGGTCTCGGCGGTCTCGCTG
>JBGUKZ010000063.1:0-14085 GCA_045114795.1 Anaerovoracaceae bacterium
CTGGCGCGTCGTATAGCCAACGCGGCGCTTCTTGAAGCTGAGCATGAACCTGACTTCCTCTTTGGTAAGCAGTCTGTCGAGGATCCAAAAGTCGAAATGATTCTCTTTCAGGCCTCCCGGGATCTTGCGATCCAGGCTGTCGGTGATCATTTTGGACAGTTTCCCGATAAGCTTTTTCTTTTCAGGATCGTCGCAACGGTGGTCACCCTTATCAGGATAATCCCAGTCATTGACGAAAATGTTTTGATTTACTTCCTTTACCATAATCCCTCTCACTTCAAATCGATTCCGTGAATCAAAGATAACCGTTCTAACATTTTTATTATATTACAAAGATAGCAATTAAAGAACATAAACGTTGATTGCAAAAGACGTGTCAGAATACTAAAAGCCCGAAGACGTTGAAATCTTCGGGCCTTCCATGGTGGAGCGTACGGAGGTTATAATTTCTACGCACATCCCCGGCAGTCTTTCTCTAATCTCTGTTTTCGTTACGCGCTTCGATCATCTTTTCCAGCTGAATAACGATAGCTACCACTATCTGCTCTTTGTCAGGCTGATAAATACCCATAGAGTATTTGTCATGAACTGAGATTGCGCTCTTTTCGACTCTTGCTACAGGCTGACCTTTTTCATCAAGAAGATTGAAAGTCAGACCGATAATATTGCCCTGGAGCTGCCATCCCAGGCCCTCGATATTGGTAACATCTTTTATGATATGAACCAGCTCATTGGACAGAGTGAAGCTGGTTCCGTCTGCCATTGTAACAAAATGCTTCTCGTGGAGACTGATCGGCTTTTTCTCCAGATGAGCAATTACATTTCCGTCAGCATCCATGATCTCAGTCTTGCCCTTTAATGCAAATATACTGGACTGTGTATAGTACTTAAGACTATCCTTTTCATCTGTAACATCAATTCTTCTGTGCATTTCTCCCAGCTGAAGAGCTGTATACAGAAAGTATTCAGGTTCACCGTAATCCTCAAGAGTAGTCTTGCTTACTTCTGCAGCCATCTGATTTAGGCTTCCAACTGTTTCCCCTATTTTTTTCAGATCGTCAAAAAGCCCCATTTCGTCCTCCTTTCAGCTGGCTTAACCGGTTTAGCCGTAACCATGATCTTCATGGTTCCATGGCTCCGCCGTAGTGTTTCTTGTCAGGATCCACTTGTAATCCTCATATGTGTAATTTGGTTCGAGGCCGTTCTGGTGGTCTTCCCCGTCCGTAGTAAAGGTGGATGTCAGTACCATAACCTGCTCAGGCGCCAGCCCACGGATTTCCGCTTCTGCCTTGACAGCGTCATCTCCGGCATATCCGATTTCTGTCATAGTGCAGCCTTCCCAGTCGCTGAAATAAGTAAAGACTTCCTGTACAGCGTTATCATAATCATCCCCGTTAAAGTAGCGGGATGAGAACGAGCCCACCTTTACAGACGAGCCCCCACAAGCTGCAAGACATAACACTGCAATGGCAAGCATCACACCGATAATTGATTTCTTCATTAATGTGCCCCCTTTCTCAAAGCAATTATCATTACCCATCAAATTAAGCTCTGAAAGCTGCTCTAATATGTAGTTAAGGTATTCTTGGATGCCACTATAGATCCTCCACATATCCCGATTTATATGCTTTTATAAGTATAATCATTTAAGAGGATAAATACCATTACTTGATTTTTTAGGCCCTTAAATCGGTAATTTGAGAAGCCCCTAAAAATATAGTGCTGTAATTTCAACGCTTTGTGGCGTCATGCGTACGAGAATTTATCCAACCACTTCCTACCAGATCCAGCAATCCCAAAAAATGAGCAAACCGTTGGGAATCCCAACGGTTCTTGCTTGGTGGAGCGTACGAGGCTCGAACTCGTGACCTCCTGACTGCCAGTCAGACGCGCTCCCAGCTGCGCTAACGCCCCTTACTATATGGGCAGCCTTTCGGCTGCCTTTTGTGGTGCGGATGAAAGGATTCGAACCTTCACGATGTTACTCACACGGACCTGAACCGTGCGCGTCTGCCAATTCCGCCACATCCGCATATTGATGGCGTACCTTGCGGCACGCCACGAATTATACACTATAAAACAACGCTTGTCGAGAACGAATTTTGATTATTCCTGTTCGGCCATGATCGCGTCGAATTCTGCCGCCGCAGCGTCGAATTCTTCCTCGTCCTCGATCTCGATGATCTCGAACTCGTCATCGGCAAGCTGCTTGTATCCGTAGATATAGACATCTTCCGTGTCGTCCTGAGGTTCGAGAGCGATGTACTCCTTGTCGCCCAGTTCGAATGTGCCCATGACATAGCAGTCGACTGCGGTGTCGTCATCAAATTCCAGAGTGATGATATCTTCTTCCTCTTCTTCGACGTTTACGTTCTTGATATCTTCTGCCATAACACAATTCTCCTTTCCTGAAATGCCTTATCAATATAACACGCGGCGGCTTTTTTATCAAGTATGCGGCTCTCTATTCTTCAGAGTCCGCGAAGAATTCCAGCACGCTCTCGGCGGCTTTGCTGTTCATGCCGTCGACCTCCATGAGCTCATCATAGGTGGCGTTCTTTATCGCCTTTATGCTGCCGAACTTCGCGAGCAGCTCTCCCCTGCGCTTCGGTCCTATGCCCGGGATGTCCTCAAGTGCTGATTTGATCATCTTTTTGCCCTTGACGCCGGACATGTATGTGATGGCGAAGCGGTGGACCTCTTCCTGTATGTTGCTGCAATAGCTGAAGAGGAGGCGGTCGTCGCGGAGATCTATCTCGCGGCCGTCGTCAAAGACGATGGCTCTGGTGCGGTGGGCATCGTCTTTAGCGAGCCCGATCACCGGGATCGCGATGCGGAACGCGTCGACGACGGCCTTCACCGCGTGCACCTGTCCCAGGCCTCCGTCTATGAACATGATGTCCGGATAAGTGCTGAAGCCTTCGTCGCCTTTCCTGGCGCGCTTGAGTCTTCTGTATATGACCTCCCTGAGGCTGCCGTAGTCGTCTCCTTCAGCCGTTCTCACCTTGAACTTCCTGTAATCGCTCCTCACCGGCTTTCTGCCTTCGTAGACGACCATTCCGCCGACCGTGTCGAGCCCGTTGAAGTTCGAGATGTCGTAAGCCTCGACCCTGTACTCTCTGTCGTCACCGTCAGGTATAAGCAGCGGAGCGTTGCCGCTTATGGACGAAGCGTATTCGATCAGTCCGGCGATGGCCGCCTTCAGGGCGTCTCTCCTTTCCGCCTCGCGCTCCGCTTTCTCGTCAAGCGTGCCCGCGAGTTTCACGGAATCTTCGAGAGCCATCTTCAGGACCGCTTTCTTCTCTCCTCTTTCAGGTACTATGATGCGGGTCTTGTGCGCCACATCGGTCCTGCCCTCCGCGTTCGCGGAATTTATGCTGTCAAGGAATCCTTCCAGCAGCGCCTCATCTTCTATATGCATCGGGAGGATTATCTCGCGGGGCAGCATGGAAAGTTCCGGATAATACTGTTTGACGAATGACGACAGCATCCCGGCGCAGAGATCCTTCCTCTCCTTTTCCGTGTCCGGCATGACCGTGCCGGCGCTGTCGCTCCTTATATATGTGATCTCGCGGCCGCTCATCTTTCCGCCTTCGACCTTGTAACGCGCTACCACCCCTGTCTTCTGCGCTATTACAGGCACCAGAACGTCCGCGTCCCTGTCCTTTATCATTGTCGCGCGCTGGGTCTCGCCCAGTGTCTTAAGCGACTTCATGTAGTCCCTGTATCTCGCGGCATCCTCGTATCTCATCTCTTCGGACGCCTTCTCCATGTCCGCCCTGAGCCTTGCCATTACCGCCGCGTCCCTTCCGCTGAGGATATCGATCACCTCGCCTATCTTAGCGGCGTAATCCTCCTTGTCGGCTTCTCCCGTGCACACGCCGGGGCATTTGCCGATGAAGTAGTTGAGGCACGGTCTCACGCCTTTTCTGAACTCCTGCTGGCGGCACTTCTTGAACATGTACATCTCATCGATCATGCCGAGTATTCGCCTTACCGAACCCGCGTCGGAGTACGGTCCGAAATAGCGGTTCCCGTCCCTATCCAGCCTTCTTGTGCTTATCACGCGCGGGAACTCCTCCGCGACAGTGACCTCGATGTACGGATACGACTTGTCGTCCTTGAGCAGGATGTTGTAGCGCGGCATGTATTTCTTGATAAGATTGCATTCCAAAAGGAGAGCCTCCATCTCCGTGGCACAGCTGATGTATTCGAATTCAGCTATGTTGGAGACCATCGCTCTCACTTTGGGATCTGTCTGCGAAGCTCTGAAGTAGCTGCTCACGCGGTTTCTGAGATTCACCGCCTTGCCTACGTAGATCACTTCGCCCAGACTGTCCTTATGCATATATACGCCGGGTGTTTTCGGCAGTTTTTTGAGTTCTTCCGCTATGTCGAACATTTCTTATTTTTTACGGCGCCGGCGTCTCCTACTGCTGTCGTCGGGTACTTCATTTTGGGTTTCCCTTCGCAGGTCCGTCGTGCGAGGAGCTATCGGATCATAGCCGGTCGAGTTCCACTCGCGCCGTTTCCTGTCCGCATCCATTTCCATCTGCCTGAGCGCCAGTTCTCTTATCCTGGCCCTGCGTCTGGCTTCACGTATTTTGGCGCGGCGGCGCTTCACATGCCATATCCTCAGCAGGAGCAGCAGTATAAGTCCCAGCAGCACAGCCAGCACTACTGTCGCGGTGTTGGAGATATAGTACCTCGAAAGATACCAGCCTGCCGGCACGTTGCTCTTTATTATAAGGTCGACGGTGCCTTTGAGCTCGTCGGCCACATATATCCTGAATTCACCTACCTTGTCGCCCTTCTTGAGCGGCGCTTCGATGTCGCTGAACATGAACACCTGCGTCTGTATGAGCGCGTCGCTGCCTTCAGGCGGAACATACGCGAAGCCCTGTGTCTCCGTATATCCCGCGACTCTCGTCCTGGCTCCGTTCTTCACTCTCGCGTAGCCGCAGAGCTTGTTCTTCTTTACTATAGGATTTCTTGTTACCTTGGTGTTGCCGTATTCCAGCAGCGCCCTGGCCTCGGCGGCCGCCATGTCCGCGTCTGTATCCATCAGGATCACGATCATCTGCATGTCGTCTTTTGTCGCGGCCACGGCAAACTGAGTCCCTTTGCCCGGAGCTTCCATGGTCCCGATCATGCCGCCGTTCAGATCATCATACGCGTCGTTTCCATCGCCTGTCAGTAGCGGGTCGGTGTTTATGAACTCTATGTCTCTCGACTCTTTTTTGATCGAGGCTTTTATCGTTACATTTTTCTGACTGAGCGCGTCTCTGATCAGCGGATACCTCATGGCAGCCTGCGTAATGACAGCCAGATCCTCTGCGGTCGAATACTGCTCGATATCATAGAGTCCGCTTGCATTGACGAACTGAGTGTCCATGAGTCCCAGCTGCATGCACTTCGAGTTCATCTCGTTCACGAATATCTTTCTTGACGAGGCGCTGTATTTGGCCAACAGTTCCGCGGACTGGACGTCTCCGCCCACCAGCATGGCGTTCAGAAGATCGCCCACGGTCGCCGATTCTCCCTCCTTGAAAGTATCTCCCAGCGGAGCTATGATGCCGCCTGTTTCCACGGTGTTGCTGAGCTCGCTGTCGTTATACATGTTGTCGATGGCGACCATCGCGGTCATGAGCATGGTGATCTTGCCCGGCTGCATCTTGCGGTCCGCGTGCTTTGAAACGACCTTTTCGCTCGTCGAGCCCGACATAACCATATATGAACCGGCGCTGACCGCAGGGGCCTTTCCCGGTTGGGTCATAACGACCTTCGGCTCTTCCGTCGCTTCAGGCTTCTGTCCGTCAGGCTGTTCCTGTTCCTGTTTCTTCTCCTGAGTCTGTTCTTCCGCCGCCTCAGGCTTCTGACTGTCCTGATTTTCCTGCTTTTGCTCCTGAACCTGCTCCTGCTTCTGGTCCTCCTCGCCTTCCGCAAAAACATCGAAACAGGCAATATAACTGATGGTGGTCACCAGTATCAGGATCACCGATATGATAGCCACCATCAGTCTGTTGATTCTTTTTGTGCCCGTGTTTTTAAGCACCTGCAGTATCTCCGTGATTACTTGTGAGCAGCCTCAAATTCCTTCATGTATTCGATGAGTGCGTCAACGCCTTCCTCAGGGAACGCATTATAAACGGATGCTCTCATTCCGCCTGCGATCCTGTGTCCCTTGAGGTTGATCATGTTTCTCTCCTTCGCGCCTGCGATGAACTCCTTGTCGAGTTCAGGATCGCCGGTAACGAACGGGATGTTCATGAGGGATCTGTCTTCCTTGGCAACAGTTCCTCTGAAGAGCTCTGAAGAGTCAAGATAATCGTAGATCTTCTGAGCCTTGCGTACATCCTTCTCATGCATTGCAGGGATTCCGCCGTTTGCAAGCAGATACTTGAATACTTCACCGGCTACATAGATCGTGTAGCAAGGAGGTGTATTGTACATCGATCCCTTCTCAGCGTGTGTCTTATAGTCGAGATAGATCGGTGTGTTGGCAGGAGCCTTGCCTACGAGGTCCTTTCTGACGATAACGATAGTCATGCCGGCAGGAGCGACGTTCTTCTGAGCGCCCGCGTAAATGAGACCGAACTTTGTAACATCTACTTCCTCGGAAAGGATGCAGGACGACATGTCAGCTACGAGCAGATGATCGCCGAAGTCAGGAAGCTCATTGTAGTGAGTGCCGAATACGGTGTTGTTGTAGCAGATGTAAACGTAGTCAACGTCGTCTCTGATGTCTTCCTTGCTTACCTTTGGAATGTATGTGTATTTATCAGCCTCGGAGGAAGCTACGCAGCGGGCGTCGCCGAACTTGCAGGCTTCTTCCCATGCCTTCTTGCCCCACTGACCTGCGACGATGTAGTCAGCCTTGCCTGTGCCTGTCATCAGGTTGATAGGAACCATTGAAAACTGGAGCGTAGCTCCGCCCTGCAGGAACATTACATAATAATCATCAGGAATGTTCATGAGTTTGCGCAGATTAGCTTCCGCGTCTTCGATGATCTTCCCGAACTCAGGGGATCTGTGGCTCATCTCCATTACGGATTCGCCTGTTCCCTCATAATTCAGCATCTCTGCTGCGCACTTTCTGAGTACCGGCTCAGGAAGAACAGATGGGCCAGCGGAAAAGTTAAATACGCGATATTCATCAGCCATTGGTCTATACCTCCGTAAATTATAAAAGTAAAAAGGGTTTTATACCTGTTTTCATTATACTTCACTTTTGTGAAGTATTACAGACGTTATTGTGATATCCGCTCCTTAAATTAGAGAGCCGGACCTGCCGCGACGAGAGCCTTGCCCGCCTCGTTCGAGGTGTACTTGTCGAAGTTCTTGATGAATCTTCCCGCGAGATCCTTTGCCTTCTCATCCCACTCAGTCGGATCAGCGTACGTATCTCTCGGATCGAGGATCCCAGGGTCAACGCCCGGAAGCTCAGTCGGTACCTCGAAGTCGAAGTACGGGATCTTCTTGGTAGGAGCCTTGAGAACGTCGCCGTTCAGGATGGCGTCGATGATGCCTCTTGTATCCTTGATGGAGATACGCTTGCCTGTGCCGTTCCAGCCTGTGTTGACCAGATAAGCCTTGGCGCCGCTCTTTTCCATTCTCTTGACCAGCTCCTCAGCGTACTTTGTAGGGTGCAGCTCGAGGAACGCCTGTCCGAAGCATGCGGAGAACGTAGGTGTAGGCTCTGTGATGCCTCTCTCGGTTCCGGCCAGCTTAGCTGTGAAGCCGCTGAGGAAGTAGTACTGTGTCTGCTCCGGTGTAAGGATCGATACAGGAGGCAGTACTCCGAACGCGTCTGCCGAGAGGAAGATAACATTGTCAGCCTGAGGGCCTGCGGACTTGCCGTTGACCTTCTTGGCGATGTTCTCGATGTGCTCGATCGGATAGGATACGCGTGTGTTCTCCGTAACGCTCTTGTCGGCGAAGTCGATCTTGCCGTCGGCGTCAACAGTTACGTTCTCGAGGAGAGCGTTTCTCTTGATAGCGTTGTAGATATCAGGCTCTGACTCCTTGTCGAGGTTGATTACCTTGGCATAGCAGCCGCCCTCGAAGTTGAATACGCCCTCGTCGTCCCAGCCGTGCTCGTCGTCTCCGATGAGGAGTCTCTTAGGGTCTGTTGAAAGCGTGGTCTTGCCTGTTCCGGAAAGTCCGAAGAAGATCGCTGTGTTCTTGCCCTCCATGTCGGTGTTGGCGGAGCAGTGCATCGAAGCGATGCCCTTCAGAGGGAGATAGTAGTTCATCATCGAGAACATGCCCTTCCTCATCTCGCCGCCGTACCATGTGTTGATGATGACCTGCTCACGGCTCGTGATGTTGAATGCCGCACATGTCTCGCTGTTCATTCCGAGTTCCTTGTAGTTTTCTACTTTTGCCTTGGAAGCATTGAAGATAACGAAGTCAGGCTCAAAGTTCTCGAGTTCCTCATCTGTAGGGATGATGAACATGTTCTTTACGAAATGCGCCTGCCACGCGACTTCCATGATGAAACGGATGGCCATGCGGGTGTCCGGGTTGGTTCCGCAGAATCCGTCTACTACGAAAAGCCTCTTGTTGCAGAGCTCATTGATAGCGATCTTTTTGACCTCTGCCCATACTTCCTCCGACATCGGGTGGTTGTCGTTCTTATAACCTTCTGTAGTCCACCATACAGTGTCTCTGGAATTCTCATCCATGACGATGTATTTGTCCTTAGGCGAACGTCCTGTATAGATACCGGTCATTACATTGACTGCATCCAGTTCAGTAAGAACTCCCTTGTCGTAGCCTTCAAGCTCCGGTTTCATTTCCTCTTCGAAAAGGAATTCAAATGAAGGATTGTAGACCAGCTCAGTAGTACCGGTGATACCATACTTTGTCAGATCAACTTTTGCCATTTAGATACCTCCTGTTGTTTTAATGGTTATCTTTTTTGGTGTTATCGATTCGTGAAAAATCCACTTTTTTGCCACTATAATATTATTCATTTTATGTCAATGTTTCAACTTGTATTTGTTATATTACTTGCTCTCTCCGAGTTGATGAAAGCATGCCGCGGTGTTATACTGAATGTGTATGGGCAGGCGCTGAAAAAGCGTTAACAAACCCACAAAAAAACTATACTCTTTTGAAACAAACGGAGGACATAATGGATAAGTATTTCATCGGTACTCTTAACAACATTTCCCAGAAGGGTCTCTGCAGGCTCACTGACAAGTTCGAGCTCACAGACGACGTCGATAAGGCAAACGGCATCATCGTCAGATCCTTCAAGATGCACGACATGGAGCTTTCCGACGATCTTCTCGCTATCGGAAGAGCCGGCGCGGGCGTAAACAATATTCCGCTCGACAAGTGCAGCGATAAAGGAATCGTAGTATTCAACGCTCCGGGCGCTAACTCGAACGCTGTTAAAGAGCTCGCCGTAGCAGGCATGATCATGGGCGCCCGCAACATTTATGAGGGCATCGCATGGGGCCAGACACTCGAAGGCGACGTAGCCGCCAACGTTGAGAAAGGCAAGAAGCAGTTCGCCGGCACGGAGATCGCCGGAAAGACCCTCGGAGTCATCGGCCTCGGAGCCATCGGCGCAAAGATCGCCAACGCGGCTTACGCTCTCGGCATGAAGGTAGTCGGCTATGAAGCGTTCACACCGCATCCTTGCCTCGAAGCTCCTGTAGAGCTCAAGGACAGCACTGAAGAGATGGTACCTGAGTGCGACTTCATCACGATCCACGTTCCTTCCCTGCCTACAACAAAGGGAATGGTCAACAAGGACCTCATCGCAAAGATGAAAGACGGAGTCATCTTCATGAACTATGCGAGACCTGACCTCATCGTCGTTGACGACGTAGTTGAGGCTCTCGAGTCCGGCAAGATGAGAAAGTACATGACAGACCTTCTCGAGCCTGAGTACATCGGCAAGAAGGGCATCGTCGCCACACCGCATCTCGGAGCTTCCACAGCTGAAGCTGAAGAGAACTGCGCTATCATGGCTACAGATCAGCTCATGGACTACCTCGAAAACGGCAACATCGTAAACTCCGTAAACTTCCCTAGAGTAACTCTTGAGAAGAGCGGCGAAGAGAGACACTGCTTCCTCGTAAAGTGCGAGAAGACAGCTGACGAAGTCAAGGAAAAGATCGCAGCATTCTATGGCGACAAGCTCGCGGGAATCGCAGGCAACAAGAACAGAGCCAACGATTACGGTTACTTCATCGCAGACGTAGCAAAGGGCACAGAGCCGTTCAACTGCGACTGCGTGATCAGGACAAGAGTTCTGTAAAAAATGCCAATAAAAGAACGGATCGGGTCATCCCGATCCGTTTTTTTATATCTTTCTGACCTTTCTGTCATATGTCAGCAGGCCGTTCGTCTCGTCTTCGACGTCGGAAAGCTGGGTATAGATGGCGGCGCAGAGGCCTTTCTCCCTGAGCGGTTCGATCTCCTCGCGATAAAGGCGCTCAAAGTCCTCTCGCAAAACATCGGTATCGGCGCACTTTCTGTATCCGTATTCCCTTGCGCCGCCGAAGTAGTGCCCTTCTATTTTGCAGGCATAGCCGCCAAACTCGCTAAGCACCATAGGCCTTTCGCCGGGCTTCAAGTCCACCTTTCTGAAATAAACGTGATAGCTGTCGACATCGCTGTCATTCTGCCGGAACCAGCCGGACGTGCTGTCAACGAATCTCGACTTGTCGATAGACTTCAATCTGTAGTAGGCGCTGTCGGCGTCGAACTGTCCCCATCCCTCATTGAAGATGGTCCAGTAGCATATCGACGGATGGTTGTACAGGAGTTTTACCGTCTCATCCATCGACTCAAGGAATACCCTGCGGCTGCCGGGATCGTCATGAGCTTTCACATCGCTCAGTCTTTTCAGCCCTATCGTAGGGAGCACCGTGTCTCTCAGGAATGAGTAATCTGAGTTGTTCACCATGTCCTGGAAGACGGCCATGCCGAGCCTGTCGCATTCGTAGTAGAAGATCTCCGGCTCGATCTTTATGTGCTTTCTCAGAGTGTTGAAGCCCAGAGACTTCATTGCCATGATGTCCTCGGCATATTTGTCAGGCGATGACGGAGTGTAGATGCCGTCGTGCCAGTAGCCCTGATCCAGAACGCCGTTGAAGAAATACGGTTCGCCGTTCAGACAGAGCATCGGGTGTCCCAGCCTCCACTCAACAGTCAGAGTGCGCAGAGCGAAATACGACCTGATAAAGTCTTGTGAACTCTTTATGCTGAACTCGTAGAGGAACGGATCCTCAGGACTCCAAAGATGCGGATCGTCCATGCGGATGCGGACAGACGCGCAGGTCACGCCCTCTTCTGACGAATCGATAAGGATATGCTCTTTCCCATCCAGTTCCAGGATACCGGCAGCGATCCCGTATGCCGTGATTTCGGCGAAGTCAGCTCCCGTATCGATCTTCAGGGAAGTGATATGCTCTTCGGACACAGGCTCAAGCCATACGCTCTGCCAGATGCCGGATACCGGAGTATACCACATGCCGCCGTTATTCGCCTTCTGCTTGCCCCACGGGTACTTGTGGTCAAGACGGTCACGCGCTTCAACTATCAGGCTGTGAACAACGCCTGTAACGACGCTTTTGCCCGTGTCCTCTTCCATGCTGGTGTTCAGAAGGTCCGTTATGTCGAAGCTGAACGGCAGATAGCCTCCTTCATGAGCGCCCGCGTATCTTCCGTCAACATAGACTTCAGCGATCTGATCGACCGCGCCGAAGTGGACAATAATTCTCTTACCGTTCCATTCTTCCGGCACCTCGAACCTTGTCCCGTAAAGCATGACATCATCTGCTTCGATGCGTTTTCTGACGCCCGAAAGCCTGCTTTCAGGGCAGAACGGGACCCTTATGGAGCCCGTTCTTGCAGGCATTCCGGCCTCGCCCTCCTTCTTGGTGCTGAATGCCCATTTGCCGTCAAGGCTCATCCACTCTTCTCTTACCAGCTGAGGCCTTGGATATACATCACACCATTTATTGGCCATTTCTTTTTCCTTTTCCCTGTCTTTAAGAATTGCCGGCGCTCGCGCCGGCAATCCCTTTTTCCATATTGTCAGTTTTTATACCGATGCCGCTGCCGCAAGCACTATCGAATAGAACTTTTCTTCAGCGCTGGATCCTCTCGAGGTGAGTACGATAGGAACCTTTGCTCCTACGATGATGCCTGCCATCATGCCGTTGCTGCTGACTGTCCAGGACTTGCCTACCATGTTTCCGGTCGCCATGGACGGCATGATCATCGCGTCGACCTCGCCTGCTACCGGACTTTCGAATTTCTTGAAATCAGCGATCTCCTTGCTGAGAGCGATGTCGTACGAGATAGGTCCCTCGACCGTGCAGCCGGTGATCTCGCCGTTCTGCCACATCTCCTTGAGATCGACCGCGTCCACAGACTCCTGAGCCTTCTTGTTAGGGACCTCGGCTCCGCACATAACGCCTACATTCGGATTTTCGTATCCGAGCGCGTGCAGTACATCCACCGCGTTGTTTATGATCTTTACCTTCTGCTCGAGATCAGGCTGAAGAAGCATTCCGCCGTCCGTAAGCACGACTACCTTGTGGTAGTTCGGCACCTGGAAAAGTCCTACGTGCGACATGATCTTTCCTACCTGCAGGCCTGTCTCCTTGTTGACCACCTGTCTCAGAAGGTCTGCAGTCTGCATGCGGCCCTTCATCAGGAAGTCTCCCTTTCCCTCGCGGATCAGTTCGACCGCCTTCTTGGCTGCCTCGACGTCATCCGACTCTTCGTAGATAGTGACGTCGCCGAAGTCGAATCCGTGCTCCTTGCAGATCGCCTTGATCTCGTCTGTCTTTCCGACGAATACAGGCTCTACGATGCCCTCTTTATACGCCTCATAAACGGCGTCGAGCGAGTGTTCATCATGAGCGCAGCAGAGAACGATTCTCTTCTTTACAGGGTTTGCCTTGACCAGGTCGGCCATCTCCTTGAAATTTCTTAACATAGTTTCCTCCATGTCAGTCAGTTAGTTATACGTGTTTGATTATCTTTTCAGACACTGTAATTCTAACACATTTGCGGGCCCGCTTAAATACAATTTGAGCTCCTTCAGATTGAAATAAACGGCTTCTGATGGTACAATTCTCGTTGGTATATAACAAATCATGCACAACGCATCAATGAGGTATAAACATGAAGTATTACGAAGATATAGTGATGAAAAGACATTCCTGCAGAGGTTTTGCTGACAAGAAGGTCGGAGACGACGTTCTCAACGAGCTTCTGACATATTACGAGGACGATGAGAGCGATCTCGTCGACGAGATCGAAACCGAGCTGAAGTTCTACGTCGGCACGGTATGGGACGAGCTTAAGAAGAGCGTCGGCTACAACGGATTCTGCATCAAGGCTCCTGCTTACATGGTGGTATTCTCCGACGTCGCGGATCATTATCTCGAGAACGCCGGATACATCGCTCAGGGCCTCACGCTCAAGATGACAGAACTCGGTCTTGCAGCGTGCTGGCAGACCATCAATGACGCTGACGAGGCAAAGAAGGCCCTCGGAGCTGATACGGACAAGGCTGTCGCCTGCGTCGTGGCCTTTGGTTACAGGGATCCGTACAATGACGAGAAAGCCGTCGATAAGAAGTCGCTCGACGAAATGACAGATGGATTCAAATTCGGTCAGGATATCGACACAGACCTCTGGTACAGCGATCTCGAAGACGCTCTCAGAGCGGTCTGCCATTCGCAGTCGTTCCAGAATCTGCAGCCGTATAAGATCATCGTGGATAACGACCAGATCTCGCTGATCGGACTTCCTGATGACATGACATCCGATGCTGACAGGCTCCTCAACTACGGCATCGTGATGTTCAACTTCTACGCGGTGATGTGGGCAGTAAGGCCTTCAACACCGAGATGGAGTTTCGAGCCTGTAACAGACCGAGACCTGAAACTTCCAAAAGAAGTTACATATGTAGCGAAGTGCGGGATCTAGCTCATAATACGATCAAAGACCGCAGCCGTTTGAACTGACCCCCAAAAGTTAGACCTAGAAATCTAACAAGAGGAGGTCAGTTTTATTATGGCAAAGTATAGTTTTGAATTTAAGATT
>JBGUKZ010000064.1:0-7491 GCA_045114795.1 Anaerovoracaceae bacterium
GATACCGTAAACCATCGTGTATCCTATGGCTATCAGCGCGTATTGGCCGCCGACAGCGATGCCGGCGAGTATGTATGGTAACCAGGTTTGTAACATATTATGTCCTTTTTTACAAAATCGCGGGAAGCCTCGCGGCTTCCCGCTTTTCGATCGATCAGAAAACGGTCAGTTCCTGAACTGTCCTTTATCTATGCGGATATTATTCCGCGGACTGAGTCTTTAAGAACTCCCATGCGCCTGTCTCTGTGTTGCACTTCTTTACGAATGCTTCGGTCTTGTTGGCGTCGCCTGTCTCGTTGAACGAAACGTCTCCGCATACCAGACCGCTTACCTGCAGAGCCGGCAGCGCAGCGAGGATGTCGGCAGGGTCAGTCGAGCCTGCAGCCTTCATTGCCTCGAGAGCAACGAAGTAAGCGTCATAGCCCATTGCTGTTACGGCAGCGAGGTCTGTGTTGCCGCCGTTGTTTGTCATGGCTGTCGAATCTTCTTCCATCCATGCCTTGATGCCTTCGTCGAATTCAGGATTGCCGCCTTCCTGATAGAAGGTGGTAACAGTGATGTCGACATTCTTGCCCTTGGCTGCTTCTGTGATTACGTTGGAATCCCATGTGTCGCCTGCAAGGATAGGCATTCCGAGAGCCTGAGCATCAGCCTGGTCAACGATGAGAGCCGCGGCTTCTGTGGATACAGGCGCGAAGAATACATCGCAGCCTCCTTTTTTAGCGTTCGCAACATAAGATGTGAAGTCAGGGTTCTTGTCAGGGAACTGCTCTTCAACAACCTCACCGCCGAGACCTGTGAAAGCTTCCTTGAAGTAATTTACGAGACCTACTGAGTAGTCATCGCCGAGCTTGGAGAGGCAGTATGCTTTTCTGCATCCGCTGTCCCATGCGTAGTTGGCGAGGACCGTGCCCTGGAAAGGATCCAGGAAGCAGATCCTGAAGTACTGCTCGCAGTCTGCCGTTACCTGAGGGTTAGTGCATGTTACGCCGATGGCAGGCATTCCGGCGTCGGCAAATACATCAGCAGCGGCGATCGATACGCCGGAACCGTAGGACCCGAGTACGATGGATACATTCTGGGATACCAGATTCTGAGCTGCTGTTACAGCCTTGGAGTTATCGGACTCGTTATCTACCTTAACGAGTTCAACGGTATACTCTTTGTCACCGATAGTGACGGTAGGACACATCTTGTTGGCATACTCGATGCCGAGTGTTTCCTGCTTGCCGCCGGCTCCGTTGTCGCCCGATGCCGGTTCAAATACGCCGATCTTGACGACATCGCCGCCGGAGCTTTCGCCGCCGCCACCGCCGCATCCCGCGAGGGCCAGCATGGCGAGCACGAGAGAAAGTGCAAGTACTAATACCTTCTTCATTTTGGTTCCTCCATAAGTATTCATTTACACAATTTGTGACGGTCAGATACCGCCGTATAATTGTTAACAAATATGTAATAAATTTAAAACAAATCACCGTATAATTCAAGGCTTGCGACGGCCCGGACAAATAAAAAAGGGGAGGATTCCGTCCCACACGCACATGAATGCCTCCCGTGTCCGCGACGCGCTGACAAACGCCGTAATATCTAGTCCTGCAGGTCTGACATCAGGTCTTTGTCCTTGCCGCCTTTTATGTATGCTTCGATTATGTCGACAGCGCCTTCGACTCCGGCGCGGCTGGTGTTGATCAGCAGGTCATACACATCGCGGCCGCCCCATTTGTTATCGGTATAGAACTCGTAGTATCTGCGGCGCTGCTTGTCGATCTGCCTGACGGCCTTCTCAACAGACGGCACGTCGAAGAGGTTCTCGGGCTCAGCGGAATTATGGATCTGCAGTTTTCTCCTGACCCTGTCCTCGAAAGGAGCGAAGAGGAAGATGCTGACATGCCTTTCTTCGGAGAGTATGTAATCCGCCGCGCGGCCGACTATGACACAGCTGCCTTCAGACGCGATCTCTCTTATGATATTGAACTCCGCCTCCTGGATCTTCGCGAAAGGCGAGGCCTGGAAATTGTCGATGCCGGAGAACATGTTGCTGAATGAAAGCTCCGGCGCCTTCTCGTCGTTGTCGCGTATGTATTCCTCATGATAGCCGGTATTCTCGGCGGCTCTGGCGATGATCTCCTCATCGTAAAACGGGATGCCGAGTCTCTCCGCCACGCGCTTTGCCACCTCGTGTCCGCCGCTTCCGAATTCGCGGTCAATGGTTACGATAACTTTGTCTTCCATGATGAGTTTTCCTTTCAAAAGTATGTATGAATGTCAGGCCGGTGCCTGTGTCATTACTGAGGGATATGGTTCGTTACGGTTTCTATGAATGAGTTCAGGTCATGCTGACTTGTAAACATGGCCCGCGCGTTGTCGGGACGTCCGCCTCCGCGGCCGTTGAACTGCGGGGCGTGTTCCTTTACCAGTTGTCCGCATTTACATTCGTCGGACGATGAAAGCAGCAGGCAGGTGTGTGTGCCCGGGTGCTTCATTATCAGGAAGAGCCCGGATATTTCATTGATCACCGAAAAGCCCAGCTTCAGCAGGTCATCCACGCTGAGAAGATCGGACTCATATACATATTGGGTGAGGCCTTTGTCTCTGACAGCGGCTTTGATCTTGCCGGCTTCTATATCCTTCACATAAGATGTGAGACCTGCCAGGCGCGCCTTGAGCGCGGATACGTTCTCCGCTTCGATGTCGAGCCTTGAGCCAAGGTCGGCAGGGGAGCATGAGTAGCGTTTTGCCGCTTCCGCCAGAAGCGCTGAGTCACCAGCCAGCTTGTCGAACGCAGCCTTTCCGCAGTCGAAGTAGACGCGGTTCATGCCCTTGTTGGGCTCGCACTTGTATATCGCGACCAGACCGACTTCACCTGAGCTGTCAGGGTGGGTGCCGCAGCAGGCGATGCAGTCGAATGGATCGCCGGGGTCACCTACGGTGACGACGGACACGCGTCCGTCATGCGGCACCTGCTTGCGCACGGGCAGGGCGAGCGAGGACTCGTAATCGTCGAACCATGTGACAGTGACCGGAAGGTCTGCCCACACGGCTTCGTTGACGGCGCTCTGCGCCAGATCGAGCTCTTCGTCTGTCAGCATGCGGCCGTCGAGATCGATATCGATGGTGATGTATTCATCGCCCATGTGGAAGCCTTTGTTGGTCCCGCCGAAGAGACCATACATTGCGCCGCTCAGCATGTGCTCGCCGCAGTGGCGCTGCATGTTCCTGAAGCGAAGATCCCAGTCGATGGTCAGCACGACCCTGTCGCCGACATTGAATGTCCCTGCCGGGGCGTCGGTCTCATGCCATACATCGCCGAACAGGTCCTGATCGGAGGCGCGGACGACCTCGAATACCGCTGACCCGCCGGCGGATACCGTGCCGGTGTCCGAAGGCTGTCCTCCGCCCTCAGGGTAGAAGACCGAAACGTCGCAGGCGATCTCGTCACAGCCGTTTTTCTCACGTATCGCGGTGATCACGGCTTCATTGGAGACGGCATATCTGTCTTCGCGATAGATCCTTCTGGTGCTCATTCATGTTCCTTTCATATGTTTCACACGTTTCACGAAATCGAACAAAACGCGTGCCGAAAAAAATTTATAAATATGTGGATAAATCCTGTTGACACAAGGATAAAATCGTTTCAAGCGTTGAAATTTCAACAAAGCAGGGTGTCGAGTTTTCCACATGCACAAGTGGAAAAAATTGTATACAATTTCTGAAAACTTTGTGGAAAAGTCGCAGACCTTGTAAATTAAGGCGTTTTTGTTTTGTTGAAAAAGCTGTGGCAAAAAAACGAACAAAATGTGAAGATGCACATTTTTTGTTTTTTAAAAAGTGTTTAATCCCGCTCCGGCTCGACCAGTTCATCGAACATGACGCCGGGGACCCGGCATAGTGTCTGGAAGACTGACGAGTCTATCCTGAACCTTCCCTTTGTGCTCAGAAACGGCGCGTAAAGCGAGAATATGGTCGCGTCGTCAAGCATCGAGATGTTCCTCAGATCGTTGCTCATGACCACGAGTTCGCCTGCTATGGTCAGCACGGCGTATCCGTATACATCGTCGTTCAGCCGGTACGAGGATGAGTCGACATGCGAGTTGGTCCCCTTGTACGCGGTGTACAGCCATCCGTTAGGGACCGCCGTCGCTGCTGAATTGGCGAAAGGCCCTATGTACTTCGGATCGAAACCCTCCAGCATGTCGTCCTTGCAGTCGAACACCGTTATGTACTCGGGACGGCTTATCTGCATGGCTGCTTCGTATTCCGAAAGTTTTATTACTGATCCGATTTTGATGTCCGTCACGACCGGATTCGTGGTCCTGTAGCTTCCGCTGAGCCAGATGACGAAGGTAGAGTGGTAGTACGCGTCCTTCGCGAGAGTAGTGACGCGGCATCTGAACGGGAATGATGTCCCGTCGTCAGGCGGGTCCTTCCGCCTGTCTCCGGTCTCGATATCCGATCTGATCAGCGTCTGTATGCCGGCGTCGGTGAGCCCCGTGGAGCGGAGCGCCCCGGGATCCATCGAAGACAGGTATGAAGCCGCAGGCCAGTCGCAGTCCACGAGACGCATGATGAAATAGTTGATGGTCTCGAACGCGGACAGCTTGAGAGGCGATACCGTCTCGATCGCGTCGCGGCTGCTGCAGTCCGCGGAAGTGATGCCCTCGCGGTTCAGCGCGTCTTTCATAAATCCGAGACGGAGCCTTGCGTAAGCCCGGAACTCCTTGTTTTCGTCATCGTCGTATTCGCGCCGGATGTCTTCTGAAGCGAGAGGGAGAGCGTCTTCTATCAGCCTCAGCATGCATGCGGGGTCGATGTCTGTCGCCGGGCTTCCCATGACCGCGATGAAGCGGCCCCACAGGCCGTTCATCTCTTCTTTCTTATCGCCGTAGTCGCTCTCGCCCGGCGTGCAGATGAATTCCTGATAGTCGTCGACTCCATACTCGGAGTAGTCGAGATGGATCACCTGATAGAACCTGCCGCGGCGGTTTTCCCTGCTGCGCCATGTCACTTTAAGCGCCACGACTCCCATGAGCCTCGCGCATATGGCGCGGCATGACTCGAAGTCGTAGTCCCTGAAATGATCGTATTTTTCCGATTTTTTTCCGTGTATGAGTTTGAACTCAGCCATGCCTAAAGTATAACAGATAAAAGACGATATTTCAGATAATTGTCACATTCGCGATGTTGACTTTGCGCGCGGCGGGGTTATAATAAATACGACCTTATCAAGAGCGGGGGAGGGAATGGGCCCTTCGATCCCGCGGCAACCTCACAGACAGTGAAGGTGCCAATTCCCACGGGGCGAAGGCCATGCCCCGGCAGATGAGAGTCTCAGGTTCTCTCTGCGCGCGGCAGAGAGCTTTTTTTATGGCCTTTACGAAAGGATTATCTACATAAATGAAGAAGTTATTCACATCAGAATCAGTTACTGAGGGACATCCTGACAAACTCTGCGATCAGGTGTCCGACGCCATCCTCGACGCTATCCTCGAGCAGGATCCGAAAGCTCACGTGGCCTGTGAATGCGCCGCGAAAACGGGGCTGCTCATCATATTCGGCGAGGCTTCCGGCAACTTTGACGTCGACTACGAGGCGATCGCCCGCAAGGTGATCTGCGAGATAGGATACGATAATGACGATGCCTGCTTCAACGGCAACACATGCAAGGTGATCGTGCACATGGAGGAGCAGTCGGCGGACATCGCGATGGGCGTCAACGAGTCGCATGAGGCAAAGACCGGCAGCGGTACAGACGAGTTTGCGCTTATAGGCGCCGGCGATCAGGGCATGATGTTCGGCTATGCCAACTCGGAGACCGAGGAGCTCATGCCTCTTTCGGTCAAGTACGCTCAGGTGCTGGCGATGAGACTGGCAGAGGTCAGAAAGAACGGAACACTGCCTTATCTCAGACCGGACGGCAAGACGCAGGTCACGGTAGAGTATGACGACGGCAAGGTCACAAGGATCGACACGATCGTGGTATCGACCCAGCACAGCTCCGATGTCACGCTCGGCCAGATCAGAGACGACATAAAGAAGTACGTTATCGAGCCTGTGGTGCCGGCTGACCTCATCGACGCTAAGACCAGGTATTTCATCAACCCGACCGGCAGGTTCGTCATAGGCGGACCAATGGGAGATTCGGGTCTCACGGGACGTAAGATAATAGTAGACACTTACGGCGGGCACTCGTCGCATGGCGGCGGAGCCTTTTCCGGCAAGGATCCAACCAAGGTGGACCGCTCCGGAGCGTATATGGCGCGCTACATAGCCAAGAACATCGTTGCCGCGGGCATCGCGACGGAATGCGAAGTGCAGCTGGCGTACGCGATAGGCGTCGCGGAACCGGTATCGGTAAGCGTGGATACTTTCGGCACCGGCAAGCTGGATTCCGAGCAGATCGCGAAGCTCATATACGATCACTTCGACATGAGGCCGGCAGCCATCATCAGAACACTGGAACTGGACAAGCCTCAGTACAGGGCGCTCGCGGCCTACGGACACATGGGCAGGACAGCGCTCGGGGTAAGATGGGAAGATACAGACAAGGCAGACGAGCTCAGGAAAGCGGCCGGCTGCTAAAGATACAGGGCGCGAAGCGCCGGCAGAGGAGTAAAAATGTCTCACTTTGAAAAGGTCACATTCGAGCAGTGGAAAGCCGACTGCGGAGTCAAGGGTATGCCTGACAGCGGTCTCAGGGAATGGTACGACGCAATAAAGCTGCCGAGGCAGGCGACGGCCGCTTCGGCGGGCTGCGACTTTTTCATGCCGTTCAACCTCAACTTCGAAGGCGGAAGCAGCTTTAAGATCGCGACAGGCATACGCTGGGTATGCGATAAAGATGGAAGCGACAGGGACAGGGTCCTTCTTATAGTCCCGCGCAGCGGTCTCGGCTTCAAATACGGGATCAGGCTGTCCAACACCGTAGGCGTGATCGATGCTGACTATTGCGACTCAGACAACGAGGGACACATCATCATAAGCCTTGTGAATCCGTCGGCTGTCGATGTCCCGCTCGAAGAGGGCAAGCCGTTCGCGCAGGGCATAGTAGTGAAGTACGAAGTCCCTGACGGAGCAGAGTCTGAAGAGGCTCGCAACGGCGGCTTCGGAAGCACAGACAGATAGATTTCGGGAAGCAGACAGACCCGGAGACAGATCCGGGGAAATGGAATGGAAAAAGAAACAAGAGTTGCTGATGTAGTGATAATCGGCGGCGGAGCTTCCGGGCTCGCGGCCGCCATAGAGCTGGGGCTGAAGGCTCCGGCGCTTGACGTGCTCGTGATAGAGAAGCTGGCCGAACCGGGGCGCAAGATAAGAGCGACCGGAAGCGGCCGCTGCAACATCACCAACACAGGCGCTGCCGGATTCAGCCGCATAATGGAGTTCTTCAGGGAGATAGGTCTGGTGACCAGGACATACGGGAACGGCCTTGTTTATCCGTACTCCGAATCGGCGGCGGACGTCGCGGCGCTCCTGGTCGAAAGGGCGGCGGCG
>JBGUKZ010000065.1:0-76749 GCA_045114795.1 Anaerovoracaceae bacterium
CAATATGATCTGCGCCAATGCGCTGCAGCCGCTGAATGCAGAGTTTCCGATCTCTTTTATGCTGCCCGGAAGAGTCACACCGGTAAGCTTCCCGAAACTACTGAAGAATTCATCCGGCAGGCTCGTGATCTCCGCTTCGATCTTTACTGACGTAATAGTGTCTCTCTGATCCTTAAGCAGATCCTTTTTCAAGGCTATAACATTATGTCCGCCGATCGTTTTTGGTATGGTGATCGAGGTAGATGAACCAAGATAGTCGATCAGCGCTGCGCCAAGGTCATTATAGATATACTTCCATTCGCTTGTGCTGGCTTCTAAAACAGTACCGCCGCCAATCAGCGCTGAATCATCCTGAGTTGAGCCTTCATCGCCGCCCTTTGAAGCGTTTCGTGCGGGGGCCTTTGGAGCTGCTTCGATCAAGTCTTTTGCCGGCTCCTCAGAAGGTTCTTCTGCATCCTCAGCCTCCTCTTCTTCCGTAACCTGATCCGGCTCAACCGGGTCTTCAGCCTCATCCTGAGCCTCATCCTGCTGAACGGTATCAGGTAAAGCTGAGTCATCCGGAATCGCTGCCGGTTCTTCAGCGAGCACGGGGATCCATAACGTGGAAACTGCAAGCATGGTTGACAGCAGTATCGTAATTAATTTCTTCATTACAACCTCCCTATTGAAAGGAAATAACTCAAATTGCCTGCGGTTTAGACGTCCCCTACAGCACCACTTTGCCTTCGAGCACGGCCTTGAGGCGTTCACCGTACGGGCTCTTGCCGTAGCGTCTGACGCTTTTAGCGAGCATTTCGTCGTCGATCCATCCCATATGATAGGCGATCTCCTCAGGCGAACTGATGGTCATGCCCTGGTACTGCTCGATCATGCTTACAAAGTCGGTAGCCTTCTGCAGGCTGTCGAAGGTGCCGGCGTCCATCCATGTGTAGCCGCGGCCCAACAGCTGAGCGTTGAGGCGGCCCTGCTTAAGATACATGTCATTCAGCGTAGTGATCTCGAGTTCTCCGCGCGCGGACGGTGTGACATTGTCCGCCATGTCGCTGACTCCCTTCGGATAGAAGTAAAGACCGACTATCGCGTAGTTGCTCTTAGGCTGTTTTGGTTTCTCTTCAACAGAGATCACCTTGAGCGACTCATGCCTTCCGGCGTCCTGTTCTCTTTCGAATTCCATGATGCCGAAGCGCTTCGGGTCCTCGACGTAATAGCCAAATATGGTGGCCTTGCCGTCCTCGGCGTCTCTGCGGGCGTCTTCCAGCTTGTGATTGAGACCGTTGCCGTAGAAGATGTTGTCGCCCAGCACCATGGCGCAGGCTTCATCTCCTATGAACTCGCGGCCTATGGTGAATGCCTGCGCGAGTCCTTCAGGCTTTTTCTGCACGGCATAGGAAAGATCCACGCCGAACTTGGAGCCGTCTCCAAGGAGTTCTTCGATCCTCGGAGTATCCTCCGGCGTACTGATTATGAGTATATCTCTGATGTTGGCAAGCATGAGCGTCGACAGCGGATAAAAGATCATCGGCTTGTCGTATACCGGCAGCAGCTGCTTTGACGTCACCAGTGTGAGCGGATAGAGGCGCGTGCCGGCTCCGCCGGCGAGAATGATTCCTTTCATGTTTATATCTCCTTGAGAGTCATTGTTATTGTTCTTTGGTTTGATTTTATCATAATAGTACAGGTTTCCAAATATTGCGTACCAGCGCTTCAAAGCGTTTTGCTTACTTTATCATTGCTGATATTCCGTTAAGATCAATTTGGTAATACTTGGTTTTCTCTATCTTCTGTGTCTTTAGCAAGCCGTTCTTTTCGATCTCGCCAAGGCGTTTTATCAGTGTTGGTCTGGACACTTTCGATATTTCAAGAAGTGTGCTTGTCGGAATGCCTTCCTCCGAAAACAGCGCTGCCTGCAGTAAAACATAGTAAAGATTTTTCATTTGCTCATCATTTGTTAGCTGAGAAATAAACGAAGACAGGATCGCCATGTCTTTATAACGTTGCTCAAGGTCTTCATATATCTCATTGCACATCCTTTTTAGCGCCTCTGTGAACATCAGGATGAACGGAGTGAGGTCTCCTCTGTTGCGTTTATCATTGCAATCTCTGAAAGCCTTGTAATAATGTGCCAGATCTTCCTTGATAACGTATGATAATTTATATCCTGTCAATGGATGGAATGCCTGTGTCAACATGTAACTGCTGATAAAGCGGCTTAGGCGGCCATTACCTTCATAAAACGGATGGATATACCCGAACATATAATGGAACAGGGCTGTTCTGATTATGAGATCGATATCCGGGTTATTAAGGATCTTAAGGGCCTTGTCCATTGCACGGATTATTTCTGCTTCCGGCATCAATCCTTCATGCAGCACTCGTTGAGCAGCGTCAGTGACCTTTACGGTCTTTGCGCGGAAGATCTTTCCGTCAGGAAGATCTTCCGGGTCTTCCTCGAGAACTTCCTGGTAAAACAATTCATCATAAAGATCCCGGATATTTTGACTGGTTTCTAAATTTATGACTTGATTCTCATTTAGCATTTTGTATTTATTGACCAGACCAAAGAACCTGTTTTTTTGATTCCTTTTCTCAAGGTCTGCCAGGATCGAACCTATTTCCTTACGCGTGCTATATACCCCTTCGATATCATTTGTAAGAATGATCTCATCAATGAGACAGCGACGGGCATATTGATCAAGGGCGATGTCAGGCAGCTTAAAAGCTAAGCCGATTATCTTCTCATGAGTTCTTTGGATCTCAATGATCGTTTTGAATATCTCAATATCTTCAATATAAAAAGCAGGATATCCGTTGATATCGAAGTCCAATTTTACTCCTTTTTCCAAGCGCTTAAGATATACTGTTTCGTATGATTCTTTATCTGCGCTCTTGTCTGAGTAATAGTATTTCTTTAGAAGGTTGTATTTCATGTAAATATTTTTCTTTCTTTTTATATTTTTTGATTAGAGCAATCAGGTCATGTAAAATTTCTGCAGAAATTTTACATGACCTGATCAATAATGTCAATTAGCGTAAAAATATGGCTGATATTTTAACCGTGATTCATGTCCTCATTAATACACTCACAGAATCCGGTCATTAATAGTTCTCGGCGTTGATCTCGAAGTATGCCTGCGGATGCGCGCATACCGGGCAGACCTGCGGAGCCTTTGTGCCCACGACAATGTGTCCGCAGTTGCGGCATTCCCATACTTTGACTTCGCTCTTCTCGAAGACCTCCTGCGCCTCTACGTTGTGCAGCAGCGCGCGGTAGCGCTCCTCGTGATGCTTCTCGATGGCCGCAACCATGCGGAACTTCGCCGCCAGAGCCTTGAAGCCTTCCTCCTCGGCCGTCTTCGCGAAGCCTTCGTACATGTCTGTCCACTCGTAGTTTTCGCCATCCGCCGCAGCCGCGAGGTTCTCCGCGGTGCTTCCGATGCCCTCGAGTTCCTTGAACCACATCTTGGCGTGCTCCTTTTCGTTCTCGGCCGTCTTGAGGAAGAGCGCCGCTATCTGCTCGAAGCCTTCCTTCTTTGCCTTAGACGCGAAATAGGTGTACTTGTTGCGCGCCTGGGATTCTCCGGCGAAAGCCGCCTCGAGATTCTTTTCCGTCTGTGTTCCTGCGTATTTGTTTGCCATCCCACTATCCTCCTTTGATACTGTTGATACTGTTTGCATTACTTTTTGAACTTCTTTACTGCCGAAGCCGGCGAGATGCGTATGGATTTACTGTTCTTGACCGTGCTGTAGCTGACTACGACATACCTGTATTTCTTGCCTTTCTTCACTTTCTTATCAGTCCATGAGCTCTTGCTCTGCGCGATTTTCGCGACCTGGACGAAGCGGCCGTTTCCTGCCCTGCGCAGTACGATGTACCCGCTGACGCCTTTGACCTTTGCCCATTTGAGCACGGCTTTGCCGCTCTGTTTCTTCACATTGAATTTCTTAGGCGTCCTGGCCTTTGCCAGCGGCAGGTCTGTCTGAACTTTTGTCTTTGTAGTGAATTTCTTGCCGGACCAGTTGAATTTGGTCAGCTCCCTTGAAACGATCTTCACCTTGCATGTCGCTTTGAGCGTCTTATCCTCGACCGACGTCGCCGTCAGGGTGACTGTCTTTCCTATGCCCGCCTTCTTGAACGTGATGGTACCGTCCTTATTGACGCTTGCGTATTTGGTGTTGCT
Organism: Anaerovoracaceae bacterium; assembly: GCA_045114795.1. Taxonomy (GTDB): domain Bacteria; phylum Bacillota; class Clostridia; order Peptostreptococcales; family Anaerovoracaceae; genus Crickella. Next base: position 4,179 of record JBGUKZ010000065.1, read on the forward strand.
GCTCTTCCATGTCACGCCCGATATCGTGCCGTCGGTATGCGCGTCGATCCTGCGCTTTCCGACAGCCTTTGTGATCGTTCCTTCAGGCACTATGACCTTTGTGCTGATGAGGCCGAACTCCACGTCGATGGAAGCGTCCCCTTTGGCGTCAAAGGTCGTTGTAAGCGTCCCCTTGCTCTCCGTGGTCGCCTTGCCGTATTCCTTTTCCAGGTCCGGACTGAGGCCGCTGGTGCTGACGCTGTATATGTAGCTACCTTCTTCCGGCGTTATCGTGATGGCCGACACATCGCCCTTCACATAACTTCCTCCGCCGATCACGCTGCCGCTGCCGTCGCCGCTCACCGACTTCTCTATTTTTACATATCCCGACTCTATAGGGAAGGACTTCGCGACAGCTTCATTGGTAGATTCTTTCGTGTATTCCACGACAAACTTGTCGCCGTACGGATTGCCGTCAACGACGCGGTCTGAGACCGTCCCCCAGAGCGTGTACTTCAGAGGCTCTATCGTATTGGTCTCCGTGTTGAATCTGAAGGTGTCTCCCGGCCCGTCAAAGGACTTGCCGGCAAACAGTATGCCCTTGCTGTCGACTCCCACTGCGCAGATTATCCTGGCGGTATCGTCGATGGTGATCATTATGATGTCGCCGACGAAAGATATCGTTGCGCCTTCCGAATCCGCAAAGAGAGCCTTAGGCAGTTCTCCTGCCTTAGTCCACGACTCGCCGTCATACGCGTATATTCCGTAGTCGATCTCTCCCTCTTCATCGTTTGTGAAGAAATAGTACAGCTTTCCGTTAGAGACAAGAGCCATGCCGTTGGTCCTGGCCTCCGGAAGGCTTCCTTCCTGTACCCACTCGCTTCCTTTGATATTTGGCATGCATGAATAAACGTCTTTGATGATATCCGCCGTATATTCATCGCTTGCTTCGTCGTATTGCTCTCCGCAGCTGCATCCGAGCAGGTATATCTTTCCGCCGTAAGCGGCAAGCTCAGCGCTTTCGATCTTCCTGAAGTTTAGATCGTCCGGCTTTGTGCCGAATCCCGAGAGAGAGTCATAGTAGACCTTCCATGAATCTGTTCCCTCATTCAGATCGAGTCCCATCAGCAGGTACGCGTCCCTGTCGACCATGTCCACGCATACGAGCTCGTAGATGACATCTCCCGAATAAACAGGGTCCGCCACCAGCCCGCAGTTGTAGACCGGTTCTTCTTCATTGTCGTCATTGAGCCAGAGGTCTTCAGTCTCCGCCATTTTCTTGCCGTATTCGCTGACGGCTTCGCTCAGGCCCGGACCTCTCTGCTCCGCATAGACCTTTCCGTTGCTTTCGTGCTTCGTTAGGCAGTATATGTCGCCCGCCGCGCTGTATTTATAAAGATCGTCAGCGCCGCTCACATAACGGAGCCCCTGCGGCATCACGGGGTCTTCTTCTTCCTCGTCTCCTTCTCCTTCGTCCCCATCTTCGGAGTCCTTGTCCCAGATCTCGAATTCCTGTTCCTCATAAGCCGTAGTGAATTCATCATCGTAAGGATCGAGTCCCTTGACTATGTAGTTTGAGCTTTCGCCCTTCTTATCACCGTTTGTGATCTCGAACCTGATGTCGCTGCCGATGAGTCCGTATCCTTCATATCCTGCATTGCTTATCGTTATGGTATCGCCTGACGCTTCGATATCCGCAGCGTCGATCGTTATTGCTCCGTCTTCTCCTTCAGGAGCGGTGTTCCTGAATGCGCCGATGACAGGCGTGTCTCCGAAGCCTCTGCCCTTGATGACGACTTTGCCGTTCGCGAAGTCCGCCGTGACGGATGATACCGCCGGCTTGGCTGTCGATTCTTCGCTGCTGTAAGACGTGAAGTCGACCACGCCTCCCGTCGAGCACTTGCCCGAGAGCGATGAGGACGAAACCGTCGTCCCGAGGATGGCTGCCTTGAGCGTCTCCGCGTCCATGTCCGGATCCGCCGAGGCTATGATACCTGCCGCGCCTGTGACCGCAGGAGTCGCCATAGATGTTCCCGAGTAAATGTCGTACCTTCCGAAATCGCTTTCTTCAGCGTCCCTGGATGAGATCGCGAGCGAACTGATGTCGATATATACCTCGCCGCTGCTCTCCGCTTCATAGACGAAACCGAGTCCGTAATCGCCCGAACTCACGCCGCTGATGGCACCTGTGCCATAAAGAGCGCCCTCGAGTCCGGAGGCCTGCCAGATGCCGTTGCTCGTAGGATCGACCATGACTCCTAACATCGTTTCCTCCGCGGAGGTTGAATAAGTGATGTTCCCCTGCGGGTCTACATGCGTTATCTTCACATCGCCGATGAATAGAGACCCTGAGCCGTCTTTGTCTCCCGTTCCGGCATGAGTGCTGAACGCCATGTTGACATACGGTTCTCCCTTCAGCTTCTCATATGGGAAGTAGAGTATGTACTGGTCGCCCGCTTCCGCCTTTTCGATCTTCCATCTGAGGCTCTTCTGATTGCTGCCTATGGTGATCGCGCCGGCTTCGCTGCCGTCTGTTATCTCAAGACTCGCTTCACCTTCGCTGTCCTTCGTTTTTACGGAAAACATCACGGATGGTCCGAAAGTCTCCACTCCGGTGATCTCATTGCCGTCATAGTCCGTACCTGAAACAGGCGTAACTGACTGCTTTCCGGTATCCGGATCGGTCTCGACGCTCGCGCCGCCGAACTCGCCGTAAACCTGTGTCGTGGCTTTGATCGTGGCCGCGTCATAAAGGAAAGGCGCGTAGTTATCATATGAAACGGACGAAAGGATGTTGGTGCCCGGAGCGGCTACATCCACGTTCTTGTGGCCGTAGTTGGAATACGAAGCGAGACTGCCGTCACTGCCGGTCGCCGCGACAGCGATCAGGTAGTCGGACTTGCTGTTCGCCGGGCACACGTTGGACGAGTCGTTGTTCGATGCTTCGTTGCCCGCGGAAACTATCGTGAGTATGCCTGCCTGTCCCGCCTGCTCTATGACCTCATCGAAAATGTCCGATGTCCCGTCCGCGCCAAATGAGCAGTTGACAGCCTTGATGTTCACGCCCGCCTTCTTTGCTCTGATTAGATATTTGAATCCTTTTACGATATCTTCGAGGTATCCGCTTCCTTCAGCGTCGAGCACTCTGACTCCCATCAGCCGGACGCTGTCTCTGTCTCCGGCTACGCCCGCGACGCCCTTGCCGTTGTTTGCCGCGGCAGCGATTATGCCCGCGCAGTGGGTGCCGTGGCCGTTCTCATCCATCGGATCGTCGTCTCCGTCCGACCAGTCCACCCCGTGCTCTCCCTTGAGCACGAATCCGTCCGGCGCCGTCCACATGCGGTCCTCCAGATCCGGATGCGTATAGTCGATGCCCGTATCCATCACAGCCAGAACTACCGGGTCGCCGCTTCCCGCGGCTGCCGGCGCCTTGTCGATGTTGAGGCCTTTATCGCCGAGCTGCCATGCCTCTTTTATATACGAATCGTTCCAGTCAGGCATGGAGCTTATCCTGAACTTGATATTCGGCTCGGCATATTTGATGCCGTCCGCTTTTTCCAGTGTCTCCGCCAGCTGCTCGGATGAATATTCATCTGACGAAACGACTCCGATGACCATATCCTCCGTGTTTTCATCAGAGGACTCGATGACTATGGTGTCGTCTATCGTGAAGTCACCTTCAAGAGCGTTGTCTATGATCTTTTCCTGGGCGCTCTTCGCCGGGTCTTTTCCCTTGGCGCCGCGCTTCTGTGTGCCGGAGTCATCCGCAGGGACCTCTCCGTCTTCATACAGAACTACCACCTGATTCTTTGCTGCTTCAGCCGTGTCTTTGCCTGCCGCGGTCTTCCCCCTTATTCCGACCGGTTGCCCTTCCGGAGCTGCCATTACCGCTGCCGCCGGGGCCATCCAAAGCAGGACTGCCGTCACCAATACCAACGCGATATTCCTGTTGAGTTTTCTCATTTTCTTTTTTTCTCCTTGAATTGCTGATTTGCCTTCATCTGAAACTCATGCATGGCTAAATTATATCACTCCGCAGCGCGTCGCACCCTTCAGTTATGAACGTTTCCTCTTAATTATTGTTTATATTTCAAGTGTTTCGGCGGTTTTCAGCGCAGACCGGCGGGCTTTTTCGCTCGGTCCGGCCGGGTCTCCTGCCATATTAACGAAGTCCTCGAAAAATCATTCACGGACAGTTACTTTGTGTTACAATTCGTGTGTAAGGGAGGACAAGACATGAACGTTTTCAAGACAGGACCGAGGTTTATCCGTGGGTATATAGAAACAATGCGTTTCACTTCACTCAAGAAGAAGATATATAAGCTCCGCGAGGAGGGGGATATCGAGGGCGAAAAAGCGCTGATACAGTTCGGCCAGAAACGCTGGGTGGAGGCCCTGACCAAGGTGCTGGGTCTGACCTACGAAGTGCGCGGCGAGGAGAACGTCCCTTCTCCGGAAGACGGGCCTTTCATGCTCTACTGCAACCACCAGAGTTTTGCCGATATCTGCGCGACGCTGTGGCTGATGAAGGACCACGGGATGATGGGCTATGTTTCCAAGGAGGAATGGCGCAAGTATCCGATCCTTGATACTGTCGTGGACTGCTCGCGCTCCATATACCTGATCCGCAACAACCCTAAGGAAGCGGTCAAGGCTCTGGGCGAGGCAAAGAAAGTGCTCGATCTGGGCTTCAATCTCTGCATCTTCCCTGAAGGCACACGCTCAAAGGGACATGAGATGGGCGAGTTCAAGGCCGGCGCCTTCAAGTTTGCGGAGAAGGCCAAGGTGCCTATCCTGCCGGTGACCGTAGACGGCACTTATCATTTCTTCGAGGAGGACGGCAGCTGGAAGCCGGCTCACATCAAAGTGACCGCGCACCCGCTTGTCCACATCGAGAAGATGAGCCGCGAGGAGCAGCACGAGGCTCAGAAGCAGATAGAGGCGACCATACGCGGAGCTCTTGATGACTGAGGTCCCCGGCGCTATACAATAGATATAACAATGAGGGGACGGATCCTGTCCCCTTTTCAAAAGAAAGGAATATATACATGCGTTTTGTGATACAGCGTGTGAAGCACGCTTCCGTAACGGTCGGCGGCGAGGTGGTCGGCAAGATCGGCCGCGGATACATGGTGCTTGTCGGCGTATGCGACGCGGATGACGAAGCCGTCGCTGACAAGATGGTCAATAAGATGATCAATCTTCGCATCAACAGGGACGCCGAGGGCAAGACCAATCTGTCTCTGGCCGATGTCGGCGGCGAGCTCCTGATGATATCCCAGTTCACCCTTTACGCGAACTGCAAGAAGGGCAACCGCCCGTCGTTCGTCGATGCCGGTTCGCCGGAACACGCGAACGCTCTCTACGAGTACATCCTCGGGAAGTGCCGCGAGCGCGTCCCTGTCGTCGAAAAGGGCATGTTCGGCGAGGAGATGGCTGTCGAACTGCTGAACGACGGCCCGTTCACTATCGTTCTCGATTCTGAGAAACTGTAGCAGAAGATATCCGGGAGGGATCTGATATGAAGACATTACTGACAGGCGGAGCGGGATACATAGGCTCTCATACGGCGGTGGCGATGCTCGAAGCGGGGCACGAGGTCGCGGTCGTAGACAATTATCTGAACAGTTCTCCCGAGGCCATCGCGCGCGTGGAGAAGATAACAGGAAAGAAGGTTGGTCTTTACGAGGCCGACGTCGCTGACAAGGACTGCATGTTGGAGATACTGGAGGCGGAGATGCCTGACTGCATCATCCACTTCGCGGGTCTCAAGGCAGTCGGCGAGTCCGTCGCGATGCCTGTCGAATACTACAGGAACAACATCGATACGACGCTGACTCTGCTGGAATGCATGAGAGAGCTGGGGCTTTCGAACATCGTGTTCTCTAGCTCGGCGACCGTGTACGGCGAGGACCATGTGCCTCCGTTCACCGAGGCCGCGACAAAAGGGATGTGCACGAATCCATACGGCTGGACCAAGTGGATGCAGGAGCAGATCCTGACTGACGCGCAGTTCTCGAGCGAGGCCGCGGACGGCAGCGCGAACACGGCAGGAGGCTGGAAGGAGCCTCTTTCTGTAGTGCTTCTGAGATACTTCAACCCGGTCGGCGCTCATGAGAGCGGTCTTATCGGCGAGGACCCGCAGGGCATACCTAACAACCTCATGCCGTACATCTCGCAGGTGGCGGTCGGCAGGCGGGATCATCTGACCGTCTTCGGCAATGACTACGACACTCCTGACGGCACATGCCGCAGAGACTACATACATGTGATGGATCTGGCGGAAGGCCATGTCAAGGCCGCAGAATACGCGGTTGCTCACAAAGGCACGGAAGTTTTCAATCTGGGCACGGGCTCGCCTTACAGCGTGCTCGAGATGGTCGAAGCTTTCGGACGCGCGTGCGGGCACGCTGTAGCCTATGAAATAGGCGCCAGACGAGCCGGCGACGTGCAGGACAGCTGGGCCGACGCTTCTAAGGCCAAAGACGTGCTCGGCTGGCAGGCGAGCCGCGGCATCGACGAGATCTGCCGCGATGCCTGGAACTGGCAGAGCAAAAACCCTCAGGGCTATCCTTCAAAATAAATACTCTGAAACGACCAAAGGAGCCGGCATGCGCCGGCTCCTTCTTTCATTGGCCTGTTATGTGATCTTTATGTTCACTATTTAGTCTTTATGTTCTTGACCGCACTCCATGGACCATAGGACTTCTTGCCGTCTATTGTCCTATAAGTACGGACTCTCACGAAGTACTTTGTCTTGGCTTTCAGACCCGTGACCTTCCTGCTGACAGTCCCGTTCTTTGTGATTGCAACCGTCTTGGCGCTCTTCTTGAACTTGGAGTCGAGCGCGTACTGGACCTCATAGCCCGTAGTGTGCTTGAGGAACGTACCGGTCGGCTTTTTCCACGTTACCGTGAAGCCTTTTTTCTGTGCTGTCACTTTGGAGATAGCGGTCCCCTTAGGGATGATCCTGCTGTCCGCGGTGACCTCTTTAGTGCACTTCGCGTCGCTGAAGCATTTGCCGCAGTCAGCGCATTTCCAGTACTTAACATTTCCTTCCTTGGAGGCTGTCGCCGCTTTCGCGTTCACCACTGTCGCGATATGTCCTCTGGCCGGTACTTCTTCGATTGCTTTCTCACCGCAGTTCCAGCACATCTTCTTTTGCCATCCCGGCGAGTAGCAGTCCTCGTACTCAGGCGGACCGTACAGCCACAGATGCTCCTCGCCCCATTTCGCGCATGAATCGTTGAGCCACAGATTGCATTCTGCTTCATCGCCGACATTTTCGTCTTCATACTGGGCTACAGCATATACGCGTATTTCTCGGAGGCCGTTCTCTGCCATCTTATCGCCATAGACCGTCACGGCCATTTCGTCTTCACTCATTTCCCAGCAATCTTCCGGGGCAGTCTCCCAGTTTTCTTCTTCTTCACCCTCATCGTTATCCTTGCGGCATTCGATTCTGTAAACTATATCCAGCGCACTATAATCACAAAAGTCCTCCTTCTGGAGATGGATGGTCCATTCCGAGTCATCATAAACCGCTTCGCCGCCGGTATCGAACCACAAATTATAGTTCTTGTCAAAGAACCAGTAGTCCGTCTCCGTACTGTACTCTTCGCCATCATTCACAGTCAAATGCATTCCTGTTCCCCAATTACGCATTCTCTTAAATGAGAATGTGTCGCCGTAGTCATTTGAGACTCCATCTTGCACGCTTTCTCCGTTGACGGTGGTTATACTGATGGCGTTCTTATCGAAGTTCCATCTAGCACTGTTAATATCCTCCAGCCTGAAGCCATCTTCGTTATATCCTTCTTCAGGGTCAGGATCGAATTTATAATGGCGCAGTTCGAACTGCTGGTCCTCAATAGTCTGTCCGACATCCAGACTTGGATCGAGTTCGGCCGGCCATATCGTTGTATACTCATCACGAATAGAGAACCAACTTTCCTGAGATGATCTTTCAGCGGTCGGGTCATCGCTGTCAGTATCAACAATGGTGACTTTGACGCGGCAACCTACCTCGTCATAGTCTCCGTCCTCAACCTCCTTGAATGTAAGCGTTGCTCTGGAGTGATCGTACTCATCGACAGTCAGTGTAGCGTATTTATCCGCATTCTGGCTTTCGAACGACCATTTAAAATCAATGCCTTCTTCAGTATATTCCTCGAATCCGTACTCATTCATGAACTTGCGACCAGCACTGGCATAGATCTCTATCTGCGATCCTGGCAATCCCACATATACATTGCCATCGGTCCACATGTTGCTCTCATATACGTTGTCCCCTATGGTCAGAGTGAATTCGTGAGTCTGATCATTACCTTCAATATCTGTATACTCGATCTCAAAAGTGACTTCGCCGGACTCTTCCCCGGCTCTGTAGTACCACCAGTAATCCCCCTGCTCGTTATTATCATAGTGCCACTCTTTAAGCAGGTCTTCTCCTCCTTCCTTGATACTGACACTATTGACAGTCACAGGAACTCTTTCACCGTAAGGATGCGCTGTATCTTCTACAAAAGCTTCATATTCGCCATCGATGGTTCCATCCCACCCCGGCAGTACTTCGCGGTCTTCCGGAAGCTCATAGCGGGAATATGTTGCCCAGAACTTTATCTCAGAATCAGCAAGCATTCTGAGATCTTCGTCGTCCGGTCCAGCGTTCGGTCCCAGCCCTTTGACCTGGACAAAGATTTTCCAGACTTCATCATATTCAGGATTTGCGGCGATATTTGCAGCAATCTTAGCTCCATCCAGAACTATCGTCATATCGTCAGGATCCCATTCATAGCACGAAGGATCGATTTCAGCCCAGTCGTAGTCCGGGCCCAGGCCCACATACGGCACATAGCTCACGACTCCTTCAACTTCCAGCGCCGCCGGATTTGTGAGCTGGAATGTGGCAGTGCCGTCTTCGAAGAACCAGTCCTTCTCCGGAGATATCCTCTCGAGGTCAAAAAGAACCGGGTCGCCTTCGCCTCTGAGATCTCCTGCCTGGTTTTTCAGCTCAGGGAGTTCCTCCACAGGCTCTTCTTCTACGATCTCCTCTTCATCCCCATTATCTCCGCCAGTTTCAACGACCGGTTCTTCGTTGACCGGCTCCTCCTCATCCGGGGCTTCAAGGTCTTCATTTCCGGCCTCTTCTCCGGAAAGTTCGTCTCCTGCGGCGGGTTTTTCTCCTGAAGCATCCTGCTCCGCAGAGACATCTTCATTTTCCGCGTACGCGACCGCGCCCATGCCGTACAAAGGCGTGAGGGTCACGACCATTGCGATTGCGAGTACAAGTGCCGCGATCTTTTTCATGATCCCGCTCATATAAGCTCCTTTCTTTAACTTGCTGTCTTCAATCGGCCAGGCGAATTGAAGAATATTAACATTTATTAATATATTGATACGATTATAGCATGTTCTTCCCGCGCATTCTGTTTATTATCAATACAAAACACATCCGTACCCTGCCGGGCGCCGGACGTGCTGTTTCTTCTCCTTGATTTTCAATGGCTTTTCAGTTGTATCGTCTGCGGGCTGTCTGTCTCGCCGCTGTATTCGCTCTCAGGTATGAGCCCCGCGTCTATGCCTGCCTTGTACGGGTCGCCTTCGCCCTCATGCCCCAACACATGAACTCCTTCGCTGTCATATCTCGTCGCGATGATCCTGTCCGGATATATCTCGAAGACCGTTCCCGTGAGCGTCTCGTCAGTCGCGTGGAATCCTTCCCCGCCGTTTGTATATTCGGCCGGAGCGCAGTTCATGTAGTAGCCGGTATAGCCGGCGTTGAGGTAGGTGAATCTCAGTGTCTCTTCTGTATACTCATCCGTGTCGACCATATATTTGGTAAAGAACGGGATCAGTATGGTATCGCCTTTTGCCCTGTACACGCTGCTTCCGCCCATGTAGCAGTCCCAGCCCTTGGAATGGTTGTGCCCGAAAAGATATATGATGTCCAGCGATTCAGCGGCGTCGTTCACGACGTCGAATATGAGCGATGAATACAGGTTATCGCCTGTCGAATGCCTCGACGACGTCCTCGCAGTGAAATGGAGAGGGACATGCCCCGCTATGAAAACAGGCCTGGTCTCGCCGCTTTCGATCAGTTTATCGAAGCACTTCTTCATGTCTTCGGATGATTTGCTGACTTTTGCCAGGCAGCCGGACTTCTTTCCCTGCTTCCAGGGGAAATCCTCTTCGGTATTGAGTACGTAGATCAGATAGTCTCCCTCATCATGCAGACCGCTTTCCGTTATCTGATCGGTCAGCCTGTCGTGATTGCCCTGCACAAAGGTCATGCCATCATCGCTCATTCCCGGGATCTCTTCCTTTGCGATCGCGCGTATCTCCCCAATGGACTCGTCCGGACTCAGCTGATAATCATGCAGCACCGCGTCGTTCGTATAGTCTCCGCAAATGACGATCCTGTCAATGTTCTTTCCGTCTGCTTTTGCCGCCTCAAGAACGCTCCGCAGAGTATCGGCCGGCGCGTTGAAATCCGGCTCCTCCTGATAGTCCGACGCAAAGAAAACCGTCGCAAGAGGGCCGGCGTCCCCGTCTTCCCCATTCGCGTCCGCGGCATCTTCTGTCTCCGCGTCAGTCTGCCCGGAGACAGTGTCCGTCGAGGGATCTGCGTTGCTTCCGGTCCCCGTATCGCGCATTTTTATGATGCCAAACGCGGCCGCCATCACAGCGATCAGAAGCACAGCTATTAATAATATCCTGACATTTTTCTTCTTCATTTTTTAGGCTATATAGCGCTTTACCTTCCCTCAGTACTCATATTACCATAACAAAGTTCTTTGCCGCGAGGCTGCTGAATACATCGATAAAAGAAACAGGAAGACGAAATCTTAATGATCCCGTCTTCCTGTCCTGTTTGTCACTTCAGGCTATATCAGCCTTGTCTTTTAGTACGCAGGTTGTGTTTCTTCCTCTTCTTCCTCATCATCGAGTTCAGATGCTTTCTTGTTGAAGACTGCCGCAACTATCTGCGCCGCCAGAATAATCACCATGATGAGTGTCCATTTGTCTATCAGCTGCATCGGCAGGGTCATATCCTCGGTAAGGAGGAATACGATCGGTGCCGCTATTCCCGCGAGCGCTCCGGCGAGCTTGGCGGCAAGCATCTTCCTGCCCCTGTCGTCTTCTTCCTCTTCCTCGTCTTCTGCCTTGTACGCGTTCTGATTCTCTTCCTCGTCCTCATCTTCTTCCTCTTTTCTGCGGAAGAGCGCGATGATCGCTCCGAGGGCTGTCAGTATTGCGCAAATCAGGTTGATAAGAGCCCATGCTCCGGCTGCAAGAGGCGGTTCCGGATCAGTAATGGTCGTTGTCGGAGGCGCTGCCTGCGGAGCCGGTGTGTCCGGTACTGTCGTTCCCGCCGTAGGACCTGCAGGAGGTGCCGGCGGACCGCCCGGATTGCCTCCGCCCGGGTTGCCTCCGCCCGGATTATCATCATCGTCGTCATCGTCGTCAGGTATCTCTGAGTAAACAACCTTGATCGTTACATTTCCTTCAGGCATAACTCCGCTGACCGACGCCTTATCAGGCTTGTATCCGGTGATAGTCGGTGATTTGATCGGACCGTATGACGCGCCGGCCTTCAGTGTAGCCTTGTAGGACTTGGCTGCGGTTCCTCCGCCGGCATATACATAATTGATTGTCAGAGTATAGTCTGTTTCTTCTTTATATTTGACTTTTGGCTTTTCGAATGTATACTCCTGGTCTTTGTACTTGCCGTCTGATGAGGTGTATACCAACACTGCTGATTCGTTTGTATCGTATGTTCCGGAAGGATACTCCTCGCCAAGAACCAGATCATATGAAAGGGTGATCTTCTTGAGATTCTCTATAGGCACGTTGATAGTCCACGTGATGGTCTTGCTTGACTCATCATATTCTGCGACGTATGGATAAACCCCGTCAGTTGCGGTTCCGAAATTCCACTTGTTATCGCCTGCTGATGAAGATGACAGCGCCTGACCGTCATGAGTCATCTTGAACGGAGATGCTCCGCCGGATGGCTTTACCAGTGTGAATTCATCGGCGATCTTGTCGGTAACTACGCCGCTTCCGACCATGTAGCGGATGCTGTTATCGATATCCGTGAACATGGCTGAAACGCTGTCTGAATCCTTGACGTCAGCTCCGAAATCACTTGTTTCAAGAAGCCAGTGATGGAAAGATCCTGCTAAATTTAAACCGCCGCCGCCATTCGGATCAAATGAGACAGATGCTGCATTGTATTTTGCAACTATCTCATCCTTCCAGTAATGACCTGCCTGATATACTCCCTTCTGGAAGGCGTCAGGATGCCACAGGAAGAAGTCTTCATTTACTTTATCAGTATCATAAGAATAAGTTCCGTCCTCATTCTTTACTACTTCGTACGGGTTGAGCTGCAGGTAGTTGACATCTTCCCAGAACGTTCCGGCTGCAGGTACATAGTCATAATAATCACGCCATGGCTGCTGACCGTTTACATTGAAGATGCTTGCGCCGTTTGTCAGTGTTCTTTTCGTAACTGTTCCATCGCCGACTGTCGCGTTTCCGGTATAGGAATCATAGTATTTTGAATAGTACGCGGCAAAATCGTACTTGGTATCCGTCGAGGACAGCTCGGAATTTGTACTGTTAAAAAGCCTGCTGTAATATGCGCTGGTGCTCGGATTAGGTTTGTATTCTTCGTCCACAAAGTTTACGGGCTCATGATCGGTGATCTGCGGCACTGTACAATAGACTTTGCCCTGTTCCTTATTGTAATTGCCCGTTTTCTGGCCCATCGTCGGCTTTCCGCTATTTTTAACGGACGTTCTTTCTGCATATTGTGAATAATATGTTACCGGTTCATCTTTGTCGTTGTTCCAGATATAGTTCTTTCCGTCAGTAAGGAAAACAACGTATTTATTACTGTCTTCAACATCGGAATCTGCCTCAAGCAGCTTGTCTGCCATACGCAGTCCGCTGTGAGCATTGGATCCGCTTCCCGGGACACTGTTGTTGGATATCGCCGCCATGATGCTTGCCTTGCTTGAATCATCGTAGACAGTCAGACCGCTGTATTCATCTGTCATATGGTCGAGCATATCCGTGGCATATCCTCTGAACTTTACAACGGCTACTTTCATGTCGATGCCGGGATTATTCTCGATGATGGAGCCAAATAATGATTCGACATTATCAGCAAAGTTAAAACCGCTGTTCGCTACGGAAGTAGAGTTATCCATAACAAAGACGATATCGATCTTGTTCTGATACTCGCCCGAAGGCATCTCAAGAGTGACCGTAGTTTTGCGGTCTTTGCCGAGAGTTGTCGGTGATGCTTTCTTGGATCCCTGGACGTTGAATTCAGGGGTGCTGTCAGCCTCTGCCGGGTTTGTTGACGCCTTGTTTTTTATAGGCGGCATTTCCTCTTCAGGCACCGGCTCGTCCAAATCTTCTTCTGCCGGAGCGCTTTCCTCGACCTTGGTATCTTCCGCTTCCGGTACGGTCTCAACAGCATCAGATGGTTCCTCTCCCTTGACCTCTTCGACAGGTTCCGCAGCTGTGCCTGCTCCGTCTGTCACTTCGGCCTCCTCTCCTTCGGCCATTGCTATATCACCGGATCCGGCGACCCCTTCCGGTGATCCGGCGCTTTCATCAGCTGCTGAAAAAACCGGTGAAGGCATGTAAGCGATCGTCATGGTCAGTGCAAGTAGTATCGCAAACAGTCTGTTACGTCTACTCATTATTCTCCCTCCCTGTAATAGCAAACATTTTCCATGTTGTATGTTTATCATTGTTAACCTTTATATCTAAAGGCGTTAACAATTTTATCCCCGTATCATATTTATCTCAATGATAGTTATATTGTTGACAAATCAGGTCTGACAATTCCCAATGAAAAAAACCGGCCATTATGGCCGGTTTCAAATGATTTCTTCGCAGATTAACAGTTGATTTCTATACCAGCGTCAGCTGCTCGCTGCCATCTTCTCCTACGTTAGGGTCCTTAGGCTCCTTGCCGTCTGTCGGCTTCTGCGCGGAGTCCTCGTCGACAACCTTGGCGAAGGACACGATGTGGTTGCCCTTATCGACCTTCATGATCTTGACGCCCTGAGTGGTACGGCCGAGAGTGCTGACCTCGTCTGCGCGGATCCTGATGATGACTCCGTTGGAGTTGATCACCATGACCTCGTCTTCCTCGCTCACCAGGGTCGCTCCCACCAGCAGTCCGGTCTTGCCGAACTTGGTCTTGTCGTAGGTGGCTACGCCCTTGCCTCCGCGGGCCTGCAGCCTGTACTCGTCAAGCGGCGTGCGCTTTCCGAATCCGTTCTCGGTGATGACAAGCATCTTGCGGGTCTGGTCTATGTCGAGCTCCATGGAGACGACTTCGTCGCCCTTCTCCAACAGGATCGCCCTGACACCGCCGGCGTTGCGGCCCATCGGTCTGACATCGTCTTCGCTGAAGGCGATCGCCTTGCCCTGCTTAGTCACTACCAGCACGTTCTCTTTTCCGTTTGCCAGCGCGACGCTGATCAGCTTGTCGCCTTCCTTCAGCGTTATCGCGATGAGGCCGGTCTTGCGGTTGGTGTCGAATTCGGTCATCGGCGTCTTCTTGATGGTCCCCTGCTTGGTGACCATCACGAGACACTCGTTCGGCTTGAATTCGCGCACCGGTATCATGGCCGTGACGCGCTCGGTGCTGTTGAGGTTGAGGAAGTTGATGACAGGCGTGCCCTTGGCCGTCCTGCTCGCTTCCGGTATCTCGTAAGCCTTTATCTTGTAGACGCGTCCCATGTCGGTGAAGAACATGAGATAGTCATGCGTGCTCGTGATTATGAGGTCGCGCACGAAGTCGCTCTCTCTCGTCGTCAGTCCGACTATGCCCTTGCCTCCGCGGCGCTGCGCCTTGTAGGTATCGGCCGGAACTCTCTTGACGTATCCGAGGTGCGTCAGCGTGATCGCTACATCCTCTTCATCGATCAGAGCCTCTTCATCGAGTTCTCCCTCGTCAGCTACGATCTTTGTGCGGCGCGGGTCGCCCCACTTTTCCTTGATCTCAAGCAGCTCGTCCTTGATGACGCCCATCAGCTTGTGCTCATCGGCGAGCAGGCTCTTGTAGTACGCGATCTTCTTGAGGAGCTCGTTGTACTCCGCCTGGATCTTCTCGCGCTCGAGCCCCTGCAGCTTGGCGAGCCTCATGTCGAGTATGGCCTGCGCCTGGATCTCGGAGAGGCCGAATCTTATCATCAGCTTTTCCTTAGCGTCGTTGTATGCCGAGCGGATGGTCGCGATGACTTCGTCGATGTTGTCGAGCGCTATGATCAAGCCCTCCAAGATGTGGGCTCTCGCCTCTGCCTTCGCGAGGTCGAAGCGCGTCCTTCTTGTGACGACTATCTTCTGATGCTTCAGGTACTCCTCGAGTATCTGCTTCAGGTTGAGGATCTTCGGCTCGCCGTCCACCAGCGCCAGCATTATCATGCTGAACGAAGTCTGAAGGGCGGTGTGCTTGTAGAGCCTGTTGAGGATGACGTTAGGGTTGGTGTCCTTCTTGAGCTCGATGACTATGCGCGTGCCCTCGCGGTTCGACTCGTCGCGGATCGCGGAGATGCCCTCTACCTTCTTTTCCTTTACGAGGTCGGCCATCGACTCGATTAGTCTTGCCTTGTTGACCTGGAACGGGATCTCGCTGACGATGATGCGCATGCGGCCCTTCTTGTCCTCTTCGATCTCGCAGACCGAGCGGACGTTGACCTTGCCCTGGCCCGTCATGTAGGCCTCGCGCGCGGCGTGCTTGCCGAGGATTATCGCGCCCGTAGGGAAGTCCGGTCCTTTTATGATGCGCGCGAGATCCTCGATCGAGGCCGCCGGCTCGTCAATGAGCTTGACGCAGGCGTCGATGGTCTCGCCCAGATTGTGAGGCGGGATCGACGTGGCCATTCCGACCGCGATACCGTTGGATCCGTTGATCAGGAGGTTCGGCACTCTCGAAGGGAGTACCTCAGGCTCCTTCTCCTCGCCGTCGTAGTTGTCCATGAAATCGACGGTGTCTTTTTCGATGTCTCTGACCATCTGCAGCGAGAACGGTGACATCCTCGCCTCGGTGTATCTCGAAGCCGCGGCTCCGTCGCCGTCGACCGAACCGAAGTTTCCGTGGCCGTCAACGAGCGGATAGCGCGTCGAGAAATCCTGAGCCATCTTGACCATGGCGTCGTAGATCGACGAGTCGCCGTGTGGGTGATATTTACCCATTACCTCACCGACGATACGCGCCGATTTCTTATGCGGTTTGTCCGGCGTGATGCCGAGGGAATGCATGCCGTACAGGATCCTCCTGTGTACCGGCTTGAGTCCGTCGCGCACGTCCGGAAGAGCACGTCCAACGATTACGCTCATCGCGTAATCGATGTACGAGTTTTTCATCTCGTCGTATATCTCGTGCTCGATTATTGTGCTGTTGTCGAGTAGATTTGCCATCTTCTCTCCTTATTAAATATCCAAATTCTTTACGTATCTTGCGTTTTCTTCTATGAACTGTTTGCGCGGCGGGACCTTGTCGCCCATCAGCGTCGTGAAGATCTCGTCGGCAGCCTGCGCGTCCTCTACGGTGATCCTCACGAGGGTGCGGTGGTCGTAGTCCATCGTGGTCTCCCACAGCTGGTTGAAGTCCATCTCGCCGAGACCCTTGTAGCGCTGGATCTCGATCTTGTTGCTGCCGCCTTTGCCCTTGAGCTCAGCCAGCAGCTTCTCCTGCTCGGCGTCCGAATAGGTGTACCATATCTGCTTGCCCTGCTTGACTCTGAAGAGAGGCGGCTGGGCCGCGTACACGTAGCCGCCTTCTACCAGCGGCGTCATGTATCTGAAGAAGAATGTCAGCAGCAGCGTGCGGATGTGGGCGCCGTCCACGTCTGCATCCGTCATGATGATGATCTTGTGGTAGCGGAGCTTGTTGATGTCGAAGTCCTTGCCGACGTTGCAGCCGAACGCGGTGATCATGTTCTTGATCTCTTCGCTGCTGAGCACTCTGTCGAGCCTCGCCTTCTCTACATTAAGTATCTTGCCCCTCAGCGGCAGGACCGCCTGGCGCTTTCTGTCGCGCCCCTGCTTCGCGGAACCGCCCGCGGAGTCTCCCTCAACGAGGAAGATCTCTGAAAGAGCCGGATCCTTCTCGGAGCAGTCGGCCAGCTTGCCCGGCAGAGACGTGGTCTCGAGCACGGACGACTTACGCGTGATCTCGCGAGCCTTGCGGGCCGCCTCACGCGCGCGCTGGGCTTTGAGGCACTTGTCGATGATGACTCTTGCCTGCTTAGGGTTTTCCTCGAGGAAGTACGTCAGATGCTCTGTCGTATTCGTTTCTACAAAACCCTTCACCTCGGCGTTGCCGAGCTTGGCCTTCGTCTGTCCTTCGAACTGCGGGTTGGTCAGCTTGACCGATACGACCGCTGTCAGACCTTCTCTTACGTCGTCGCCCTGCAGCGCGTCCTCGTTCTCCTTGATGAACTTGTTGCGCTTCGCGTAGTCGTTGATGGTCCTTGTGAGCGCGGACTTGAATCCGACTTCATGGAATCCGCCCTCATTTGTATGAATGTTGTTGGCGAAGCTGAGGATGTTCTCGCTGTACCTGTCGGTGTACTGCAGCGCGACCTCGACCGAGTAACCCTTCTTCTCCGCTTCGAAGTAGAAGATGGTCGGGTTGACCGCGTCCTTATTGTGGTTGAGGTATTCGACGAACTCCTTGATGCCGCCTTCGAAACAGAAGTGGTCCTTCGTCTGCGGGCTGGTTCTCTTGTCAACGAGATCGATCGTGAGACCTTTGTTGAGGAAGGCCATCTCGCGGAGCCTGCGCTGGAGTGTGCCGTAGTCGTAGACGGTCTCGTCGAAGATCTCCGGATCCGGCCAGAACTGGGTCTTTGAGCCCGTCTTGCCTGTCTTGTATTCGCCGACCACCTTGAGCTTCGTGGAGCGCTCGCCCTTGAAGTACTCCTGCTCATAGATCTTGTTGTCGCGCCTTACCTGGACGACCATGTGAGTCGAGAGCGCGTTAACGACCGACGCGCCTACGCCGTGCAGTCCGCCGGACACCTTGTATCCTCCGCCGCCGAACTTTCCGCCGGCATGCAGCTGAGTGTGGATGACCTCGACTGCCGGAACTCCCATCTTAGGGTGGATATCGACCGGCATGCCTCGCCCGTCATCGGATACGATGATGGAGTTGTCGGCCTCTATGCTGACTGTTATGTTTTTGCAATATCCGGCGAGCGCTTCGTCGACCGAGTTGTCCACTATCTCATATACGAGGTGGTGGAGTCCGGCCGGGCCCGTGCTTCCGATGTACATTCCCGGTCTGAGCCTTACCGGCTTGAGGCCTTCGAGCACTTCTATCTGACTTGCGCCGTATTCCTGTTTTTGGGCCATTCTTTTTTCCCTTCTTTTCTTATGTTTTTCTGTTTGTTTTTAATAATGTATGCCCGCTTCTTTCAGTCAGTTTTTCCTTTCCCGGCGGAGCGCATCGCGGCCCCCGGAAAAGCTCCTTCACAGCCCTTGAAATCAGAGAGCTGCATTAAAAAACGGGCATTGTATCCCTCTTGTGTGTTCGCTCGTATTTTACCATATAAGCGATTTTTATGCAAGTTTTACCACAACATCTTGTATTTTCAAAAAAATCCCTTAAATCGCAAATTTTCGCCCCAAATCCGACATTCATCGCCCGAAACCCGCTGATTGCAAGTCTTCCGGGCCGCGCAAAAAAACAGGCCCCGGAGGAGCCCGAAAAAAGCCTTATTTTTTGTCTGAATCAATATTAATATTTGTCGACTCTGGTGACCGTTCCGTCCTCGATCCTGAAGAGAGTTCCGCCTCTCAGATCCTTTATAACCTCGTCGTTCAGCTCGGCCGAAGTGATGAAAAGCTGCACGTCGTCGATCTCGCTCACGAGGAACCTCTGCCTGTCGAGGTCGAGTTCCGAAAGCACGTCGTCGAGCAGCAGCACCGGCGGTTCGTCCAGCATCTGCCTGGCTATCCTTATCTCCGCCAGCTTTAGCGAGAGCGCTATCGTGCGCTGCTGTCCCTGCGAGCCGTACTTCCTGGCGTCTCTGCCGTTGATGTAGAACTCGATGTCGTCGCGGTGCGGCCCTAGGCTCGCGTAGCCGTTATAGATGTCGCGGTCCCTGTGGTGATAGATCTGGCTGAAGAGTATTTCCCTCCCTTCCGGCCCGGTCACGAAATCGCAGGTCGTCTTATATTCGATGCGAAGCTCTTCCCGGCCGCCCGAGATCTTGTTCATTATCTCGCCGGCTTCGCTGCTGAGCATCTCGGTGAACTCCTTGCGGAACCGTATGATCTCGTAGCCCGCGTCTGCCAGCTGGCGGTCGTAGATGTCCATCATCTCTTCATTGAACTTGCGGCTGTTGTCGTAAGGGCTGCGTTCGTCCGCGGCGGCAGCGCTCCGCGGGTCGTTCAGGCTGATGTTGTCCGCGCGGGTGAATGTCTTCTTTTTTATATTGAAATACCCCTTGAGCAGGGCGTTCTTCTCCTTAAGGGCGTCGTTGTACCGTCTGAACGCGTCATAATAAGCCGGCCTCATCTGCGAGAGCTCGCGGTTGATGAAGCTGCGGCGCCTTTCCGGGCTGTCCTTGATGATGCGAAGATCGTCAGGCGAGAAGATTATGACCACCACGTTGTTGAGCAGCTCGGTCGTCTTTCTGATGACCTTGCCGTCCTTTTTTATCATCTTCTTTCCGTCGGATCTCAGGACGATGTTGATGTTCTTTTCGATGTCCTCGGAAGTGATGAACGTGCTGACGCGCCCCTGCGTCTCGCCGAAGCTGATGAGGTCCGCCGTGTTGGACGTCCGGAATGATTTAGCGAACGCGGTCAGGTAGATCGCCTCGATGAGGTTGGTCTTGCCCTGCGCGTTCTCGCCCACGATGATGTTGCGGCTCTCGTCGAAGTCGAGCTCGAGATTCCTGTAGTTTCTGAAGTTTTCAAGAATGATGCTGTTGATTTTCATATGTCAATTATAACCTATTATGGTGTATAATAGTTTCATTAATTATCATGGCGGAGTCCGTGAAGATTTCGCCGGTATTTCAGAAAACGGAGAATAACTATGAACAACAAGAAGGGCGGATTCGGAGCTAAATTTCTGCTGGTACTCATTCTCATGATCGCTTCGGCTGTTGGCGGAGCTTACGGCTACAGCGTTCTGGACGGCAAGATGGCCGCGCGCGACGCGCTCAAAGCTGTTGAGAATGTCGATGTTTCTGATTATGACACTGCCGAGCAGACCATCATCCAGGGCTATATCGACGACGCGAAAAAGGACCTCGAAACCGCAAAGACCCGCAAGGATGTCTATGAGATCATCAGCGACTTCGTAAAGAATGTCGACAAGGTTCAGACCAGGGCCGAGAAGGAACTCGAAGCCGCGCTCCAGGCTGCCGAGGAAGCTAAGCAGCAGCAACAGCAGCAGCAGACGCAGCAGTACGGAAATGAGCAGAATACCTCTCAGGACACAGGGACGACTGACGACGGCGGCTATAAGAGCAACGATCTCAATCCGGGCACCGACGATGAAGACAGTGACGGCAGCGGCCTGCTCAACAGTCTGTTCGGCGGAATGACCAGCGGAGCCGGTAACTAAAGAAGGAGGATTATATGAAGAAAAAAGTATTATTAGTCCTTCTCGCAATGCTTGTCGGCATGGCAATGATCATGACCACCGCCTGCTCCACAGGCGGCGGCAAGGCGGACGAAGAGCCTATGACTCTTGAAAAGTACGTCGAGGGCGACCCTGAAGTACAGCAGAGCATCGACAGGGCCCAGTCCGATTCCAACGTGCTTGTAGAGGTAAAGGAAAACTCCATCGTCTACAGCTTCGATCTTTCCAAGATGGATGGCTATACCGAAGAGCTCGTGCATACCGAGGAGATCCAGTCCGCGCTGCAGAGCGCGATCGACGGTGCCGGCGGCACCTTTGGCGGCGTAGCGAAGCAGGTCGAAGAAACGAGCGGACTCACCGGCATAACCGCGGTAGTCAACTACACATGGGGCGACGAAGTCATCGTGACAAAGACTTTCACGTCTGCCGACGCGCCGACTGCGTAAGTATCTTTTAATAATAACAATATAAGAGCGGTCCGTACGGACCGCTCTTTTGTTTGCTGCTTCTTCTGCAGTTTACTTGCTTTCGATGATGACCTTGCGGTAAGGGTCCTTGCCCTCGCTTCTGGTCTTTACTCTAGGGTGATTCTGCAGTGTGCAGTGTATCACCTTTCTCTCGTAAGGATTCATAGGTTCGAGCGTGGTCGGTCTTCCCGTCCTTTCAACCTTGCCCGCGAGGCGGTTCGCAAGGTTCACGAGAGTCTTCTCTCTCTTTGCCCTGTAATTCTCAGCGTCGAGTATGACTCTGATGTACTTGTCGGAATCCTTATTTACAACGTAGCTTGCCAGGCACTGCACCGCGTCGAGGGTCGATCCCCTCTTGCCGATTATCGTTCCGGTATCCTTGCCGGTGATCTCCACGAACACCAGCTCATCGCCCGCCTTCACGCTGAAATCGAGGTCGATACCCATCTGCTCTGCTATGTCCCTGAGGAACTTTTCGAGCGGATGATCCTTTGCCGGCTCCAGCTTCTTCACTTCGTAGAGCATTGTGTCTTCGAGCGAAAGGCTGTATTTCTTCTTTGACTTTCCGCGGCTCTTTTCTTTTCTGCTGGCTCTTTCTCTTGCTCTTGCGTCTTCTCTTTCTTCTGCTTCGAACTTGTCGTATTCCGCTCTGACCTCGTCAGGCAGTTTCTGCGCCGAATTCTCAGGCAGCCCCGCGAGGATCGCGTCTATGTCGTCGAATGTAGCCTTTTCCCTGACTGCCGGTTCCGCCTCCTTGGCCGTCACTCTGACTCTCGCCAGCTTGGAACCGATCCCGAGAAATCCGTTCGATGATTCCTCGAGCACCTCTATCTCCGCTTCGTCCCTGCTGATTTTGAGTTCCTTGAGCGCGAGATCGACGGCAGTCTCTACATCGACTCCCCATTTTTCTGATGATCTCATCTACTGATAACTTCCTTTCATTCTTGCTCTCTTCTTCCGGGCAAGCTCCTTCTCGGCTCTCTCGAGCAGTTTCTTCTTTTCGCTTTCGGCTTTCATATCGTCTCTGATCTTATTGATCCTGAGGTTGAAGAATATCTGCATGAACTGGCCGCCGGCCCAGTAGATCGCGAGTCCTGCCGGATACGATCTTGCGAGCCAGAGGATGCTCAGCGGGAAGAAATATTTCATGATAGCATTCATTGCCTTCTGCTGGCCCGGATTTGCTCCCGGCTGCTGCATGGTCATCGCGCTGTTCATGCTGAACGCGAAGAACGTTGCGAGGCCCGCGGCTATAGGCAATATTATGAGGTCCGGCTGCGCGAGGTCCTTGATCCAGAGGAAAGACTCGTGGTTCGCGAACATCATCGTAGTGGACGTCATGTACTTCATCGGATTTCTGAGGAGCGCGAACAGTCCCATGATGATAGGGAACTGGATAAGCATCGGAAGGCAGCCGCTCATCGGATTGAATCCGGTCTCGGCGTACAGCTTCTGCATCTCTTCGTTCATCTTCTCTTTGTCGTTGGCGTATCTGTTCTGGATCTCCTTGGCTTTCTCGGACATCTCAGACATGTTGGCGGTCGACTTTATCTGCTTCGCGTAAAGCGGATAGAGGGCCAGCTTAACGATGACTGTGAGAATGATGAGTGAGACACCGTAATTGCCTACCAGTTTGTATATCAGCTGCAGCAGATATCCGATAGGTTTTGCAATGATTCCCATTTACTTCTCCGTTCTTGTGATAAAACTTCTCTTTTGGAATGCGCGTTATGGTACGGGATCGTATCCGCCCGGGCGGCCGGGGTGACATCTGAGTATCCTTTTGATCCCCAGCCAGCTGCCTTTGAGCGCTCCGTATTTCTCTACGGCTTCGATGAAGTACGCGCTGCATGTAGGCGTGTAGCGGCAGTGCGCTCCGATGTACGGAGAGATGCCGATCTGGTAAGCCCTTACCATGACGATCAATATTTTTTGAAAGATGTTCTTACTTTTCATTATTAACAGGTCCTTATTTGAGAAGTCCGCATTCCGCAAGCGCTTTCCTGAGGCTTTTCTCAACTTCCGGCTCCTTGCAGCCATTGATCGTGTTCCTCGCGACGAATATGATGTCGTACCCGCTGCTGACTCCGGGAGCTATCGCTCTGTATGCCTCTCTCATGAGTCTGCGGGATCTGTTTCTTTCGACCGAATTGCCCACCTTGCGGCTCGCTACGAAAGCGGTCCTTGTTTTATCAAGGCCGTTCCTTTTATAAAGAATCACCGTAAAACGGCTTCCTTTTGACTTACCCTGTTTATATATCCTGGTGAAGTCACGCTGATTTCGCAATGTGAACTCGCTGCGTTCTCTCATCCGGACACCATTCCAATCTAACAACTATACAGTTATACAGTAAGAGACTTTCTTCCTCTCGCTCTTCTTCTCTTGAGCACCTTGCGGCCGTTTGCTGTAGCCATTCTCTTGCGGAATCCGTGTTCCTTGAGTCTCTGCCTCTTCTTAGGCTGATATGTCCTCTTCATTTCTTTCTCCTTATCTTTAATTAATACAGTTTATATTTATTGCGTGCCCTCTGAATTTCAAGAGCACATAAGCCTATGAATTATATTTGATAAACCTTTAAAAGTCAACTGAAAGAGAACATTTGACCTGCATATAAAAAGAGCGGCCTCTATCGTTAACGCTTATGTCTAAATAAAATACATAATGACAAAAATCGGGTTATTCACAAGATATAGTGGTGGCTCTAGGTTATTAACAATTTTATCAACAATATGTGGAAAACTACTTTTTTGAAGCGTCTGAAACACTTGTTTTTATAGTGATTTTGCCCTTTGCATATGTGGAAAACTTTATGTAAAATTGGTACACAATTGAATGGAGAGTAACGTTGGATAAGAACAAGATATGGGGGACTACCCTCAGCTTTCTTAAGGATAATAATACGAGTCTGAGTTACAATACCTGGCTGGCTCCTCTGAGTATCCATCATATAGAGGAAGAAGCAGGTATTATTTATCTTTCATGGCCCGATCAGCCTAATCTTATCGCTTATATCAACGACCACTACCTGACGCAGATCGAGAATGCTATCAACAGCAGCACTGACAGGCCGTTTCGTGTGGTCATAAAGAGCGCTAAGGATTATGAGGTAAGTAAGATAGACACTTCAAGGATGAAGAATTCTCTCAATCAGGAGAAACTCTTCAACCCGCGTTTTAATTTTGAAAATTTCGTAGTCGGCAATTCAAATAAATACGCTCATGCCGTTTCAGTCGCGGTGGCTGAATCTCCTGGAGATATATATAATCCTCTTTTTATCTATGGAGGCTCCGGTCTTGGCAAGACCCATCTTATGCAGGCTATCGGCGTGCAGATAATCCGCAATAATCCGGAATCCAGAGTCCTTTATGTTTCGGCGGAAATGTTCACTAATGAACTGATGACCGCAATAAAAGACAATAAGACAAGGACTTTCAGAAACAAATATCGCAGACTTGATGTGCTTCTGATAGACGACATCCAGTTCCTCGAAGGCAAGGAGGCCACCCAGGAAGAATTCTTCCATACATTTGAGGCTTTATATCAGAACAACAAGCAGATCGTCATAACATGCGACTGCCCTCCGGTAAGTCTTAAGGGACTTGATGAAAGGCTGCGTACCAGGTTCAGCTGGAACATGATAGCCGATATCCAGCCTCCTGATTATGAGACAAGAGTTGCTATTCTGAGAAATCTTGCTGAAAAGTCTGAAATAGAGATAACTCCTGAAGTCAGTGATGTTTTGAATCTGATAGCGGATCAGGTAAAAGACAATATCAGGGAACTCGAAGGAGCTTATAACAGAGTAGTAGGTCTATCGCAGCTTCTTGACGAGCCTATAACTGTTGATAACGCAAGAAACATACTGAAGGATATCATTAAAGATAATGAGCAGGCTGTAGCGCCGGAAAGAATAAGGTCTATTGTAGCCAGCCATTATAAAATAAAAATAGCGGACATGGACTCGCCTAAGAGAAATGCTGAAATAACTCTCCCGAGACAGGTCGCGATGTATCTCTGCAGGACTGAAACCGATCTTTCTCTTCCTAAGATAGGAAAGCTGTTTGGCGACAGACATTATTCAACTGTGATACATGCTATTGAAAAAATAGAAGAACAGCTGAAATATGACGAGATCCTTTATGAAAATGTGGAAACCATAAAGGCAAAACTGCAGGCCAGAAAGAGATAAAATTTGTATACAATAATAATCAACATTTGATCAACATTGATTCTGATATCATTATCAACTGTGATCAATGTCTGAAAACGTTCAAAAATCAACTTATTCAAAAGTTTTCCACACTATGAACAACCTCTACTGATAATACTAATATCTAATATATAAAAATAAACAGCTGAGGCAGCTGAAGATAATGAGATGAGATGAAAGGATAAGCCATGAAGATCTATTGCAACAGAACAGAATTAAATAAAGCTTTGAATAATGTTTCCCATTCTGTTCCGGTAAGAACTACTTCAAACATACTGGAAGGAATACTTATCAATGCAGAAGATAATAAAATGAAGCTTACTTCAACAGATACGAACATGACCACTGAAACAGTGATCAATGTAGATTCAAGCGGTATCTGTGAATTTGTCGTTCCTGCCAAACTGTTCAGCGCCATTATCGCAAAACTTCCTGAAGAAGACGTGATGATAGATCATGATGATGAAAGATCGAAGATAGTGATAAAAAGCGGCGGATCAAGTTCTGAGATCATATGCTTCAAGGGAGATGAATATCCTAAGATCAGGCTCGATGAAGGTGAAAAAGTATTCTACCTGGATAAGGAAGATATAAAGAAGCTCATCAAAAAGACTGCTTTCAGCGCATCTACTGATGAATTTAACAGGATAATCACCGGAGTTCTTCTTGAAATAAAAGAAGGAAAGATGAAGATGGTGGGAGTAGATCCTTACAGGATAGCCACTTATAAAATCGATGTAGATAATAAAGAGAATGTAAGTGTTATCATTCCTGCCAAGCTGATAACTGAAGTAGCGAAATTCATCGATGATGACGGCGATTCAAAGATGAGTTTTGAAATAATAGATAATAAAGTAGTGATGAAATTCGACAATAACAAGGTCATCATCAATACTTATTCCGGCAAATTCATAGATTATGAAAGGATCCTCAATAAAGAAGGAAATATCAACATAAGAGTAAAAAGAGAAGATCTTTTAAAGAGCACGGAAAGAGCGTCTCTCCTGGCTTCAGTACAGAACAATAACCTCATCAGATTCAATATCGGAAAAGATATGATATATATAACTTCACTGAATGAAGAGGGAAATATCGAAGAAAAGGTCGAGATAATCAATGACGGTGAAGATCTTAATATAGGCATCAATTCCAGATATCTTAAGGAAGCTCTCAGTGTCATAGATGATGAAGAAATAATGATCAATTTCAAAGACAGTGTCAGCCCGGCCATTATAAAGCCATTAAAGGGAGATAAATACACATATCTGATCCTTCCGATAAGAATGAATTAAAACAATGAAAAAAAGAATGAAAAAAAGCGGCTGTCTCACTTTTATGTAAGGCAGCCATTTTTTAATTTTTAAAAATCAATTATTTTACAAGTGTGTATACCCATGTATGATGCTCGGTTTCTCCTGTTTCATTGCCTTCTTCATCATACTTTGGCCAGTCCATATAGAAATCAAGATCATCTCCGTTTATAGTAGCGCGATCCGTACGGTCTTCTTCAGGAGATTCTTCAAGCTTTGCGTTGCTTTCATTCAATTCCTCATCATCATATACCGTAGAAGCAGGATCCCAGTCGATTATCATCGTAAGATCGTTCCCTTCGATCTTATATGTACCTGTCATATCATTAACGGTATATCCATATTCATCACTTCTGTAACCCTCAAGGGTGAAAGTATAGTCATCTTTGAATGTCACTTTTCTGTTTTTAAGATATTCAGGGATATCAACATCCTCTCCATCGACCTGCATGCTCACATATTCATATGTCTTGCCTGCAAGAACGTTTTCAGCGGTACCGCTTTCCTCAGATGTTTCATCTGCTGTTCCGCCTCCGCCGCATGCCGCGAGCAGAAATACCATCAAAGCCATGACTGACAGAAGTTTGAATACTGATTTTTTCATTTTTAATTCTCCTTCTTTTAATATTTATTTTAGTTCGCATGCTGTCTGAGCCGCGATCTTAGCGTTATTGAATACCAGCTGTATGTTCGAATCCAGGGAATCTCCGCCAGTGAGTTCCTTGACCCTTGCCAGAAGGAAAGGAGTAGTTTCTTTTCCTTTGATACCCAGTTTAACGGATTCATCTACAGCCTGGATAATTGCCGGATTGATTATATCCGGATCCATCGCGTACTTTTCCGGTATTGGATTTCCTACAAGTATGCCGCCTTTCATTCCAAGCTCAATATGTGTATTGAAGAAGTGAGCCAGCTCGGCCGGGGTATCGACTCTGTAGTCCACGCCGAATCCGCTCTTACTTGTATAGAATGCAGGCATGTCATCAGTTCCGAATCCGATGACCGGCACACCCTTTGTTTCAAGATACTCAAGAGTAAGACCTATATCCAATATAGATTTGCAGCCTGCGCATACTACCATCACAGGTGTCTGAGCGAGCTCTTCAAGGTCCGCGCTTATATCCATGGTGACTTCAGCTCCTCTGTGGACTCCGCCTATCCCGCCGGTCGCGAATATCTTTATTCCCGCCATGTGAGCTATCATCATGGTTGTCGTTACCGTGCAGGCTCCGTCTTCACCTTTCGCACAGAGCATAGCGAGATCGCGCCTTGACGCTTTTGTGATCTCCGGGCCTTTCTTTCCGAAGTATTCGATCTCGTCAGGTGTGAGTCCTGCCTTCAGTCTGCCGCCTATGATGGCGATAGTAGCCGGAGTCGCGCCATTATCTCTGACTATCTGTTCGACCGCGAGCGCAGTCTCCACGTTCTGCGGGTAAGGCATGCCGTGTGAAATGATGGTGGATTCAAGAGCCACTACAGGCTTGCCCGCGTCCAGAGCTTCTTTTACCTCTTTACTTATATCCAGATACTTATTCATTATATGTATTGCTCCTTTTTATTTTTTATATTTGACTTCTTTTATATTTACTTCCAGATCCTCGAGCATTTTGACGATCAGATCGCTGCTCATGGCAGGGTGTATCGTCGGATCAACGGATATGGTGGCTGAAGCGGCGGCGTTCGCTGCCTTTACCGGATACTCCAGTTCCTCCCCTCCATCTTTCAGCGAGGACCAAATTATGGCAGCCATCGCTGAGTCGCCTGCTCCGGTCGTGCACTTTACTTCCGCGGGATATCTGTCCGCTTTCAGAGTATGATCCTTGTCTGCCGCGATCATGCCGTTAGGACCAAGTGAAATGAATACTCTTCTGATCCCCTGCTCTATCAGCGCGTGAGCGGCCTCGAGACAGTCATATTCATTTTCTATTATCATGTCGGTCAGGTATTCTGCCTCAAGAAGGTTCGGTTTGAGAGTATCTATGCCGGCAAGGTGTCCTTTTATCTTGTCTGCATGAGATACCGAAACCGTATCTATGTACAGAGGAACCGTGCAGATTTCCATCAGTTTGAGCAGCGTCTCCTGCGTCAGGTTGCAGTCGGCTATCACGATGGCAGCGGAATTGATCACGTCGCTTAGAGACTCTATGTATTCCGGAGTGATGTGTTTCACTATGTCGACATGCGACAGGGCGAGGTCCATTTCTCCGTTTTCATCGTTGATGAAGAGGTAGGTGGAAGTCGAGGCATCAGGCACTATGAGTGAGAGACTCGTGTCCATCCCGATGTTTTCGCACTTCTTGAGCATCTCTTTTCCGAGCGTGTCGTCACCAATGGCGGTGATGAGTTCGACGCTGATCCCAAGCAGCGCAAGATTGTGGGCGATGTTTCTGCCCACGCCTCCATAGCTCATCTTTATGACTCCGGGATTTGAATCGCCCGGGATAAGAGGCTTATAAGGAGTGCCGCCTATGTCGATATTCGCGGCTCCTATAACGACTACATAATCATTGTTCTTCATAATTTTGTTACGAATTTTATAAATTAATTATAAATACAAGATGTTTTGCGCGGATATTTTACATTTTTTAACTGTTATGCGCGGGCAGTAACAACTATTTCTGTTCTTTGATGCGCTGCTTCCAGCATCTGTGGCACATCGCGGTATACCTGTCGTTGCCGCCGAGCACCACCTGATCACCTTCCGTGATTATGCGGCCGCTGTCATCGAATCTCGCGTTGACGGTCGCCTTGCGCCCGCACTCACAGATCGTCTTGATTTCCGTGATCGAGTCGGCGAGTTCCATGAGTCTCTTAGCGCCCGGGAAGAAGTGAGTCTGAAAGTCAGTCCTGAGACCGAAACACAGTACCGGAATATCTTTTTCGTCGACCAGCCACCTGAGCTCGTCGATCTGGACCGGCGTCAGAAATTGTGCCTCATCAGCTATTATGACATCATAGTCGCCGGCCGCGTGATAGGCCTCGATGATGTTCTCGTCAGGATGTATTACCTGGGCCTTTTGCTGAAGGCCGATGCGGCTCCTGATTATGTCAGCTCCGTCGCGGGTGTCAGTGCCGGGCTTTATCAGCCAGACTGTCATTCCTTTTTCTTCATAATTGAATTTGGTAGTCAGGGCCTGCGCGGACTTCGAAGAGCCCATAGCCCCGTATTTAAAGTAAAGCTTAGCCATGGCGGGCCTCCTTCTTATCTTCCAAAATTTTACTACATAAGAAACCTTCTAACAAATCCTTAGTCACGAATAAGTCACGAATATTTGAGGATTTGGCCGCAAAAACGTGACACAAGAGGGCTGCAGAGAGCTATAGGGAACGCAAAAGTCACGTACAGATGGAAATATGGCTTCAAAAACGTGACAAATAGATAGCCGGAAGGCGAAAAAAGTCACGTATATTTTGAAAAATGGCCACAAAAACGTGACAAATGGCGGCCAAAAGGAGACAAAAGTCACGCATATTTGGAAAAAATGCCGCAAAAACGTGACAAAGGGGCGACCAGAAGATGGAGAAATCACGCATATTAGGAAGAAAGGCCACAAAAACGTGACAAATGGCTGGCCGGAAGGCGGAGAAAGTCACGTATATTTTAAAAAACGGCCACAAAAACGTGACACGGAGGGAGGCACGGAAGAGGTTTACAATCAGATGTGCCCGCATGTGTTTTTTATTTTGTTATATAGATGTTTTGTTTTGATTTTTGTTTTGTTTTTAAGCCCGATATACTATAATTACTGCGTCGGGATCGACGGGTCCCAGTGCTATCTATTATCGTTAAGATATATATCTAGGGAGGATTGTAATGAAGAAATTTCTTGTAATGCTCCTCGCGGCTCTGATGGTATTTTCATTTGCAGCTTGCGGGGGCGGCGGAGATGAAGGAGCTGCAGGCGATGACGCCATGAAGGTCGCAATGGTAACTGACTATGGTGATATCACAGACCAGTCCTTCAACCAGACAACTTATGAGGCATGCAAGGCTTTCTGTGAGGAGAATGGAATTGACTTCACATATAAGAAACCTGCATCCGATGCTGACGCAGATCGTGAATCTTCAATGGAAGAAGCGATCGAAGAAGGCTACAACGTAATCGTAATGCCTGGATACGCGTTCGCGACAGCGATCTTCGATGTTGCTCCTATGTATCCGGACGTTAAGTTCGTAGCCCTCGACGTTTCCGAGTATGACCTTACTCATGACTCGACAGGCGCAGAGAGAGACTTTGACGGATCAAACGTATACAGCGCTGTATATCAGGAAGAGATTGCCGGCTACATGGCTGGCTATGCCGCAGTCAAGATGGGCTTCACAAAGCTCGGATTCCTCGGCGGAATGGCTGTACCGGCTGTACAGAGATACGGTCACGGATTCGTTCAGGGCGCTGACGCTGCTGCTTCTGAGCTCGGAAAGAGCGACGTTGAGATCAAGTACGTCTATGGCGGACAGTTCTTCGGCGATGCTGACATCACAGCTGCCATGGATACATGGTACGGTGCCGGCACAGAAGTCGTATTCGCTTGCGGCGGCGGAATCTACAGCTCGGCTGCTGAGGCTGCTGCCAAGGTTGGCGGCAAGGTCATCGGCGTTGACGTAGACCAGGCTGCAACGATCGACGGAGCTTATGGCGAAGGCATGACAGTTACATCGGCCATGAAGGGTCTCGGCGCTACAGTCAACACACTGCTCGGAGCTATCAACGAAGGCAAGTGGGATGAGTATGCAGGTCAGATCCAGAACCTCGGACTCGTATCCGAGACACCGGCTGAGAACTACGTACAGCTTCCGGAGAGCACAGTCTGGACAGACGGATTCTCGCAGGCTGACTACGAGACACTCGTTAAGGAGCTCTTCGACGGAACAAGAACAGTTTCGAACGACATCGAGGCTATTCCTGCAACAACTGCTGTAAAGGTAGATGATCAGGGAGCTATCAAGGGCTAGTAACAAGTTCTGAAAAGCAACAAGAAATTAAGGCGGTTCCGCAGGGAACCGCCTTTTTTCTGTACTCTTTTATATCGTTTTTTTGTATAATAATTATGTATATGTTTATGCTATTTCACATATGGAGGGAAACGGTATTATGGATGCACCTTATGCCATAGAAATGGTGAACATCACCAAACGATTCCCCGGCATCATCGCGAATGACAACATCACTTTGCAGCTGAGAAAGGGCGAGATACACGCCTTGCTTGGCGAAAACGGTGCCGGTAAATCGACCCTCATGTCCGTCCTGTTCGGCTTGTACCAGGCTGAAGAAGGCGTGATCAAAAAGGACGGCAAGGAGGTAAAGGTCAACAACCCTAACGATGCCAATGACCTGGGCATCGGAATGGTACACCAGCACTTCAAGCTCGTTCAGTGCTTTACCGTACTCGAGAACATCATCCTCGGAGTCGAGGAGACCAAGGGCGGAGTCCTTCAGATGGATGAGGCCAGAGCAAAGGTAAAAGCGCTGTCCGAAAAATACGGACTGCAGGTCGATCCGGACGCGAAGATCGAAGACATCACGGTAGGAATGCAGCAGAGAACTGAGATCCTCAAGATGCTCTTCCGTGACAACGAGATCCTCATCTTCGACGAGCCAACCGCTGTACTTACACCGCAGGAGATCGATGAGCTCATGGAGATCATGAAGAACCTCAGAGCTGAGGGCAAGTCGATCCTCTTCATCTCGCACAAGCTGAACGAGATCATGTCGGTAGCGGACAGAGTCACGGTACTCCGCCGCGGCAAGTACATCGGCACGGTCAATGTCGCTGACGTCACAAAGGAAGACCTCAGCCGCATGATGGTAGGCCGTGACGTACAGATGGTAGTCGACAAGGAGCCGGCACATCCGGGAGAAGTCATCCTCAAGGTAGAGAACATGACAGTCGCTTCCAAGATGCATTCCAACAACGCGGTCAAGAACGTGAGCTTCACGGTGCGCGAGGGCGAGATCGTATGTATCGCCGGTATCGACGGAAACGGCCAGACCGAGTTCGTATACGGACTCACCGGAATGGAGCCGCTCGTTGACGGCAAGATCACTCTCTGCGGCGAGGATATCTCGCAGGATTCCATCCGCAAGAGAAGCAAGAACATGAGCCACATCCCTGAGGACAGGCACAAACACGGACTCGTGCTCGACTATCCTCTCGAGTACAACATGATACTCCAGAGATACTATCAGCCAGAGTTCACGTCAAAGGCCGGCTTCCTCAAGAGGCCTGAGATCCGCGCTTACTCAGAGAGACTGGAGAAGGAGTTCGACGTAAGATCCGGACAGGGACCTATCACCATCGCGAGAGCGATGTCCGGCGGCAACCAGCAGAAAGCCATCATCGCCCGTGAGGTCGATAAAGAGCACAAGCTGCTGGTAGCGGTACAGCCTACGAGAGGTCTGGACGTCGGAGCCATCGAGGGAGTACACAGACAGCTGATAGCTGAGAGAGACCGCGGCAGAGCGGTACTGCTCATCTCGCTCGAACTCGAAGAGGTAATGAATGTACCTGACAGGATCCTTGTAATGTACGAGGGCGAGATCGTCGGTGAGCTCGATCCTAAGAAGACGACAGTCGAAGAGCTCGGTCTGTACATGGCCGGCGCCAAGAGAAACGTCTTCATCGACGCGGACACCAGCGAGATCGAAGAATCGGAAGTCATTGATACGGCATCAAGGAAGGAGGAAGCGTAATGAAAAAGAAAGATCCGCTTATTAAAAATCCGTCCTTCCAGTCGATACTGACATCGCTGATCTGTATCATTCTGGGACTGCTGATCGGATACATCGTGCTCCTGCTGATCAACCCGGCAGGCGCGGGCACGGCGATCAAGACGATCCTGCTTAACTTCCTGAGCCGTTCATCGCATCCGGCCAGGATGAAAGCTCTCGGCAACACGCTTGCCAAGACAGCGCCGCTGCTGATGTGCGCCCTTTCGATCTGCTTCTGCTACAAGGTAGGACTGTTCAATATCGGAGCCCCGGGCCAGTATGAGGCCGGTGCCTGCATCGGACTCTACGCGGCGATCGCGTGGCACTGCAACTGGGTGGTCTGCCTGATCCTCGCGGCGATCGCGGGAGCTGTAGTCGGAGCCATCTCCGGCGCGCTCAAGGCGTACAGAAACGTAAATGAGGTAATCTCGGGCATCATGCTTAACTGGATAATGCTGTATCTGACAAACATGGTGCTATCGGGAAAGCACGTAAAAGAAGTAGCCAGCCCGTACACAATGAAAGTGTCGGGAAGCTCGCTGATCCCTTCGGCCGGACTCAACGCGCTCTTTGCCAATAACAGAACGGTAACGATAGCGATCCCGCTCGCGGTCATATTCGCGATCCTGATTTGGATGATCCTGACAAAGACGAAATTCGGCTACGAACTGCGCGCTACCGGTTTCAACAAAGAAGCCGCAAAGTACGCGGGAATGAAAGAAAAACAGAACATAATCGTGACACTGGCCATTGGAGGAGCGCTTGCCGGAATCGGAGCGGCATGCCTCTATCTCACCGGATATCAGCAGTGGTCGACCACTCAGACTTCAGTGCCTACGATGGGATTCAATGGTATCGCGGCTACATTCCTGGGCGGCCTGCATCCGATCGGAACGATCTTCGCGTCGTTCTTCATCCAGTCCATCACGGACGGCGGAGCGCTCATCGACAAGTCGGTATATCCTTCGCAGATATCTGACCTGATCTCATCGATCATCATCTATCTGTGCGGATTCGTACTGTTCTTCAAGTTCGCGATCAACAACTGGATAAGCAAGAAGGACAAGGGAGGTCCGAACGTAAACGACGTACCTGTCACAGATGCTCCTGCTAAGTCGGAAGGAGGTGAGAAGTAATGGTACTGTTACTGCAATACACTATCATATTCGCCTCTGTACTTTGCCTCGTGGCATTAGGCGGATGCTTCTCGGAACACTCGGGCGTTATCAACCTGGGTCTTGAAGGTATCATGGTAATGGGAGCTTTAGGCGGAGCCGTAACGATGTTCCTGCTCCCTTCCGGGACTTCAAAGATAGTCATCGTGCTTGCGACCACGCTTTTCGCGATCCTTGTGGGAATGATCTACTCCTGCCTGCTGGGCGTCGCCTGCATCAACTTCAAGGCTGACCAGACGCTGATCGGTACGGCGATGAACCTGCTGGCTACGGCTGCCGCTACGGTATTCGTAAAGGCGATGAACACATCGATCAACCCTGACAACGTATCCAGCTCGATCCAGTACATCCAGGAGAAGAAAGCTTTCCTGAAATACTTCGGAGGCTTCGAATTCAACTGGTTCATGGTAATGGCGGTAGTCATGCTGGTACTTTCGTGGTTCCTGCTCTACAAGACCAAATTCGGTCTCAGGCTCATGGCCTGCGGCGAGAACCCTCAGGCTGCTGACTCCGTAGGTATCAACGTATACAAGATGCGCTGGGCAGGCGTCCTCATCTCCGGATTCCTCGGCGGACTCGGCGGTATCGTGTACATCACGGCCGGCGTATCCGAATGGAAATTCGAGATGGGCGTCGCGGGCTTCGGCTTCCTGGCTCTGGCCGTAATGATCTTCGGTCAGTGGAAACCGACCAACATCGCTCTCGCGGCACTGCTCTTCGGGCTCTTCCGCGCGCTGTCGAACGTATACACAGGTATCCCGTTCCTCAAGGCAATGAACCTTCCGAGCACGGTATACAACATGCTGCCTTACATAATCTCGATCATCGTTCTTGCGTTCACATCCAAGAACTCCAGAGCGCCTAAGGCAGAAGGAATACCTTACGACAAGGGCATGAGATAATATCAGAAGTTTCACATGAAAGGCGGGAGCGCTTTGCTTCCGCCTTTTCAATAAAAGGAGTCTGACAATGGAAACAAAAGAAATCCTGAAATACTGCGACCATACGCTGCTGGCTCAGACAGCGACATGGGAGGACATCAAGGCGATCATCGACGACGGCATAAAGTATGAGACGGCCAGCGTCTGCATCCCGCCGGGGTATGTTGCCCAGGCTAAAGATTATGCCGGCAACAATCTCCAGATCTGCACGGTCATCGGATTCCCTAACGGATACAACACGACGGCGGTCAAGGCCTTCGAGACGAGCGACGCGCTCGACAACGGAGCAGACGAGATCGACATGGTCATCAACATCGGCTGGGTCAAGGACAAAAGATGGGACGACATCGAGAACGAGATCCGCACCCTCAAGGAGATCTGCGAAGACCACATCCTCAAGGTCATCATCGAGACATGCATGCTGACTGACGAAGAGAAGATCAAGCTCTGCGAGATCGTGACATTCGCGGGAGCCGACTTCATCAAGACCTCGACCGGATTCGGCGGAGGCGGAGCGACCTTCGAGGACGTCAAGCTGATGGTCGAAAACGTCGGCGAGGGCGTGAAGGTCAAAGCTTCAGGCGGCATCAGCGGGCTCGAGGACGCGGCAAAATTCATTGAGATCGGAGCGAAGAGACTCGGCACCAGCCGCGTTGTAAAGGCCGCGAAAGCCCTCGAAAAGTAGGCTTTTTCCAAATAATTTAACAGAAATTGTAATATATTTATAAGATTTTCAGAAAAGGGGCACAAAGATGGTAGATTATACAGAAGGCGCAGGCTATCAGTATCACGTAGGATTGAGGCCGGGAGACGTCGGAGAATACGTTATTCTGCCGGGCGATCCACACAGAGTGCCGAAGATCGCCGCGTATTTCGATAACGCGGAAAAGGTAGCTGACAGCCGTGAGTACGTTACGTATACAGGTTATCTGGACGGCGTGAAAGTAAGCTGCACGAGTACCGGTGTAGGAGGTCCTTCCGCGTCAATCGCGCTCGAGGAAGTCGCGAATGTAGGCGGCAAGACTTTCATAAGAGTGGGCACATGCGGAGGCATGGATCTTGACGTTAAGGGCGGCGATGTCGTAGTAGCGACAGGCGCGGTCCGCATGGACGGAACTTCTAAGGAGTACTGCCCGATAGAGTATCCTGCGGTATCCGATGTAACGGTTTCGGCTTCGCTGGTAAACGCGGCCAAGAAACTGGGAGCTCCGTACCATACGGGAGTTGTGCAGTGCAAGGACGCTTTCTACGGACAGCACATGCCGGAGGCTCTCCCTAACAGCCATGAGCTTCTGGAAAAATGGGATGCGTGGCTGCGCATGGGCTGCAAGGCTTCGGAGATGGAATCGGCGACACTCTTCATAGTAGGCGCTTACCGCAGACTAAGAGTCGGATCCGTATTCCTGGTCGTTGCTAACCAGGAGAGAGAAAAGGCCGGTCTGCCTAATCCGCAGGAACACGACACCGACCTGGCTATCCGCGTCGCCATCGAGGCGATCCGCATGATGATAGCTGAAGACAAGAAAAAGGAAGGGAAAGAATAATGAGCAAGAGAGTATTCTGGATAGTTCTCGACAGCGCGGGCATAGGCGGCGCTCCTGACGCGGCTGACTTCGGCGATGCCGGAGCCGATACTTTCGGCAGCTGCTACAAGAGCGGCGGGATGGACGTTCCTGTCATGGAAAAGCTCGGGCTCACGAACATCAAGGGAACGTCGTTCTATGATCCTAAGGATGAGATAGACGGCTGCTTCTGCCGCATGCACGAAAAGTCCCGCGGCAAGGACACGACCGTCGGACACTGGGAGATGGCGGGCATGGTTTCGCCAAAGCCTCTGCCTACATATTACGAAGGCTTCCCGCAGGAGATCCTCGACAAGCTGTCCGCGGCTACCGGCAGAAAGATAGTATGCAACAAGACTTATTCCGGTACCGATGTCATCAGAGACTATGGAAAGCATCATGTCGAGACAGGAGATCTGATCGTATATACGAGCGCTGACAGCGTTATGCAGATCGCGGCGCACGAAGATGTTGTCCCTATCGAGGAGCTCTACGATATCTGCCACAAGGCAAGAGAGATCATGCAGGGTGAGCACGGCGTGGGCCGCATCATCGCCAGGCCTTTTGAGGGCGAGTGGCCTTATCAGAGAACGGTGAGACGACATGACTACAGTCTGCAGCCGCCTCGCGAGACAGTGCTTGACGCGCTTAAAGAGAAGGGTTTCATGGTCATCGGCGTAGGCAAGATCTACGACATCTTTGCCGGAAAGAGCGTGATGTTCAGCTATTCCAACAAAGGCAACGAGGCCAACATGGTAAGGACCATAGACCTTGCGGACGCAGCGTTCGAGGGTCTGTGCTATGTCAATCTGGTCGATACGGACATGATCTACGGACACAGAAGAGACATACCGGGCTACACAAATGCGCTGAACACCGCGGACAGGCAGCTTGGTGAACTTATGGAAAAGATGGGTCCGGAGGATATCCTGATCATAACGGCGGACCACGGCTGCGATCCGGGCTATACCGGCACGGATCACACCAGAGAAGACGTGCCGTGTCTCATATGGGGACCGTCCCTGAAGAAGGGCGTTGACCTCGGCACGCGCGATACCTTCGCTGACATGGCGGCGACGATAGCCGAGTACTTCGGCATGGAATACCGCGGCGACGGAGAATCCTTCCTGTCCGAGATAATCTGACACTAAATTAATAATACGATCGCGATCGCCCCGGGATGCGCATCCTGAGGCGGTCGCTTTTATTTTGGATGATAAGATTTCGCTTCAGCCCTGCAAATGTGTTAGAATACTGCCGTAATGGATAACAGTTGCATGAAGTATGAAATAATCGTGATTGGAGCCGGTCACGCGGGATGCGAGGCCGGTCTTGTTTGCGCGCGCCTCGGATTGAAGACCGCGATGTTCTGTACTGACATCGAATCGGTCGCCATGATGCCGTGCAATCCGTCCATAGGCGGCACCGGCAAGGGCCACCTTGTGCGCGAGGTCGACGCTCTGGGCGGCGAGATGGGAATCAATATAGACAAGACTTTCATCCAGTCCAAGATGCTCAACACATCGAAGGGTTCTGCCGTCCATTCCCTTAGAGCCCAGGCCGATAAAGAGAAGTATCATCAGGCCATGCTGGCAACCATAAAGGCGCAGGAAAACCTCGATCTTATAGAGGACGAAGTGGCTGAGCTGGTTGTGGATAACTTTGACAAAAAAACAAACGGGAATGGCGCTAAGAGCTGCAAATTAAGAGGTGTCAGGACTTCGAATGGCAGCGAGTATACATGCGAAGCGGCTGTGATTTGCACCGGCACTTTCCTTGCGGGCAAGATCTTCATAGGCGA
Organism: Anaerovoracaceae bacterium; assembly: GCA_045114795.1. GTDB lineage: Bacteria > Bacillota > Clostridia > Peptostreptococcales > Anaerovoracaceae > Crickella. The sequence continues at coordinate 42,970 of JBGUKZ010000065.1, forward strand.
CTACGTCAAGGTTTCCGGCCCGTCCGGACTGAGGCCGGCGACGAAGCTCGGCGAGAACCTGAAGGAGCTTGGCATACCAATCCGCAGGTTCAAGACGGGAACTCCCGCGCGCATGCACAGGGACACTCTGAACTATGAAGCGATGACAGAGCAGCTGGGAGATGAAAAGATAGTCCCGTTCAGCTTCATGAACGAGGACAGGACCTTTGACATAGACCAGATAAGCTGCTGGCTTTCGTATACAAACGAAGAAACACATAAGATCATACTGGACAATATAGAGAAATCAGCGATGTACTCGGGCAACATAGTCGGAGTCGGACCGAGATACTGTCCGTCAATTGAGGACAAAGTTTCGCGTTTCAAAGACAGAAAAAGACATCAACTCTTCGTAGAGCCTGAGGGTACCGACACCGATCTGATGTACATACAGGGCATGAGCTCGAGCCTTCCGGAAGATGTGCAGCATGCCTTCTACGCGACCATTCCGGGGCTTGAACACGCTGAAATTCTAAGCCCCGCGTACGCGATCGAATATGACTGCGCCGACCCTCTTTCGCTCAGGCCGAGCCTTGAGAGCAAGATAGTCGAAGGCCTTTTCTGCGCCGGCCAGTTCAATGGAAGCTCCGGATATGAGGAGGCCGCCGCTCAGGGACTGATAGCGGGCATCAACGCCGCGTCCAAACTGAAAGGAAAAGAACCGCTGGTACTGAGACGCGACCAGGCCTACATTGGCGTCCTGATAGATGACCTGGTCACAAAAGGAACCAATGAGCCTTACAGGATAATGACTTCAAGGGCCGAGTACAGACTTCTTCTGAGGCAGGACAACGCTGACAGAAGACTGACGGAGATCGGCCATGAATACGGAACGGTAACGGAAGAAAGATACCGCAGATATCTTCACAAGAAAGCAAATGTTGACGCGGAGATAGAAAGGCTCAGGAATAAAAGGACTGACATCGGAAGCTTCAGAAAATTCCTTGAAAGCCATGAACTTCCGGCATTTTCCGACGACCCGGAAGCGCTGGAAAGAAAGATGGCGGAAATCCGGGAGACAGCAAACCAGACCTTTGCTGAGATGCTCAGAAGGCCGGCCATATCATATAAAGACCTTGAGGAGATCGATGACGGGACCAGGCCTGTTCTGACCGAAAACGAAAGTACAGAAGTCGAGGTAATGCTCAAGTACGACGGATATATACAGAAACAGATCAACGAGGTCGAAAAGCTCAGAAGCCTCGAGGACAAGAAGCTCAGCGAGACGCTAGACTACAATTCGATCGGAGGACTGAGGCTGGAGGCACGACAAAAGCTTTCAATGATAAGGCCTCTGACTGTAGGTCAGGCCAGCAGGATCTCCGGAGTATCTCCGGCGGACATAAACGTGCTGCTCGTCTATCTTGAAAAAGAGATGAGATCAAAGCGATAAGCTTTCAATTTCAAAGAAAATGTCAAATAATAAGGATGTACTAAAGATAATAGATGGCCTGAGCGCAAAATATGGCGAGGAGAAAGCGGCAAAGCTTCTCGCCTATCTCGATCTCGTGCTCGAAAGGAACGAGCATATCAACCTGACGGCTGTCAGAGACAGGGATGAAGCGATAGTAAAGCATGTTCTGGATTCTCTTGAGGTGTACGGCCTTTCGGAATACATGGACGCGAAGACGGTCATAGACGTAGGCACCGGAGCCGGTTTTCCGGGCGCATTGCTTGCTATTATCAGTCCTGAGAAAGAATTCACCCTGCTCGACTCCACTTTAAAGAGGCTCAGAGTCATAGACGAGTTCGCGGAAACGCTCGGCATTTCAAATCTTAAGACTGTTCATGCCAGGGCGGAGGAGATCAACCGCAAGCCCGGATATAAAGAAGCATATGACCTCTGCGTTTCCAGAGCTGTAGCGGAACTTGACACTCTTTCGAAATGGTGCCTGCCTTTTGTCAGAAAAGGCGGGAGCTTCATTGCCTACAAAGGCGAGAATTATCTCAATGAACTTAGGAACGCTGTTAAAACGCTGGAGCGCTTTAACGGCAAAGTTTCAGGGATGTGGTTCTATCCGGAAGAGCCGGAAGAGATATCCGGCCATGTCCTCATAACCATTTGCAGATAAAAACGTTTCACGTGAAACAATCCTAAAAAAGAATACTCCCTATATGCCGCCCGGCGAAAATGTTTCACGTGAAACATAGGCTCTATATATTGTGGCTGTCTCCCCTCTGAGACACAATTTACATATTGCATTTATTAAAGGCCACTGAATTCCCCCAATCTTCACAAAAACAGCACCATATAAAGTAGAAAACCTTCGCAGACTTGCAGTATAATACACGGAAGTGTTTAATCGGGAACTATGTCCCGCAGGAGGTAATAAATGGGCAAGGCAATTGCTATTTTCAATCAGAAAGGCGGTGTCGGCAAGACCACCACAAACATCAATCTTGCTGCGTGCCTGGCGCACAGAGGCAAGAAGGTCCTCATGGTCGATATCGATCCGCAGGGAAATACTACCAGCGGCATCGGGATCCGCAAGAGGACTCTGAAGACCACGCTCTATGACGCGCTCATAGACACGGAGTTTGATGTACATAAAGCTGTTCTGCCGACGTATACGGAAAACCTCTTTATCATACCGGCAAGCGTTGATCTTGCGGGCGCAGAGGTGGAACTGGCGCAGCTCGAAGGCCGCGAGGGCAGACTTAAGAGAGTCATCGACGCGGTCAGGAACGAGTATGACTTCATACTGGTCGACTGTCCGCCTTCGCTTGGAATACTTACTATCAATTCGCTCACTGCCGTTAACAGCGTGCTGATCCCTATACAGTGCGAATTTTACGCGCTTGAAGGCGTCAGCCAGCTGATAAGCACTATCGAGAAGGTAAAGGAAAAGCTGAATCCGGGTCTCTACATAGACGGAGTCATTCTCAGCATGTTCGACGGAAGGACCAACCTTTCGCACGCTGTCGTGCAGGATGTAAGGAATTTCTTCGGTCCCGTCATGTACGATACGATAATCCCCCGCAACGTAAGGCTTGCCGAGGCGCCAAGCTATGGCCGGGCGGTAATGGATTATGATCCGAAGGCACAAGGGTCAAGGGCATACCAGGAGTTCACAAGAGAATTTCTGGCAAGAGAGAGAGCAAGAAAGAGAGCTAAGTGACCATGGCAAGAAAAACAGGTCTGGGAAGGGGACTGGACGCGCTTTTCGCCGACGTCGCCCCGATAGAAGAGGAAAAAGATCACGCGCCCGAAGCCGGATCGGACAAAGACGGTCAGGAAACGGGGAAAGATGCTGCTGGGAACGAAGACAGGATCCTTTACATCGACATAAACGATATAAGACCGAATCACGCGCAGCCGCGTAAACATTTTGATGAGGAAAAACTCGCCGAACTCGCCAGATCCATAAGGGCGAACGGCGTGATACAGCCGCTCATCGTCAGAGAAAGCGCCAACGGCTACGAACTCGTCGCGGGTGAAAGAAGATGGCGCGCGTCAAGACTGGCGGGACTCAAGACCGTCCCGTGCATAATAAGGAACTTCGACGACAGGCAGAACGCCATAGTAGCCATCATCGAGAACATGCAGCGTGAGGACCTCAACCCGATAGAAGAGGCTCTCGGCCTCAAGGCGATGACAGAGAGGTACGGATTCACGCAGGAGCAGGTCTCGGAGTCGCTCGGGCGGAGCCGCACCTACATCACAAACAGCATAAGGCTGCTGAAGCTGCCGGAAGAGATACAGCGGTACGTGTCCAGCGGACAAATGTCCGCCGCTCACGGAAGAACCCTGATCAACATCCCGGATGCGAACAAACAGAGAGAACTGGCGGAGAAAATAATACGCAACGATCTTTCGGTAAGAGCCACCGAGAGACTGGCCGAGAAGATCAAGGACGAATTAAGGCCTGAGCGCAAGAAGCGCAAAAAAGCTTCTGATGAAGACGCGGCAAGGGCTGCGGAGATAGTGGCAGTTGAAAGAGAATTAATGACGTTGACAGGCACTAAGGTGCACATTTCAGGTGATGGAAGCAAAGGGAAGATCGAACTGGATTACTACAGTCTCGATGAACTCAACAGACTTATTGACGCCCTGAGGGACGCCTTCAAGTAAAAGGAGATGTCATGGACAATCAATACATCAGGTCTCTTCCGATACCGGCCTGTACGGTAGACCCAAACGGCTTTGTAAACGGAGCCAATCCGCTCATGAAGAACGTATTCGTCTATGAAGACATAGTCGGAGCAAATTTCTTCACGCTGACAGGCGTCAAGCGCGAGCAGATCCTGAACGCCAACAAGGAAGAGATGATCATTGAGCGAAACGGCAAGATGTTCAAGCTCTGGATCAACGAAGAGGCAAAGGAAGACGAGGATATCGTCGTCTTCTTCGATGAAGCGACAGCGAGAGAGTCGTTCAGGGCAAAGCTCGAGAGCGAGAGAGCCGCTATCGCGTACATCAACATCGACAACTACGACGAGCTGATAGCAAGCGCTCCCGAGGATTACAGGAGAGTCATACCGGCGCAGATAGACCTTCTGGTGCGTAAGTGGGGAGATTCATTCGAATCGCCTGTCATAAGCACCGGAGACGACAGATACGTCATGTATACGAGCCGCGGATGCCTCGAAAAGATGATAGAAGGCAACTTCAGCGTGCTCGACGAGGTGAGGAACATCGATTCACAGATCGACTTTCCTGCTTCGATCAGCATCGGCATCGGCATCTCGGACCTCTCGCTCATCGAGTCGACCGAGCTCGCGGAAGCGGCTCTGGAGCTGGCGCTTGGACGCGGAGGCGATCAGGCCGTAGTCAAGACAGACGACGGGACCAGATACTACGGCGGGACCCTGCAGTCGTTCGAAAAGAACAACCGCAGCAAGCCGAGAGTCATCGCCCACGCGATGAAGGCCCTTATCAACGATGCCGATAAGGTGTTCATCATGGGCCATAAATGGCCTGACATGGACGCGTTCGGATCGGCCGTTGGAGCGAGCGCCATCTGCAAGTTCCTCGGAAAGGAGCCTTACATCGTTCTGGATAAGCACAACGAGGCTCTCGACGCGGTATACGACCATGTGGCGGATACCGAAGATTACAACATCATCAAGAGCGAGAAGGCCATGCGGTCGATAACCGACAGGTCTCTCCTCATCATCGTAGATACCAACAGGCCGATGCTTGTTGAGTGTCCGGAGCTGGTCGATATGGCAAAGACCAGGATCATCATCGACCATCACAGACTGACGGCTGATTCCTACCAGAATTCGGCAGTCGCTTACATAGAGAGTTACGCGTCATCCGCCAGCGAACTGATCGCCGAGCTGATGCAGCACTTCTCGCAGAAGAGATTCATAAACAAGCTCGAGGCCGAAGTCATGCTGGCGGGCATCATGGTCGACTCCAACCACTTCTCGGTGAGGACCGGAGTCAGGACCTTCGACGCGGCGTCATGGCTGAAGCGCGGAGGCGCTGATACGACAGAGGTCAAGAGGTTCTTCCAGGTAAGACAGGAGGACTTCGAAGCCAAGGCGGACGCCATCGCGGGAGCGGAGTTCACGGAGAACGGAGTCGCCTACGCGGTGACCGAGGGCAACGCGGACAACATGCAGATCATAAACGCTCAGGTGTCCGATGAGCTCATGACAGTCAAGGGGACCATCGCGGCATTCGCGCTTGGCAGGAACGAGCGCGGACAGACGGTCGTGAGCGCCAGATCGCTCGGAGCGGTCAACGTTCAGATGATAATGGAAAAACTCGGAGGCGGCGGTCACTTCACGGCAGCCGCGGTACAGACCGACGACCCTCTTGCGGAGGTCCTCGCGAAGATCAAGAAACTCGTAAAGGACTATCTCGACCGCGAAGAGGAGGAACGCAGGGCCAAACTGACAAGGACGCAGGAAATAGAACTGATCAGATAGGGAAAGACAGAGGAGATAAAGATGGAAGTCATTCTGAAACAGGATGTAAAAGGCACGGGAAAGGCCGGCCAGGTTGTCAAGGTAAGCGACGGGTATGCCCGCAACAAGCTCATACCGGCGGGTCTGGCAATAGAGGCGACCCCGGCCAATAAGAAGGCTTTTGAGAGAGAGAAAGCAAAAGCGGCCGAGAAGCTGGCTCAGGACAGGGCCGCGGCCGAAGACTTTGCCCGCAGGCTCGAGGACAAGATCGTTGTCGTCAAGACCAGGGTCGGCGAGAACGGAAGGCTGTTCGGCGCGATAACCTCGATGGACATCGCGAATGCCATAAAGGAGCAAACGGGTGAAGAAGTCGACAAGAGAAAGATAGTGCTCAGCAAACCGATCAAAGACACGGGCGTCGAAACCATTGAGATCAAGCTGTTCCAGGACGTAAGCGCCAAGGTCGTCATCAGGATCGAGGGTGAGAAATAGAATGGACGAAGAGAGAAAAGACGTACTGCTGCCGCCGGTAGACATAGAAGCCGAGAAAGCGGTGCTGGGATCCATGCTGAAGAACCAGGACGCGAGAGCCGAGGTCAGCGCGATCCTCAGAGCCGAGGACTTCTACCTTAAGGAGCATCAGGAAATATACAGAACTATGGCCGAAATGAGCCAGAGAGGCACGGGCATAGACATAACCACGGTGTACTCGGCCCTCAAGCAGAGGAAGACCGCCGACATGGTAGGCGGAATCACATATCTCAGCAGACTGATGGACGAGGCCATCGTTCCTTCGAATGCCCGCTATTACGCCGGTACGGTCGCTGAGAAATCCAGGATGAGACAGCTCATCACCGAAGCCGAAGCCATCAGGGACGCGGCATATTCGGCGGAGCTGCCGCCTGACGAGATCCTCGACAACGCCGAGCAGCGCATACTCGAGATCGCTCACAAGTCTCAGCGCAGCAATTACGTGGACATAAACGAGGTCCTTTTCGAGAACATCCGCATGCTTCAGGAGATGGAGAGGACCGGAGGCGCGAACCGCGGGACCCCGACGGGCTTCAGGGACGTGGACAAGATACTCGGAGGACTCCAGAAGACGGACCTCATCATCCTTGCCGCGCGTCCGGGCGTCGGAAAGACGGCGTTTGCCCTCAATATAGCGGAACATGCCGCATCGATGGGCAAAAAGGTGATCGTGTTCAGCCTTGAGATGGCCAACACGCAGCTCGGAGAGAGACTGCTGTCGATGACAGCGAATGTTCCTCTCGAGAACATACACAAAGGCAAACTCACCATGGAGGAGTGGGAAGACATCTCGGCCGCACAGGACGGCTTCTACGGAAGCGACATGGTCGTGGACGAGAACTCCGTGGTCACTCCTATGGAGATAAAGAACAAGTGCCGCCGTTTCAAGCAGGAAAAGGGAGACCTCGACCTGGTCATCATCGACTATCTTCAACTGATGAGCATGGGCGGATACAGGATAGAGCAGAGAGAAAAAGAGATCGCGGGCATAACCAGAGCCATCAAGATCATGGCGAAGGAGCTCGACTGCGCGGTCATGCTGCTCTCGCAGCTCTCCAGAGGACCAGAACAGCGCGGAGGCGACCACATGCCGAGGCTGTCCGACCTGAGGGATTCGGGCGCGATCGAACAGGACGCCGACGTGGTCATATTCCTGAAGCGCGACGACGTTTACAGTTCCGAAGAAGAGAGAGCCAACATAGATGAAAACACCGCCCTCACCTGCGCGGTCAACATCGCGAAGCACAGGAACGGGCCTGTAGGGATCGTGTATCTTACATGGATCCCGAGATATGTGAAATTCGGCAACATTGCGAGAGAGTAGCGTCAGATGGCAAAGAGCAGACTTACACTCGAAGAAACGAAAGACCTCTTTCTCTACAGCACCGAGATAGAGAACCTTTTCATAAACGAATTCCTTCCGGCGGCGCCGGGGGACTATGTTAAGGTGTATCTTTTCGGCCTCATGTGCGCCCGCCACGGCCAGGACATCGATACGAAGAAGCTTGCCCTCATACTCGGGATCAGCGAGCGCGATGTCGATGAGGCCTGGATCTACTGGGAGGCAAAGGGCCTGGTGAGGATAGTGAGAAGCGCCGGGACAGAGGAGAACGGCATCGTTTTCATAAGCCAGATCGAATCTCTTTACGGCAGAGCCTCAACGGGGCCGGCCCGCATGGAAACGGAAGCGCCTGAAACGGCTGAGGCTGAAGAGGAAGCTGAAGCCGGCGCGGATGACGAAGTCGATATTCCTCTGCACATATCCATGGACAGCACCGAATTCGACGAGGTCATGAACGAGAGGCTGGTGGACAGAAGGCTCAGAGATCTGTATCAGAAGTACCAGATGATCACGGGCAGGACGATCTCGAGACAGGAGACCTCCAGAATAGAAGACGCCGTGAAGGTATATGGGATCGAGCCGGACATATTCGATTTCGCGATCGACTACTGCGCGGATCTCGGGAAGTTCAGCATCGACTACATTTTCAAGGTTGCGCTCAGATGGACCGAAGACGGCTGCCGCACGGTCGAAGACGCGAAAAAGCTGCTTGACCGCCACAGCCTCAGGAATTCCTGGTACAGACAGGTCTTCAGGGAACTCGGCTTCAACAGGCTGCCGGCTCCGGCCGACAGGGAGATCATGGACAGATGGTTCGACGGCATGGGATTCTCCATCGAGGAGGTCCTGGGCGCGTGCGTCGCCGCGGCCGGCCGCAGGGACCCGAACCTGAGATACGTCAATAAGATCCTCGAGAACCGCAAACTGGAAAAAGGAGGCGTCAACGTGAACGCTTCCCGCGGCACCGGCACAGCCAACAGCGGCGCGGCCGCTCAGAAGAGCGAAAGCCCGGTGAGCCGCAAGGTGCTGGCCGACTATTTTGAGCATATAAGGGCAACTGAAGAGAAAGAGCTCGAGGCGCGCACGAAGGAAGTGCTGGAAAAGGTGCCGGAGATGAAAGAGGTCTTCGATGCCGAGAGCAGCACCAACGCGAGACTTCTTTCCATGAAGCCGGGCGCCGACAGGCTTGACGAAAGACAGAAGCTCAGAGCCGAAAGGCTTGCCATAGAAGAGAAGAAAAAACAACTGCTCGCAGAGAACGGATTTGAGCCGGACTATCTGAAAATACGGTACAGATGCGGGATCTGCAAAGACAGCGGATATACGGATGAAGGAAGAGTGTGCGGCTGCTGCAGGGAACGGGCTGCGGAAGCGTATGAATGGCGCACAAGCAAAGAAAAGGCGTAGATGACAGACAAAGACACAGAAGTCAAAACGATAAATACAGAAGCAGAAGACGAAGAAACCAGGCCCGCTGAGGTTTATGCCGAGACGGCCGAAGAGCAGGCACCCGACCTTGATGAAGAACAGATAAAGGCCGCTGCCTTGGCATACGCGAAATACCTGAGGGACAGGGGACTGGAGCCGGGCGACGCGACATTCGCGGATCCGGAAGAACTCGGGGTCGATCTGGAGGAAAAGAAGCCGGAAGAGGATCCGGAAAAGCAGACAGAACCGGAGCCGGAAAAAACTGAGGAACCGACGGAACAGGAGCCGCAGAAAGAAGAAAAGGCGGAAGAAGCCGCGGAGAAAGCCCGCAAAGGGAGAAAGAAAAAGCAAAAGGCCAAAGAAAAAAAGAAGAAGTCGTATAAAAAAGACTTCGTAAAGGTCTCAGGCAGATCTCCCCTCGCCTCTGTCACGGACGCGCACGACCGCATCCAGGACAATGTCGACGAAGCGCTTGCCTCCGTGGGAAGGGACGTCGTAAGAGGAGCTCACCGCATAGCGGCAGGCTATCAGAATTCGCGCAGAACGATAGGCATCGCCATCCTGCTGACGGGTGTTCTGGCAGCCTCGATCCTTATGATATTCGACAGATTCACTGTCTATGAATACGCGTACAACGGAAAGGTCCTCGGCTACGTGCAGGAGCAGGAAGAAGTCACCGACGTGCTTGATATCGCCGGCAAAAAGCTCAGCGGCGGCAGAGCGAACGACGTAACCGTCGAATTCGCCGCCAACCAGAACGTGACATTCAACCTGGTGGACGGCAGGGGCAAGAGCACCGATGATTCGGATACGGTCATCAACAAGCTCATCTACATGACGGACATCGAGACCGAGGCTTACGCGGTCTATGACGGAGACCGGGTCGTAGCTATAGTGAAGGACCAGGAAGCCGCGGACGCGCTCCTCGCCGCTACCATGAGCCAGCTCTCCGTGCCTGACAGAGGCATGAAACTGGTGTCGGCCGAATTCGAGAACGAACTCAGCGCAAATCCTGTCAACGTGCTCCTCGGAAGCGTCCAGAGCAACGCGGCGGCGCAGAAGCAGATGGCAAACGGCGGAACGATGGAGACCTTCCATATCGTTGAGGAAGGCGAGACTGCGGAAAGCCTGGCCGCGGCATTCGGCGTAGAGCCTCTGAGCATTTACGATGAAGACAACAACGAGCCGGTCGAAGAGATAGAACAGGGCGACAAGGTATGCATAAGGAGTGTTGTCGATCCTGTGAGCGTCAAGATGGTGGAGACCGGAAGGATCAAGGAGATCGTCGAGTACGAGACCATAAAGAAGGAGTCCGATGAATACTACAAGGGAGACACCTACCTCGAGCAGGATGGCGTCAACGGAGTGCAGATATTCGAGGGAACCATAACAAAAGTCGGCGGCGTCGAAGTCAGGAGAAAAGAGTCGAAGCCTACGGAAGTCCTGACGAAAAAGAAGGACAAGATAATAATCGTCGGAACAGCGGAGAGGCCAAAGACCGCCGCGACCGGAACATTCATAAAGCCGCTCGAATACTTCACGATGACCTCGGGCTTCGGGCCTAGATGGGGCCGCCACCACGACGGAGTCGACCTCGCTACACGGTCAGGAACTCCATTCGTCGCTTCAGACGGAGGAAGGGTCGTCAGGGCCGGCTGGTACGGAGGCTACGGCCAGTGCATCGACATCGATCACGGCAACGGCTTCGTCACCAGATACGGACACTGCAGCAGGATGTATGTGAGCGTCGGAGACCTGGTATACCAGGGACAGACCATAGGATGCGTAGGCAGCACGGGATGGAGCACGGGACCGCATCTGCATTTCGAAGTGCATCTTAACGGCAGCAGACGGGATCCGGAAGCATACGTCAAGTTCTTCTAGAAAGCATAATAACGGCAGGAGAAACAATTGGCTAAAAAGAAGAAATTCGATACAACAGAAATACGTCTGACGGACGAGGAACTCGCTCTTCGCATGGAGCAGAGGTACAAGACGCGAAGGACCAAGCAGATCAAAAGAAAAACGGTCATGCTGATAGTCTTCATCGCGGTCTTTGTCCTGCTTGCCACCATGTGCGGCAAGGACATAGTCAGACTCAAGGCCGAGAACATAGCCCTGAAGAAACAGCAGGCCGAACTTGAGAAGCAGAGAGACGCTCTGAAGGAAGAACTCAAGAACGTGAACGACCCGCAGTACATCAGGGAGCAGGCCAGAAAGCAGCTCAGACTGCTGAACCCGGGAGAGATACTCTTCACCTTCGATGACGGAGAAGGACCGGATGAGGCCGAAGAGACTGAAGACGGCGAAAAGACAAAAGAGACCGAAAAGACCGAAAAAGACGGAGGCTCCGATGGGTAAGAAGCGTGTTCACGGCGGACGCGCGCCGAAACCGCGCAGCCTCGCGGGAGTCAGGCCGCACAAAAGCCTGGGCCAGAACTTTCTTATCGATGAAGAGGTGATCGCGGCCATCATCGGGGCGAGCGGCGTGACGAAAGACACGCTGGTGCTCGAGATCGGACCCGGCACGGGCGCGCTGACGCTGCCGCTTGCTGAGCAGGCGGGCCGTGTCATAGCGGTCGACCTCGATCCCGACATGATCGCCGGCCTTAAGATAAAGACCTTCGGCATGGACAATGTCGAACTGATCCTCGGGGACATCCTTGAGACAGACATCCGGCAGATAGCGGAGCGCAACATGGAGGAGCACGGGCTGTCCGAGTTCCGCATAATAGGCAATCTGCCGTATTACATAACCACACCGATCATAATGAAACTTCTCGAAGCGGGCACCGGCGCAAAGAGCATCACGGTCATGATGCAGAAGGAAGTCGGCGACAGGATAGCCGCCGAGCCGGGAACCAGAGCTTCGGGAGCCATCACATACCCGGTCCACTACCACGCGGAGGTCACGGAGATCTGCGACGTGCCGCGTGAGTGTTTCTACCCTGTGCCGGGCGTCGACTCGGTCGTGCTGAGGCTGGACCTCAGAGACGAGCCGGCGGTAAAAGTAAACAGCGAGGAGATGCTGATGCGCTGCATCAGGGCGGGATTCTCGATGAGACGCAAGACCCTGCTGAACGCGCTCACCTCTCTTGACGGCTGTGATAAAAAAACTCTGTCTGAAGCGCTCGAAGCCGCGGGCATCGACCCCGGCCGCAGAGCCGAGACTCTGACTCTGGAAGAGTTCGCGAGGCTCGCAGACAACTTGCAGGAGGCATAGACTTGCAGGAAAAGATACGTAAGGTCCTTGCGGCGATTGGAGCTTTCTTTGTAAAACTCTGGCACGGCATAGGCAAAGTATTCTACAAAGTATTCCCCAGGAGAGCGTCGAAATACTTCGATGCTGACCGCCACGAGTTCAAGTACATCGGACTCATGGCGCTGGTCGCGGTCGCGACGGAACTCTACATCGAGGTCTTCGCGAGGATAACCACGGCCCCGCTCGAAGGATTCCGCTGGGCATTCACCCACCCCGTAGTATTCCTCTACAACACTCTCATCATTTTCGCGACCATGACGATCGCCCTTCTTTTCAGAAGGCGCAGATTCGTCTGGTTCATAGTGTCGGTGATCTGGCTCGCGCTGGGCACCGCGAACGGCGTCATACTGATGAACAGGATGACACCGTTCACCCTGTACGATCTCACGAACGTTGCCGACGGTCTTACGATCGCGACGACATACTTCTCCAAAGTCCAGATAGTGCTGTTCCTGATCGCTGCCGTGCTGGGCGTCGCGGCCCTGGTCATGATCTTCATCAGGAGCGAGAAGTGGACGAATATCAGGTATAAGAAGAGCATCGCGGCGATACTTATCGCGGCGGCAGCCGCGGCGGGAGCGACGGTCGGACTCGAAAGGAACGGGACCATAAGCTCCTTCTTCGGAAACCTCAATTACGCGTACAGGGACTATGGCATGCCGTACTGCTTCATCGCGACGTCGGCCAACGCCGGCATATCGAGGCCGAGAGGATACTCGGAGGAGCTGATCGCGGACATTCTCGAAAACAAGACGACGAACGGAACGGATACGAAACTCGAGGAGAAGGAAGACAGCACCGATCATCCGAACATCATCGTGCTGCAGATGGAGTCGTTCACGGTGGCGCAGGATTACGCCAATATCGAGGTCTCGCAGGACCCGACACCGGTGTTCAACAAGCTCTATAACGACTACACTTCGGGAACATTCATAGTGCCGGCCTGCGGCGCGGGCACGGCCAACACGGAATTCGAAGTGCTGACGGGCATAAGCGCAAAGTTCTTCGGACCGGGCGAATATCCGTACAAGGGCAAGCTGCGCAAGAAAACGCTTGAGAGCATGGCTTACGTGGCGCGTTCCCACGGCTATAACACGGCGGCGCTCCACAACCACCGCGCCCTCTTCTACAACCGCAACGAGGTCTACGCGAATCTCGGATTCAATACCTTCACGTCGGTCGAGTACATGAACAATGTCTCGTTCACGCCTACCAACTGGTGCAAGGACAGGGTGCTCACGGGCGAGATCATGGAGATCATGAAGTCCACGGAGGAGCGCGATTTCCTGCATGTCATCTCGGTCGAGGGACACGGTTCTTATCCGACAGAGCAGGTATTCAAGCATCCGTATACCGAGGTCACGGCCGAAGATGAGTATACAAAGTGGAGATATGAATACTATCTCAACGAGTGCCACGAGATGGACACCTTCATCGGCGACCTGATAAAGGAGATAGAAGAGAGCGGCGAGCCGACTGTCATGATAATCTACGGCGACCACATCCCGGCTCTCGACGTCAAGGAAGAGAACTACAAGCAGGACGACCTGTACACAACGCGCTACGTGATCTGGGACAACATCGGGCTGCCTAAGCAGGACAGGGACATCCACTCGTATGAGAGCGGCGCCATGCTGCTGACTGACGCCGGGCTCGAGCATGAAGGCATCATTTTTGACTATCAGCAGACGAACGATCCGAAGGAAGACGAGACCTATCTGAGCGATCAGGAGGCTCTGGCATACGACATGCTCTACGGCAGGCAGTACGCTTACGGCGGCAGCGAGCCATATGAGCGAGTTGCCATGAAGATGGGCCACAAGAGCATCAGCATCAGAGATCTTGTCAAGATCGGCGACAGATACTACATAAGAGGAGAAAACTTCACAGAGAGATCGATCATCAGCATGGAGGGCAAGCAGCTGTCGACAGTCTACCTGTCGCCTACACTGCTGGCGCTCAATGAGGACATCGAGCCTGACGATATCGACAAGCTTGAGGTCAGTCAGGTGGATAAGTCGAAAGAGACGATACTGACGACGGTCGGAGCCAACGAAGAACTGTAAAGGAACTATTATGGCAGAAGAATTGATCAAAGAAGAAACTAAAGAAGAAATAATCGAAGAAGAGATCGCTCATGAAGAGGAGCCGGCTGCTGAGGCAGCTCCGGAAGACGACGGCAAGTCGGACGTCGAGGGAATACTCGAACTGTCTGAGGACGGGTTCGGCTTCCTGCGCTTCGACAACTTTCTGACCTCCAGCAAGGACATCTACGTGTCCCCTACTCAGATCAGAAGGTTCGGCCTGCGCACGGGCGACAAGATACTTGGCATCGCGAGAAAGCCGCGCGGCACCGAGAAGTTCGGAGCGCTGCTCTACGTGAAAGAAGTCAACGGACTCGATCCGATGACCGCGAAAAGAAGGCCGTGGTTCGACAGTCTCACGCCTGTCTTCCCTGACGAGAAGATAGTGCTTGAGAATTCGAGCATCGACCTTTCGACTAGGGTCATGGACCTTGTGGCGCCTATAGGCAGGGGCCAGAGGGGCCTGATCGTCGCTCAGCCTAAGGCGGGCAAGACCGTGCTGCTCAAGAAGATCGCGGCTTCCGTCGAGGAGAAGTATCCGGATATAGAACTGATAGTGCTGCTCGTTGACGAGAGACCTGAGGAAGTCACTGACATGAAGAGGAGCCTCAGGCACTCCGAGGTCATCTACTCGACGTTTGACGAAGAGACCAAGCACCATGTCAAGGTGGCGCAGATGGTAATAGAGCGGGCAAAGAGGCTGGCTGAATCCGGCAAGGACGTCATGATCCTTCTGGATTCGATCACAAGGCTCGCGAGGGCTTACAACATGGAAGTCCCGGCATCGGGAAGGACGCTTTCGGGCGGTCTCGACCCGGGCGCTCTGCACCCGCCGAAGAAGTTCTTCGGCACAGCGCGGAACCTCGAAGAAGGCGGCAGCGTAACGATACTGGCGACCGCGCTGGTCGAGACCGGATCGCGCATGGACGACGTCATATACGAGGAATTCAAGGGCACAGGCAACATGGAGCTCCACCTCGACAGGCAGCTCAGCGAGCGCCGCATCTTCCCTGCCATCGACCTCTACAAGTCGGGCACAAGACGCGAAGACCTTCTGCTGTCGCAGGAGGAATATCAGGTCATGTACATGCTGCGCAGGGCCATGAGCTCGGGCAGCGTCATGGATGTGACCGAAGAGATAATAGACAACCTTTCGAGCACGAAGAGCAACGCGGATTTCGTGAACTTCATGCTCAGAAAAATGCATTGAAATAAAACTGACCAGAGAAACGGATAATGGCAAAAATAGATTACAGCAAAGTATTCATAAAAGAGGCATGCCCGACAGCGATAGGCGGACAGGCGGTCATGGAAGGCGTCATGATGCAGGGGCCTGACAGGATCGCCCTCGCGATGCGCCTGCCGTCCGGCGAGCTGTACCTCAAGACTAAGAAAAAAGGCAAGGAGTCAAAGGCGGCCAAAATTCCTTTCATCAGGGGCATCGTAGCTTTCGTGAACGCTCTCGTGAACGGAATGGGCACGCTCATGGAGTCCGCCGACATACTCGAGGAGTACGCTCCGGAGGAGTATGCCGAGGAGCCGGGAAGGCTCGAAAAATGGATCAACAAGAAGTTCGGCGAGAAAGCGGCGTGGAATTTCCTGATGGCGTCTGCCCTGCTCTTTGCGGTGGCGATCGCCATCGTCTTCTTCGTGATCCTGCCTACCTGGGCCGTAAACTTTCTGGGAAAGTGGATATCGAGCTCGATAGCTCTCAACTTCATAGAAGGCGTGCTCAGGATAGTGATGTTCGTCGCCTATGTCGCGGCGATACGCAGCATGAAGGACATCAAAACGCTGTTCCGCTACCACGGCGCCGAGCACAAGACGATACACTGCTACGAGAACGACAGGGTCCTCTGCCCTGAGAACGCCGAGGAGTTCTACACGCTGCATCCGAGGTGCGGCACCAGCTTCCTGGTGTTCGTGCTCATCATCAGCCTGCTGCTCTTCAGTTTCCTGGGCTGGCCGAATCTGGCCATAAGGATCATCTCCAGGATACTTCTCATCCCGGTGATCGCTTCAATCAGTTTCGAACTCCTGAGATGGGCCGGCAGGTCGAACGGAAAGATCGTCCGCATACTCAGCTGGCCGGGACTTCAACTGCAGAGACTGACGACGGCCGAGCCTAACAGGGATCAGCTCGAGGTGGCGATACTCTCGCTCAAGGCCGTGCTGGTGGATCCGGCGACTCCTGAGATACAGGGATTCGTCGACAAGGACGGCAACATCGTGAGGTCCAGAGCGGAAGAAGAGATAGCCGCGAAGGAGAATGAAGCCTGGGCGGCCGAGGTGGAGGCACATACGGAAGCCAACAAGGAGGCGGCCAGAAAGGCTCTCGAAGAGACTAAGATAGAAGAAGCACGCACGGTGTTCGAAGACCGCGGCAAGGGAGCAGATGACAAGGACGTAGAGGAAGTGATCAAATTCCTTGAAGATCTCGACTGCGACGATTACACGATAGTCGCTCCGGAAGAGACGGACGGACGCACTCTGGTAAGAGCCATCGCCGACAGAGAGGCGGCGCAGGCAAAGGCCAGGACGCTCGCCCGCAGATATACGAAGGACATCAAGACATACGAGAACGCCCTCGCGTGGGGACAGGCCGCGCTCAGCCTGCTGGAGAACGGCAGGAACGAGGCCAGGATCATCATGTCCTACGCGACGGGACTCGGCAGGACCGAGCTCATCACAAGAGCCAAGGAACTGATGCGCGAGGACGACTTCGCGGAATATGAAAAGCGCATATACGCAAGGATAGAGGGCGAGCCGCTGCAGTACATAGTCGGCATGCAGGAATTCATGGGACTGCCTTTCAGGGTCAACCCTTCGGTGCTTATCCCGCGCCTCGATACAGAGGTGCTGGCAGACGAGGTGCTGAAGATCATAGATCAGAAAAGCCTGAGGAACCCGGAGGTGCTGGACCTCTGCACCGGAAGCGGCGCGCTGGGCATCAGCATCGCTGCCAGAGTTCCGGGGGCGCTGGTCACGCTGACCGACGCGTCCGAAGAAGCGCTCCACACCGCGATGGGCAACGCCGCCCTTAACAATGTGGGACGCCGCTGCAGCTTCCTGCTGGGCGACATGTTCGAGGCCCTGCCTGAGGACAAGCAGTTCGATATCATCGTATGCAATCCTCCGTACATAAAAAGCAGCCTCATCGAAACGCTCGATGTCGAAGTGAAGGACCATGAGCCGCGCATGGCTCTGGACGGAGGCAAGGACGGCCTCAAGTATTATAGGATCATCGCGGACGAAGCGAGCATGCACCTCAGATCGGGAGGCACGCTTGCCCTCGAGATAGGATTCGATCAGGCGGTCGACGTCAAGAGACTGCTCAACAAGGCAAAGACTTATGAAGATTCGCGCGTGGTCCGCGACCTGTCTCATCTTGACCGCGTCATAATCGCGACGCGCAAGTGACAACATAATCACAATAAAAGGAGCACTCACAGTAATGCAAGCTATAATACTGACGCTAGCGGTCGCGCTCGCTGCAAGCGCGATAGGATTCAAAAAATACGTCTGGTTCATTTCGATAGGCTACGGATTATCCGTGGCGGCTATCGGAGCGGCCCTCCCTCTATACTACGGAGCTGAGGACGGCATGCTGCCGGTATACGCAAGCCTCCTTCTCGTACTGTATGGATGCAGACTCGCCGGTTACCTTACATACAGAGAACTCAAGAGCAGTTCATACAACAAGAAGATGCAGGGCGAGATAAAAGACGGCAAAGACATGTCGTTTGCCGGCAAGTGCGGCATCTGGATCGCGGCGGCGCTGCTTTATGTATGCCAGACATCCCCCATCTCATTCAGATTTGAGAACGGATGCGAGACATTCGGATGGCTCATAGCGGGAATGATAATAATGGTATGCGGCCTGGCTCTCGAAACAGCGGCCGACCTTCAGAAAAGCGCGGCCAAAAAGAAAAATCCGGGGAGGTTCGTCGACACAGGGCTGTATAAGATCGTAAGATGCCCTAACTACTTCGGCGAGATGCTGTTCTGGACCGGAGTCTTCATTTCGGGCTTTGAAACGAACATAGGCGTATGGCAGTGGATCGTTACCATCTGCGGATATCTGGGCATCATCTACGTGATGTTCGGCGGAGCACGCAGGCTTGAGATGAGGCAGAACCGCACGTACGGAGACGATCCGGAGTATCAGGCATATGTGAAGAAAACGCCTATCATGATACCGTTCATACCGCTTTACAGCGTAGAGAAATATAAATGGCTGGTGGCGTAGATGAGCAGACACACATCGCTTGGAACACAGATAAAGTCGGCGCTTCTGTGGCGCTGCAGGCTGAGACCTCTGGACATGGGAGAAGACGCGAGACTCTCAAAGAACGGCATGGTCTTCGACACGGAGACCTATGAGGTCGAAGGAGTCGGCTACCTCTGCATCATGAGTATGAAAGCCATGGCTGGCCTGATGAAGATGGAGACGGTCGTCCTTTCATCGACTGAAAGGGACATGCCGCTGCTCAACCTCGACTGGGTCTCGGCGTTCGGCAGGGAGACGCAGATCGTTGAGCTGTACGACACGCAGCTCTCCCCGTTCGCTCAGGAAAAACTCGATGCGTACAGCGCGGTCAAAGAGCGCGACGCAGACCTGAAGGACTACGAACCGGGAGGGAGCCACGCATACGACTCGATGATGTATCCGGAGTCCTACCGGAAGACGGGAAGAAACGTCAGCGGACGCCTGTCGCAGGCGGCGGCGGACTATATAAGAATCTTTGAGGCACAGCTCCATGACGCGGAGGCCTGCGATAAGGAAGCCAAAACGGCAAAAGTAAGAGAGTTCACCGACACGCTCATTTCAGACGGAGGCGTGGCGGTCAATCAGATGACCAGGCTCTTTGGCAGGGAAACGGCAGAGAGAATGATACGCAGGCACATGTACGGCGTCTGACAGGAGAACAAGGTGATGCCTGAGAAAATGACCGTAAAAGAAAGAATGGAAGCAGGACTGCTGTACGATCCGGGAGATGAAGAGATCCTTTCCGTGCAGAGCCCTCTTGGAGAGAAACTCAGGGAGTTCAATGACCTCAGGCCCTCACAGTACGAAGAACAGCAGCGTCTCATGAGGGAAATGTTTGCCGAATGCGGAGACAACGTTTTCATCCAGAGACCGCTGTACGCTAACTGGGGAGGCAGCCATGTGCATATGGGCTCCAATATATACGCGAACTTTAATCTGACTCTGGTCGATGACGGGCATATATACATCGGCGACTGGGTCAAATTCGGTCCGAATGTCACTATCGTGACTGCGGGGCATCCGGTGCTTCCCGAACTGAGGAAAGATCCGGCTCTCCAGTTCAACAAAGATGTGCGCATTGAAGAGTGCGTCTGGATAGGAGCCGGCGTCATCGTGCTGCCGGGCGTGACCATCGGAAAGAACAGCGTCATCGGCGCGGGAAGCGTCGTAACGAGAGACATACCCGAAAATGTCGTTGCGGTCGGCAACCCGTGCAGGGTCATGAGGCCGATCGGAGAGAAAGACAGAGAAACATTTTTCAGAAACGAGAGGATAGACTGGAAGGAATTGAATGGCTAAGGTTATATTGATCAATGGAAGTCCGCGCGCGGATCAGTGCACGGCGACCGCTCTTGATGAGATGATAAAGACTTTCAATGAAGAGGGAGTCGAAACAGAACTGATCCATATCGGGAACAAGGACATACGCGGATGCGCCGCGTGCGGATACTGCTCAACTCATGATGGCTGCGTTTTTAAGGACATCGTGAACGAGGTAAACGCGAAGCTCGAGAAAGCTGACGGACTGGTAGTCGGCAGCCCTGTCTATTACAGCTCGCCGAACGGAACTCTCATATCCTTCCTCGACAGGCTGTTCTACAGCGCTCAGTACGACATGCACATGAAAGTCGGCGCCGGAGTCGTAAGCGCGAGGCGCGGCGGCACCACCGCGTCCTTCGATGTGCTCAACAAATACTTCAGCATCAGCGGAATGCCGATAGCTACTTCCACCTACTGGAACAATGTACACGGCTTCACGGCAGAAGACGTGAAGAAGGATGCCGAGGGACTGCAGGTCATGAGGAACCTCGCGCATAATATGTCCTTCATGATAAAAGCGATCGCGGACGCGAAGGAAAAGTACGGAATGCCGAAGGTGGAGAGCGGGGCTTTCACCAGCTTCCCTGACGGCAAGTAATAAAAGGGAGGGATGGATATGTGCCTTTCAATGGTATATAAGAATGAAGTAAGCGACGCCAATCTTCTGGCAAGGAACGTGGCGGACATCAGAGTCGAGGACGGCAAGATAATCTTCACCGACCTAATGGGCATCCGCACGGTTTTCGACGGAACTCTGGAGAAGATCGATCTCATGGATAACTACGTTATCGTGAGAGGATAATAAAACACGCGGCCGCGCGCCGCGTCATGTAAGAGGAAAAGGTGAAAAATGTATTACAACGGATTCAAGGCTCTTAAACTTTCAGGACTCGGCCTCGGCTGCATGCGTCTGCCGTGCATCGACGGTGACGACAGCAGACCGGATCCTGCCGCGGTGCAGGAGATGGTCGATTACGCGATGGCCCAAGGAATCAATTATTACGACACGGCCTGGGGCTATCACGACGGCAACAGCGAGACCGTAGTCGGAGAGGCGCTCAGCAAGCATGACAGAGGCAGTTTTTATCTGGCGAGCAAATTCCCGGGCTACGACCTGTCCAACTTCGGCAAACACGAAGAGATATTCAAAAGGCAGCTCGAAAAGTGTCAGACGGATTACTTCGATTTCTATCTCTATCACAATGTGTGCGAGCTGAACATAGACAAGTATATCGAGGACGAAGAACTCACTGCATTCCTTCTGAAGATGAAAGAAGAAGGAAAGATCCGCCACCTCGGATTCTCGTGTCACGGCAGCCTTGAGGTTATGCACCGCTTCATCATGAAGCACCACGAACACATCGAGTTCTGCCAGATCCAGCTCAACTATCTCGACTTCGAATTCCAGAACGCGAAGGACAAGGTCGAAGAACTCAACAACATCGGCATACCTATCTGGGTCATGGAGCCGCTTCGCGGCGGAAGGCTCGCCAAGTCCTGTCTCGGCGGTGAGAAGCTGCTTGCGAAGAGCGATCCGGACCGGACTCCGGCCAACTGGGCGTTCAGCTTCGTCGAGACCGTGCCGGGGGTCACGATGATCCTGTCAGGCATGTCCAACTTTGAGCAGCTGAAACAGAACATCGAATACTTCGGCGAGAGAAGAGAGCTCAGCGATGATGAGATCGCTATACTTTTGACAGCGGCGCATTACGACACGACCGGCAAGAACGCCGGCACAGTCCCTTGCACGGCCTGCAAGTACTGCATGTCCAAGTGCCCTATGGAACTCGAGATCCCGAGGATACTGGAGCTTTACAACGAGCACGCCTACAGCGAAGGCGGTTTCATAGCGCCTATGGCTCTCGCGGCGTTCGATGAGAACAAACTGCCGTCAGCCTGCATAGGATGCGGAGCCTGCGCGGCGGTCTGCCCGCAGCAGATCGACATACCGGGAACTATGTCGAAGTTCGCGGAAATGCTGGCGAAAGAAGAGTAGCAGCGCAAAAATACAATAAGCCATTTTTAAGTTCTTGCGAATAACCCCGCCAAGGGGTTATTCTTTTATCAGAGAGAAACTAATGAGGGTGTTTTAGTGCCTTCATTGGTGTTGAGAGGGATATAAGAAAGAGGAGAGACAATATGAAAGACCTCAAGCATCTTTTGTATTTCGAGAACCTCCTGCAGAATGCAAACAACGAACTGATCGAACAGGCCAAGAAGGACGGTAAGATCTGCGCGGCGTTCACGTGCGAGAATATACCGGAACCCCTGATGAATCTTGACGGCGTGTTCTCGGTTCGTCTTTTTGCGCCTAATACCGGCTCGCTGGACATCGCCACATACTACATGACGAGTTTTCTATGCGAGACGAGCAGGGCTCTGCTGGAGAGAGCGATCGAAGGAGGCTTCAACTTCGCTGACTGCCTGATCGCGGCGGACGGCTGCACCATGATGAACCGCGCCGCCGAGAACATGGAGCTGCTGCACACCATGGACGAGGGCAAGGACAAATTCTTCTATCAGTACATGGAGATACCTATGAAGGCCACCGAGAACGGCGTCCAGCTGCTGAAACTGCAGACGACGAACCACATTCTCAAGCCGCTCCATGAAAACTACGGCATCGACATATCCGATGAGGCTATCCTCAAGGCTGTCGAAGAGCACAACGAAGTCTGCAGGCTCATCCAGGAGATCGGACAGTTCCGCAAGGAGGACGACCCGCGCATCACGGGCTACGAGTTCCACGTGCTGACACTGGCTACGTATCTGGCTCCTAAGTATCTGATCATCGACAAACTGAGAGAGACGCTGGAAGAGCTAAAGACCAGAGAGCCGGACGGCAAGAAGTGGCGCGCCCGCGTCATGATGGTAGGTTCCGAGATCGACGATATCGGCATGATCAAGCTTATCGAAGGCTGCGATACATATGTATGCGCCGACAGGTTCTGCTTCGGTTCGCTTCCGGGCAGAGTGCCTATCCCTATAGATAAGGACTCGGACGAAGATATCCTCACTCAGGTATGCCGCCACTACACGATGATCGGACAGTGCCCTCGCACCATGAACATGGAGAAGGTCTACGGCCGCAAGAAGTACGTCGCGGATCTCGCGAAGGAGTACAAGGCCGACGGCATTATCTATGAGCAGGTCAAGTTCTGCGACCCTTGGGCCTACGAACGCATGCTGGGATCGCACATGCTGAGAGAGGATTACGGATTCCCGGTGCTCTCCGTAGACAGACCGTACAACATCAACGCCGGCGCCGGACAGATGCGCACGCGCGTACAGGCTTTTATAGAAAGCATTGAAATAAAGAAGATCCAGGGAGGTGAGAAATAATGGCATTCAAGACAGTCAAAAAGATCACTAACCCTAAGAAGAAAAAAGGCGATCAGACGCTGGGGCATCTCTATCCTACCAACGGCAAGACCAAGGTCTTCGTCCGCCGTGAGTGGAGAGGCGTAAAGGATACGCTTTACGACTATT
Organism: Anaerovoracaceae bacterium; assembly: GCA_045114795.1. GTDB lineage: Bacteria > Bacillota > Clostridia > Peptostreptococcales > Anaerovoracaceae > Crickella. The sequence goes on from JBGUKZ010000065.1 coordinate 66,594, forward strand.
CGAGATGGCTGTACATCATGTCCATCCTCGCGAGATTCATCGCGAAGCCGCGCAACATCAAGGCGATGTTCCGCTACAGATGGATGGCCAACTATCTGGCTGTTCCTTACATGATGGACAAGTTCACTCTCGGCCTCAGAGACGAGCCTCTGCGCATCACCCATACCGCGATGAACTTCGTTATCTACGACGTAGCCAAGACGATGGACAACATCTTCAAGGGCGACCGCCGCACGGGAAACAACGAGGAGTTCTCAAAGCACTGCGTGCTGACGGACGAAAACGCGATGACAGCGTTCATGATGGGCTTCAAGGATACGACAGCCATCCTCAGAGAGGTGCCGACCATGTTCGTCGCCAACCTCCTGACACAGAACTCGACTACTCATTACCTCGACGTAGCTCAGGAGTTCGGACTTCCGGGCGATGTCTGCCCTATGCCTGAGGCCGAGGCCGGCATCTCGATCGACGACGACTTCGCGGTGCTCGGATGCTGCGCCGTACAGGTCAACACGACATGCGACGGCTCCCTGATGGGTAACGGCGTCATCGCTCACAGACTCGAGAGAGAGTACGGCATCCCTACGTTCCAGCTGACCGCGCCGCTCCGCCACAAGGAGCAGGACGTTCAGGAATATGCTGCTAACGACATGAAGGCCGCTGTAAAGTTCATCGAGGAGCACGCTCATGAAAAGTGGGACTGGACCCACTACTTCGAGAGCGCCGCGAGAGTCAACGACGCCACAAGGCACCGCGCGTTCTGGCTCGAGACCAACTCGACTGACTACCCGCAGTTCGTAGGCTCGGTGTTCTCGCTCTACAACGACACCAACTACATGGGCAACTGCGGACGTTCGCCTCTCTTCCCGCCTAAGGACAAGAAGATCAGCAAGCTGGTCGAGCAGGGCTACAAGAGGAAGACCATGATGGCTCCTGAGTACAGGCACAGATGCATCGTCTGGGGAGTACAGCCGCAGTACAACATTCACATGCTTTACTGGATGATCCACTGCTGGGGCGTCCTGCCTCTGACAGACATGCTTTCGATGGTCAACACCCTGCCTGTCGCGGAAGAGGATACTCCTGAAAACAGAGAGAAAGCCTGGTACGACATGGCATGGCTCAACGAGAACATGATCATGCGCAACCGTACGCACGGCGGATACAAGGTGCTCGTCGACGAGCTCTGGGAGTTCTGCGAGATCATGAACGCTGACATGGTAATGATGTGGGAGCACATGAGCTGCAAGGCGCTCACCGGACTGCACGGTCAGTTCGAGGAGCAGGGCCGCGAGAGAGGCATCCACGTCGTATGGGTATGCCACGACCTCTGCGATCCGAGAGTCTACACAAGGCAGGCGATACGCGACGAGTTCAGCCAGTACATGCGTACAGTGCTCCGCGAAGAGCCGCTTGATCCGACGATAGAACACATCCCTGATGAGAACATGTGGTAGACTTCGCGATTCGTGTTATGATTATGAAAGGCGCCCTTAAAGGGGCGCCTTTTTTGTGGCATTGCAGTGGTTAGAGGTATAGAATTACAGTGTAATGGATAACCGCCTTCTGAAAAAAAGAATACCATCTGACCCGGACCTGACGAGCGGCACCATAGTCGACAAGGTCCTTCTTTTTGCGATCCCGCTCATGCTGACGAGCATGCTGCAGCAGCTATTCAACGCGACGGACGTCGCAGTGGTCGGCAAGTTCGCGAGCATGGAGGCCATGGCGGCGGTCGGCAGCAACACGCCGGTCGTATCCCTGCTTGTCAATTTCTTCGTAGGCATCTCCGTAGGCACAAACGTGCTGATCGCTCATAACATAGGGGCAAGGGACCCGGAGAAAGCAAAAAGCGCGGTGCGGACTTCCATGGCGTTCGCCCTGGCGGCGGGCGTTTTCGTTGCGGTGATCGGCAACATAATAGCCGTTCCAATCATCGACCTGCTTGGCGTCCCGGCCGAGGTAAAAGACTACTCGGTCACATACCTCAGACTCTATTTCAGCGGCGTTCCGTTCATCATGCTCTACAACTTCGAGGCCGCCATCTTCAGGAGCAACGGCAATACAAGAACGCCTCTTATCTGTCTCACGATAGGAGGCGTCTTCAACGTGGCGGCAAACCTCTTCTTCGTGCTGGCACTGGGAATGGACGTGGACGGTGTGGCGATAGCGACCGTTCTCGCAAACGCGATCAGCTCGATGCTCCTGCTTCACTTCCTGAGAAATGAAGACAGCGTGATACATGTGAATGTCTCAAAGATCCGCATCGACAAGGACGATCTCGCGGCCATCCTGAAGATCGGCATGCCTGCCGGCCTTCAGAGCGCTGTCTTCTCCATATCTAACATCTGCATACAGTCCGGGATAAACAGCCTCGGCGCTACGTATATGGCGGCGTCATCCGCGGCGTTCAACATAGAGATATTCGGATTTTTTGCGGTCAACGCGTTCACACAGACACTTGTGACTTTCGTAGGCCAGAACTACGGCGCCGGAAAGTACGCGAGATGCCGCGAGGTGGTGCGCAAGACCCTGCTCGTCAGCTGGACTTTTACCATGGCGCTCTCCGCGCTGCTTCTCATTTTCGCGAGGCCGCTGCTGGGACTGTTCACGAACGAGCCTCAGGTAATAGAGGCAGGCCTTCTCAGGGTAAAGCTCCTTCTCTATGCTGAGACGCTCAACGTGCTGATGGACAATCTGTCCGGAGCCATGAGAGGTCTCGGAAAGTCGCTGGTACCGGCTCTTACAACGCTCATCTGTGTCTGCGGCGTCCGTATCATCTGGGTGTTCACGGGGTTCCGGATCTACCATACATGGCTTTCCATTATGATAGTTTTCCCGGTAAGCTGGGCGGTCAACGCCACCTTCATAATCATCGGATACATCTATACCCGCAACCGCATGCTGCCGGCGGAATGACGGCAAAAGAATAACGGCGCCCCTGACGGAGCGCCGCTTTTATACTTTATCTTATTTATACATTTCCTGAAGTTCGTATCTTTTCAGCTTTCCGGTGACCGTGCGCGGAAGGATCTCTGACGTCATTATGACATCGCTGATCTGCCGTGAATGCGGGATGCTTCTGTTGAACCTTTCGACTTCCTTTACGAGTTTTTTCCTTATGTCAGCAGCGATGGCAGGATCTTTCGGACATGAGCCGACTACCAGCACGGCTTCTCCTTCCTTCAGTATGACTCCCAGGTCAGGCAGGCCGCACATCTGCTCAAGCGACTCCTCGTATTCAGGGCAGAAGATCTTATCCCCGTCGGAAAGAACGAGCACGTCGTTCTTTCGGCCTTTCAGATGAAGCCTTCCCTTTTCGTCAAACCATCCGAGATCTCCGGTAAAGAAGCGCCCGTTCTCAAACATCGGCTCTCTGCCCAGATAACCCAGCATCATGCAAGGCGTCGCGACGGAGATCTCGCCGTCGCTTTCTATGCGGATGTCCGCGCCAGGGCACGGATACATTGCGTCCGGCTCGTCGGGATCCTGAGAGATCGCGATGCCGCTCGATGTTTCCGTGAGTCCATAGCCGACATACACGTCGATCCCCTTTTCCTGCAGGCGGTCGACCAGCCGCTTCGGACACGGAGCGCCTCCGATAAGAACGACGCGGAGCTCCGGATTCAGAGCGTCTTTATTGAGCATGTCGTCGATCTGCGAAGGGACTCCCGGAATGATGGTAGGCTTGAAGAACAGCGCGTCTCCGGTAAAACGGTATACATCCCTGCCCAGAGCTACAGTTGCGCCGTAGGCGAGGCCCCACAGCATGGCGCATACGAATCCGTACGCGTGCGACAGGGAAAGGTTGGACAGTATCACGTCGCCTTTGCCGCAGGCGAGCATGCACTGGCCGCTCCATGCGCTGGTGCAAAGTGATTTGGACGTGAGCCTTACTATCTTGGAGCTGCTTGTGGTGCCGGAGGTAAAGAAGAGAAGCTCCCCCTCTCCGCCCTTGCCTTTTATGCGACCAAACTCATCGCGCTGCGATTCACGGAGATTCCGGGCCGCTTCAGCGACCTCGGCGGCATATTCGTTAAAGCCCTCCGGAACACGCGGGTCTGCTATTATGACATCGCAGCCGGCCAGCACGTGGGCAAAGATGTCTACGAGAGAGTCTACGGTCTGCTCGTATCTGACGACCTCGACACTGCTGCATTCCGCTTTCACATGGAAGGATTCCGTGATTATCATTTCGGCGAAATCCTTGTAGGAGACTTCGCTGGTATTGCCTTCCATGTCGCCGCAGCGTATCGCGATACCGTCACGGGTCATGAAATCGTTTACGAGAGCCTCAAAAGATGAAAACTTTCTGTATATGCTCTGCATGGTCGTATCCCTTCATATTACTCGTGTTGAAATAGGCGTAGTATGATTATAAAATAATCGTAGAGGGTGGCTCTACATAATTTTTCTTTTAACGGTGAATTACAGGATTTTGTACAAATTGTCAACTTGATTCCGGGGAAATAAAATACCGGGGAATGATCCCCGGTATTTTTCTGCATAGTTTTGGGCTTATGCTCTTGCCCTTGCCATTGCTTCTTCGAAATCCCTTGTTCCTTCCCAAACATTGTTGGAGTATGGGTTCTTGCCCATCTTGATGGAGCGCTGGATTATGAATGCCATAACGACTACGTTGATAGCGATGGCTGCAACAGCGATGACTCCCTGCATTCTCGGATCCGCAACGATGCCCATGTCAGAGATGATCTGACCTGCCTGAGCAGACTTGCCGGCGCCGGAGTTGTACAGAGTGATAGCCTTGTCATACAGATCCATGGTAGTGATACCAAGTTCTGTAGCGTTTCCGTATACCGACGGAAGTGCTGCAGCGAATCTGCTGGAGAGCTGGAATGCAGGAACGACCTGTGCCCACATGCACCAGATGGCGAGTGTGTTAGCACGGTTCTGGATCCAGCCGCCCTTGTTCCACAGCGCGTTTGCGAATGTAGGAGCAAGGAGAAGCGCAACACCGCAGTACCAGCTGTGCGTAGGAAGATTGAGGTAAGTGTACTCAAAGTTCCACACGTCGTATGCGAGGATGAACCAGATTGTCATGTCAGGCCAGAGCATGTCGGACATGTTCTTGTCTTTCGATGTGAACAGGTGGATGCATCCTGTCATGCAGAAGATGTTGATGAGTCCCGCGAGAGCGTTGACTACGTTCCACCATCCGCCATAGATGAATACGCCTTCGTTCGATGCCCACCATGCGCCGGAAAGGTCGCCTGTGATGGAGAATGCAGCGAGAGCGGATTCCATGTCGGATACGTTGGCGATCATGATGTTGGCCGCAACGATGAACCATGGCCACCATTTGAACCAGGCTTTCTTGCCGAGGCCCCATTCGTACTTGATCATCATGAAACCTACGCAGCCGATGTCGGCAGCATAGAGCTTGAAGTAGTGGAACCATCCGTCCATGAACGCGACGGTCGGGTTCTCGCTTCCGCCGAACATTCCAACGTGAGCAAGAATGAAGTAAAGAGTAAGGATAGCCGGAATGATCACGAATACGACCATGCCGCCGATCTTTGTCTTTCTGCCGATCTCATTCATGAGGATCAGGCCGATAAAGACGAGTACCCAGCCGATAAGCTGCATACCGGCGTGGCTGCTGTAAAGCTGAAATATCATATAATACCTCCTGAAACTTATATACTAATTCGTGGAAACCATCTTTTCAACTTAAGTTTCCGCCGCTGATTATAAGCCTTTGTTAACGTTATATCAAGACTATTATTGAGAAAGGCATTATTGACATTTATAATAGTTGAGAAAGCATACCTTACATTCTTCTGGGAGGAGAAATGAAGTTTTATAAAGACCATTACGATGTCGTGATCATAGGCGGAGCCCTCGCGGGTCTATCCGCCGCGCTGCAGCTGCAGCAGAAGGGGATCACGGACATCCTGATCCTGGAGAAGCACAATCTCCCGGGCGGCCTGGCCACGAGCTATGTCCGCAGCGGCATCGAGATCGAGGCTACTCTCCACGAGATGATGAGCATCGGCTCTAAGGAAGACCGCCTGAAGGTCGGAGTTTTCTTTGACGAATGCGGAGTCGACATCGACTGGCTCAAGGTACCTGAGGCATACAGGTTCGTCGAGCCTGAGAGAGACATCGACATCACCCTGCACGCGGGCTTTGAGACCATGGCGAATGAGATCGACGCGCAGTATCCGGGATGGGGCCCTAAGGTGCTCGAGTTCATGCAGCTCTGCAACAGAGTATATGACTCGATGAACACCCTCTCGGTGACTCCGATGAGCAAGCCGGCCATGCTGATGAAGCACCCCGACTTCGTAAAGACCGCGGGCTATACCGCGACGGAAGTCATCGAGACCTTCGAGTTCCCGCAGGATATCGTAGACATCCTGACGCCATACTGGATCTACGTCGGCAACCCGATGAGCACCCTGCCTTTCACCATCTACGCTTTTCTGATGGCGGACTACTTCCGCGGCGGCAGCTATGTGCCTAAGAAGTACTCGCACGAGATGAGCATGAAGCTGATGACAAAGGCGGAGGAAAACGGAGCGCAGATCGAGTTCTGCCAGGAAGTCGAGAAGATCCTGGTGAAGGACGGCAGGGTCACAGGCGTACGTACTAAGCGCGGCGACGAGATCAGCTGCGACTATGTAATTTCAGCCGCGTACCCAAATAAGGTATACACACAGATGATAGAGCCTCTGTCCGAGGTGCCTGAGGGCGCGATCAAAATGGTCAACGGCCGCAGGCTTTCAGTCACGACCGCGTCCGTTATGATGGTGCTGGACGACACGCCTGAGAATCTCGGCATCAAGGACTACAACATCTTCTCGGCGGGCGAGACGATGGATACGGATAAGATATGGGAACAGGGCAAGACCCTGGGACCATACAGGTACCTGACATCGATATGCCTCGATCTGGCGAACCCGGGCTGCACGCCTGAGGGCATGTGCCAGTTCTCCATCACCAATCTGCCGCTTGTACAGGGATTTCTTGACCTGAAGGAAGAGGACTATTACGACTTCAAGCGCAAAATGGCGCTCGACATGATAACCGAATACGAGAGGGTCAGCGGCATCAACCTGCGCGACCATATAGTCGAGATCGAAGTCTCGACGCCTGTCACCATCGCACACTATGTAGGCGCGTGGAAGGGCAGCATATACGGTTATTCCCACAGCATAGACGACCACGCCGTGGCAAGGCTCCAGATGAAGGAAGACGATCATTTCATCGACGGACTCGAGTTCGCGGGAGCCCATGCCATCAGTGGAAACGGCATGGGGCCGGCCGTCACGAACGGCCGCGCCGCCGCCAAGGCTGTCATAGACGATGTCGCTAAGAAGGCTGCCTCAGAAGGCGGCAGTAAAGCATAGAAAGGAGGCAGCCACATGAAAGTAAAAGGATTTTTAAAGGATGTCGGCGGCGCCTCCCGCATCACCAAAATGCGTCAGGAGCTGATCGCGAACGGCTCGCCTGTTCCTGATCCGAAGGACCCTATCCGCGAGCTCGCCGACCTGCTCCACCCGGGCAAGCAGCAGTTCAAGGTAACTGAAATACGCGAGGCGTCCCCTACTTCGACCACATACAGGTTTTCGCCGGTCAACGGTCATGTTCCCGTGTTCCAGAGCGGACAGTATGCCAACTTTTATCTGACAGTCGGCGACAGCGTTCTGACAAGAGCATATTCGATTTCATCCGCTCCTTACGAGGCAAGGCTCGCCGAGCCTTACTTTGAAGTCACGATCAGACACAACGTCCACTACCTGGTCCCTGACTGGTTCCGGGAGAACGTAAAGGCCGGCTCTGAGATCACTGCGGCGCTGCCTTTCGGACATTTCCTCTATGAGCCTCTGCGCGACTCCGGTCATATAGTCGGCATCGCCGGCGGATCGGGGATCACTCCGTTCGTTTCGATGGCAAAGGAGATAGCGCATGGAAAGCTCGATATCGACCTTACCATCATATACGGATCCGTCAAACACACTGACATCGTCTGCGGCGATGAGCTTGAAGCAGCACGCAAAGCGGCTCCTGACAGGATCCACGTGGTACATGTCATGTCCGACGATGAGGACTGGGATGGCGAGAAGGGATTCGTCACAAGAGAGATCATTGAGAAGTACTCGCCTGAGGGCTGCTCGTACTTCTTCTGCGGACCTCCGGTAATGTTCTTCCTGGTCGACAGTATTATGAAAGAAATGGGCGTGCCTATGAAGAGGTTCAGACACGACGCTGCCGCGCAGCCTGCGGTCAAGCTGATCCCGGGATTCCCTATGGACCAGGCCGGCAAGACGTACAAGCTGACGGTAGTGCGCGGCATCCACGAGGATGTCATCGACGCCGCTGCCGACGAACCTGTAGCGGTGGCGCTCGAGAGAGCGGCCATCCCTATCGACACACACTGCAGGGGCGGCGAGTGCGGATACTGCAGGACGCAGCTTCTGTCGGGAGACATCTTCGTATCGCCTCTTAATGACGGACGCCGCGCAATGGACAAGGAACTCGGATGGTTCCACGCCTGCTCGGCCTATCCGGTGTCCGACCTGAAGATCAAGATCCCTATCATATAGAACAAACAGCAATACTGAACGATCAATATGTGTATATCCCGGAAGGAAAACCGGGATATGCACATTTTTCTTTTTTAAAGCATGGAAAGGTAAAAAATGACGGTTTGGGTGATAAAACGTCATTTTTAGTTTGCGTTTCAGTCATTCTTCTTTGCGTTATGACGTTTCATATGACGGTTTTCCTGTTATCATGTAGACACAGAGAGAAACAGAGGAAACACGAAAACGAAAGCGGAGGTTGAAGAAATGAAGACTAAGTTCAGACACAGAATGGTAGCCATGACACTGGCAATGATGATCACGGCGGCTCCGGTATGGGGCACCGTACACGCGACAGACGAAGCGCTCGATCAGCCGTCGAAGCCTGTAGCGGAGAGCTACGAAGACAACGGCAAGATCAAAGAGTACAACAAGAAAGTAGACGAATACAACAAGGCCGCTAAAGAGCACAACGAAGCGGTAGACAGAGAATACGAAGCTGCATCGAAGGAGACGGCGGCAAAGAACGCAGAGATCGACGAGCACAACGCGGCAGAGGAAGCAAGAGTCGAGGCGGCTGAAGAGAGAAACGCCCAGGCAGTAAAAGACGCCGAGGAAGCGAACGCTAAGATCGACGAAGAGAACGCTGCTGAGGAAGCAAGCGTGAACGAATACAACGCAGGCGAAGACGCGAAGGCAAAGGCTTCGGAAGAGGCCAGAGCGGAAGCCGAGGCGCACAACGAGGCAGCCAAGGCCCAGAACGAGGCAGTAGCGAAGTACGCAGAGGACAAGGCCAAGTACGACGAGGCAGAGGCCCAGTACAAGAAGGATCTGGAGATGGAGAAGAAGATCCTGGCAGCCGGATACTCCTCGGTACAGCAGTACAACGACACTATCGAATCCTACTACAACAAGCCTGCGAGAGAGTCCGTAGAGAAGAACGCTTCCGCGAAAGTGGTAAGCGCCGGCGACACCTACTCGGTAGAGAAGGCGGCAGAGCAGTCAGGCTCAAGCGTGAGCGTACACATCGAGCACGTATTCGAGGGAACGGACGTCAGCTACATCGACGACTTCGAGATCGACAGGAACGACGTGATCACGATCAACTCGATCGCGTCCCTCGGACACGCGACACAGCCGGGATACGCGTCACTCTACTACAACACTGACAGCGCGCACTCGATGGGATACTGGGTGCCATACGTAGAGCTCCAGTACAACGCCAGATACGTCAACTCGACATGGAACTGCGGATCCACCTATGAGGTATCCTACAAGGACGGCAAGAACCACATGTTCGACTCCGAGGACATCATCGCGATCTACACCTACACATGGGTGCCGCAGAAGGTATACAAGACATACAACATCCCTGTAGCTCCGGAAGCTATCGAGAACCCGGGCGAGGCCATGGAGATGGTGGACGTCCCTGAACTCTACAAGCCGGTATACAAGGAATTCGTAAAGAAGCAGCACGTCGAGGCACAGCTCGAAGAGATCGAAGCGGCAAACCTCCTCGACCACATCGCAGACCCTGTAAAGGGAGCATACATCGAGCTTCTCGGATACATGGACCTCTTCGCGGAGCCTGTAAGAGAGGCAGTGAA
>JBGUKZ010000066.1:0-27969 GCA_045114795.1 Anaerovoracaceae bacterium
GCGAGGAGGATCCACCTGTTCCCATCCCGAACACAGTAGTTAAGCTCCTTAGCGCCGATGATACTCGGAGGGTGACCTCCCGGGAAAATAGGACGTCGCCGCTTTTTCTTTAGGCCCCATGGTCAAGCGGTTAAGACATCGCCCTTTCACGGCGGTAACCCGGGTTCGAGTCCCGGTGGGGTCACCATCAAAGGGAATCCGAGGATTCCCTTTTTATATACGCGGACGTGGTGGAACTGGCAGACACGCAAGATTTAGGTTCTTGTACCTCGGTGTGAAGGTTCGAGTCCTTTCGTCCGCACCAAAGACGCCGGCAATGATTTGCCGGTTTTTTATGTTCCATGCAGACATGGATATATTCATTGAAACAATGATGCAAAATGCCGGATAGCTTTGCTATGTGGAAAACACATCTGGATATGGAAAAACAGCAGCATATCAATAACATGAAATAATTAAATCTGAAACCTGAAATAATGCAGTCAGCACAAGCCGCAGAGCTTCGGAAACAAAGTCCGGAGCTCTTTTTTAATACCCTGAAAACTATCATTTTTGAACGAAAATCGACATTTTTTGAATGGCAGAATGTGTACAGTTTTTTGACATGCTTTTACGTATAGTTGAACTTGCAGGAGGGAACAATGAGGCTCGGATTACTTATAAGAGATGTTGAATACAGAGACGCATTAGCTAAAAAACTGCATTTATACGATAACGACTTATTTGTAAATATAATGGATGGGTCGACAAAAGAAACATCAGGCAGCCTTATCCTGACCGATATACGGCCGGAAGAAATAGATCAGGATGTTATGAAAGCAATAAAGGCAAGGACGGTGTTCATTATTGATTCCATAAGAGATGAACACGAAGGATACCATACCGTTTTCAAATACGTAAGTATTCAGGACCTTCTTTCCGAATTAACGCTGGTCTACAACGAATGGCATGGAGCCGGCCCCGGAAGAAACTATTCAGCCGGCATCATAACCGTATGCTGTGAAACGGATGCATATTCCGCGGTAAAGTGCACATCGCTTGCAAGACAGATCATCTACAGGAAAGGCGGCAAGGTGCTGATTATTCCTCTTTCATATGTCAATGATTACGGGATCAGTGAGAACGATCGTAACAACATATCAAAGCTGCTTTATTTGATACATACAGGACGGGAGTACAACTCAGATTGTTTTACCTTCACTGACAGTTATGGGGTTTCATCATTGATGCTGACCCCAGGACGCAATCCCGTAGCGTATCTTGATAAAGATGAATTGAGAAGCCTGATTTCCGGTCTGGCATCGAAGTTCGACACGATCATCTGTGATGCAGGCACATGTTTCAGAAATGAAAACATATTACTGATAAAAGAATCGGACAAGATCGTATATTTCGAGACCGGAAGGCGGGTCCTTGGAATCAGCGAAATGATAGGACAGGAAACTGCAAAAAAAATGATCCGTATAAAAATGACAGGCGAAGCCGATGAGGCTGCAGCGATAGACGACTGTATAAAGCAGATATTCAGCAATGGGAATCATGGTCAGATCAAGAGCTAAAACGATCAAAGAATACGGACCTGAAATAGAAGAAATGGTCAGAACGATCAGAAAGTGGATAAGTGAAACGGAACCGGCTCCAGACAATGAAAAGATTCTTTGCAAATGTGAAGAATTGTTTTTTAAGGCAGATCTTTCATTCAGAACAGGTTCTCAGGAAGCCGTGATAATCATAAACAGCATGTGCAGAAGGCTTATGAGCAGATACGGCATACTTACGGAATTGCTTGATGACCCGCGCATCAATGAAATCATGGTAAACGGTCCGGACAGCATTTATGTGGAAAAAGAAAGGACATTGATCAAGGTCGATGATGCCTTTACATCATGTACTGAACTGGAAGAGATGATCAGGATGTTCGCGTCGGATGTACACCGGGAAATCAACGAGGCCAATCCGATAGTGGATGCAAGACTGCCTTCAGGATACAGAGTCAACGGTGTGCTGAAAAATGTCGCACTCAACGGGCCCATCCTTACGATACGTAAATTCAGAGAAAAAGAGATAGAAATGGGTGAACTTGTGGGCTGCGCGAGTATAACGGAGGAATGCGCCGGCGACCTGGCTGCCCTTGTAAGGAGCGGTTACAACATCTTCATAAGCGGAGGAACGTCATCAGGAAAGACTACATTCCTGAATGCTCTCACCGCATTTATCGGATCGAACGAAAGGGTGATAACTATCGAAGATTCGGCTGAGCTTGTTATCAGCCATATAGAAAACAAAGTCCAGCTGGAATGCAGAGCGGCGAACTCGATAGGAAAAGGGGAAGTAAACATGACACAGCTCATTCGGACAAGCCTGAGAATGCGGCCTGACAGAATAATAGTCGGCGAGGTCAGAGGAAAAGAAGTCATAGACATGATACAAGCCATGAACACCGGTCATGACGGAAGCATGTCTACCGGCCACGGCAACTCTATCAGGGGTATGCTGAACCGTCTGGAAACGATGTATCTTTCGGATTCGCAGGTGTCTCTGAATTCGGTAAGAAACCAGATAGCAAACGCTATCGATATATTAGTTCACCTGAAACGTGATGCGAAAGGCAGAAGGCGGGTGGTCGAGGTAGCGGAGATGACGGGCTTCGACGGTGACAAATACAGGCTCAATTATCTGTATAAAACAGGAAAGGACGATGCTCTCGTTTCAACAGGGAATGGACTCGTCGACAGGGAAAGACTGATCAGGAACGGCTATGACAGCGTTCTGACCGACTGTTCACGATCTTGTACGGAAAGGAACAAAAGTGACTGATCTTAGAGAATACACATTCAGCAGGAAGGAAAACATTCTATTCTATGCAGGTCTGACGGTAACAGGACTGCTTATCGCATATCTGATGTACAGGAATATCCTGTTTGCAGCCGTAATAATACCTTTTGGCAGCAGGATAAAAGGCTTTGTAAAAGAAGCCATCATCAAAGACAGGCGAAGGAGATACATGGCGGAATTCAAGGACTTCCTGTTCATGGCATCCACCTCGATAGGCGCCGGGCGCTCCATGAAGGATGCGGTAGCGGAGTCGGTCCCATCGCTGAAAAACATATATGGGAATAAATCGATACTCGCCGGAGACCTGGCTAAAGCATACGAGAGAATGGATAAAGGCGGGGAGAATGATATAAGGGTACTTCAGGATCTTTCAGAAGCCTCAGGGATAGAAGATGTCCGTGATTTTGTAACAGTCTACTCGATATGCAAGTCGACGGGGGCGAGTCTTATAACGGCGCTGAACAAAGCAGCTGCTGTGATCATGGAAAAGATGAGCATAGAGCGCGAAATAGAGGAACTTATCAGACGAAAGAAAAGCGAAGGGCTTGTCATATTCACCATGCCGGCACTGATTATTCTGTTCCTGAATCTGACTGCGGCAGATTATATCGCACCGTTATACGAGACAATAGCAGGCAGGATCATAATGACAGCCGTCGCCGCCTCAAATGTAGGAATATACGCAATTATCCAGAGGATAACCGATGTTGAAATATAAGGAACTGATATATAACAAAAAACTCATGTCCGGCATATACGCCGTGACACTGGTTACAGCGCTTCTCATCCTTGCTCTTGTGATCAGGGGACCTGAAGAAAGCGGAAAACTGATAGTAAACAGCAGCGGAGACGTGACCGGGATAAACAGAAACAGCCTGAAAAGAAGCGAGCGCTACGATCTGTACGTTGCTATAAAAGATGAAGAGGAAACAATACAGAGGGACGTGACGCTTGTACTGAAGCCTCAGGCTGACGGCAGCGGAGACAAACTGATTTCGGCGGAAGACACCAGGAAGGCAGAAATAGAAGCGGAGTTGGACAGTCTTATAAGTGAAATAGAGTATTCAAAACAAAAAAGAATCACACTTCCGTCGGAACTGCCGGACGGAACTCCGGTCAGGTGGAACGGAGCAGAACGAAAAGCGGGGCCAGCGGCAGTAATGATCCCGCTGATATACGCGGCGCTGATATTGATAATGGCTGTCGATGCGGCGAAGGAAGATAAAACGGCTGCTGAAGAACGCAGGGCCATACTCAGAGGTCTCCCAAGATTCTGCAATCAATTGTTTCTGATGATGAATGCCGGCCTTATTCTGAGTGACGCCTTTGATACAGTAACCGGCAGTTATAACGGCAGAAGTGAGGAAGGCCTGAACAGTTTTGAAAGGGATCTTGCAGGACTTCGGGAGGCTACATGCGGGCACCGCATAAGCACTGCACACGTAATAAACGAATATGCTGTCAAACATGATGTCAAAGAACTGATAAGGATAGCGGCGATACTCAGCGAGAACGAAAAGAGAGGAAGTGATGTCATCGAGAGCCTGGAGCGTGAAAGCAGGTATCTGTGGGACGAAAGGAAGATCGTAGCCAGAGAAAACGGAAAGGCAATAGATACAAGGATGTCATATCCGCTGGGACTTCTGCTGATCGTATTGATAGTGATAACAATAGCGCCTGCGCTTTTAAATATGTAATAAGAAAGGAGAGAAAAGATGAAAAAGATACGTACAAAGCTAATGATGTTGCTTGGAAACAGGCAGGGAATGGAAATGGTACAAGTCGCGATACTGGTGGCTATAGCTGTGGCAGTAGGAATCATTTTCAAATCATCTGTAGTAGATTTTGTGAACCGCATTTTCGGCAATTTGGATGCGGCAAATTTCTAGAAATGAAACGAAAAATCTTAGTGAACAAAAAAGGCTCACAGATGACAGAGGCGGCGATATCGATCCCCTTGATCATTCTTGCAGCAATGCTCATGCTCAGGCTGTTTGTTTTTTATCTGGACATCCTGACTACGGGTATAAAAGAACACAGAAAAGCGCTTGAAGCACAGGATTCTTATAAGGGTGCTGTCATGCGGACCTATGAGGAGAAAGCCGGCGTGGATCTGCTTAAAGGCGGGGTATTGAAAAGAGACGTGAGCAAAAGGATAGACGTAAAAACTTATCTTATAAACGAAGATTTGTTGGTGAGAAGCGGTGAAATACTTAACTGATCTGATCATGAATAATGCGCTCATGCGTAAAGCGATGGGAAGAAGCGGTTCGTCTGCGGTCATGCTTGCTTTGATATTTGTCGGGTTTGCCATATGTATGGCAGGCGCCATAGGAGTATCCAGAAGGCTTGTAGTCAGCAGCGAATGCGAGGTTTTCGGCAGACTATGGACCAAAGCCATACTTTCCGAATACGATATTCATCTTTTGGAAGACTATTCCATCATGGCTTACTTCGGAAACGACAGTGAAGTGACAGACAAACTGGACAATTATCTTAAATACTCAGCTCAGAACAGGCTTGCCGCCGCTATAAAGGGTGCCAATGCCGATCTTACGGGATACGAACTGGGAGATCCTTCCAACTTCAGAAAAGCGATGGACCTTGGTTTCGCGGGCAGCGCAGTTTCCGAACTGATCAATGGAAGAGGCAGGGAATACAGAGCACTTGACGACGGCAGCGGCTTTGAGGAAGAAGGACGTGTGATCAGCAACAAAGTCGTTCTGGATACGCTGCCGTCACATGGGATAGGAGGATCAGTATCAGGAGATGCTCTAACTGAAAAGGCAAGGTCATATGGCGATGAAGAAGGCATCCTCGGAGCATTGAGAGGCGCAGGTGCCGATGTGCTGATTATAGAAAAACACTTCAATAATCATGTTACAAAGGCAGATGACAAAAATCATTTATTGGTCAACGAGTGGGAATACATAATCGCAGGAAACACAGATGACGAGGATAACTACAGATCATGCAGAAACAGGCTTTTCATCGCCAGAAACGCGCTGAATCTCATTTCCATATACAACGATCCGGAAAAGATGGAGCTGATCATTTCAGTTGCAGAGTCGATAACGCCCGGGCCGCTTGGCCTTGTTACACAGGCCATTATCGCTGAGGCATGGGCTGCGATGGAAACAGAGGAGGATCTTAATGACCTTTATACAGACAAAAGAGTACCCGTACTCAAGTCAGCCGACCAGTGGAAGACAGATCTTGGCACAGTACTGGATTCACGTGAAGTCAGAGGAAAACTGGATGATGAATCTATAACTCTTCTAGATGAGAAAAAGGATGAATTATCCGAAATAACCGGTGTGATCGACACTGTATCGCAGTTTAAGTACGGACTCAATTACGATGAGTACCTGATGATAATGATCTTGTCTCTGAATGACAATGTGCGGTTGCTGCGGATCATGGATCTTATCCAGATCAATATGAAATACAGGTATTACAGAGATTTCAATCTTATGGAGTATTACACAGGCACAAGATTTACTTTGGAAGTGAACGGCAAAGACCATGAATTTGAAGATGCGTACAAATAAGAAGGGAAGTTACATCATCGAAGCCGCAATAACGCTGCCGATATTCCTGATAGCCGTGATCGTCATGAGCTCGGTGATACTTATGTATGCGTGCATAGAAGACTGCAATTTCATTGCTGCCAACGAACTCAGACGGGGAGCTGCAGAGGCTGTTATCGCAGATACTTCGATCGCGATCCCGTACAGGATCAGGAAAGAAATCGAAAAGAAACATTCCCAGGTAAAGTCGGCAAAGCTCACAGATGCCGGCCTGAGAACCGAAAGATGGGGCACGGATGAACTGCTGGCAGTTGGATATACGCTCAGGCTCAGGACTAACAACCCGCTGGGCATAAACGCAGCCGCAGATTACGATCTGTCGCTGGTGACCAGAGCTTATGTAGGCAGAGAACGTAACGAAAGGAACATGTCGGCAGAAGAGTTTGCTGATGAGGACTCGAAGCCTGTCTACATCTTTCCCAAAAGAGGAGAAAAATATCATTCTGAAGGATGCACATTCCTGAAGGCAGCTTCAAGATCCGGGACACTGACCACGTCAATAAAAAAACACTACAAATCATGTCCGGTCTGTCACAGCGGCAGGGCGGATACCGGGTCACTGATCTACTATTTTCCGGCCGCAGGCGAAGACTATCATCTTCCCGGATGCGTCTCGCTGCAGAGGAACTACATTGAAACAGAAAAAAGCGTTGCAATAGAGCGTGGCTACACGGCATGCAGCAAATGCGGAGGATAGGAAGGATACAGCAATGAAAAGAATAAATCAGGATATGACGGGATACAGGATGCCCGCTTACATAGAGGAAATACTGACACAGAATTATTGCGAGAGTTTTATGCGCATGTCGATCCTGAAGGATAAGGGAAACTATTCATTCAGTTACAAACCGGGATGCCTGAGCAGACTCGACCCCGGCAGCATGAGTCTTTTTGAAAAGTTATTGCTGCTCAGGAGCCTGATAAGCATGAGCGAGAACGCAGAGTACCATCTTGTCGGGTCTGAGAGTTTTCTTCTTGAACCCGAACTTGTCTATGCAAATGGCGGTGATGTCAATGCGGACAGTTTGAGGATAATGTATTACCCGGATGTGAAGAAACTGGATTTCAGATACAAGATAGTCCTTTTTGCTGACAGGATCATGAACAAGGGCATAAGAGAAGAGCGGGAGATGGCTGAGCGAATCAGAGAGGCAGCTGAACCGGGTGATATGAACCGCATCAAACTGTTTCTCGATAAGGCCATCCTGAGACTCGAAAACAGAATGAATGAAACCTCATCATCGATGATTAGAAAGGCATAACAGGAGGACGATCATGAACCATTTAAAACACACTTTGACCATATTACTTGCGGCATTTCTTGTGCTGACAATGATGCCGGCGCAGATGTATGCGGAGGAGAAAGAGGGAGAAAACAGTCCGGCTGTCATAACTGAAACCGCAGCGGAGGAACCAGACGATCAGGAAACCGTGAATGACGAACAAGCACAGGACGGTACAGACGATCAGAAAGAACCCGATGATCCGGATGAGCCGGGAGAACCGGACGATCCTGACGATCCCGACGATCCCGATGACCCCGATGACCCGGACCAGCCGAGCGAAGAAGAGATGGAGGATCCTGACTCCTATGATCCAAATCCTTCAGCCCCGGAGGGCTATGGCCTTGTGACAATAACGGGAATAAGACAGGTAGATGGCAAGGGGACCCATATTGCCTCATTTTCAGACGGATATGGAGAGGGCATATGCTGCTACCATAACAGGAAATATGCCGGAGTCGGTCAGAAGGGATGGATGAGGAGAATCAGCCCGGGAGAAGCGCATTACTCGGATATTCGTAAAGTCATGTACTGGGGTGTCTACAAAAAGAACGGAAATCTGACTCTGGCAAATTCTTTCTCCATACATATCATGTTGTCGTACTGGCGTAATGGCAATAAGAGCCTTTCCAAAAACATAAAGGAGGGGACGTCCAGATTCAACAAGGCGAAGACATACTGCAGTACTCTTACAAGCAAAGATGAACCGCCCGCGAGCTTTCAGATCTTCGAGTGGGTCGGACAAGGCGCTGCTTCAAAGAGACAGATACTGATCACTTATAACAACGGCTGCTATGTTTATCTTGTAAAGAGTCCTGAGGACACGGATGTTGATTATCTAAAGACGGCTCCGGCCAATTACAGTCTTGAGGGCGCGGTATATGCTTTGTATACAGATGCGGAATGTACCGTCAAAGCAAAGGACATCAATGGGAAAGACATCCAGATTACAACTGATAAAAACGGCAAAACAGACATTGCGGCCGTGGCTCCGGACAGGTATTGGGCAAAGGAGATAAAGGCTTCACGCGGATTTGTGCTCGATCCTAAGGCAAGGGTCGTAACTGTGAGCTCGTCAAATACCAGAGACGTACCGGCTGTTATCCGTTCATCGGAACCGCCGGCAAAAGAAAAGATGATCGAACTCCGTAAAGTAGATAAGACCGGCAAATACGGATGGAAAAAACTGCTTGGGGCCGAATACACTCTTAAATACTATAATGTGGATCCGGAAACGGCTGACGTATCGGGCATTGCTCCAATGCGAAGCTGGACTTTCAAAACGGTCAGGAAGACCGATGTGAACGGGAATGATTACGCGGGAATATCTTTTGCGGATGACAGTGCCATTTCCGGAGATGAATTCTTTATTGACAGTAACGAGCGCGTCATGCCGTGCGGGGTTTTTACTATCGAAGAGACAAAAGCTCCTGCCGGACTGTCGAGGAATACCGCGATATATTACTGCAAGGTTTATCAGCCGGCCAACGGATGTGAAGCAAAAACGATAATAAATACAACGAGTGAGGGGAGCATGGGCGTAGTCTTCGGAAGTGATGCTGATGCGGAGAATTCAGAGACCCCGCAGAGGATAGAGATCGTAATAAATAAAAGAGACGCATCGGGGAAAGCGAATGGCGTATCACTGGCAGGAGCTGAATACGAAGTCTATTATGATGACGATGATCTTTCATCCCCTGAGCTTGTCGGGACAATAGTGACCGATGAAAGCGGGCATGGAATTTTGTCTGAAAGAAAAGCAGGCAGACCTGAACTGATAGGAGAAAAACTCGATCCCGGCAGTTACATAATAAAAGAGATAAAAGCCGCGCCGGGATTCGTTATCGATAAATATAAGTACAAAAACGGCAGCGTATCCGAAATTGAAACAAGCAATGAGGATGTCATTTGCGAATACTCCGGAGACGGAAAAACGGTAAAGAAGACAATAACAGGCAGATATAATAATGGACAGCATCTGTTCAGGGCACGCGCGGAAAGCCTGAACACCGATGTATTCATATTTACTGTGACTTCTGAAGATGAACCTACCAGGACGTATATCAGCAAAAAGGAAATAACAGACGGTCCCGAACTGCCGGGAGCAAAACTGCAGATAATATCCATGAATGATGGCAGCGAAGGGAATGTTATCGAAGAATGGATAAGCACTGATAAGGAACATCTTATATATGCACTCCCTGCAGGGAAATACATACTGAGGGAGATAACAGCCCCTTATGGATATGATGTTGCCGAAGACGCGGAATTTGAAATAAAAGAGGGCGTCGTAGAGAACCATGTCACGATGAAGAACAAACCGTTGGAAATAAGTACTAATGCGGCAAACCGTGAAAGCGGCACGCATCACGGTGAAGCCGCAGAAGACGAAGTAATAACAGACAGGGTGACACTCAACGGTCTTTATGCGGGCAGGACCTATAAGGTGACCGGATACCTTATAGACAAAAACACAGGAGAAAAACTCAAAGACAGGGACGGTAACGATGTTTATTCAGAGAAGGAATTCACTGCAGAAGCAGATACCGCTGAAACAGATCTGAATTTTACAGTGGATACATCGTATTTCGAAATGGACTCTTCAGCGGTAGGTTTTGAGAGACTATACAGGACGAGCTCGGCGCATGACGGAGAACAGCCCGACGGCCAGGATGAAGAGCCTTTGCCGGTGGAGCTTGCTAAACATGAAGACCTGGATTGCGAGAGCCAGACCATACGATACGGAGGCATCGTTTCGACGATCGCTCTTGACGAAAACGGCAGGTCCAAAGGAATAAAGTCAAGCAGATCGACCGTGTTCAGAGACTATGTTGAATATAAGGGCTTATCTGCTGAAGAAGAATACACACTGGAGGCTGAAGTGTATGACAAGACTGCATCGAAGTCAACGGGCATCAAAGCTGTGTCGGATTTCAAGCCTGTCAGGGATAATGGAACGACGATAGTGGAGATAAAACTAGATGCCGACAAACTTGAGGGTCATGAACTTGTTGTATTTGAAACACTTTATCTGAACGGAAGGGTAATAGACGTACATGCCGATCCTGATGACAAGAACCAGACTGTTTACATTACAAGCAGCACGGGGCCGGATACAGGCGGGAGCAGAGTGCTCTTAGGCTGGATAGGAGTCATGGCGGCTTCAAGCATCGTATTGACTCTCATGATCCTCAGAAGACTCGCCTGATGCAAGCGCCGATAACCATGGACTGCTGTTTATTGCAAACGTGTACGCGTCCATTTTATAATCAGGTAACCGATGTAGTTATCATAGAGAGGAGACGATACTCATGATAAGACATATAGTAATGTTCAGAATAAAGGACGAGTACAAAGATGAGATCCCTCAGCTGGTAAAGAATTTCTACGGTATGAAGGGAAGGATAGAAGGAATGCTGGAACTTGAGGCCGGTGCCGACATTTTGCACAGCGAGAGGTCGTATGATCTGGCGTTGGTCACACTGTTCGAGAACAGAGAGGCTTTCGACGCGTATCAGACACATCCGGTCCATATGCCGGTCAAAAAGCGCATGCACGAGGTGCGCAGCGGCTCCGTAGCCTGTGATTTTGAAATATAGGTACGGAGTATTGCAATTTTGACATTGTTGTATTTTCATGTATGAGATACAATAGAAGTGTATAAGCCAGAATTTCAATCTAACTGAATATCAGGAGGTTACTATTATGATTTATTCAGCAGAAGTGAAAGGCATGTGCCCTGTCCACCAGGGAGTACACCATGGCGCTGCACCGATTCCTGAAGAAGGGAAATGGGTAAAACCGCAGCAGATATCCGATATTTCCGGATATACTCACGGCGTTGGCTGGTGTGCACCTCAGCAGGGAGCCTGCAAGCTTTCACTCAACGTTAAAGACGGCATCATTCAGGAGGCACTTGTTGAGACTCTGGGCTGCTCCGGAATGACACATTCCGCAGCCATGGCCGCAGAGATCCTCCCTGGCCTTACAGTCCTTGAGGCTCTCAATACAGACCTCGTATGCGATGCAATCAACACAGCAATGAGAGAGATATTCCTTCAGATCGTTTACGGACGTTCGCAGAGTGCTTTCTCAGAAGGCGGCCTCCAGATCGGAGCAGGCCTTGAGGACCTCGGCAAGGGAACAAGATCCATGGTCGGAACAACCTACGGCACTCTTGATAAGGGCCCTAGATATCTCGACCTCACAGAAGGCTATATCACACAGCTTGCTCTTGACGAAGACGATGAGATCATTGGATACAAGTATCTCAACTTCGGCAAGATGATGGACTTCATCAAGGCAGGCGATGATCCTGCCAAGGCTATCGAGAAAGCATCCGGCCAGTACGGGCGCGTAGCCGACGCAGCAAAACTGATCGATCCGCGCAAAGAATAATACAGGGAGGAAAGAGAAATGATTACATTTGAATCTTACGACAGAAGAGAAAAACAGATCCTTTCCAAACTGGCTGAGTACGGTATCGGATCTATCGAAGAAGCAGAAAAAATCACAAAGGACGCAGGGCTTGATGTTTATCACATGATCGAGAACATCCAGCCGATCTGTTTCGAAAACGCGAAGTGGGCGTATACAGTAGGCGCCGCTATCGCCATCAAGAAGAACTGCCGCAAGGCTGCCGACGCGGCTGCAGCGATCGGTGAAGGTCTTCAGGCATTCTGCATCCCTGGTTCCGTTGCTGACCGCCGCAAGGTAGGTCTCGGACACGGCAACCTCGGAAAGATGCTCCTTGAAGAGGACACCGAGTGCTTCGCGTTCCTCGCTGGCCACGAGTCATTTGCTGCTGCTGAGGGAGCTATCGGTATCGCTTCCAAGGCCAATAAAGTCCGCCAGAAACCGCTGAGAGTAATCCTCAACGGTCTTGGCAAGGACGCAGCGCAGATCATCTCAAGGATCAACGGATTCACATACGTTGAGACAGAGTACGACTACTTCACGGGAGAACTCAAGGAAGTCTTCAGAAAGTGCTACTCCAAGGACCCTGAAAGCCCGAGGGCGAAGGTAAACTGCTATGGCGCAAATGACGTACAGGAAGGCGTAGCTATCCTTTGGAAGGAGAATGTAGACGTTTCCATCACAGGTAACTCTACCAACCCTACAAGGTTCCAGCATCCTGTAGCAGGCACATACAAGAAGGAAAGACTTGAAGCAGGAAAGAAGTACTTCTCAGTAGCATCCGGCGGTGGTACAGGACGCACACTGCACCCGGATAACATGGCTGCCGGTCCTGCATCCTACGGCATGACAGATACCATGGGACGTATGCACTCCGACGCTCAGTTCGCAGGATCTTCCTCGGTACCTGCGCACGTAGAAATGATGGGCCTCATCGGAGCGGGCAACAACCCTATGGTTGGAATGACTGTATCCGTAGCGGTTTCCATAGAGGAAGCAGCAACTGCAGGCAAGTTCTAAACTATCAGAAGCAGTAAAATAACAAATCAAAACGGCCGGCGGCTAATCACCGCCGGCCGCGTTTCGAAAGAGAGTTTTCAGTGGAAATAATCTTAGCAAAACATTCGGGCTTTTGCTTCGGAGTAAACAGGGCGATCGACATGGCCTTCAGCGAAGCAGAAAAGACGGACCGTCAGGGCCATCTGTTCACGTGCGGTTATCTCATCCACAATAAAGATGTCGTGAAAAGGCTCGAGTCAATGGGCGTTACCATGATAGAGTCGCTTGACGAGGCGGGTAAAGGAGATACCGTGATAGTCCGATCACACGGGGAACCGCGCGAGTTTTATGATAAAGCAGAGGCAAAAGGCATAAGGCTCATAGATACTACATGCGTCTTTGTGAAGAAGATACATGATATCGTTGCCGAGGCTCATGCCGCAGGCATCCCTGTAATAGTCATAGGCGACAGAGAGCATCAGGAAGTCAAGGCCACGAACGGATGGTGCGGCTTCAGCGCTTACCTTATTGGAGATGCGGAAGAAGCAGGGCGGATCGCAGATGAACTGAGAGATCAGAAGCCTATAATAGTCTGTCAGACTACCATAAAGGAAGAACTCCTGAAAGAGGTTCTGGAAGTATTCGATAAGGCGGGCATTACATATGATATCCACAATACGATATGCAACGCGACGCGCGAAAGGCAGGAGAGCTGTGCCGAGCTGGCGTCAAGAGTAGACGCCATGATAGTCATCGGCGATGAGAGGAGCTCTAATTCAAGAAAGCTCTATGAAATTGCCAAAAAAAACAATAAAAACAGCATATTTATAGAAAATGCAAATAATAATTTGTTGAATAGGTTGACAAAATATAATACAATAGGTTGCATAGCGGGCGCATCGACGCCTGAGTGGATTATCAAGGAGGTTATTTCTTACATGAGCGAAAATGTCAACAACAAAGAGAAGAATCCAATGATGGATTTCATGGATGACATTGAGAAATCTTTACGTTTACCAAAGCCGGGCGATATAGTTGACGGGAAGGTTGATCAGGTTATGAGTGATGCTGTCATCGTCAACATGGGTTGCAAAAAGGACGGTATCTTAAGAGCAGATGAGGTTGCACTTGAGGAAGGTCAGACTTTGGCAGATCTTTACAAGGTAGGGGACGAGATCAAGGCAAAGGTTATCAAGTCAGACGATGGTGAAGGCGGCATCATGCTTTCAACAAAGAGGCTTGTCGCAGTTGAGAACTACGCAGAGCTTGAGGCAGCGATGGAAAACAGAGAGAACATCACTGTCACGCTCATAAGAGCGGTGAACGGCGGAGTCATTGCAGCCTATAAGGAAATCACGGGCTTCATCCCAATGTCACAGCTCTCCGACAGATATGTCGAAAACGCGGAAGAGTTCTTAGGTCAGACCTTTGAAGTAAGAGTCATCAGAGTAGATACCAAGCGTAACAGGGCGGTATTCTCGAGAAAGGCCATACTGGTCGATGAGAAGCGCAAGGCAGTTGCGGAGATCTGGGAGAACCTGAATGTCGGCGACATCGTCGAAGGAAAGGTCATGAGATTCACGGACTACGGCGCATTTGTAGATATAGGCGGAGTCGACGGACTGCTTCACATTTCCGAGATATCCTGGGGCAAGCTCAAACACCCTGAGGAAGTCCTCAAAATCGGAGATATCATAAACGTCAAGATCCTCTCCCTCAACGCAGAGAAAGGCAAGATCAGCCTGGGTCTCAAGCAGACGCAGCCTGAGCCATGGACTCTGGTAGGCGAGAAGTATCAGGTAGGCGATGTTCTCGAGGGCAAGGTCGTACAGATCAAGGAGTACGGCGCATTCGTAGAGCTAGAAGCAGGTCTGGACGGACTCGTACACATCTCCGAGATCGCCAACAAGAGAGTTGAGAACGTATTCGACGAACTCAAGGTAGGCGAGATCGTAAACGTCAAGATCATGGAAATCGATCCGGACAAGAGAAGGATCAGCCTGAGCATCAAGGCTACACTCCCTGCAGAAGAACCTGCAGCAGAAGAGCCTGCGGCAGAGGAAACTTCAGAAGATCCTCTCAAAGAGGGATTCAAAGAAGACGTAGACAATGTCGTGATGGCTACAAAGGAAGCAGCAGACGAAGCTTCCGAAACCGTAAAGGAAAAAGTACAGGAAGTAGTCAATGCTGTCAAGGAAGCAGTAGACGATGTTGTGGAAGACGCCAAGGAAGCTGCTGAAAAGGTAGCGGAAAAAGCCACAGCGGCAAAGGAAGAAGCAACTCACGTTGTCGAAGAAGCTGCTGAAGCTCTGGCAGATAAGGAATAGTCGCAATTATCCAAAACAATAAGACAAAGCCGCATCCTTTTGGGTGCGGCTATTTACTGAAATGAAAAACGAAGAAGAACTCCTGGGAAAAAACATAAAGCTTGTAGCAATGGATCTCGACGGTACTACATTCAACAGTGCCGGAGACATCTCCGAACATACTGTCGCGGTTCTTGAAGAAGCGGCGCGTCAGGGCGTGCATATCGTTGTGTCGACAGGGCGCTCATATGCATCGCTTCCTCAGCACATCAAGAACGTCAAAGGGATAGAATACGCAATAACGTCAAACGGCGCCCACGTCAATATCCTGCATACAGGCGAGGAAATCTACAGTGATTTTCTTGATCCCGGGGCAGTTGAAGAGATAGCAATCCTGAAGGAAGAGACCGGAGCGGATATAGAGGTATTCATCAGCGGAAGGGCATACGTAGACGAATCCTATTACAATGACGTCAAGGAAAACGGATGCACATACAGAAACGCTGATTATGTCATCTGGAGCAGACGGCCCGTTCCTGATGTGACCGCGCTTATGCTTGAGCATAAAGACGAGATCGAAAACGTCAATTTCATTTATCCGACCCTTGAGATGCTTGCGAACGCAAAGCCGAGGGTGGATGCGATAAAGAACGCGACTATCACTTCCTCGTTCCCGAATAATCTGGAGGTCGGAGGCCCGAATACCAGCAAGAAAACAGCGCTTTTATGGCTTTTGGACATGCTTGGGATAGATGTAGATGAGCTTATGTGCTGCGGAGACGCTCCAAACGATATAGCTATGGTGGAATTAGCCGGCATCGGAGTGGCGGTCGCAAACGCCTGGGGAGGACTGAAGGATCATGCTGACTATATCACAGCCAGCAATGATGACGATGGGGTCGCAATGGCGATAGAAAAATTCGTCTTGAGAAAACTGTAACAGGCACTATGATATAGTGGCAAAAACATAATTATTGTAAACAATATTGGGAGATCATGACGTTAGTTTATAAGAACGCCGCTGACCTCCTTTTTGTTTTTCAAAAAAACAATTACAGAAAAAACATGATATTCGACAAAAAATGACCTGTTACCGACAATAAACGACCTAAATACAAGGAAGCCATAAGCACTGAAATTTCAACGTGTTGACGGTGAGCATTCTATGAATAAAATGGTTTTAAGTCAGGAAGGCAGTGACTTGCGGCTGGCTCGACCTAAGACGTTTTATCACATCTTCGAACGCCGAGGAGGTGATGCAAATGATAATTCGTACGAAGGGAGGGACCGGAGATGGTGAGAGTTACCATAACGTTCAGTCGACGGACTGTACGTTTAACGATCAGCATCAAAAAAGCCGCCAGTTCACGTAACTAGGCGGCGACACTAAATGCGGTCGAGTTAGTCGATGACGATCGACGCTCTTCCTGACCCAATTATAACCAACGATAAATCGGGCTTCAAGCCTTTTTCGGGAATGCATGCCGATCATTTTATATTCCTTAGAAAGGAGAAAACACATGAGATACAGAAAGAATGTAGGAGATATCGGGGAGGACTTTGCTGTACGGCTTCTGACTAATTCAGGATTCAATATATTGCAGAGAAACTTCTATACAAAGGTCGGAGAAATAGACATCATAGCCACAAAGGAAGGGGTACTTCATTTTATAGAAGTAAAGACCCGCAACGGCGACCAGTACGGGTATCCTTCGGAATCAGTCAGTCTTGCAAAACAAAACCGTATCAGGAAGAGCGCCGAAATATATCTGCAGAACCGCAGGGCTACATGGCAGAAGATATCTTTCGATGTATATGAGATCATGACCGATCTTATTGAAGACTGCATGTGAGGTGATATATGTACAGCAGAACAAGATCGGCGGTCTGCTCAGGAATGGAGGGCAGAGAAGTGTTTGTCGAAACGGACATCTCAAGAGGCCTTCCCGGGATCGGCATGGTAGGACTGGCTTCCACCATGGTTATGGAGTCCAGAGAAAGGATCCGCAATGCCATAGAAAACTCGGGATATGAGTATCCAAAAGGCCGGATAACGGTAAATCTAACTCCTGCCAGCCTTAGAAAGAACTCCAGCTGTCTGGATCTTCCCATAGCGATAGGGATACTAGCCAGTGAGGGCAATATAAGACTCAGAGTCGCTGAAGACTGGGGCGTCATAGGAGAGCTGGCGCTCGACGGAAGAGTTCTGGGGGTAGAAGGCGCGTTGCCAATGATGCTTCACATGAAGGACCTTGGCATAAAAGGGATCATTGTCCCTGAAGCAAACAGGATGGAAGCGGCACTGGCAGGAGGAAACATATTCACAGTCAAAAGCCTGAGAGAATGCGCAAGACTCATGTGCATGGACCCCGTAAAAGCTATGGAAGATCAGGAAATAAGAGAAATCTTTGTACATAAGGTAGACATAACGCATGAGTTTGGGGCGGAAAGCGAAATAAAAAATGCCGGAATAGCTGATGATCCTGATTTTGGAGATATCGTAGGACAGGAGAATGCCAAAAGAGCGGTAGTCATTGCGGCAGCGGGAAGACACGGCCTGCTCATGGTCGGCAGCCCCGGATGCGGCAAGACTATGATCGCGGGCCGGATGGCCGGCGTGATGCCCGCGATGACCGAGCGGGAGATGTTTGAGACAGCGATAGTACGCTCGGTCGCAGGCCGCGGGGATGACAGTTTCAGGCTGTATAAAACCAGGCCATTCAGGGCGCCGCATCACACGATAGGACGGGCCGGTCTGATAGGCGGAGGCCTGTATCCCGTTCCGGGAGAGATAACTCTCGCGCATAACGGGGTCCTTTTTCTTGATGAAATATGCGAGTTCAACAAGGAAACCATAGAATCACTGAGGGTCCCGATGGAAGAAAAGAAAATCACGCATTTTCGCAAGGGCGAGCCATATACTTTCCCTTGCAATTGCCAGATCGTGATGGCGGCCAATCCCTGTCCCTGCGGGTATCTTGGAGACAGGGACAGAAAATGCACCTGCACCCAGGCCGATCTGGAGAAGTACAGACGAAAACTCAGCGGACCCATAATCGACAGGATCGATATGTACATAACCATGGAAAAGGTGGCGTACGAGGATCTGAGCGGAAAGAAAAACGGAATGACAACGATTGAGATGCGCAGGCAGGTAAGCAGGGCGATAGCTTTTGCAAGAAAAGAAGGAAGAGTCGCATTCAATGCCGATCTGAGCACAAAGGAGATCGATGTGTATTGCAGGCTTGGGGATGCTGAAAGAAAGTTCATGAACCGCGCGTATGATGCGTTTGCGATGTCTCCGAGAGCATATACAAGAACTCTCAAGGTCGCCAGAACGATAGCGGATCTTGCTGAAAGCGAAGAAATAAAAACAGAACATATAGCTGAAGCTTTGAATTACAGAATGAAAGAATAGAAAAACAGCAGGGGAGGATAAAATTGAAGGATATAGAGATCATTGACATCGATTCAGTGGAGTATCCGGCAAAACTTCGTGATATCCCGAATCCGCCTCAGAGATTGTATTGCAGCGGAAATACTGCTCTGCTGAAAGCCGGATCCATCGGCGTGGTAGGATCAAGGAAAAACACGGTCTATGGAAAAAACGTAGCACTAATGATAGGAAAGCGTCTGGCCGAAAGCGGCCTTGCTGTTACATCAGGCCTTGCGATGGGGATCGATGGCTTTTCACATGAAGGAGCTCTGGAAGCCGGCGGGAAGGTCATTGGTGTGCTTGGAAGCGGCATCGATCAGATGGGACCGTGGCGTAACCGCGACCTTATGAAAAGAGGCCTTGAAAACGGAGGACTTGTTGTCAGCGAATACGCTCCTGACACGCCGGCATATAAAGGAACTTTTCCGGCGCGTAACAGGATCATAAGCGGATTGTCGGAGGCTGTCGTTATAGTGGAGGCCGGACTCAACAGCGGCTCGCTCATAACCGCAAAACTCGCGGCTGAACAGGGCCGGCCTGTATATGCCGTGCCCGGAAACATAAACAGTCAGTCCAGCATAGGTACGAATCTGCTGATACGTGACGGCGCAACGCCGCTCATAATAATAGATGACCTGATAAGAGATGTCGGAGGAGTTATAAAAAAGGATCAGGAAAGCAGACCGGATATGGGTGAAGACGAAGAGAAAGTTTTTGAAATAGTAAGACTTATGAGCGGTCCCACGGTTGATGAAATAATAAGCGGGACGGGCTTCGATCCGCAGCGGGTCAATTCGCTGCTGACCATCATGGAGATAAAGGGGATAGTGGAGTCTTACGCTGGACGCATATATATTTCACGATAAAAACACTTGTATCATACCGACACTATGTGCTAAAGTTTCAAATTGAAAAAAATCTACATTATATATAAAAGGAGAAGTTAATGGCAGCTTCAAAAAAAGCGGCGAAGGCCCCGGCAAAAACGAGCAGGACACTGCTGGTGGTGGAGTCTCCGTCAAAGGCAAGAGTAATAAGCAAATATCTTGGCTCAAAGTATAAAGTCATAGCGTCGGTAGGGCATGTGAGGGATCTTCCCAAGAGCAGACTTGGCGTAGATATAGACAATAACTTCGAGCCTGAGTACATAAATATCAGGGGCAAAGGCGATACGATCAAGGAGATCAAAAAGGAAGCGGCGGCATCGTCAAAAGTACTGCTCGCCACTGACCCTGACCGCGAGGGAGAGGCCATATCATGGCATCTGGCGCATTTGCTCGGCATCGATCCGGATACGGAGTGCCGCGTGATGTTCAACGAGATCAACAAGCATACTGTGCAGGAGGCCATAAAGGATCCGCATGCAATCGATATGGGACTGGTCGACGCGCAGCAGGCAAGACGCGTTCTCGACAGGCTGGTGGGCTATCAGATAAGTCCGCTCCTGTGGAAGAAAGTCTCCTGGGGCCTTTCTGCGGGACGTGTCCAGTCGGCGGCGCTGAAGCTCATCTGCGACAGAGAGCGCGAGATACAGGCCTTCGTACCCGAAGAGTACTGGCGCATAGCCGCTGATTTCGGCGGCGGATTTGTGGCGGAACTCAACAAGATCGGCGGCCGCAAGGCCCATGTGAAAACAGGCGAAGAAGCCGACGCAATAGCTGAAGAACTCGATAAGGGCGAATATGTAGTCGGATCCGTAAAGGACGGCAAGAGACAGACAAAGCCTTACGCTCCGTTCACCACATCTAGCCTGCAGCAGGACGCTTCGATCAAGCTGGGATTCCAGACAAGCAAGACCATGCAGATCGCTCAGCAGCTCTACGAGGGAATCAACCTGAAGGGTATCGGACCGAGAGGTCTGGTCACTTACATCAGGACTGATTCGGTAAGAGTATCCGCGCAGGCCGTGGCCGCGGCGTCCGCGTACATTAAGGACAAATTCGGAGAAAAATACGTCGGCAACAATTATTTCGCTAACAAAAACAAGGCCATGCAGGACGCGCACGAGGCCATCAGACCTTCAGACGTCACTCTTGAGCCTGATATGATAAAAGATTCGCTGACTGCCGACCAGTACAAGCTCTATGATCTTATCTGGAAGAGATTCGTTGCTTCCAGAATGGCGGCGGCCAAATTCGACACCATGCAGGTGCTCATCAATAACGGCAGATACGAATTCAGGGCTAACGGAGCGATCATGACATTCGATGGCTGGCGCAAGGTCTATAAGACGGGCAATACCGATGGCGAGGTCAACATCCCTAAGCTGACTGAAGGCGAAGTGCTTGAACTAAAACAGCTCATCAAGGAGCAGAAATTCACCCAGCCGCCGGCAAGATACACCGAGGCGAGCCTGGTCAAGGAGATGGAAGAGAAAAACATCGGCAGACCAAGCACTTACGCATCCATCATCTCCGTGCTCGTAAACAGAAAGTACGTAAAAAGAGTCAAGAAAGTGCTTGAACCGACTAAGCTCGGATTCGATGTCACCGGGATCCTGGAGGAATACTTCACCGACATAGTGGATGTCAAATTCACAGGCGAGATGGAGGACAATCTGGACAGCGTAGAAATGCGCGACAAAGACTGGAAGACAGTCGTCGCCGACTTCTACAAGGGGTTCAGCGAAGACCTCAAAAAAGCCGAACAGGAAGTCGAGCGCATAGAAAAGGAAGTCGTTCTGTCTGATGAAGTCTGCGAGATCTGCGGCAAGCCGATGGCGATAAAAGAGGGCAGATTCGGACGTTTCCTGGCATGTACGGGATATCCGGAATGCAAGAACACAAAGCCTATAGTCAAATCCACGGGAGTGAAGTGTCCTAAGTGCGGAAAGGATATCGTCGAAAAGAAAGGCCGCAAGTCAGGCAAACTGTTTTACGGGTGCAGCGGATACCCGGAATGCGACGTGGTGTTCTGGGATAAACCTACAGGAGACACCTGCCCGGACTGCGGATCCATGCTGGTAAAAACGAAGGGAAAGAACGGCACGGTCAAGTGCTCGAATCCTGAATGCAAATACAAGGAGAAAAAGAAATGATCCAGTTTCACGCAACAACGATATGCGCGGTCAGAAGACCTAACGGCGATATCGCCATAGGCGGTGACGGCCAGGTCACGATGGGCGAGACTACCATCATGAAGAACGGCGCAAAGAAAGTAAAGAAGATATATAAGGACAAGGTGCTCACCGGATTTGCCGGTTCTGTTGCCGACGCTTTCGCTCTCACGGAGAAATTTGAGAACAAGCTCGGAGAGCACGCAGGCAACCTCAAAAGGGCGGCTGTGGATCTCGCTCAGTACTGGAGATCCGACAAGGCAATGAGGAGCCTTGAAGCACTCATGATAGTAGCCGATGAGGAGGACCTTCTGGTCATTTCCGGCAACGGCGAAGTCATTTCGCCTGACAAGGACGTTGTGGCGATCGGTTCGGGCGG
The DNA here is from genome assembly GCA_045114795.1 of Anaerovoracaceae bacterium. Lineage (GTDB taxonomy): Bacteria > Bacillota > Clostridia > Peptostreptococcales > Anaerovoracaceae > Crickella. The sequence goes on from JBGUKZ010000066.1 coordinate 22,300, forward strand.
CAACTACGCTTATTCCGCGGCGGTCGCTCTCTTCGAGAACACAGATCTCGACGCGGAGACCATCGTAAGAAAATCGCTTGAGATAGCGTCCAACATCTGTGTTTACACTAACAGCAACATCACGGTCGAAAAACTATAGGAGGATGACATGGCAGACAATATCAAGAACATGACTCCAAAGCAGATCGTGGCCGAACTCGACAAGTACATCATCGGTCAGGATGAAGCCAAGAAATATGTGGCGATAGCCCTGAGAAACCGTTACAGAAGGAGCCTCCTCCCGGAAGAGCTGAGGGAAGAGGTATCGCCTAAGAACATACTCATGATGGGGCCTACCGGCGTAGGAAAGACGGAGATCGCGCGCAGGCTGGCAAAGCTGATGGACGCGCCTTTCGTCAAGGTTGAGGCCACCAAGTTCACCGAGGTCGGATATGTCGGACGCGATGTGGATTCAATGATCAGAGATCTGGTCGAGGCTTCGATGAGACTCAGCAAGCAGAAGAGAATGGACGAAAACGCCGAGATGGCCGACGTCATAGCTGAAGACATCATCGTCAAGTCCATAATCCCCGCGAAGGACAGCGAAAAAAGCGGCGGAGCCCAGCTCGGCAATATCTTCGGCAACCTCGGATACAAGACCCAGAAGCAGGAGTACGAGGAGAACAAGCAGAGGGAATATGAGTCCAGCAGGGAATACGCCGACATCAAGCTCGCCAGAGATCAGGTGAGAGAGCAGCTCAGGGCGGGACTCCTTGAGGATCATATCGTTGAAATAGAGGTCGATGACGTTCCCAAGACCAATCAGCTCGACAGTCAGAACGAGGGCATGATAGCTTTAGGCAATATCTTTGACAACATGATGCCTAAAAAGACCAAGAAAAAGAAATGCAAGGTCAGCGACGCGAGGCGCATACTCAGAGAACAGGAAGCCCAGAAGCTGATCGACATGGATCAGGTCACTGACGAGGCCCTTCAGAACGCCGAGCAGAACGGCATCATATTCATAGACGAGATAGACAAGATCGCTTCGGGCAACAGCCTAAGATCGGGCGCTGACGTGTCGAGAGAGGGCGTACAGAGAGACATTCTTCCTATCGTGGAAGGAAGCGTAGTCAATACTAAATACGGTCCGGTCAAGACAGATCACATGCTGTTCATAGGAGCGGGCGCGTTCCATGTATCGAAGCCGAGCGACCTCATTCCTGAACTCCAGGGAAGATTCCCTATCAACGTCGAGCTCCACAACCTCGACAAGGAAGACTTCAGGAAGATCCTTACGGTGCCTGAAAACGCCGTTACCAAGCAGCAGAAGGCCCTTCTGGAAACAGAAGGCGTACACGTCGAGTTCACGGATGACGCCATTGACGAGATCGCTAACATCGCTTTCCTCATGAATGAGGAGACCGAGAATATCGGCGCAAGGAGACTCCACACTGTGCTCGAGATACTGCTCGAGGACGTGTCGTACAATCTGCCTGACCCTGAAATAAAAGAAGTCGTGATCGACAGGGCATATGTGCTCGACAGGCTCGGCGAGAAGATCAGGGAAGTCGACGTAGACAAATATATCCTCTAACCGGAAAGGTCCATCTGATGTATCTTTACAGATCTGTGTACGGCCCGGGAGAAGCCGAATATACGATAGAAAGATCCCGCTTTATAACTCACGTCTCTCCGGCGGAATCGCCGGAGGAGGCGAGGGCTTTCATTGCGGGCGTCAGGGAAAGATACAGGGACGCGACACATAACGTGCCTGCCTTCGTGTGCGGCGCGGGAAGCGAACATCAGTGGGCGAGCGACGACGGAGAGCCGCAGGGCACCTCGGGGATGCCCGTTCTGAAGCTTATAACAGGCGCAGGACTCACAAATGTAGCCATAGTGATCACCAGATACTTCGGTGGCATAAAACTCGGCACAGGCGGTCTGGCGAGGGCATACACCCATGCGGCTTCGATGGGCATAGAAAACGCCCGCGTATGCGAGGTGCGGGAAAGCGCTCTTCTGAGGTATTCATTTGACTATTCCTACCTCAGCAAACTCCGCAGTATGTCCGAGGAGGGCAGGTTCGACATGAGCGATATAGAGTACACCGAAACGGTGAGCGCTCTGCTCAGATGCCCGTCTGAAGAAAGCGCCCGTGTCAAATCCGCTGTATCGGATCTTACATCTGGGAAGGCTGTTCTGCTGAGCGAAACCAGCGCTCCGGGTAGATATCTGCTGCAGGAAAAAGATCAGTAAAAACTTCATAATAGTATTTGACACGACTACCAAATAGTGTTAATATAATCAAGCGTCTGCGGATAAATGCAGACGAAGCACCATTACATACACACTATTGGGCCGGGTAGTTCAGCTGGTTAGAATGCCAGCCTGTCACGCTGGAGGTCGACGGTTCGAGCCCGTTCCCGGTCGCCAATACGCTGATGTGGCTCAACGGTAGAGCAGCTGATTTGTAATCAGCAGGTTGGGGGTTCGATTCCCTCCATCAGCTCCAATACTTTGTCGAGGGGTTCCCGAGCGGCCAAAGGGGGCGGACTGTAAATCCGTTAGCACTGCTTTCGATGGTTCGAATCCATCCCCCTCGACCATATATGTGCGGAAGTGGCTCAGGGGTAGAGCATCGCCTTGCCAAGGCGAGGGTCGCGAGTTCGAATCTCGTCTTCCGCTCCAATTATGCGGATGTAGTTCAATGGTAGAACTTCAGCCTTCCAAGCTGATAGCGTGAGTTCGATTCTCATCATCCGCTCCAATTTTTTGTAAAGGCAAGTTGGGCAATGTGGGTCCATAGCTCAGTTGGATAGAGCAACGGCCTTCTAAGCCGTGTGTCCGGGGTTCGAATCCCTGTGGGCTCACCACTTTATTTTTTGCCGGTACTCGTGCTGATGGGGTATAGCCAAGCGGTAAGGCAACAGACTTTGACTCTGTCATTCGTAGGTTCGAGTCCTGCTACCCCAGCCAATTGCGACCCATTAGCTCAGTCGGCAGAGCACTTGACTTTTAATCAAGGTGTCCGGAGTTCGAATCTCCGATGGGTCACCATTACACCTTATCCCGCTAAGGATACGGAGAGGTGTCCGAGTGGTTTAAGGAGCCGGTCTTGAAAACCGGTGATCCCGCAAGGGACCGTGGGTTCGAATCCCACCCTCTCCGCCAAAGAAGCCTTTTGGAGAAGTACTCAAGTGGCTGAAGAGGACGGTTTGCTAAACCGTTAGTGTTCGATAAGGGCAGCATGGGTTCGAATCCCATCTTCTCCGCCATCTTTAAAGGGGTATAGCTCAGTTGGTAGAGCAGCGGTCTCCAAAACCGCGTGCCGTGGGTTCAAGTCCTACTGCCCCTGCCACATATCGGGGTGTAGCGCAGCTTGGTAGCGCAACTGGTTTGGGACCAGTGGGCCGCGGGTTCAAATCCTGCCACCCCGACCACTTTTAAAAATGCAGGGGCCATTAGCTCAGAGGTTAGAGCAACCGGCTCATAACCGGTCGGTCCTTGGTTCGACCCCAAGATGGCCCACCATTTTGCTCAGGTAGCTCAGTTGGTAGAGCAGGGGACTGAAAATCCCCGTGTCACTGGTTCAATTCCGGTCCTGAGCACCACGGAGACCTGTCGCGGATGCGGCGGGTCTTTTTCTTTATGTCAGATCGTCAACGTAAAGAGTTCTTGACACATAACATATACATGGGTACAATAGGGATATAAAAGATGCACAAGTGTTCGATTGGAGACTCATGGAAAACAATCTCGCGAAGATCAGAAAAGAGAAAAAGATAGGGCAGGGATATCTGGTCGAGAATCTGGGCGTCTCAAGGCAGACGATCAGCTCTATAGAGAACGGCAGATGCACTCCATCCCTTGAACTTGCAATGGATATAGCCTATCTTCTTGAGATGCCGATCGAGGAGATATTCATCCACGAGAACCGCTTCAAGCAGCCATAGAGGCTGTTTTTTATCTGAATATTTAGTAATAATAAAGCGTCGGCAGAAGCCGAAGTTATACAATAACGGATGATAATAGGGGTAGTATTCGCTTCATCCGTTTTTTATTATTTACGAATAAATAATTATTTTAAACATGCAAAATACATTGTCCCGAAAACTGAATATATGCATAATACTGTTCCTTGTTGCCGTGATAATGGCGGTATGCTCTTCGGGAGCGTATGCTGTTTCGGCGCCGAACGCGACAGGCCGGATAAATTCTTCCGACGGAGCCATTCTGCGCAAGTCTTCCTCGACTGATTCGAAGAAACTTGCCGTACTCAGCGATGATACCGCTGTTGTAATACATAAGGAAGTATTCAAGAGCAAGACCAGCACGGCTGCGAAGAACAAATGGTACTATGTCACAGCGAACGGAATCAAGGGATATGTAAGGGCCGATCTTATCGATCATGTCAAATACGGAAGCGTCCAGGGCAAGGTAACTAAAAAAGTTGTTTACCGCAAAGGCGCGGGCGTAAAAATGAAGAAGGCGGGGACTTTCAAAAAGGGCAAAAAGATCACCGTCGTTCTGAAGGCGGCTCCGGTAAAATCGACCAGAGGTACAAGCAGCACCTGGTACAAGGTGAAGTACGGAGGCAAGTATTATTACGTATGCTCCAGCAAGGTAAAGCTTACGGGGAAACAGACGGCCGCTTCGGGATCGTCCGCCGCAAGCTATGTGGCCAAACCGGCGTCCAACATGACTGACGAACAGTTTGAAACGTACATGAGCAATCAGGGATTCCCTGAATCATATAAGACGAAGCTGCGCGTGCTGCATAAAGCGCATCCGAACTGGGGATTCGTGGCCTACAGGACCAACATATCCTGGTCGTCAGCGCTGTCGAAACAGACAAGCGGCGGCACTTCACTGGTCTCGTCCTCATATCCGACCTCATACAGAGATGGCACAAAGCAGTATGAAAAGGGATGGTACAAGGCAAGCAGCAAGGTCGTCGCGTATTACATGGATCCTCGCAACTTCCTGAATGAAAACAGCATCTACATGTTCGAGGATCTTTCATACAAGCCTGCGTATCAGACGTCTTCGGTAGTGAGCGCGATACTATCGCCGACCAGGCTTCCGGCTTGCGGATTCACGGCATCCGTATTTGTCAAGGCGGGAGCGGCAAGCAATGTCAGTCCGGTGTTCCTTGCCTCAAGAGCGAGGCAGGAGACGGGGAACGGCGGAGACGCCGTGAACGGGACGAAGATACTCGGCACAAAGGTCTACAATCCGTTCAATATCGGCGCTTTCGGCGGCACGAACCCGCTGTATAACGGTCTGGTCTATGCGTACGAAAAAGGGTGGACGACTCCGGCTAAAGCCACTGAGGGAGGCGCTGCCGAGCTGGCCAAAAACTATATAAATAAAGGCCAGCATACGGGATATTATCAGAGATTCAATGTAAGAAACGGCGCGTCCAAAGTCGGGACTCACCAGTACATGACAAACATAATGGCGCCTTACAGCGAAGCCCGGTCAACAAAGAACTCATACAGCCAGTACGGGATAACCAATAAGGGACTCGTGTTCGAGATACCGATATACGAATCGATGCCGGCGTCGACAAAACTGCCGTAAATCAAAAGGCCTCCTGTGTGAAGTGAACCCCTTTTGTTAGACAGAATCTGACGAAAGGGGTTTTGTTATGTCAAGAAAAAGAAAGTATTCAGATGAGTTTAGACT
>JBGUKZ010000067.1:0-1739 GCA_045114795.1 Anaerovoracaceae bacterium
TCTCAAAGCCGTATCATGGGTGACAGACTTATCACACCGAGAGGGTATAAATTATGAAGAAGCCGTTGATATTTTCAGGTACAACAGAAGGCAGGCTGCTCTCTGAAAAGCTGACCGCATCCGGAATAGCGCATATAGTATGCGTGGCTACCGAATACGGTGAGCTTGTCATGGAGCCAAGCGGGCTTGCCGATGTGCGCAAGGGACGAATGACCGCTCTTGAGATGTATGATCTCATGAAGTTTGAGGCGGATATGGTCTTTGATGCCACTCATCCTTATGCTGCGGATGTTTCGCATAACATCCTTACTGCCTGCCTGGCGGCAGACAAGGAATACGTAAGGATACTCAGAGATACAGACAGTGAGATGTTCCCTGAGGATGCGGACATACATGACTTTGAGAATGCAGCCGTATGTGCAAAGTCACTGGCAGAGACTGAAGGAAACATACTCCTTACGACAGGCAGCAAGGAGCTCGGCATCTATGCAGCGGATGAAGATATCCGCGAAAGGCTTTACGCGAGGGTGCTGCCTTCGCATGAAAGCATCTCTCTCTGCGAGGAAGCCGGCCTGAGCGGAAAACATATAATCGCGATGCAGGGACCGTTCAGCATGGAGACCGACCTGGCTCTTATCAGGCAGTTCGACATAAAGATCCTGGTTACGAAGTCCAGCGGATCAGCAGGAGGAGCGCCTGACAAGGTAAAAGCAGCTGCCAGGGCAGGGATCCCTGTGTACATGATAGGACGTCCGTCTGAAGAGACCGGACTGACGGTCAACGGTGCGCTTGCAAAGCACTTCGGCATACGCAGCCGCATGTCTGTAGACCTGATCGGCATAGGCCCGGGAGGAAAGGGTCTGCTTACAGCTGACGCTGCTGAAGCGATCGAAAAGGCAGAGATACTGTTCGGGGCTTCGCGCATGATAAGTGGTTACGGAAACCACAAGGCATACCCGTATTACAAAGCTGAAGACATCATCCCTGTTCTGGAAAAGGAGATACCTGCAAGAGCTGCAGTACTGTTCTCCGGAGACACCGGGTTTTACAGCGGAGCGGAGAAACTTGCTCCGGCTCTCAGGGAGTGGGCACATAAATCCGGCACGGATTGTGCTGTAAGTGTGCATCCTGGAATATCTTCTTTCGCTTACCTTGCCGCAAAGGCTGGAGTGAGCTATCAGGATGCCAAGCTGGTGAGCATACACGGCTGCTCGGATGACAAAAGGGTGGCGGCTGAATTGGTAAACTCTGTCAGATACAATGAGAAGACATTCGTGCTTCTCTCAGGCGCAGGCGATGTGAAGCTGATGGGAGATCTGCTTGTAGCGAACGGTCTCGGAGACGTCGACATCGTACTCGGATTCCAGCTGTCGTATCCTGAAGAAATAGTAGGGATGATACGCGCAGAGGACTGCGGCAAGGTGACAGAGCCGGGACTTTACACAGCAATAGTTATAAACGGCAAACCTGAAGTAAAGGCTGTACTCCCGCTGATCGGCGATGACGAGATGATCAGGGGCAAAGTTCCTATGACAAAAGAGAACATCAGGCACCTGAGCGTTATGAAACTCGGTCTCACAGAGGGAGCAACGGTTTACGACATAGGAAGCGGAACTGGCTCGGTGGCATGCGAGATCGCAGCCCAAAGCGGCAGTATCGAAGTATACGCGATAGAGAAAAAAGAAGAGGCCTGCAATCTTATAGAACAGAATGCTGCAAAATTCGGCTTTTCGAACATA